>NZ_VUKF01000042.1 GCF_009193185.1 Georgenia thermotolerans | reverse complement strand
GGGCGCGGGCGGTGCGGCGACGACGCGGCGCGGGGCGGGCGGCGGGCCGGGCCGCCAGGTCGTGGCGGGGGCAAGCGGGTCGCGGAGCGAGACGTTGAGGTGCACCGGGCCGGGGGCGCTGGTGCGCAGGCCCTGGGCCGCGGCGAGCGCGCGGGTGACGACCTGGTCGAGCAGCGGGCCGCCGGGGGCGCCGGCGGGCAGGTCGACGGCGTAGCGCGGGGCGGAGCCGAAGATGCCCACCTGATCGGTGGTCTGGTTGGCGCCCGTGCCGCGCATCTCGTGCGGCCGGTCGGCGCTGACGACGACGACGGGCAGGTTCGAGTGGGCGGCCTCGAGCACCGCGGGGTGGAGGTTCGCCACCGCCGTGCCGGAGGTGGTCACCACGGCGACCGGGGCCGGCGGGCTCTGGGCGTCTGTCTGCGCCGCGCCGGCCCGGGCGAGGCCGAGGGCCACGAACCCGGCGACACGCTCGTCGACCCGGACGTGCAGCCGGAGCCAGCCGGCCTCCTCGGCCGCGAGCAGGGCGTAGGCCAGCGGCGCGCTGCGCGAGCCGGGGGCCAGGACGACGTGGCGCACGCCGTGGGCCACGAGGGCGGCGACGAGCTGGCGGGCGGTGGCGGTGGAGGGCTCGACGTCGGCCCGGGCGGAGCGCCCGTGGACGCCGTCGGCGCTCACGCGGCGGCCCGCAGGTGCTCGGCCATCGCGTCCAGCCGGGCGCGCCAGCGCCGGTCCTGGTCCGCGGGCGCCGCCACGGCGGCCAGGGTGTCGGCGGTGGGCTCGGGGCGGCGGACCTCGAGGTGGCCGTCGACAGGGAGCAGCGGGTCCGGGACGGTGTCGCGGTCGAAGAGGTGGACCGTGGCGAGGCCGCAGGCGTAGGGCAGCTCGGGCAGGGCCGCGGCCAGCGCGAGGCCGGCGGCGATGCCGACCGAGCTCTCGAGGGCGGAGCTGACCACCACCGGCAGCCCCACCTCCTCGGCCAGGCGCAGGCAGGCCCGCACCCCGCCGAGCGGCTGGACCTTGAGGACGACGACGTCGGCCGCCTCGGCGCGGCGCACGGCGAGAGGGTCGGTGGCGCGGCGGATCGACTCGTCGGCCGCGACCGGGACGTGCGTGCGGCGCCGTACGGCGGCGAGGTCGGCGACGTCGGCGCAGGGCTGCTCGACGTACTCGAGGCCCCCGGCGGCCCGGTCGAGCACGGCCAGGCGGGCGAGGGCGGTGTCGAGGTCCCATCCGGCGTTGGCGTCGACCCGGATCTTCCCGGCCGCTCCGAGCGCGTCCCGCACCGCCTCGAGCCGGGCCTGCTCCTCCGCGACGGACTGACCGGGCTCGGCGACCTTCACCTTCGCCGTCGTGCACCCGCCGGAGCCTGCCACGATCCGCGCCGCCTGCTCGGGGCCGACGGCGGGGACGGTGACGTTGACGGGGATGTGGGTGCGCACCGGCTCGGGCCAGCCCTCCTCGGCGGCCTCGAGCCCCGCCCGCAGCCAGGCGGCGGACTCGGCGGCGTCGTAGTCCCAGAACGGGGAGACCTCGCCCCAGCCGGCGTCCCCGCGCAGCAGCACGCCGTCGCGCACGGTGATGCGGCGGAAGCGGGTGCGCAGCGGGGTGGAGTAGACGGCGCGCACCGGCAGGGGTCCGGCGGCGGTGGAGGAAGGCATGATGGCCAGGATAGGAGGCCGCGCCGTCACGATGCCGCCGGGCGAGGGTACGGCCCCGGAGGGCGACGCCGCATCACAGCACGCGCCTGAGCAGGTCCGCCGCCGTCTTGCGGACGTCGCGGCCCTCGCTGAGCGCGCTCACCACCGCGCCGTCGACGACGGCGACGGCCAGGGCGGCCGGGCACCGGCTGCCGGTGGCGGCGAGGACGTCGCCGATGGCGGCGTCGAGCCGGGAGCGGCCGGCGTGGTAGGCCCGGGCGACCGCCGGCGTCGCCCCCGCTGCCAGGAGCTGCTGGTAGTGCCCGCGCACCTGACCTTCGGGCGGCAGCAGCGCCGCAAGGACGGCGGCGACGGCGAGCTCCGGTGTCGGCTGAGGCCCCGGGGCTGCGGGCTCGTTCGCGCTCGCTGGCTCCTCCGGCGGGGGCTCCGCCCCCGCCGGTTCCTCCCCCGCCACCTCCTCCCCCGCCGGCGCGGCCGTGGCCGCCGATCCAAGGCTCTCGAGCACCTCGTCGCGCACACGTTCGGCCTGCTCCGCCCATCGGGCCACCAGATGGGCGCCGGCCGCACCGAGGAGGTCGTCGAGGCCGGAGAAGTAGTACGTCGTCGCCGAGAGGGACGCCGCGGCCCGCTCGGCGACGGCCCGGTGAGTCACTGCCGCCGGCCCCTCCGCGACGACGAGCTCGGCGGCCGCCTCGACCAGGCTCTGCCTGCGTCGCGCGCCGCGCGCGCTCGACGATCCCGTCACCGTCATCGCCCGACGTTCTCCGGAAGGGCGAGGGCGGCGCCGTTCTCCGCCAGGTTGAGGCCGACGATGCCCGCCACGATGAGCACCAGGGAGACGAGCTTGAGCACCGAGACACCCTCCTGCAGGAATGCCATGCCGACGATCGCGGTGATGCTCGCACCGACGCCCGTCCACACGGCGTAGGCGGTACCGACCGGAAGCGTGCGCAGGGCGTAGGCGAGCCCCGCGAAGCTCGCGACCGCAAGGACCAGGAACCCGAGGGTCGGCCAGAGCTTGCTGAAGCCTTCCGACGCCTTGAGGCACAGCGCCCATCCGGCCTCGAGAAGGCCGGAGAGGATGAGAACGACCCACGCCATGATGACCACTCCCCTATCTAGTACGTACGTGCCAGCGTAGCGGCGTCCGCTCGCGGTCCCGCGATCAACACTGGCTGGTCCGTCTGGGATGCACGCCCTCGTGAGTCGAGCACTCTCAGTCACTTGTCCACAGCCCTAGCCGGCGCCCGACGCGATGTCAGCGGGTCGCCCTAGTCTGGACGCATGTTCGATGACGAGCAGGATGAGAGCCGCGGCGGCGATGGCGCCGTGCCCGACGGCACCCCCGGCCGCCCGGGCGTCCCCGATCCCGACGGTGCAGCTGACCGCGCCGATGCCGCGGATTGCGACGACGCCGGGGACGCGGGCGAGCGCGCCGAGGCCGCGGACCGCGAGGCCGACGTCGCGGGCGCTTGCCCGCCCCCGGGTGGGCTGGCCGGGGTGCTCGAGGAGATGGCGGCCCTGGTCGGGCTGCCGCTGGCGGTCGGGCTCGCCGCGATCGATCCGGACGGGCAGGACCCGTCGGATCTGGTGGAGCTGGCCGCGCAGTGGTCCCGGGTGCTCGCGTGGGCGCACTATCAGCGTGCCGAGGCCCTCGCGGCGCTGGTGGCCGGGGCGATCGAGCACGACGCGGCGCCCGGCGCGCTCACGGCGGTGAGCACCGAGGTGGCCATGCGCCAGGGCATCTCCCGCCCGGCCGCCACCCGCCTGGTGCGCACCGCGCTGGCGCTGACCGGGCCCTTGCAGGCCACCGGGGAGGCGCTGGCCCGCGGCGCGCTGGACCCGCGCAAGGCCGACGTCATCGCCGCCGGGCTCGAGCACCAGCCCTACCAGGTCTGCCACGACGTCGAGGACGCCGTGCTGCCGAAGGCCCCCGGGCGCACCCCGCCCCAGCTGGCCCGGGACGTCGCCGAGGCCCTCATCGCGGTGGACCACCACGAGGCCGAGGCCCGCCACCGCGGCGCCCGCGCCCGGCGGCGGGTGTGCCACCCGCGCCCGCTGGCCGACGGCATGGCCTCCCTCTACGCGGTGCTGCCCGCCGCCGACGCCATCGCCGTGGACCTGGCCCTGGACGGCGCCGCCCGCGCGGCCAAGGCCGGCGGGGACGCCCGCACCATCGACCAGCTGCGCGCCGACGTCCTGGCCGCCGCCGGCGCCGACGCCCTGACCCGCGGCGGCTTCGGCCTCCCACCCGACCAGCCACCATCCCGGCCCGCCACAGCCGCCACACCCACCACGGCCACCGCGACGGGCACGACCAGCGCGACACCCACGCCCGCCGCCACCACCACGGCGGCACCCGACGGGAACGCCGCCGCCCCGACGCCGGCCACCACCACGGCGACCACGACGCAGGCCGGGGCGAGCGACACCGGCCCCACCGCCCCGGGCGGCCCCGAACCCCCACCGCCACCACCGGCCGCGCCGCCTGCGCCGCCGGTGCCGTGGATCCCCATCGGCCGGGTCGGCGGGGTGCCGGTACGCATCAACGTCACCGTCCCCCTGACCACCCTCCTCGGCGGCGGGCAGGCCGGCCACCTCGACGGCTACGGCCCCATCGACCCCGCCACCGCCCGCGCCCTGGCCCTGGGCGGAACCTGGAAACGCCTCGTCACCGACCCCCTCACCGGCACCGTCCTCGACCTCGGACGCACCCGCTACCGACCCCCACCCGACCTCGCCGAGCTCATCCGCCACCGCGACAAGACCTGCTTCCGCCCCGGCTGCGGCGCCCGCGCCACCGGCTGCCAGCTCGACCACACCATCCCCTTCGCCCACGGCGGCACCACCGCCTGGGCCAACCTCGCCCCCGCCTGCTCCGTCGACCACCCCCTCAAGACCGACGGCCACTTCCACGTCCGCCAGACCACCCCCGGCATCTTCGAATGGACCTCCAAACGCACCGGCCGCACCTACCGCCGCGAAACCGACGGCACCACCACACCCCTGCACCCCCGCACCGGCCAACCCCTCACCCCACCCCACGACCCACCACCCTTCTGACCCCGAGACGAGTTCTCCGGCCCACCCGGCTCGGCTGCCGCCCAGAGGGCGGCGGTTAGGGTGAGCGCCGTGACTGACCTCCCCTCCCGTGTGTCCGAGATCTTCGACCCGACGCTGTGGCGCGACGTCCAGGGCTTCGACTTCACCGACATCACCTACCACCGCGGTGTCGACCGCACCGGCGAGGCGGAGCGCGACCTGCCGGTCGTCCGCATCGCCTTCGACCGGCCGGAGGTCCGCAACGCCTTCCGCCCCCACACCGTCGACGAGCTCTATCGCGCCCTCGACCACGCCCGGATGACCTCCGACGTCGCCGCCGTCATCCTCACCGGCAACGGCCCGAGCCCCAAGGACGGCGGCTGGGCCTTCTGCTCCGGCGGTGACCAGCGCATCCGCGGGCGCGACGGGTACCGCTACGAGGCGGAGGGCGCCGACGACGAGGCGCCGCTCGAGCAACGACGCGAGCAGATCGACCCCGCGCGGGCGGGCCGGCTCCACATCCTCGAGGTGCAGCGCCTCATCCGGACGATGCCCAAGGTCGTCATCGCCGCCGTGCCCGGCTGGGCGGCCGGCGGCGGGCACAGCCTCAACGTCGTCTGCGACCTCTCCATCGCCTCGCGCCAGCACGCCCGGTTCATGCAGACCGACGCCAACGTCGGCTCCTTCGACGCCGGGTACGGCTCGGCGCTCCTGGCCCGCCAGGTCGGCGACAAGCGGGCGCGGGAGATCTTCTTCCTCGCGCGCGAGTACTCGGCGGACGACGCCGAGCGCTGGGGCGTGGTCAACGAGGTCGCCGACCACGAGGACCTCGAGACGCTGGCCCTGGAGTACTCGCGCATCATCGCCACGAAGTCCCCGCAGGCCATCCGCATGCTCAAGTTCGCCTTCAACATGGCCGACGACGGGCTGGCCGGCCAGCAGGTCTTCGCCGGCGAGGCCACCCGGATGGCATACATGACCGACGAGGCCGTCGAGGGCCGCGACGCCTTCCTGCAGCGCCGCGACCCGGACTGGTCCGGCTTCCCGTACTACTACTGACGGCGGGCGGCGCTGCCCCGGGCCAGACCCCGGGCAGCGCCGCCTCACGTCTGCGGCGCTACTGCCAGCTGACGTTCCCGCCCGAGATGGGCACCAGCTCGATCCAGGTGTTGCCCGGCACCAGCTCGACCTTCTTGCCCGCGCCGTCGGTCAGGGCCAGCGGGTCACCGGCACCGGGCTTCGACCAGTGGGCGTTGACGACCTTCCCGCCGGACGCCACCACCGCCTCGCCCTCGCCGGTGAGCACGGTCTCGGGCACGGGGTTGCCGGCCGGGTCGCGGGTGCCGGTGTCGACGACCTGCACGCGCAGGACGACGACGTTGGTCGCCACGATCCGCGTGCCGCCCGCGGACGCCTGCGCCGCCCCGTTCTCGTCGCGCACCCAGGCCCCCGCCGGCCCGCCGCGCCCGGCGTCGGCCCCGGCGTCCCACGTCCAGCCCGGCGCCGCGGCGGGAAAGGCGACGCGCAGCCTGGACGCCGGGGCGCCGCTCAGCACGGCGGTGGCGCGGGCCGGGTCCCAGGCGTAGGCCAGCTGCTCGGGCGGCGGCGCGGAGTGATCGGCGTCGGCCTGGCCCAGCAGCTGGGGCCCGTTGCCGTACACGTTGTGCGGCGCCCGCCGGAAGCCCACCCGGTACATCCCCGGCGCGTGCTCGTCGTTGCTCAGCACCTGCAGCCCCGCGGCGCGCATCTGCTGCACGAACTGCGGCTGGCCGCCGGAGAACACGATGAGCCCGTGCAGCGGTGCCGAGATCGCGGCGTCCATCGGGCGCACCGACCGGATCGGCCCGATCTCCTCCGGGATCACCGAGTGGTAGACGGCGTTGAAGCGGGTGATGCCGCCCTCGACCATCTCCTCCCAGACGATGTCGGCGGCCTCGAGCCCCGTCTGCGGCCGCGCCGAGACCGAGTTCTCCACCTTGACCGACATCGCCGGCCGCTGCTCGACCTCACCGGCCACGCCCGTCAGCGGCCACCGCGCCGGCACGGGCTTCGGTGTGGGCTTCGTCGGCAGGTCGACGGTGGGGCTCGGGGTGGTCGGCGCGGGCTCCGGCTCGCTGCGGGACGTGCAGGCCGTCAGCGCCAGCAGCGCGGCGGCCCCCAGCGCGACGAGGGCACGACGGCGCCGCCCCTGCCCGGCCGTGCCGCGCGTCGACGCCCCCGGCTGGTCCCCCGCCGTCTCGCCACAGCCCACCTCGCTCCCGTGCCGACCGGGTCGGGGCGCCGCGCCCCGCGACGGGCGGTGCTCGGAAGTGGACGTGGTCATATCAGGCCTGCTCTCGGACGTGGACGTCAGGGGCCACGTTAGTGGCGGACCTACCCTGGATCGGTGAGCCAGGCCCCCGCGTCGCCCCAGTCGTCCCCCCAGCCGCTCGCCCTCCCGGGCGGCACCGGGCCGGGCGCGGTCGCCGCCCTGCTCGCCGGGCTGCGCCAGGCGCTGGCGGGCGACGCCCTGCTCGTGCCCCACGCCCCCGGCCGCGACGGGGCCGAGGTCCTGGGCGAGCTGCGCGCCCGCGTGCACCGGCCGGTCCCGCCGGGCACCGCCGTCGTGCTGCAGACCTCCGGCTCGACCACCGGCCAGGGCCACCTCGTGGCGCTGCCCGGGGCAGCGCTCGCCGCCTCCGCCCGCGCCACCTACGAGCGCCTCGCCGGCCCGGGCCGGTGGCTGCTCGCCGTCCCCGCCCACCACGTCGCTGGGCTGCAGGTGCTCGTGCGCTCGCTGGTCGCCGGCACGTCCCCGGTCGTGGTGGACACCGCCCACGGCTTCGCCCCCGACGCCCTCGCCGCGGCCGCCACCACCATGGACGACGGCGCCCCGGCCTACCTCTCCCTCGTCCCCACCCAGCTCGTCCGGGTCCTCGAGGCCGGCGAGGAGGCGGTGGCCCCGCTGCGGCGGTTCGCGGCGATCCTCGTCGGCGGCGCCGCGTCCGGCCGGCGCACCCTCGAGCAGGCCCGCGCCGCCGGGCTGCGCGTGGTGACCACCTACGGCATGACCGAGACCGGCGGCGGCTGCGTGTACGACGGCGTCCCCCTCCCCGGCGTCCGGCTGCGGCTGGGCGCGGAGGACCGGGTCGAGATCGCCGGGCCGGTGCTTGCCGCCGGCTACCTCGACGACGACGCGGCCGATGCCGCCGCCTTCCGCACCGACGGGACGCAGCGGTGGCTGCGCACCTCCGACCGCGGCCGGCTCGACACCGGCGCCGACGGGGCGACGCACCTGACCGTGCTCGGCCGCGTCGACGACCTCATCAACACCGGCGGCGTCAAGGTCGCCCCGCTGAGCGTCGAGCGCCTGCTCCGCGAGCACGAGGCGGTGGGCGAGGTCGCCGTCGTCGGCGTGCCCGACGGCCAGTGGGGCCAGCTCGTCACCGCCGTCGTCGCGCCCGCCACCGGGCGTCGCGCCCCCGCCCTGGCCGCCCTGCGCGACCTCGTGCGCCCTCGGCTGGGCGGGGCGCACGCGCCGCGCGCGCTCGTCGTCGTCCCGCACCTGCCCGAGCGCGGACCGGGCAAGGTCGACCGCCTCGCCGCCGCGCGGCTCGCCGCGGGCGTGCTCACCGGGGCGGAGGCGACGCCGCCCGGGGTCGCCGTCGAACGTCACGGCGGCGCACCGGCGCCGACCCGGTAGCGCCCGGGCACAAGCTTGCGCGCGGCAGACGGGGTTCCGCTCCGCCCGATTCGGGCCCGGTCCCCGGAGCGGAACTATCCTCGAGTGTTCCCTCTCTCGCGGCCCGGCCGCGTCCCCTCTCTTCCGGATGGAGTCTCATGGCCACGCTGACCGACTGGCTCGAGGGCGCGCGGGTGCGCACCCTGCCCGCCGCCGTCTCGCCGGTGATCATCGGCACCGGGGCGGCGGCCGGGATCGGCCAGGCGTCGGCCGGGCGCGCGCTGCTGGCCGCGGGCGTGGCGCTGGCCCTGCAGGTGGGCGTGAACTTCGCCAACGACTACTCCGACGGCGTGCGCGGCACCGACGACGTGCGCACCGGCCCGCCGCGGCTCACCGGCGGCGGGAAGGCCAGTCCGGCGACGGTCAAGCGCGCGGCGTTCCTCAGCTTCGGCGTCGGCGCGGTGCTCGGTCTCGTCCTCGTCGCCCTGTCCGGCACCTGGTGGCTGATCGCCGCCGGCGCCCTCGCCGTCGTCGCGGCCTGGGGGTACACCGGCGGCAAGCACCCCTACGGCTACCTGGGCCTGGGCGAGGTCGGCGTCTTCGTCTTCTTCGGGCTCATGGCCACGCTGGGCACCACGTGGACGCAGGCGCTCGCGCTGCCCTGGACGGCGTGGGCCGGCGCCGTGGGCGTCGGGCTCATCGCCTGCGCGCTGCTCATGGTCAACAACGTGCGCGACCTGCCGACCGACGCCCAGGTGGGCAAGCACACCCTTGCCGTGCGGCTCGGGGACCGGCGCGCGCGCTGGGGCTACGTGCTCATGGTGTGGGTGCCGCTGGCGCTCGGCGTGCTGTGCGCGTTCGCGTCACCGTGGGCGCTGCTGGTGCTGCTCCTCGTCCCGTGGGCGGTGCGCGTCTCCCGGGTGGTCCTCGGCGGGGCCGCGGGCCGCGACCTCATCGTCGTCCTGCGGGACACCGGGCTGCTCGAGCTGGCCTACGGCGTCCTGCTCGGTCTCGGGCTCGCGCTCTAGCGTGCTGCGCTCCGCGGCGGCGTCCTCGGGGGGCGCCGTCGTGGCGGGCCGGGCGCCGTGCCCGGCGTCGTCGACGAGGCCGTCCTCGTAGGCGGCGTCCTCCTCGACGCGCTCGGAGAACTTCGGGCGCTCCTCGCGCAGCGGGGACAGCTGGGAGATGGCCTCGGCGGCGGCGTGGCCCTGGTTGCGCAGCAGCAGGTAGGACAGCAGGGCGCCGACGACGACGGCGGTCAGCCACAGCAGCCAGGACCGCATGCCCAGCAGGTAGAGCACCCCGGCGGAGGCCAGCACGAGGAGCACGCGGAGCAGGGAGTAGACGAGCAGGCGCACGCCACCACCCTACGTGCCCCGTGGCGGGCCATCCGCTGCCCGGGCGGACCCCCGGCACGCCGCGCGTGCGCGCCGATTACCCTGGTGGTATGGGCAGGCTAGTGCCGGTGATACTTCTCCTGGCGATCGTGATCTACGCGATCATCGACTGCATCCGCACTCCGAAGGACTCGGTCCCCACCGGGATCCCGAAGACGGTGTGGGTGCTGCTGATCGTGATCTTCCCCGGCCTCGGCGCGCTCGCCTGGCTGCTGGTCAGCCGGATCGCGCGCTCGGAGTCGTCGGGCTCGGCGCGTGCCGGCGGTGCGGCGGGCGGGTGGAGCCCCGAGCCGCGGCGCCCCGCCCGGCGCAGCGGGCCGGTGGCTCCCGACGACGACCCGGAGTTCCTCGCGCGGCTGGAGGCCGAGCGTCGCCGCGCGGAACGGGAGCGGCGGGCGCGGGAGCGCCGGCAGGCCAAGGACGCGGGGGGCGGGGCCGACGACGGCGCGCGCCCGCACGGCGCCGACCGCCCGGAGCCGGACCGCCACGAGCCGGACCGCACCGAGGCCGACCACCACGAGACCGACCGCCGCGAGGCCGACCGGCACGACGGTGGTGCCGGCTCCGACGCCTGACGCACAGCAGAAAGGGGCCGCCGCGCCGACCGGCGCGGCGGCCCCTTCGTCGTGCGAGGGCTGCCCGGAAGGGCGGCTCAGCCCAGGCCGCTGTAGGAGTGCAGGCCGTTGAACACCAGGTTGACCACGAAGTAGTTCGCCAGGATGCACGCGAAGCCGAACAGCGACAGGTACGCGGCCCGGCGCCCCTCCCAGCCTCGCGTGGCGCGGGCGTGCAGGTAGGCGGCGTAGACCACCCAGATCACGAAGGACCAGACCTCCTTGGGGTCCCAGCCCCACGGCCGGCCCCAGGCGTGCTCGGCCCAGATGGCCCCGGCGATGACCGTGAAGGTCCACATCATGAAGCCGACGGCGTTGAGCCGGAAGGCCAGCCGCTCGAGGTCCACCGAGCCGGGCAGCGACTCGAGCACCCGGCCCCAGACGCTGGGGCGGGCGGGCTGAGCCGGGGCGGTGTCGGCGACGGTGGTGGTAGCGGCGGCGGTCCCGCCGGCGGCCCCGCCCGACAGCACGGCACCGGCGGGCACCGCGGCACCGGCGGGCACCGCCGCGGCCGTGGCGACGGTGGCGGCGCGACGCAGCTCGGCGCGCTCCTGGGCGAGCTGGAGCGCGGAGATGGCCGCGGAGACGCCGAAGATGCCGACGGCGACCGTGGCGATGGAGACGTGGATGATCAGCCAGTAGCTCTGCAGGGCCGGCTGGAGGCCGTCCGCGCGCACGTAGAGCACCGCGACGGCGACGCCGAGCAGCAGCAGCACCGGCCCGACGACGAACGTGCCGAGGATCCGCAGGTCGCGCACCCGCTGCAGGCCGAGGAAGACCGCGACGGCCACCAGCGTGGACAGGATCGAGAACTCGTACATG
This sequence comes from Georgenia thermotolerans, assembly GCF_009193185.1. GTDB lineage: Bacteria > Actinomycetota > Actinomycetes > Actinomycetales > Actinomycetaceae > Georgenia > Georgenia thermotolerans. The sequence goes on along the minus strand of NZ_VUKF01000042.1, from coordinate 29,185 downwards.
TTGGCCCAGGGCACCCGGCCGGCGGCGAGGCCCCGCAGGACGACGCCCACCAGGTGGAGCGCGAAGGCGAGCCACGTCGTCGACATGCCGATCGCCACCGCACGCCGCCGCCCGCCGGGGCCACGGTCGCGCACCCCCGACAGGTCGATGGCGAACGCGACGAGCGCCACCACGTACGCCGCCATGGCGGCGTAGACGAACATCGTGCTCAGCTGGCCGAGCTGTGTCTCGGGCATCAGTGTCCTTCCTGGGCCGGGCCTGCGCCGGCACTCGTGGCCACGGCCTCGCCGGTGGCCGCCGCGGGCGGCCCGGCGCTCGCCTGGGCGTCCTCATTCTGCCTCGCCGCACCGGCCGCGGACATCACGCGCTCGAGGTCCTTGTCGAGCCCGGGGTCGTCCCCGCGGGCCAGCGCGGCCCCCTCGACGACGCTGCCGCCGTCCTCGCCCGGCCTCACCCGCACCCACATCCGGCGCCGCGGCACGAACAACGAGCCGAACAGCCCGACCATCGCCGTGACGGCGAAGGTGAGCAGGTACGGCAGCGACGGGTCGTAGCGCAGGTCGAGCGCGGCGAAGCGCGGGAGGGACTCGAACGTCACCGACCCCAGCCCCTCGGGCAGCTGGACCGTCTCCCCGGGCCGGATCATGAGAGAGACGGGCTTCTGGCCGCCCTCGGCCGAGCCGGGCTTGCCGCCCGGCGCCGGCTCGTACACCTGGCGCATGCGCTCGGTGTCGAGGACGTAGACGTTCTGCGGGACGCCGTCGTCCAGGCCGAGGTCGCCGGCGTAGAGGGTCAGCGCGAGCATCGGGTTGTCGGGCTGGGGGTAGATCGACTGGGCGGTGCCGTCCGGCGCCACGAGCGCGGTGGGCAGGAACATCCCGGTCAGCCCGAGCTGGTCGCCGGTGGAGACGTCGGGGACCTTGACGACGCCCTTGGAGGTGTACGTCCCGTCCTGCGGCAGGAACGGCACCGCGCCGGAGAACGCGACCTTGCCCACGCCGTCGCGCACGGTGATCACCGGCGCGAACCCGTTGCCGGAGAGGTAGACGTTGGCGCCGCCGGCGGTGACGGGATGGTTCACCCGGATCGTCTCGGACCGCTTCGAGCCGTCCGGCTCGACGACGTCCAGCTCGCCCTTGAAGTTCCGCGCCTGCGCGACCTCGTTGAAGGTGGACTCGAACTTCGTCAGCGTGAACGTGAACGGCTCGAGCTGGTCCGGCTCGAAGAAGGTGCCCGGGTCGAAGGAGTCGTAGGACAGCACGGAGTTGGCGAAGGACTGCCCCTCGATGACCACGGCCTGCCCGCGGTAGCTGAACAGCTGCCCCGCCGCCAGGGAGACCAGCAGCCCGACGAGGGAGAGGTGGAAGACGATGTTGCCCGTCTCGCGCAGGTACCCGCGCTCGGCGGTGATGCCCTCGGGGGTCACCGCGGTGCGGTAGCGGCCCTTCAGTGCGGCCAGCACGCGGGTACGGACGTCGTCGGGGCCGGCCGCGACGGTGCGCTCCTCGTGCGCGGGGAAGCGCTCGAGGTTGCGCGGCACCCGGGGCGGCTGGGAGCGCAGCGCCCGCCAGTGCACCGCGATGCGCGGCAGGATGCAGCCGATGAGCGAGGTGAACAGCAGCAGGTAGATCGCCGCGAACCAGGGCGAGCCGTAGACGTCGAAGAAGCCGAACCGGTCCAGCCAGGGGGCCAGCTGCGGGTGGTCGAGATGGTACTGGGAGACCCGGTCGGGGTTCTGCGGCTGCTGGGGGAAGAAGGAGCCGGGCAGCGCCGCCACGGCCAGGAGCAGCAGGAGCATGAGCGCCACCCGCATGCTCGTCAGCTGGCGCCACATCCACCGGGCCCAGCCGCGCACCCCGAGGGCCGGCTGGGCGGGGCGCCCGCCGGCCGGCGCCGGCGCCGCGTCGGACGCCGCGGGCGCCCGCCCCTGGCCCGCCTTGGAGCTGAGGTTCGTCGGGTCGGTCTCGTTGGTCGGCCGAGCCATCACACCACCGTCTCGAAGTTCGCCACGAGGCCCTGCAGGTGGCTGGAGAGGACGCCCCACAGCCCTGTCACCAGGGCCAGGCCGAGCAGCACGAGCAGCGCGCCGCCGAAGACCTGGATCCCGCGCCGGTGCCGGCGCAGGAAGCCCAGGGTGCGGGTCGAGCGGGCGAACGCCATCGCGAGCACGACGAAGGGCACGCCGAGCCCGAGGCAGTACGCCAGGGCGAGGACGGCGCCGCGCGTGGGGTCCGCGCCGCCGAAGGACAGGCTGAGCACCGCCGCCAGCGTGGGCCCGATGCACGGGGCCCAGCCGAACCCGAACACCACCCCCAGCACCGGGGCGCCCCACACGCCCTGGCGCGGGGAGAGGTGGAGGCGCCGGTCGCGCTGGAGGAAGGGCACGCCGCCGAGGAACGCGACCCCCATGACGATGACGAGCACGCCGAGCACGCGCAGGATGACGTCCACGTGCTGCTGCAGGGCCAGCCCCGCGAGCGAGAAGACCACCCCGAGCAGCACGAACACCGCGCTGAAGCCCGCGACGAAGAGGAGCACCCCCGCCAGCAGCCGGCCCTGCGTCCCGCGGCGCGCGCCCTCGGCCCCGGCCATGCCGCCGAGGTAGCCGACGTACCCCGGCAGCAGCGGGAGCACGCACGGGGAGGCGAAGGACACCAGCCCGGCGAGGGCCGCGACGGGCAGCGCCACGAGCATCGAGCCGTCGACGACGGTGCGCTCGAAGAGGGTCGCGATCTGGTCCATGGGCCGCTAGGCCTTCTCCGCCAGGGTGTCGTCGATCAGCCCGCGCAGCACCTGGGGATCGAACTCGCCGAGGATGCGGGCCGCCACCCGGCCCTGCCGGTCCAGCACCACCGTCGAGGGCATGGCCTGCAGCGGCACGAGGCCCTCCAGGGAGGCCACGGCCCGGGCGTCGGAGTCGTGGATCGAGGGGTAGGGGATCTCGAAGGTGCGCTCGAAGGCCTGGGCCGCGCCGGCGTCGTCGCGCGGGTTCACGCCGAGCAGGTGCACGCCCCGGTCGCCGTAGTCCTCGGCGATCGCCCGCAGCTCGGGCGCCTCGGCCCGGCACGGCGGGCAGGCGGCGTACCAGAAGTTCAGGACGACGACGTCGCCGCGCCAGGTCGCGACGTCCACCTGCTCGTCGGTGTAGGTGGTGCCCGTCATCGCCACGGGCGCGCCGCGCTCGTCCGGCTTCCAGGTCGCGAAGGACCCGTCGCCGGCGACGTACCCGGCCCCGGCCGCGCTCGTGCCGGTGCCGCCCGGCGAGCAGGCCGCCAGCGCCAGCGCCGCGGCGCCGGCGCCGATCGCGCGCAGCAGCGTCCGGCGGGAGAGGGCGCGCCGGCCGTCCCCGGCGCCCGGGGTCATGCCCGCACCTCCCCCAGGTTCTCGGCGGCGGCCGAGGTGCCCGGGACCATGTCCGAGGCGCCGTCGAGCAGCTCGCCCGCCGGCTCCCAGTAGCTCAGGCCCACCAGCCGGCGCCCCTCGAAGGTCAGCGACGTCAACGACGCCAGCGAGCACTGCCGCCGGCGCGGGTCGTGCGCCAACGGCCGGCGCTCGAGGAAGAGCCGGGTCACCCAGATGGGCAGCTGGTGGCTCACCAGCAGGGCCTCCCCGCCGGCGGCGCCGGTCAGCGCGTCGGCGATGGCGGCCCGCATGCGGGCCACCTGCTCGCGGTAGGGCTCGCCCCAGCTGGGCCGGAAGGGGTTGACGTAGGCGTGCCAGTAGCGCGGGTGGGCGAGGATCGCGCGGTTCTTGTTCACCGCGACGCCCTCGAAGATGTTGGCGGCCTCGATGAGTCGCTCGTCCGAGCGCACCTCCAGCCCGTAGGCGCGGGCGGCGGGCAGCGCGCTCTCCTGGGCCCGCTGCAGCGGGGAGGCGATGACGGCGCGCAGGTCGTGCCCGCCGGCGTGCAGCACCTCCGCCACGCGGGCGACCATCTGCTGGCCGCGGTCGGAGAGGCGGTAGCCCGACGCGCGCCCGTAGAGGATGCCGTCGGGGTTGTGCACCTCGCCGTGCCGCATCAGGTGGACCGTCGTTCGCTGCATGGCCACCAGTGTCGCAAACTCCTGGGGCGGCTCCGACCGCCGGCCGCCGGCCGCCCCGCGTCAGGCCTCGTCGGCGGGGGCGTCCTCGATGAACGTGGCCATGATCTCGCCGAGCTGGCGCAGCTGGGCGGGGCTGATCCGGTCCACCAGGCGCGCGCGCACCGACTCCACGTGCCCGGGCGCCACCGCCTCGAGCCGGGCGAAGCCGGCCGGGGTGAGGGTGCAGTTGACCCCGCGCCGGTCGTCGGGGCAGCTCGAGCGCTCGACGAGGCCGGCCGCCTCCATCCGGCGGATCGTGTGCGTCAGCCGCGATCGGGAGTGCACGAGCTCGTCGGCGAGGACGGACATCCGCATCCGGCGCCCCTCCGCCTCCGACAGGCGCACGAGCACCTCGTACTCGCTGAGGGAGAGCCCGGACTGCTCCTCGAGGTCGCGGTTGAGGTCGTCGAAGAGCTTGGCGGACCCGCGCAGCAGCTGGCGCCAGCTGTGCTGCTGGTCCTCGTCGAGCCAGCGGGTGGTCGACGTCGTCGGCGCCGTCATGATGTCCTCCTCCTGGGGCCGTAGGCCAGTCTGCTCGTTCGCGCGCTCCCGCGGGAGCCCTTCGCGCCCGCCTCGGGGCGGTCCCGGCCGGTCCTGGCCGATCTTCCCGTTCCTCTTGCGTGAATGTTCAACCACCAATATAGTTCAAACGTCAACTATCCGCCTCGCCTCGAGGAGAACCACATGGCCACCGTTCCCGCTGGCAGCTACGTCATCGACGGCTCGCACACCGACGTCGCCTTCACCGTCCGCCACGCCGGCATCTCCAAGGTGCGCGGCAAGTTCGAGAAGGTCGAGGGCACCATCACCGTCGGCGAGAACCTCGCCGACTCCGCCGCCTCCGTCACCATCGACGCCGCCTCCATCAACACCGGCGACGCCAACCGCGACGGCCACCTGCGCTCGGCCGACTTCTGGGACGCCGAGAGCAAGCCGACCTGGACCTTCGTCTCCACCGGCGTGGAGGGTGACGGCGAGGAGTTCGTCCTCAAGGGCGACCTGACGATCAACGGCGTGACCAACCCCGTCGCGCTCGACGCGGAGTTCAACGGCTCGGTCGTCGACGCCTTCGGCTCCCCGCGCATCGGCTTCTCCGCCACCACCGAGATCTCCCGCAAGGAGTTCGGCCTGACCTGGAACGCGGCCATGGAGACCGGCGGCTTCCTCGTCGGCGACAAGGTCAAGGTCCAGCTCGAGATCGAGGCCACCCCGGCCCAGGCCTGACAGCCCCCACTCACGTCGAAACGGCGGCGCCCCTCGCGGGGCGTCGCCGTTCGTCGTCCCGGGCGCTGAGGCCGCGCCTCAGCGGGCGAGGGCCGCCCGCACCCGGGCCGCCTCGATGCGCCAGTACCCCTGCTGCACGCCGTCGACGGTGACCACCGGCACGAGCTCGCCGTAGCGCTCGCGCAGCTGCGGGTCGGCGTCGATGTCGACCTCCACGAAGCCCTCGCCGGTCTCCTCCCGCACCCGCTCGAGCATGGTGCGGGCCTGGTCGCACAGGTGGCAGCCGTCGCGGCCGTAGAGGACGACGCGGGCGGGGTCGGCGGGGGTGGTGTCGTGCATGGACCCGACCCTACGCGGCCCCGGGGCCCCCGCGGTGGGCGCGCGGGCCGGCCGGGGAACGACTCAGGCCCGGCACATGGGCCGGGCCTGGGGTCACGACGCCCGCGCGGGGCGCCGGGGCGTCACTTCTTGTTGCGACGCTGGTGGCGCGTCTTGCGCAGGAGCTTGCGGTGCTTCTTCTTCGACATGCGCTTGCGGCGCTTCTTGATGACCGAGCCCATAGGGGAACCTCACATGCTTGGTTGTACGTGCGCGAGCGCGCGGCCAGCGGCCGCGCGCAGAACAGAACGATCCTACCCGGTCAGCGCCCGGAAGCGGACGCCTGACCCCACTCCCCCAGCCCCTCGCTGATGAGGTGCTCGACCGCGGCCTGCGGGACGCGGAAGGACCGGCCCATGCGCACGGCAGGGAGCTCCCCGGCGTGCACCATGCGGTAGACCGTCATCTTGGACACCCGCATCAGCTCGGCGACCTCGGCGACGGTGAGGAACCGTGGCGCTCCCAGCTGCTCGGCCATGTCCGTCCGTCCTTCTCGTCCCCTGCCGGTGCGGCGGGGCTCTCCAGATCGAAATATAGGGGTAATCGCCGCGTCGGCGAAATGCTTCCGCGGAGCGTGTCTGTGACCAACGCCTCGGCCGTCAGTCCAGCAGCGGGTCCAGGCCGTGCCAGGGGAAGACGGCCTGGCGGGTGGCGAGGATGGCCCGGTCGGCGGCGTCGTCGGGGTTGTACCCGTCGGCGAACCGGGCGAAGGCACCGTCGCGGCCGTCGCTCATCGTCGACGGGGCCTCGACGTCGGCCATCTCCCGCACCCGCCGGCGCCACGCCTCGGGCACGGGCGTGGCCGGGTCGAGCGGGCGGCCCGCGACCGTCGCCACCAGGTGGGACCAGGCCCGCGGGACGACGCCGATCACCTCGTACCCGCCCCCGCCGAGGGCCACCCAGCGGCCGCCGGCGTGCCGCTCGGCGATGCCGGCGACGAGGAGCTGGGCGGCGCGCTGGGCGTCGACGGACACGTCGAGCTGGGCCAGCGGGTCGCTGCCGTGGCAGTCGCAGCCGTGCTGGCTGACGATGATGTCGGGCTCGTGGGCCCTGATCAGCGGCTCGGTGACGGCCTCGACGGCGCGCAGCCAGGCGGCGTCGCCCGTGCCGGCGGGGAGGGCGACGTTGACGGCGCTGCCCCGCGCCCGCGCCGAGCCGGTGTCCTGGGCGTAGCCGGTGCCGGGGAAGAGGGTGCCGGGGTGCTGGTGCACCGAGACGGTCAGCACCCGGTCCTCGTCCCAGAACACGCGCTCGACGCCGTCGCCGTGGTGGGCGTCGAGGTCGACGTAGGCCACCCGGGCGCCCTGCTCGACGAGCCAGGAGATGGCCACGGCGGCGTCGTTGTAGACGCAGAAGCCCGACGCGCGGCCCGGCATGGCGTGGTGCATGCCGCCGGCGATGCTCGCCGCCCGGGCGACGTCCCCGCGCCAGACGGCCTGCGCCGCCGTCAGCGTCGAGCCGACGATGCGGGCCGAGGCGGTGTGCACCTGCCCGAAGACGGGGGTGTCCTCGTCGCCCAGGCCGTAGCCGGGCCGGGCGTGCCCGCGCTCCTGGGCCTCGCGCACGACGTCGACGTAGTCGGGGGTGTGCACCCGCAGCAGGTCGGCGTCGGCGGCGACCGGCGCGGGCACGACCCTCAGCCGCCCGTCGAGCACCCCCAGGTCCTCGAGCAGCTGGTGGGTGAGGAGCAGACGGACCGGCGTCATCGGGTGGGCGAGGCCGAAGTCGTAGCTGACCAGGTCCTCGGACCAGACGAGGAGCGCGGCGGCGGGCATGCTTCACCGTAGCGGGCGGCGGGGCCGGCGTGCGCCGCCGCCTCGCGACGGGAGGGCCGGGCGGCCGCGCCGGTGACCAGGTGCGCCGTCGCGCTGGGCCGGGGGCCGTTGTGCCAAGGTGATCCCTGGCCCGCGCTCGGCGGGCCCGCGGTCGCGGCCGCGCCGGGTGTGCGGAAGGGGCAGGCGTGGCGACGCTGTCGTTCCCCGGGGCGCTGCGCGCCTCCCGGGACTGGGTCGACCACATCGCCCGCAGCTCCCCGGCCCGCCTGGCCCTGCTCGTCTTCGCCGCGATCATCGCCGTGGAGACGGCGCTGCTGTCGCTGCCGGCGGCCACCGCCTCCGGCGAGCGCGCCCCGTTCGCCGACGCCCTGTTCACCGCGACGTCGGCGGTGTGCGTCACCGGCCTGGTCACCGTGGACACGGCGACGTACTGGTCGTTCTTCGGCCAGGTCGTCATCCTCGTCGGCATCCAGATCGGCGGCCTGGGCGTGATGACCCTCGCCTCCATCCTCGGCCTGGCCGTCTCCCGGCGCATCGGGCTGACCCAGCGGATGCTCACCGCCGTCGAGACGAAGACGACGGGGCTGGGCGAGGTGGGCTCCCTCATCCGGGCCGTCATCGTGGCCTCGGCGGTGGTGGAGGCCTCCCTCGCCGTCGTGCTCGTGCCGTGGTTCCTCGACCAGGGCGAGTCGCTCGCGCCGGCCCTGTGGCACGGCGTGTTCATGGCCCTGAGCATCTTCAACAACGCCGGCTTCGTCGTCGTCCACGGCGGGCTGACCCCCTACGTGGGCGACTGGTGGCTGGGGCTGCCGATCGTCGTCGGCACGTTCGTCGGCGCCGTCGGCTTCCCCGTGATCCTCAACGTCGCCCGGCAGTGGCGCGAGCCGCGCAGGTGGAGCCTGCACGCCAAGCTGACCGTCGTCACCTCCGCGGTCCTCTTCGCCGGCGCCGCGGTGGCGGTCGCCCTGTTCGAGTGGACCAACCCCGCCACCCTGGGCCGGCTCTCCCTCGGGGACCGGGTGCTGGCCAGCCTCGTGCAGGGCATGACGCCGCGCTCGTCCGGGCTGGCCACGGTCGACGTCGGCCAGATGCGCGAGTCCACGTGGTTCCTCACCGACGCGCTGATGTTCGTCGGCGGCGGCAGCGCCTCGACGGCCGGCGGCATCAAGGTCACCACCCTGGCCGTGCTGGTCCTGGCCATCGTCGCCGAGGCCCGCGGGGACCGGGACATCGAGGCCTACGGGCGCCGGATCGGCTCCTCCACGGTGCGGCTGGCGGTGTCGGTGGCCTTCCTCGGCTCGACCCTCGTGGGGGTCTCCACGCTGCTGCTGCTGATGATCACGGACCTGCCGCTGGACAGCATCCTCTTCGAGGTGATCTCCGCCTTCGCCACCTGCGGGCTGAGCACCGGCATCACCGCCGACCTGCCCGACGCCGCGAAGTACGTGCTCACCGGGCTGATGTACGCCGGGCGGACCGGCACGATCACGGTGGCCGCGGCGCTGGCGCTGCGCGAGCGCCGCCGGGTCATCCGCATGCCCAACGAGCGGCCGATCATCGGCTGACACAATGGATCCCGGCCCGCCCGGGCCGGACGAGGAGCTGAGGATGTCTGAGAAGGCGCAGCCGCGCGACGCCGGTGTGCTGGTCATCGGCCTGGGCCGCTTCGGCGCCGCCATCGCCGCCACGCTCGAGCGGCTCGGCCGCGACGTGCTGGCGGTGGAGAAGGACCCGGCGCTGGTGCAGCAGTGGTCCAGCCGGCTGCCGGTGGTCGAGGCCGACGCGACCAACCCCGAGGCCCTCGAACAGCTCGGCGCCGAGGACTTCCCCGTCGCCGTGGTCGGCGTCGGCTCCTACCTCGAGGCCTCGGTGCTCATCACCGGCAACCTCGTCGACATGGAGATGCCGCAGATCTGGGCCAAGGCCATCAGCGCCGAGCACGGGCGCATCCTGCGCCGCATCGGCGCCCACCACGTCGTCTACCCGGAGTACGACGCCGGGCAGCGCGTGGCGCACATGGTCTCCGGCCGCATGCTCGACTACATCGAGATGGAGGACGGCTTCGCCATCGTCAAGATGCGCCCGCCGCGCGAGACGCAGGGCTTCACGCTGGCGGAGTCGAAGATCCGCCAGCGCTACGGCATCACGATCATCGGCGTGAAGCCCCCGGGCGAGCCGTTCGAGTACGCCACGCCGGAGACCCGCATCGGGGCCGACGACCTGCTGATCGTCAGCGGCGACTCGGGGCTGCTGGAGAAGTTCGCGCACCGGCCCTGACCTCACGGTCGGCCACCAGGTCGCGGCGGGCGGCGTAGCGCTCGCGCACCTCCGGCGTCGCCTCGGCCTCGTAGGTGCGCACCCCCGACGCGGTCCACGCGGGCGCGCGCTCCGCCCCGGAGAGCACCCAGGCGGCCTGGCGGGCGGCGCCGTCGGCCACGTACTCCCCCGGCTCGGGGACGGTCACGGGCCGGCCGAGGACCGCCGGGGCGATGCGCCGCAGCGCCTCGGACCGGGCGGCCCCGCCGATGAGCTGGATCCGCTCGACCGCCGCGCCCTGGGCCTCCAGGGCCGCGAGCCCGTCCGCGAGCCCGCACAGCAGGCCCTCGACGGCGGCCCGCGCCAGGTTCTCGGGGGTCAGGGACCCCAGGGTGAGGCCGAGCAGCGAGCCGGTGGCGTCGGGCAGGTTCGGGGTGCGCTCGCCCTCGAGGTAGGGCACCAGGGTCAGCCCGCCGGCGCCGGGCTCGGCCGCGAGCGCCAGGGCGCTCAGCCCGGCGTGGTCCACGCCCAGCAGCCGGGCGGTGGCGTCGAGCACCCGCGAGCCGTTCAGCGTGCACGCCAGCGGCAGGAAGGCGCCGGTCGCGTCGGCGAAGCCGCTGACGAGGCCGGAGGGGTCCGCCACGGGGGCGCCGGCGACGGCGGAGACCACCCCGGAGGTGCCCACCGAGATCGCCACGTCCCCCGCGCTCATGCCCAGGCCGAGCGCGGCGGCGGCGTTGTCCCCGGCGCCGGGGCCCAGGACGGCGTGAGCGAGGGGCCCGCGCCCCTCCCCCGCCCGGGCCCCGGGGCCGAGCACGCGCGGCAGCACGATGCCCTCGACGTCGTCGCGGCGCAGCGCCCGGGCGAGCAGGTCGCGGCGGTAGACCCCGCGGGCGGTGTCGAAGTAGCCGGTGCCCGAGGCGTCGGACCGGTCGGTGACCAGGGTGTCGAAGGAGCACGCCCCGCTCAGCCGCCAGGTGAGCCAGTCGTGCGGGAGGGCGACGGCGGCGACGCGGGCGGCGTTGGCGGGCTCGTGGTCGGCCAGCCAGCGCAGCTTGGTCACCGTCAGCGACGCCACGGGCACCGACCCGGTGGCCCGGGCCCACTCCGCCGCGCCGAGCTCGGCCACGAGGTCGGCGGCCGCGCCGGCGCTGCGGGTGTCGTTCCACAGCAGCGCCGGGCGGATCACCTCCCCGTCGGCGTCGAGCGCGACCATGCCGTGCTGCTGCCCGCCCACGCTGACGGCGGCGACGTCGCCGAGCCCGCCGGCCGCCGCGACCGCCGCCTGCAGGGCCTCCCACCACGCCTCGGGGTCGACCTCGGTGCCGTCGGGGTGCGGGGCCTGCCCGAACCGGCGCAGCGCCCCGGTCGCCGCGTCGCGGACGACCACCTTGCACGACTGGGTCGAGGAGTCGATCCCGGCGACCAGCGTCTCGCTCACGTCCCCACCTTCCCCCGGGTCAGCCGATGAGGTGGGCGATGGCGAGCTGGTTCAGCCGCACGAAGCCGAACCCGCGCTGGGCGGCGGCGTCGGCGTCGAAGTCCTCGAACGCGCGCCGGTCGGCGAGCAGGTCCGCCACGCTCTCGCCCGCGGCGAGGGTGGGCTCGGACAGCTCGAGGACGCCGGCCTGCTCCATGGCGGCCTGCACCTCGGGGTCGGCCCGGTAGGCGCGGGCCTTCTCGGCGAGCAGCAGGTAGGTCTCCATGTTGGCGCGGGCGGACTCCCACACCCCGTCGAAGCCCTCGGTGCGGGAGGGCTTGTAGTCGAAGTGCCGCGGGCCGCGGTACATCGGCCCGTCCTGGCCGGCGCTGGGGAAGCCGTTCTCGATGAGGTCGACGGTGAAGAAGGCCGAGAGCAGGTCGCCGTGGCCGAAGACCAGGTCCTGGTCGAACTTGATCGAGCGCTGGCCGTTGAGGTCGATGTGGAACAGCTTGCCCGACCACAGCGCCTGGGCCAGGGCATGGGTGTAGTTCAGCCCCGCCATCTGCTCGTGGCCGGTCTCGGGGTTGAGGCCGACGATGTCCTCGTGCTGCAGGCGCGCGATGAGGGCCAGCGCGTGGCCGACGGTGGGCAGCAGGATGTCCCCGCGCGGCTCGTTCGGCTTGGGCTCCAGGGCGATGCGCAGGCCGTAGCCCTGGTCCTTGATGTAGCCGGCGACCGTGTCGAGGCCCTCGGCGTAGCGGTCCAGGGCGGCGTTGACGTCCTTGGCGCCGTCGTACTCGCTGCCCTCGCGCCCGCCCCACATGACGAACGTCTCCGCGCCCAGCTCGGCGGCGAGGTCGACGTTGCGCAGCACCTTGCGCAGCGCGAACCGCCGGACGGAGCGGTCGTTGGAGGTCAGCGCGCCGTCCTTGAACACCGGGTGGGAGAAGGTGTTGGTGGTGACCATCTCCACCACCAGCCCGGCGGCGTCGACGGCCTTCTTGAAGGTCTGCAGGATCCGGTCGCGGTCCTCGTCGGGGGCGCCGAACGGGACGACGTCGTCGTCGTGGAAGGTCACCCCCCAGGCCCCCAGCTCGGCCAGCCGGCCCGCATACTCCCACGGGTCCAGGGCGGGGCGGGTCGCCTCGCCGAACTGGTCGCGGGCGGTCCAGCCGACGGTCCACAGGCCGAACGAGAAACGGTCCTCCGGGGTGGGCGTGCGCACCATGTTGCTTCTCCTCGTCGAGATTTGTTGTGCGGTGAAACATAACGGCGTTCCGGAGTAGGGTCAAGCCCGTGAACGCCATCCCGGGCGCCGGAGTCGCCGCCCCCACCGCAGGGCGCCCGTCCTCCGGCGCGGCCCGCCAGTCCTCCCTCCGCGAGCACAACCTCGCGGTCATCAGCCAGGCGATCTTCGCCAGCCCCGAGCCGGTCTCGCGCGCCCAGCTGGCCGCGCAGACCGGCATGACCCGCTCGACCGTCTCGCGGCTCACCGAGGAGCTCATCGCCGCGCGCATCGTGGCCGAGCACCACCCCACGGGCGGGCGCCCGGGCCGCCCGGCGGTGCCGCTCACCCCCGCCCGCGGGTCCTTCGCGGGCCTGGGCCTGCAGGTCAACGTCGACTACATGGCCGGGCGGGTCATGGACCTCACCGGGGCCATCCTCGCCGAGGAGTACGTCGAGGGCGACTTCGAGTCCTCCGACGCCGCGGCGGTCCTCGCCCGCGCGGCCGACCTGGCCCGCCGCCTGCTCGAGCGGGCCGGCGCCACCGGCGCCCGGGTCGCCCAGGCCTGCCTGGGCCTGCCGGGGCTGGTCGACGCCGCCTCGGGCCGGCTGCTGCTGGCCCCGAACCTCGGCTGGCACGAGGTGCGCCCGGCCGAGCTCATGGGCGCCGACGCGCTGCCCGCCGGGACCGCGCTCGTCGTCGACAACGACGCCAACCTGGCCGCCTACGGCCTGGCCAACACCGCACCCGGCCGCTCCGCGCCGTCGAGCACGTTCATCTACGTCGGCGGCGACATCGGCGTCGGCGCCGCCATCGTCGCCGAGGGCACCGTGGTGCTCGGCAAGCACGGCTGGGCCGGGGAGATCGGCCACATGGCCATCGAGCCCGCCGGGCCGCAGTGCCACTGCGGGGCGCGCGGCTGCCTGGAGCGCTACGCCGGCAAGCACGCCGTGCTCGAGGCGGCCGGGCTGCCGCTGGAGACCAGCACGGCCGCCCTCGCCGAGGCGGCGGCCTCGGGCTACGGCGCCGCGCGGGCGGCGGTGGAGCGGGCGGCGTGGGCGCTGGGGATCGCCCTGGCCGGCGTGGTCAACCTCGTCGACGTCGACGAGGTGGTCCTCGGCGCCGGCTACATCCCCCTGGTGGACCTCCTGCGCCCGGGCATCGAGGAGCAGCTGCGGGTGCGCACCCTGGCGAGCCCCTGGATGCGGGTGCTGCTGCGTGGCGCTCCGGCCGACCCGGCCCCGGCGGCCACCGGCGGGGCGATGCGCGCCCTGCGCACGGTGATCCAGCAGCCCGCGGCCTGGACCGGCACGTTCGCCTGACGGGGCCACGCGCCCCGTCTCCCGGCCCGAATCCGGCGCCACGCCGACGGATTTGCCATCCGGGACCAGGCGTGAATATGTTCTCCCGCACAACAAACCTGGTGCACCAGCGACGTGAAGGGGCGTCGCGGGACCTCAGCGAGGGTCCCGGCGACGACGGAGTTCGGGCACGTGGTTCACAGCGCGCCGGCCGCCCGGGCCGGATCGACAGAAGGGTTTGACAAGGATGTCTCTGCGCAACTTCAAGGCCGTGGCGGCGCTCGCGGGCGCCGCGCTCGCCGCGGGATCGCTCGCCGCGTGCAGCAGCGAGCGCACCGACAGCGGTGCCGCCGAGGCCGGCGACGGCGGGGAGGGTGGCGGCCTCGTCGGCATCGCCATGCCGACCCGCTCCCTCGAGCGGTGGAACAACGACGGCGAGAACCTCGAGAGCCTGCTCAAGGACATGGGGTACAAGACCTCGCTGCAGTACGCCGACAACAAGGTCGACCAGCAGATCACCCAGATCCAGAACATGATCAACCAGGACCCCAAGGTCCTCGTGGTCGCCTCCATCGACGGCACGGCCCTGGGCCCGGTGCTCGACTCGGCCAAGGCGAAGGACATCACCGTCATCGCCTACGACCGCCTCATCAACGACACCGAGTCCGTGGACTACTACGCCACGTTCGACAACTACCAGGTCGGCCAGCTCCAGGGGCACTTCATCGAGGAGCAGCTCGGCCTCAAGGACGGCAAGGGCCCGTTCAACCTCGAGCCCTTCGCCGGTTCCCCCGACGACAACAACGCCAAGTTCTTCTTCTCCGGCGCGTGGGACGTCCTGCTGCCCTACGTGGAGGGCGGCCAGCTCGTGGTGCCCTCCGGCAAGGCGCCGAAGTCCAACGACGAGTGGAGCTCCATCGGCATCCAGGGCTGGGAGTCCGGCAAGGCCCAGGCCGAGATGGACAACCGGCTCAACTCCTTCTACGCGGACAAGAAGGTCGACGTCGTCCTCTCGCCCAACGACTCCCTCGCCCTCGGCATCGAGCAGGCGCTCGACGCCGCCGGCTACAAGGCCGGGAACGAGTTCCCGCTGGTGACCGGCCAGGACGCCGACCTCGCCAACGTCAAGAACATGCTCGCGGGCATGCAGTCGATGACGGTGTGGAAGGACACCCGCACCCTGGGCGACCAGGTCGCGAAGATGGTCGACCAGATCGTCAAGGGCGAGGAGGTCGAGGTCAACGACACCGAGACCTACGACAACGGCAAGAAGGTCGTCCCCTCCTACCTGCTGCCCCCGCAGGTCGTCACGCCCGACACGGTCGAGTCCTCGCTCGTGAAGTCCGGCTTCTACGACGCCGGCGAGCTCGGTCTCTGACCCCACTCCCCCGCCCGCCCGCGACCCGGTCCCGGGCCGCGGGCGGGCCCCGGGCCCCCAAGGAGCAGCGATGCCATCCGACCACCCCATCCTCGAGATGCGGGCCATCACCAAGACCTTCCCCGGCGTCAAGGCGCTGCAGGACGTCACCCTCTCGGTGCGGCGCGGCGAGGTCCACGCCATCTGCGGGGAGAACGGCGCCGGCAAGTCGACGCTGATGAACGTCCTGTCGGGGGTCTACCCCCACGGCAGCTACGAGGGCGAGATCGTCTTCGACGGCCACACCTGCGAGTTCCGCACCATCCGCGACAGCGAGGCCCAGGGCATCGTCATCATCCACCAGGAGCTCGCCCTGAGCCCCTACCTGTCGGTCGCGGAGAACATCTTCCTCGGCAACGAGCAGGCCGCCGGCGGCGTCATCGACTGGAACCGCACCAACAGCGAGGCCGCAAAGCTGCTCGCCCGCGTGGGCCTGGACATCCGGCCCGACACCAAGGTCGTCGACCTCGGCGTGGGCCGCCAGCAGCTCGTGGAGATCGCCAAGGCGCTGTCCAAGCGGGTCAAGCTCCTCATCCTCGACGAGCCCACCGCCGCCCTCAACGACGAGGACAGCGCCCACCTCCTCGGCCTCATGCGTCAGCTGCGCGACCAGGGCATCACCATGATCGTCATCTCGCACAAGCTCAACGAGATCGCCGCGATCGCCGACTCCACCACCGTCATCCGCGACGGCCGCACCATCGAGACCCTCGACATGCGTGGCGAGGTGCCGGTCTCCGAGGAGGAGATCATCCGGCTCATGGTGGGCCGGGAGCTGGACAACCGCTACCCCGAGCACGCCCCGAAGATCGGCCCGGAGGTGCTGCGGGTGGAGGACTGGACGGTCCACCACCCGGTGGACACCGCCCGCAAGGTGGTCGACGGCGCCAGCCTCACCGTCCGTCGCGGGGAGATCGTGGGCCTGGCGGGCCTCATGGGCGCCGGGCGCACCGAGCTGGCCATGAGCATCTTCGGCCGCTCCTACGGGCACAACATCTCCGGCCGCCTGTACAAGGAGGGCCGCGAGATCCGCGCGACCACCGTCGAGCAGGCGATCCGCCACGGCATCGCCTACGCCACGGAGGACCGCAAGCGCTACGGGCTCAACCTCATCCAGGACATCAAGCGCAACGTCGCCGCCGCGAACCTGGAGAAGATGTCCCGCCTGGGGGTCGTGGACGTCCACGAGGAGACGACCGTCGCCGAGCGCTACCGCCGGGAGATGCGGATCAAGACCCCGGACGTCAACACGATCGTCGGGCAGCTCTCGGGCGGCAACCAGCAGAAGGTCGTGCTGAGCAAGTGGATCTACACCGATCCCGACGTGCTCATCCTCGACGAGCCCACCCGGGGGATCGACGTCGGCGCGAAGTTCGAGATCTACCAGATCATCAACGCCCTCG
Source organism: Georgenia thermotolerans (assembly GCF_009193185.1). Classification (GTDB taxonomy): domain Bacteria; phylum Actinomycetota; class Actinomycetes; order Actinomycetales; family Actinomycetaceae; genus Georgenia; species Georgenia thermotolerans. The sequence continues at coordinate 12,701 of NZ_VUKF01000042.1, read as the reverse complement.
CCGACGCCGGGAAGGGGATCCTCGTGATCTCCTCCGAGCTGCCCGAGCTCCTGGGCATCTGCGACCGCATCTACACCATGAGCCAGGGGCGCCTCACCGGTGAGGTCCCCCGTGACGAGGCCACGCAGGAGCGGCTCATGCACTTCATGACCATGGACAGGGAGGGTGCGTCACGATGAGCGCACTGACGCAGTACTTCGGCCGCAACCTGCGGCAGTACGGGATCATGGCGGCGCTGATCGCCATCGTGGTCCTGTTCCAGATCCTCACCGGCGGCCTGCTGCTCAAGCCGAACAACGTCGCGAGCCTGGTGCAGCAGAACGCCTACGTGATGATCCTGGCGATCGGCATGGTCATGGTGATCGTCGCCGGCCACATCGATCTCTCGGTCGGCTCGGTGGTCGCCTTCGTCGGCGGCGTCACCGCGATCATGATGGACAGCTGGCACGTGCCGTGGCCGCTCGCCGTCCTCGCCACCCTCGTGCTCGGTGCCGTCATCGGCGCCTGGCAGGGATTCTGGGTGGCCTACGTGGGCATCCCGGCGTTCATCGTGACCCTCGCGGGCATGCTGATCTTCCGCGGCCTGGCCATCGTCCTGGTGGGCACCACCGTCGCGGGCCTGCCCCGCGGGTTCAACGCCATCTCCAACGGCTCGATCCCCAACGCCTTCGGCTACGTGGCCAACCTCGACGTCGTCACCCTCCTCATCGGGGCCGTCGCCATCGCGGGCCTGGTCGTCATCCAGCTGCGGGCCCGCCGCTCGATCCGCAAGCACGGCCTGGAGCTCGAGCCCTTCTTCGCGTTCGTCTCGCGCCTGGTGCTGTTCGCGGTGCTCGTCGCGTTCATCAGCTACCTGCTGGCCCGCAGCGCCGGCGGCACCCCGATCGTGCTGATCATCGTGGGCGTGCTCATCGTGGCCTACACCTTCGTGATGAACCGCTCGGTCTTCGGCCGGCACATCTACGCCATCGGCGGCAACCTGCACGCCGCCATGCTCTCCGGCGTCAACACCCGCAAGGTCAACTTCGCGATCTTCGTGAACATGGGCGTGCTGGCCGCCCTCGCGGGCGTCGTCACGACCTCGCGGGCGGGCGCCGCCGTCGCCGCGGCCGGCAACAGCTTCGAGCTGGACGCCATCGCCGCCGCGTTCATCGGCGGGACCGCCGTCACCGGCGGCATCGGCAAGGTCTCCGGCGCCATCATCGGCGCGCTCATCATGGGCGTGCTGAACATGGGCCTGTCGATCATGAACGTCGACCCCGCCTGGCAGCAGGCCATCAAGGGCCTCGTGCTCCTCCTCGCGGTCGCCTTCGACCTGCTCAACAAGCGGCGCGCGCGCCGCTGACCGCGCCCCGCCCGTGTGGCCCCGCACCGACCCGGTGCGGGGCCGCACGCGTCCTGGGGGCCGGCGCGGCCTGGCGGGGGCCCGTCAGGCCGCCCCGCCCATCGCCGGCTGGCCGTAGGCGCGCTGGTAGCGGTGGTACAGGGCGTCGACGGCCGCGTCGGGGATCCGGGTGAGCTCGCCGAGCATCCGGGCGGCGTGCACGGTGCGGGCGGCCTCCTCGCACATCACCGCCGCCTTGACGGCGCTCCTGGCGTCCGGGCCGATGGTGAAGGGGCCGTGGTGGCGCATGAGCACCGCCGGGGAGCGCGAGCCCCGCAGCGTCTCGACGATGCCGCGCCCGATGGAGTCGTCCCCGACGACGGCGAAGGGGCCCACCGGGATGTCGCCGCCGAACTCGTCGGCCATCATCGTCAGCACGCACGGGATCGGCTCGCCCCGCGCGGCCCAGGCGGTGGCGAAGGTGGAGTGGGTGTGGACGACGCCGCCGACCTCCGGCATGTGCCGGTAGACGTAGGCGTGGGCGGCGGTGTCGGAGGACGGCCGGAGCCGGCCCGTCCCGTCGTCGACCTTGGCCCCGTCCAGGTCGCAGACGACCATCGTGGCCGCCCGGAGCTCGTCGTAGGAGACCCCGGAGGGCTTGATGACGAACAGGTCCGTGCCGGGGACCCGCTCGGAGACGTTGCCCGCCGTCCACACCACGAGGGCGTATCGGGGCAGCTCCGCGTGCAGGGCGGCCACCCGCGTCCGGCAACGGGCGACGGCGTCACGGACCTCGGGCGGCAGCGCGGCCAGCTGGACGGTCATCCCGCGCGCCTCCCGGCGCCGTCGGCCCCGGTGGCGGGCTCGGTGGCGGGCACCGCCGGCCGGGAAGCGGCGGCCTCGCGGCGGATGCGCTTGAGGCGGTGCATGACGTCGTTGCCGTGGCGGCCGAAGTAGTCGTGCAGCGTCGTGTACTCGGCGTACAGGGCGTCGTAGCGCCGGGCCGCGTCCTCATCGGGTGTGTACGCCCCCACCGTGCGCCCGCCCATGGCCCGGGCGGCGGCGGCCACGTCGGGGTAGGCTCCGGCGGCGACGGCGCCGTGGATCGCGGCGCCCAGCGCCGGGCCCTGCTCGGAGGCGATGGTCGACAGCGGCAGCCGCGTGACGTCGGAGTACAGCTGCATGAGGAACCGGTTCGCCAGCAGCCCGCCGGCGACGACGAGCTCGGTCACCGGCACGCCGGCCCCCTCGAAGGCCTCGATGATCACGCGGGTGCCGAACGCCGTGGCCTCGAGCAGCGCCCGGTAGACGTCCTCCGGACGGGTCGTCAGCGTCAGGCCGAGCACCAGGCCGGAGAGCTCGTGGTCGACGAGCACCGACCGGTTGCCCGACTGCCAGTCCAGCGCGACGAGCCCGTGCTCCCCCACCTGCTGGCGCGCGGCGCGCTCGGTGAGCAGCCGGTGCACGGAGATCCCGCGGGCCCGGGCCTCCTCCACCTCGCCCGGGGGCACCGCGTTGTCGACGAACCAGGCGAAGATGTCCCCCACCCCGGACTGTCCGGCCTCGTACCCCCAGTAGCCCTCGGCGATGCCGCCGTGGACCACCCCGCACATCCCCGGCACCGGCGCCGGGTGCCCCGCGTTCATGACGTGGCAGGTGGAGGTGCCCATGATGGCGACCATCTGCCCGGGGTCGACGGCGTCCGCGGCCGGCACGGTCACGTGGGCGTCGACGTTGCCCACCGCCACGGCAATGCCCGCCGCCAGGCCGGTCCAGGCCGCCGCCTCCGCCGTCAGCCCGCCAGCCCGCCGGCCCAGCTGCCCGATCGGCGCCGCGAGCTTGTCGCGCACGAAGCCGGTGAACGCCGGGTCGAGGGCGGCGAGGAACGCCTCCGACGGGTACCGCCCGTCCTGGTAGATGCCCTTGTACCCGGCGGTGCACGCGTTGCGGACGTACTCCCCCGTCAGCCGCCAGACGATCCAGTCCGCCGCCTCCACCCATCGTTCCGTGGCGGCGTACACCTCGGGGTCCTCCTCGAGCAGCTGCAGGCCCTTGGCGAACTCCCACTCCGAGGAGATCGCCCCGCCGTAGCGGTCGATCCAGCGCTCCCCGCGCTCATGGGCCAGCGCGGTGATCCGGTCGGCCTGCGGCTGGGCGGCGTGGTGCTTCCACAGCTTGACGTAGGCGTGGGGCCGGTCCCGGAACCGGTCCAGCTCGCACAGCGGCGTGCCGTCCGCGGTGGTGGGCACCATGGTGCAGGCGGTGAAGTCCGTGCCGACACCGACGACGTCGGCCGGGTCGATCCCCGCCGCACGGACGGCGGCGGGCACCGCGGTGCGCAGCACCTCGAGGTAGTCCGAGGGGTCCTGCAGCGCCCAGTCCGGTGGCAGGGCCGCGCCGTCCCCCGCGCTCAGCCGCCGGTCCATCACCCCGTGCCGGTATTGCTGCACGGCGGTGCCGAGCTCGGCGCCGTCGCGGACCCGCACCACGAGCGCGCGCCCCGAGAGCGTCCCGAAGTCCACGCCCACGACGTAGGCGTCCCGCTGTCCCGCCATCGAAGGCTCCCTTACCCCCGAGGGTGACCCCGGCCCGGGCCTGGCCCGCTCGCCGCCCGGTGTGAGCGTTCAGCGGTTGTGCCCCGCGTGTCAAGAGGGCGGGCGTCCGCGAGGGAGGTCCGCCGAGGCCGGGCCGTCGCGCGGCGGGGCACGTCCGTGGGGTGGGACCCGGGGACCGGCCCGGACCTACCGGATCGGGCCCAGCAGCGCGTTGGCCCAGGCCCCGTGCACCGACTCGTCGTCGCTGGGGTGGAAGAGCCCGGCCAGCACGTCCCGGTAGAGACGCGAGAGCTCCTTGCCGTTGGAGTACGCCGAGCCGCCGCAGGCGCGCACGCACTTGGTCACGACGTCGAGGGCGACCTCCGTCGCCCGGGACTTCACCGCGGAGAGCTGGGGCATCCACAGCGGGCCGCGGTCGACCTGGTTGTCGACGTCGCGGGCGATCTCGGCGATCTGGGGGTAGACGCCGTCGAGCTGGATGGCGGCGTCGGCCAGGCGCCAGCGGATGTCGGGGTCCTGGGAGTAGGGGGCGTCGTTCTTCAGCGACCGGCGCTTCTGCACCGTCTCGACCGCCACCTCGATCGCCCGCCCGGCCAGCCCGGTGTAGACCGAGGCGAGGAGGATCTCGAAGTTGGCGAAGATGCCGAAGATGAACGGGTCCATGGTGGGGCCCGGGGCGATGCGCCGGACGATGCGGTCCGCGGGGGCGGGGGCGCCGTCGAGCCGGGTGGAGAAGGACTGCGAGGCCCGCATCCCCATGACGTCCCACGTGCCGACCGTCTCCACGCCGCCGCCGTCGCGGGTGATGAACCCCCACACGTTGCGCGGCTCCTCGCCGGTGGTGTCCGCGCCGAAGGTGCCCATGCGGGTCCAGGCGGGGGCGAGGGAGGTGAAGATCTTCAGCCCGTGGAAGGTGTAGCCGCCCTGCCCGTCCGGGCGGGCCTCGCTCTCGGAGCCGAAGAGCACGAGGTCGTTGCCGGCCTCGGAGACCCCGAAGGCGAAGACCTCCCCGGCCGCGGCCTCCTCGAGGATGAAGTCGGTGGAGCCGTCCCCGCGGGCGTGGACCGTGCGGGCCACGCCGACCCACACGTGGTGCATGTTCACCGCCAGGGCCGTGGCCGGCGCCGCGGCGGCCAGGCGCATCTGCTCGCGGGTCATCTCCTCCAGGGTCAGCCCGGCCCCGCCGAACTCCGCCGGCACGAACGCGGTGAGGTACCCGGCCTCCTTGAGCTCGGCGAGGTCCTCGTCGAAGAAGGTGTTCTCGGCGTCGTAGCGGGGGGCGCGCTCGCGGATGCGCTCGAGGAGGTCCTCGGTGAGGACCTGGCGGTGGTCGGCCATGGGGAGAGTCCTTTCCTGCCGTCGGTGCTCCTGTGACCCTATGCCCCGGCCCGCCCGGCACCGATGTCGGTACCCGCCCCTACGGTTGGCCCATGACCTCCGCCACCACCAGGACCGCCAGGACCGCCCGGCCCGCCTTCCGCTGCGCCGAGTGCGGGTGGACCACCGTGAAGTGGGTCGGCCGGTGCGGGGAGTGCCAGGCCTGGGGCACCGTGGAGGAGGCCGCGGGGACGGCGCCGGCGCGGGTGACCGCGGCGCTGGCGCCCTCGGCCCCGGCCCGGCCCATCGACGAGGTGGCGGTGGACGCGGCGCGGGCGCGCAGCACCGGGGTGGGCGAGCTCGACCGGGTGCTCGGCGGCGGCATCGTGCCCGGCGCGGTGGTGCTGCTCGCCGGGGAGCCGGGCGTGGGCAAGTCCACCCTGCTGCTCGACGTGGCGGCCCGGGCGGCGGCCGTCTCGGCCGACGTCGCCGCCGGCGGAACCGGCCGGCCGGTGCTGTACGTCACCGGCGAGGAGTCGGCCGGTCAGGTGCGCCTGCGCGCCGAGCGCATCGGCGCCCTCACGCCGCACCTGCTGCTCGCCGCGGAGACCGACCTCGCCACGCTGCTCGGGCACGTGGACGACGCCGACCCCTCCCTGCTCGTGGTCGACTCCGTCCAGACCATCGCCGACGGCACGGTGGACGGCGCGGCGGGCGGCACCAGCCAGGTGCGGGCGGTCGCCTCGGCCCTCATCCACGTGGCCAAGACCCGGGACATCCCCGTGCTCCTCGTCGGGCACGTGACCAAGGACGGCTCCATCGCCGGCCCGCGCGTGCTCGAGCACCTCGTCGACGTCGTGTGCCAGTTCGAGGGCGACCGGCACTCCCGGCTGCGGATGGTCCGGGCGGTGAAGAACCGCTACGGCCCCACCGACGAGGTGGGCTGCTTCGACCTGGGCGACACCGGCATCACCGGGCTGGCGGACCCCTCCGGGCTGTTCCTCTCCGGGCACCGCAGCGCCGTGCCGGGCACCTGCGTGACGGTCTCCCTGGAGGGCCGGCGGCCCATGCCGACGGAGATCCAGGCCCTGGTCGCCCGCTCGCCGCTGAGCTCCCCGCGCCGGACCACCTCCGGGCTCGACGGCTCCCGGGTGGCGATGACGCTGGCCGTGCTGCAGTCGCGGCTCGGCGTGACGCTGTCCACCGCCGACGTGTACGTCTCCACCGTGGGCGGGGCCCGCGCGGTGGAACCGGCCGTGGACCTCGCGGTGGCGCTGGCGGTGCTCTCCGCCGTGGAGGGCAAGGAGCTCGACCCGGGCATCGTGGCGGTGGGCGAGGTGGGCCTGACCGGCGAGGTGCGCACCACCGTGGGCGTCCAGCGCCGCCTGGCCGAGGCCGCGCGGCTCGGCTTCACGCGGGCGATCGTGCCCGCGCGCGGGGCGGGGGACCTGCGGGCGGTGCCGGGCCTGTCGGTGCACCCGGTCGACAGCCTGCAGGAGGCCGCGGGCGCGGCCTGGCGGGCGACGGCCGTGGTGCGCGAGCCGCAGCACTGACGGCCCGACGGGGTGCGCGGCCGCGCGGGTAACCCCCGGCCGTGACCGGATCGAGACGCCCCGATCCCCCGGACACCCGCCCGACCCGGCCGGCCGCGGCCCCGGCGCCCCTAGGATGACCCCGGGGGCAGACGACGCTGTTCCCTGACGCGAGCATCATGTGAGGACCCGTGCCCGACTTCCCCCCCGACGGCAAGCTGCGTGCCATGCTCCGTGCGGTCGCGCCGGGAACCGAGCTCCGCGACGGCCTCGAGCGCATCCTGCGCGGGCGCACCGGCGCGATCGTGGTGCTCGGCTACGACGAGACCGTCGAGGCGATGTGCTCCGGCGGCTTCGAGCTCGACGTGGAGTTCTCGGCCACCCGGCTACGCGAGCTCGCCAAGATGGACGGCGCCGTCGTCGTGGACTTCCCCAACCGGCGGATCCGGCGGGCCAACGCCCAGCTGCTGCCGGACTCCTCGATCGAGACCTCCGAGTCCGGCATGCGCCACCGCACCGCCGAGCGGGCCGCGAAGCAGTCCGGCTACCCGGTGATCTCGGTGAGCCAGTCGATGCGCACCGTCGCGCTGTACGTCGACCAGCACCGCCACGTCATCGAGGACTCCGACGTCATCCTCTCGCGCGCCAACCAGGCGCTGGCCACCCTCGAGCGGTACAAGGCACGGCTGGACGAGGTCTCCGGCACGCTCTCGGCGCTGGAGATCGAGGACCTGGTCACCGTCCGGGACGTCGTCACCGTGGTCCAGCGCCTGGAGATGGTCTCGCGCATCTCCGCGGAGGTGGACGGCTACGTCACCGAGCTGGGCACCGACGGGCGCCTGCTCTCCCTCCAGCTCGAGGAGCTCGTCATCGGGATCGACCCCGACCGGACCCTGGTGGTGCGCGACTACCTCGGCGACGACATCACGGCCGGCCCCCGCGAGGTGCTCGAGTCCATGGGCAGCCTCAGCTCCGCCGAGCTCATCGACATGCCGACCATCGCCCGCAAGCTCGGCATCGGCGGCCCCGACGGCGAGGCGCTGGACTCCGCCCTCGCGCCCCGCGGGTACCGGGTGCTGGCGAAGATCCCCCGGCTGCCCACCTCCACCGCCGAGGCGATCGTGGCCCACTGCGGCAACCTGCAGGCCATGCTCGCCGCGACCACAGAGGACCTGCAGGCCGTGGAGGGCGTCGGCCCGCACCGCGCCCGCGCCGTGCGCGAGGGCCTCTCCCGGCTCGCCGAGTCCTCGATCCTCGAGCGGTTCGCCTGACCCGGCACCGTGCGCCGCGCCCGGCCGCCCTCAGAGCGTGAAGGTGGCCTCCGCGCCGGGCAGCATCGCGCCGTCGAGCGAGGCGGTCACCCGGTAGGTGCCGCCGCCGGCGGCGCGCTGGCCGCCCGGGCAGCCCTGCGCCGAGCGGCTGCCGTCCCACGTCAGGGTGGTCTTGACCGTGTCCCCGGAATCGATCAGCAGCGCGCGCTTGGCGGGCTCGGCCGGGCAGTCCGCCGAGGACCAGACCCGGTCCTCCCCCGAGGAGACGGTCAGCACCAGCGTCTCCCGGCCGGCGTCGGCCAGGCAGGCCGCCTGGGAGGTGTTGCGCAGGGTGACGTCGAAGGTCACCGGCTTCCCGGCCGCCGCCGCGGTGGGGGCGAGGTCGACCTCCAGGTCGCGCGACTGGCAGGGCTGGGGGTCGACCGGGCCGGTCTCCGTCTCGGCGGCCGTGACCTGCTCGGCGGCGGGGGCGTCGTCGCCGCCGGTCAGGAGCCCGACGACCGCCGTGACACCCCAGACCAGCAGGGCGATGACGGCCAGGAGGATCAGAAGGGCGACGATCCGGCGCCGGATGATGACCGCACGGCTGGGCCGGCGCCGGGGGGTGCGGGGCCCGGGGCGGGTGTCCCCGGGGGCGGGGCGCGTCGGGCGGCCGGCAGGTCGGTCGGGCGTCGGGGTCACGCCGGAACCGTACGTCGGGCGGCCGCCGCCTCGTGTCACCCACGCCGGGCACACTGGGGATGATGACTGCCGCCGCCACCACCGAGGAGCCCACCACGACGCCGACCGACGCCGCGGCCCTGGTCGGCCCCGTGCTGGACTGGTACGCCGCCCACGCCCGCGACCTGCCCTGGCGCGCGCCGGGGGCGAGCGCCTGGTCGGTGCTGGTCAGCGAGGTCATGCTGCAGCAGACCCCCGTGGTCCGCGTCGAGCCCGCCTGGCGGGCGTGGATGGCGCGCTGGCCCACCCCCGCCGACCTGGCCGCCGCCCGCCCGGCGGAGGTGCTGCGCGCCTGGGACCGGCTCGGCTACCCGCGCCGGGCGCTGCGCCTGCAGGAGTGCGCCCGGGCCATCGTCGCCGAGCACGACGGCGCGGTGCCGGACACCGAGGCCGAGCTCCTCGCCCTGCCCGGCATCGGGGCCTACACCGCCGCGGCGGTGGCCGCCTTCGCCCACGGGCGCCGCGCCGTCGTCCTGGACACGAACGTGCGCCGGGTGCTCGGCCGGGCCCTCGAGGGCCGGGCGCTGCCGGCCCCGTCCCTCGGCCGGGCCGAGCGCGACCGCGCCGCGGCCTACCTGCCCGCCGACGCCGCCACCTCCGTGCGGTGGAACGTCGGCCTCATGGAGCTCGGCGCCCTGGTGTGCACGGCGCGGGCGCCCCGCTGCGACGCCTGCCCGCTGCTGGCCGTCTGCGCCTGGCACGCCGCCGGCAAGCCCGCCGACGAACACGCCGGACGGCGCCGCCCCCAGGCCTGGCACGGCACCGACCGCCAGGTGCGCGGGCGGATCATGGCCTACCTGCGCCACCACCGGCAGGAGTGGGCGACCGGGGACGACCTCCTCGTCGCCGGCGCCGACGGCGCGGCCCCCGCGGCCCTGCCCGACCCCGCCCAGCCCGCCCGCGCGCTGGCCTCGCTGGTCGACGACGGCCTCGTCGTCCCCGGCACGGGCCCGCACGCGGGCGGCTACCGGCTGCCGTGACGGGCGCGGGTAGCCTGCCGGGGTGAGCACCGACGTCACCACCGACCGCGCCGTGCGGGCCCTGCGCACCACCCTGGGCGTCAGCGCGGGCGCGTGCCTGGTGCTGGGCGTGATGGGGCTCGCCATCACCCTGCTGACGGGCACCGACAGCCCGGCGCTGTGGCCGGGCGTCTCCCTGCTCGCGCTCGGCCAGCTCGTCATGCTGGTCGCCGCCGGCGCGGCCGGGGCGGGCCTGCGCGCGGTGCTGCGCGGCGCCGAGCCGCGGCCGGTCACCACCCGGGTGCGGGCGACGCTGGGGACGCTGCGCACGGTCCTCGCCGTCGCCCTCGTCGTGGGCGTGGTGGCCTGGATCCTCGTGCGCCCCTCGGCGGTGGTCGCGGTGGTCGCCTGCGGGCTGGTCGCCGCGCAGGGCGCCGTCGCGCTGCACCTGCTGCGGCGCTGACGCCCGGGACCTTCCGGATCAGAGCTCGAGCAGCATCCGCGAGTTGCCGAGCGTGTTCGGCTTCGCCCGGGCGAGGTCGAGGAACTCCGCCACGCCGTCGTCGTGCGAGTGCAGCATCTCGGCGTAGACGTCGGTGCCCACCGGGGTGCCGGCGATGCGCCGGAACCCGTGCCGGGTGAAGAAGTCCACCTCGAAGGTCAGGCAGAACACCCGCTGCAGCCCCAGGGCGCGGGCCCGGTCGATCAGGGTCTGCAGCAGCTCGTGGCCGACGCCGCGGCCCTGGACCCGCGGGTCGACGGCGAGCGTGCGCACCTCGGCGATGTCGTCCCACAGCACGTGCAGCGCCCCGCACCCGACGATCCGGCCGGGCTCCTCGGGCAGCTCGGCGACGACGAACTCCTGGACCGCCTCGAAGTAGCTGATGAGCTCCTTGGCGATGAGCACCCGCGTCTCGGTGAACGGCTGGACCAGCTGGTAGATGTGGCGCACGTCGGCCGGGCGGGCCTGACGCACCACCGGCCGGGCCGGGCGTCGCCCGGCGTCCCGCGCCGGGGGCGCGGCCGTGGGGGAGGTGGGTGCGGTGTCGGGGTCCTCGCTCGTCACGGCTGCGATCCTGGCACGGCGGCGCGCGGCTGGCGGGCGCGTTCCACGACCGCCCGGGCGGTCGCCTCGTCGACGACGAGGTCGGTCACCGCGCCGGCGCGCAGCGCCCCGAGCAGCGTGGCGGCCTTGGCCGTGCCGGCCACCACGCACACCCGCCGGCCGATCCGGGCGAGCTCGCGCGGCGTGGGCCCGGTGGCGCGGGCGTTGAGCTCGATGTCGGCGTAGGTGCCGTCCTCGCGCAGCAGCACGGTGCAGATGTCGCCGACCACGCCTTCGGCCCGTAGCCGGGCGAGGTCCTCGGCGGCGAGGTAGCCGCCCTCGTACACGTGGGATGTCAGCGGCCCCGCCATGGCCCCGGCACCGAACACCGCGACGTCGACCTTGCCCTGCATGGCGAGCACCCGGCGGATGGACCGCTCCCGCCACATCGCCCGCTTGGTCTCCGGGAAGTCGAAGAAGGCCGGGACGGGGAAGTGGTGCACCCGGGCGTCGAAGGCGGCGGCCGCCGCGGTGATGATCGACCCGGCGTACGGGATCCCCGACGTCATCGGGTTGGCCGCGCCGTTGAGCTGGACGACGGCGGCGCCCGGCACCCGGCGCGGGACGAGGTGGTCCACCACCGCCGACACGGTCGTCCCCCACGCCAGGCCGAGCACCGTGCCCGGCTGCATCCACGCCGAGACGAGCCGGCCGGCGACGCGGGCCACCTGGTCCAGGGTCTGCACCTGCGTGGCGCCCTGACGGACGGCGACCACGTGCGCCTGCACGCCGAAGCTGGCGGTCAGGGCGCGGGCGACGGCGCCCACGGCGGCCCCGCGCGGCTGGACGGAGATGCGCACCAGCCCGGTCTCGCGCGCCTCCTTGATCAGGCGGGAGACGGTCGAGCGGGACACGCCGAGCCGGCCGGCGATGGACTCCATCGTCTCGTCCTGCAGGTAGTACATCGCGGCCGCCTCGTAGAGGACGTCCTCACGGTTGCTCACGCCGCCACCTCACCCGCGCACGTTTGTGCACGAAGATTGCAACTTCGTTCATCCGAAACGGAGCATATGTCGTATCGACACCGGGCGAGGACGCCGACCGGCGCCCTCCCCACCCAGGGAGGTTGCAGTGACGAGCACGGCTCTGACGAGGCAGGCGCGGGACGCGGCGCTGGCGGCGATGAGCGACGAGGAGGGCGTGGACGTCCTGGTCGTCGGCGGCGGGGTGACCGGCGCGGGCATCGCGCTGGACGCGGCCACCCGCGGGCTGCGCACCGCGATCGTGGAGGCCCAGGACTGGGCCGGCGGCACCTCCTCCCGCTCGAGCAAGCTGGTCCACGGCGGGCTGCGCTACCTCTACCAGCTCGACTTCAAGCTCGTGGCCGAGGCGCTGAAGGAGCGCGGCACGCTGCTGTCGACCACCGCCCCGCACCTGGTCAAGGCCCAGCCGTTCCTCTGGCCGCTGAAGACCCCGGTCATCGAGCGGGCCTACTCGGCCGTCGGCGTGGGCATGTACGACGCCCTGGCCCAGCTCGGCTCGCGCGGCCACGCGTCGGTGCCCATCCAGCACCACTACACCAAGGCCGGCGCCCAGCGGCTCTTCCCGGACATCCGCGACGACTACCTCGTCGGCGCCATCCGGTTCTACGACGCCCGCGTCGACGACGCCCGCCTGGTCATCGACCTGGTCCGCACCGCCGCCGGCTACGGCGCCCTGGCCGCCTCCCGCGCCCAGGTCACCGAGCTGACCAAGGACGCCGCCGGGCAGGTGACCGGCGCGACGATCGAGGACCTCGAGACCGGTGTCATCCGCCAGGTGCGGGCGCGGCACGTCATCGCGGCCACCGGGGTGTGGACCGAGGAGACCGAGGCGCTCGGCGGCACCGAGGGCGGGCTGAAGGTGCTGGCGTCCAAGGGCGTGCACATCGTGGTCCCCAAGGACCGCATCAAGGGCTCCACGGGGCTGTTCCTGCGCA
>NZ_VUKF01000041.1 GCF_009193185.1 Georgenia thermotolerans | reverse complement strand
CAGGTGCCCGACTTCTACGAACTCGTCGCACTACAACACGGCAAGCTCTCCGGCCAGGGTGACGACAATCCGTCAGCGACGATGGCGCAAGTCAATGGCGTCGCCCTCAGCACCGCACAGGGCTGGGTCGCGAAGGCCCGCAGCCGTGGGTTGCTCCCTCCGGGACGCCGCGGTCGCGCTGGGTAGCGCAGGGGCGTTGAACTGCTCGCCAGCCCCGCGCGGGCGGGATCACGAATCGGCGTTTTGCCGCGCAAACACTGGGGAATGGCCGGGTCGATCGCTGGATGACAACATCGTGATTCACCGATCTACAGGGCCGGTAACACACGAGTTAGCAAAAGGAGATGGCCGTCCCCCCGGATGGCCCCGTCCACGACTTCGCCCGGCCGGTGCTTTGCCCAAGCGGTCGGAGCAGTACCCGACCCGGCTCCCCCACGGCGAGGGCTCATGTCGCGCAGAAGTGCACTGGGGCAGCCGCCGCCGAGCCGGGCTCGGCGTAACCGGCTGGGCCGGGGGCGCCGCAAGCTCCCTCGTCACCGCTCTAACAGTCGCTGTGGTCGCGGTCGCCAAGGAGCTCACCGTCCATCCACCACTTCCTACCGTAGACGATCTAGTAGCACCGCAAATAGCGAAGAGATTAGAAAAAGCGACATGAATACGATTTCCCAAATACCTGCATCCTCCAGTCGCATCGTGACGAGCATCGCCAGTCCGGACGCAACCGATGTAGCACCAGCCGCCACTGCCCCAAACAACAATCTTCTGCCGCGCCGAGCGGAAGGAGAGTTATCTCGGTGCCGAGATGCCATGCAACCTCCGTCAATAGAGCCTGAACATTGGGGGCCCAAACGTCCGGGGTTCGGATCCACAACAAGCATTGGTTATTGCTGTCAATTTGTTCACAAGAACACCGGACGGAGCAGGGGGGTTAGACTCATCAGGAGCCATTGATACGCGAGCGCGCCTGCCACAGAGCTAGGGAATGCCGTATACCACCATTTCCGCAGCGACCTGCGTGGCCTTGCGTGTAGTGAGCTTGCCCCACCGCCCTCCAACCAGCGCTCGAACCGGTTGACGGCCGCGGCGGTCGCCCTACTTGGAAAGATGATCTGCAGGATCGAGTCACCGTAGGCGGTGATGGCATGCTCGCGGTTGTCACTGTCGATCACTGTAAGGCCGTTTCGGAACCCGAAGGCCGAGACGGCTGATCGAGGAACGTGCACATCAACAAAGACATTGTGGATGCGCAGGCAATCGAGGTCCGATGTGACACGCGCCGTCGCCGCAGCTCCGAGAAGCGCGGATACACATCCCAGCAATAGGCCAAACTCGAGATACTGGCTCCGTGACGATACTGGGACGACCGTACATACAAAAAGAACGATGAGCTCGGAACACACGCACAACGTAACGCTCGAAAGGCGGGGTCTCCCGAGTACCTGTTTCATGGTTCCTACCGCCGGATGTACCGCTTGTGTACTGTCGCTCTTGCCGCTGGCACCGTCAACGGCGCACACCGCCCAGGCACCCGAACCGATTCGTCACCGACCGGTCACCCGCCACCTGCGCGACGCACCGCTGATGAGCGTCCACCCCAGTTCCCCCAAAACTCGTACCCCGACACCAGCGTTGGGACCACCAAAGCCGGGACCTCCCAACGGGAACCCGGCCCTAGTCAGTTCGCGAGGACTCGTGCTTGTGCGTGGTGAAACTAGAACCTACACGTACGGCGGCGTCGGTTGACGGAACCAGACTAGGAGTTTTAGAAGTCACGCGTGGGAGCTCGGGCCTTCCTAGGCCTCGGCACGGTCGTCTCTGCAGCGGTATCGGGTTGCCGCTGCTCGCCCCTTGCCTACCCCCTCCCGACTTTCCTTCTCGGCCTCTCGTCACACCCGCCCCTCTCGTAGTGGGCGAATGAATGGACGTATGCTACCTTCGGTAGTTGCAAGTACACGCGACATGGGGGTCGGTGTGCGCGGTGGAGTGATCCTGTTCCGGGGGACGGGTACTGCCGCGCGTCGTTACCTCGAGGCGGACCGCTCGCGGGCTGACGAGTACTACCTGGAGGCCGGCACAGCGCGGGCGGAGTTCTCCGTGGTCGACGGCGCCGGGTGGGCGATGACCAATCGACGGCTGACATCCGTCGAGTACGCGGGCTGGGTCGACTGGGTCGACCCGGTCAGCGGGGAGGCGATGGGCAGGGCCCGCCAGGCCGGCGGCGGCCGACAAGGCTCCCCGCGGTTCGCGGAGATGGTGGTCAACACGCCGAAGTCCCTGTCGATCGCCGCGGCGCTGCATCCCGACGTCTCGGCGGCGCTGGATGCCGCGCAGCGCGACGCCGTCGTCGCAATCCGCTCGTGGCTCGGGCAGCACTCCGTCACCCGCGTCGGCCCGCGCGGGCGGCAGGAGGTCGTGCCGGTCGAGCGGCTGCACACGGTAGCCATCTCGCACCGGACCTCTCGCGCCGGTGACCCGCACCGGCACATCCACCTGCAGATCGGCACCCGGGTCTGGGCCCGGGGGGCGTGGCGCGGCCTGGACACCGCGGCCCTGTTCCGCCAGCAAGGCGCGATCCGCGCGCTGGGCACCGCGGTGCTGGCGGCCCACCCCCAGCTGGCCGCGGTGCTCGACGCCCACGACCTGACCCTCGATCCCGTCTCCGGCGAGGTGGCGGAGCTGGAGCCGTTCAACGCGGTGATGAGCAAGCGCGCCGGCCAGGTCGCGCGCAACCTCGCGGCGTTCACGGCCCAGTGGGAGGCCGCCCACCCCGGCCAGGAGCCCGGCCCGGGGGTCAGCGCCCGGCTGCAGGCGATGGCCTGGGACCACCAGCGACCGGCCAAGAAGCCGGCACGGCTCGGCAGCGAGGCCGGCTGGCGCCGGGAGCTGGACGCGGCCGGGTACACCCCGGACCTCCCGCGCGTGCCGTGCCGCCCGCCGCGGGAACTCGATGAGCTGCGAGTGCAGCAGGTCGCCAACCGCGCACTGGACCGGTGCGCGGCGGCGGCGTCGACGTGGACGCGGCACACGGTCCAGGGGCACGTCACCCGGCTCATCACCGAGGCCGGAGTGCGCGCGACCCCGGCGGCGCTGTCCGAGCTGATCACGATCACCACCCGGCTCGCCGTTCAGGATTGCCTGTCGGTGCTGCCGCCCGGCGCCGCGGCGCCGGACCATGTCGCGCACCTGACGAGCCTGCGGGTGGTCGCCGCCGAGGTGCGCCTGCGCGACCTGCTGGCCGCCCGCGCAGCCGCCGACCCGCACCAGGCGTCGGACCTGGCGAAGGTGGCGAACGAGCACGGGCTGGACGCGGAGCAGGCCCGCGCGGCCGCCGCGGTCGCCTCCGACGCTGCCCTGGTGGTCGTGGAGGGCGCCGCCGGCGCGGGCAAGACCACCATGCTCGGTGCCGCGATCCGCGCCGCCGCCGGCCAGGGCCGTCCTACCAGGATCGTGACGCCGACGAAGAAGGCCGCCCAGGTCGCCGCGCAGGAGCTCGGCGTCCCGGCCGACAGCGTGGCCAAGCTCGTACACGCCAACGGGTGGCGGTGGAACGCCGACGGCGTCTGGACCCGCCTCGGCGTCGGCGAGGTCGACCCCGAGACCGGTGGCGTCTACGGCGGCCCGCCACCGGCGGCGCGGCTGCGTAGGGGGGAGCGGATCGTGGTCGACGAGGCCGGGATGCTCGACCAGGACACCGCCCTGGCCCTGCTGACCGTCGCCCACGAGGCCGGCGCGAGGCTCGCCCTGGTCGGTGACCGCGCCCAGCTGCCCGCCGTCGGCCGCGGCGGCGTCCTCGACCTGGCCGCCCAGCTCGCCGGCACGCCCTACGACATGGCCACCGTGCACCGGTTCACCGACCCTGCCTACGCCGACCTCACGGTGCGCATGCGCGCCGACGAGCACCCCGCGGAGCTGTTCGACCGGTTGCATGCGCTCGGCCTCGTCCAGCTGCACGAGAGCACCGACGCCGTGCACGAGACCATCGCCGCCACGGCACAAGACGGCGCGGCGATCACGACCGCGACGAACGAGGAGGCACGCGAGCTCAACACGCACATCCGCGAGCTGCGCGTGCGCCAGGGCCTGGTGGATGACGCGCGCACCACGGTCGGGTCCGACGGGCTGCCGATCGGCAAGGGAGACGTGATCCAGACCCGCCGCAACGACAGCGTCCTGAGGGTCGCCAACCGACAGACCTGGACCGTCACCCAAGTCGAAAGCGACGGCGCGGCCTGGGTGACCGAGCGCGTGAGCGGGAGCGGGCACCGGCACTCGCGCGCCGTGCGGCTTCCGGCGGAGTATGTGGCCGAGCACGCCCACCTGGCCTACGCCGCCACCGCCTACGGCGTCCAGGGCGCGACCGTGGACACGTCGCACACGGTCCTGTCCGACGCCCTCGACGCCGCCGGGGTCTACGTCGGCATGACCCGCGCACGCACCCAGAACCTGCTCCACGTCGTCGCAGCGGACCTTAACGACGCTCGGCAGCAGTTCGCCGCCGCCCTCGAGCGCGACCGCGCCGACCGCGGCCTCACCGAGGCGACCCGGGCCGCGCAGGCCGCCGTCAACGGCCTGATCTCGGACGGCAAGCTCGCGTGGGTGAACACCGAAAAGACCCGCCTGCGCGAGTGGATCGAGACCGCCGACCGTCAGACGGCCCGGTGGGAACGCGTCGCGGCCGCCCTCGCCCGCCAGGCCGCCGCCCACCACACCGAGTACGCCCGGCTAAACCAGCTCGTCGCCACCGCCGACGCCCACGCCTCCGAGGTCTGGTACGAGGTAGCTACACCACTGATCGCCCAGGCCACCGCCGACGCCATCCACTACCAGACCACCCAACAGCGCATGTGGCATGCGAACCGCGCCCTGCAAGGCTCCGTTCGGTTCGGGCGGCGGGTCGCCGCCCGCACCGCACGGGCGGCCAACCAAGCACATGAAGCCGCCGAGGACGTCATGCGGCGACGCTGGGGGGCGGTGCCGCCCGCGATGGTCGACACCCGCTCCTGCGCCGAGGCCATCGCCGGGCGGCGAGCCGACGCCCACCCCCGAGTTATCCAAGCGCGCCAGGACGCCGCCCACGCACACCGACAGCTCCAGGACCTCACCGCCCGCCACGCGGCCGCACGGACGGCACTCTGGCGCAGCATCGGCGACGCCCAGCCGCCAAGCACGGTCGACGCCCGTGCACTCCAGTGGCGCCACCGCGCGGACGAAACACGCCGCCTACTTGCCGCGGCCGACGCCCTGCCCGTCACCGAGGCCGCGCACCTCCTCCTCCAGAACGCCAGAGCCTTCGCTTCCGAGCGGATGCCCGGGGCCACGCTGAAAGCACGAGCGCTCGAAGCCCACGTCCCGACATCGCCGCCTCCCACGCGGCGGCGCGGCCCCCGCCCCGACCTCGGGCCGCGCCTGTAGACAGCTCAGGGCGATCGTGCCGGACTGGATACTGAGGCCGTGTCCGTCCCGGTGGGTCAAGTCCGTGCGCACGGTGGTCGTGCTCTTAGGGTGAGGACGGTGAAGGTCGATCCGAGGGTGTTGTTGGTCGGACCACGGGGCCGCCGCTTGTGCCTTGACATCGCTGGGTCGGCGATCGAGGGCGATAGCTCGCACGCTGCCGAGGAGTACCGCCTCGCCGTCGGGTATGCCGCCTACGACCTCGATCCCGGGCGCGGTACCTCCCGGGTGATGTTTAGTTTCGGCGGCGGCGAGCTGGTCACGCCACACCCTTCGCCGGCAGACGTGGCGCGCCTGCTCGACCTCCTCCCGTTGGTCGAGCCGGACGAAGGCACGTTGCTACGAGGGTTGATGGCCGCCGTCGATTTCGCCCGCTACTGGCAGGAGCCGGACGGCGAAGACGTGCTCGCCGCGGCACCCGAGATGCGCGAAGCCCTCGCACGTGTTGCCGCCAGTGTCGCCCAGTGCCCCGTCGCGTCGTGGTGGACGACGCCGCTCGACCTGGCCGCGCAGTGGGCTGTGACATTGATGGAAGGGCCCTCGCCCCCAACGGCGGTCACAGGGACCACTCGCGAGCTTCTGGCGCACTGGCACTCGGCGACGGTGGAGGACGAGGCCAGGGCCCGCCGGGAACGACCTCGCGATCCACGGGCCTCGTTGAGCGGTACCTGGTGGTCGACACCGCCGGCCGAGCTGACTCGGACCACACGCAGCCTCGGCGAGCTCGGGCCGGTCGGACTTTGGCTGGTCGAGGATGCCTTCAACTGGGACCGGGCGACGGCGAGGCACGTCTCGGCCCCCCACGACGTCACCGTGTACGAGGTAGAGGGCCCCGAAGCCTGGGCCGAGCTGTGCCGGCGCTACCCGCTCGAGGTCACTGCATCACGCCGGCATGATTGGTACCGCACGACAGGAATTGACGCCAGGTGGGTCATCCCCGACTGGTCCCGAGTCGCGGAAGACTTCGACGCCGTACATGTCACGGCGCTCGGCTACCTGACGACGGCCGGACGCGCGGTCGCGGTCGCGGCCGCCGAGGACATGTACACCGTGCTCGCGGGCTGGAACCCAGATCAGACCTACTGGCTAACCGACAGCACCGCGCCCGCCTCGGTCGAACAGACCTGGCGCCGCAACGACCGCGATAGCGCCTGGAGCCAGTCGGCGTCTTAGTGCGTGTCTCCCAAATGCTCGAAAGTGCGTCGGGGCGCGTGGTCGGCCGCCCACGATGGGCGGTGCTGGGAGTCGAGACACTAATAGGTTGCGTTTCCTCGCCTCCGGCGTTCACGGACGAGGTCGAGGATGAAGAACTCGTACACCGCGAAGCCAGTTCCAACCACGGAGCCAACGCCGAGAATCAGCAGGAGCACGCCCCATAGCCAGTCGGTGGAGCCGTCAACGAGATAGACCTGGCCGGTGGTTTGCCCCTCGTAGAGGGTTGTGACACGGTCCCCGACTTGCCCTGGCGGGTCATTTGCGGCGAGGAATGCATCCTCCAGAATGACGGCCTGGTCACGACTTACGAAGCGCCCCCGCCAAACGCAGGTGTCGGGCGCGCGAAAGTTGTCCGCGCAGTCTCTCCGAGCCGCCGTGAACGTCCCGGGCACGCCTTCGCCGCGAGCCGCGGCGATGGTCTCGGGCAGATCACTGATCGCAACTACAAGAATGTAAAGCCCCACCAGGCCGAAGACGATCAACCCGGCGGTGGCGGTCAGCAGTGAACGTGTTCGCCGATGCAGCCGATCACCAGGTACCCGTCGATGGTCAGGGGGCATCCGCCAGCACCAACCCTTCGAGAAACCGGGCACCTGCAGATCTGCCGCGCCGCACTACCGACAACACACTACGGGTGTCGCCTGCTGTGACCATGGACAACGCCCAACCTAGATCCGGAAGCCCCCCGGTACAAAGGCATCGTTCGTGTCCGAGAACGTTCGTACTTGGGGGGCGGCTCCAATGCTGCAGGCCTGCTGCGCTTTCTCGAACGACGCGCGAGCAACCCAGAACGTGGACCGTCCGCCACAACGCTGAGTTCCCATGGGTGGCGCAGGGCTTGGTGTGATCCTTATGGACTGGCCGGGAATTGCCCTTATCCTCCTGGCGGTCGCCGCAGCGTTGAGCATTGCTCTGACCAAGCTCGCCGACCCTGGGTTCAGGAAATCGGTTGCCAGGAGTTCGGATGGAACCCTGTTGACGGCCGACCACCGTCGGCACCGCAGCCATCCACCGGGAAGCAACCGCGATGGCGCCGCTCTCCACCGCGGTCCGTAAGCGGGACGAGGTCAGGCAGCGTGAACCCGGAGCGGCGCTGCTTCACGACCTGATCTGGTGGGCCGGCGCCGGGCCTGGAAGCGGGCGCGTGGCGCGGAGCTGGACCGGTGGACGCCCCTATTCGCCGGTGCTGGGCGGCGGTAGCGGCGGTAGCCTCCGGCCCGCGTCGGCGAGTCGGTAAGCGAGGGCAGGGTCACGCGTGCGTGAAGCCCGCGCAGTACCCAGGTGTAAGAGCATCAGGGTGCGGCGTACCTGACGCTCCGAGTCATCGCCTTCAGCGTCACCGGAAGGCCGTGGAGTTTCGGTGACGCGTCTCTCGTTTGCGTTCACGAGGATGCCTGTCCCGAGTCCGGTGTCATCGCATGCCTCAGGGCGGAAACGGCGTCGTTGAGGCTGTAGCCGAGTCTGTGCGCAGTAATGGCGTATGTGGTCGCTGCGTCGGCCAGCGCCTGGTCGCGGTCGGCTTCGTGCCCTTCGGTGCGGGCGCGTGTGTCGAGAGGAGCGACCGTGGTGCCCTTCTTCCCAGCGGTGATGACCGTGCCTTCCCGCTCAAGTTCACGGTAAGCGCGGGCGACGGCGCCGTTGGACAGTCCGAGATGACCCGCCAGTCGGCGAATCGGGGGGAGCCTGGCCCCCTCGGGAAGCGCTCCGGTCAGCACCAGGCGAGTGACCTGCGAGCGGATCTGCTCGTAGTGCGGGACCGGACTGCGCGTGTCGACCTCGATCTCCACAGTGCTCACGCGTCCTCACTGGCCGCAAGGAGGGGCTGGTGCGCGGCCGCTGACCAGAACGGCAGCATTAGTGACGTTGCGGCAACCACGAGTCCCACAATGACCGCAACGAGTCCCAGGTCGGCGGCGGCGCTAACCAGTTGGGGGTTCATCTGCCAGGCGGTCCCTCCCGCCACTGGCGGGGTGGTTTCCTGCGTCAAGAGCGGCGTTGCGGCCACGGTCGTGCCCAGGAGGATGATTTGCCCGCTCAGGGCGCCGGCGCCGATGCGACGGGCGCTGACGCCGCGCAGAGCGTGATCTACGCTGGTGTCCACACCGTCCAGCGACCGGCGGCGCAGGACCCGTCGATACCCCAACCAGGCAACGCCCGTCAGCAACACGGACGCGGCGGCGACGATGGGGAGGGTGTAGTACTCCTCAGCCGGCATGACAGAGCCCCAATCCAGGAAGAGGGCGGAGTCGGGACTGCCCTGCCTGGCACGGACGAGGGGGATCGCGGCCGCCACGACGGAGACAACCGCCCCCAGGACCGTCGCGCCGGTGAGCAGCCCGTCCGCCCGCGCCTCAGTCACACCGAGGTCGCCAAGATCGGCGCGGCGCCGGCGGCCGCCGTCGACCCGCACGCTGGCCGCCGCGACGGCGCCGACAGCGAGTCCAACGGCGGCAGAGACCGCCTTGAACTCGGCCATCAGCCCGGCAACGGTGACCACAACGAAGACCGCTCCTCCGGCGTAGCACATGCGCATCAGCGCTCCCCGCACCGCCATGACGGTCTCGTCATCAGCGCTGAGAGTGTTAGCGCTTAGCCAGGCCCGCACGATCCGCTGCGGGGGTGGCACTAGCACGCGGGCGATCGCTTCTCTCTGGGACCCCTGGGAACCTCGGACCATGGCCCCTTGCCGGACGAGACACTCGAGGAGGCGGCGCGTGGCTTTCTCGCCAATATTGATCCCGAGACGGGGTACCTGAGCGACTCGTGAAGGGCTGGAGGTTCGGGATGACGGACGAGTGGCTCGAGCCTGCTCGTGACCTCCAGGAGGAGCAGCGGGAGGCACTTGAGGGGCTCCTCTCACTGACCAAGTCCGCACAGGCGGGTGGTGACTGGTCGACAGAGCGGGTCGTCAGCGCCGTGCAGGCCGCGCACAGTGCCGGTCTCTCGCCCGACCACATCGCGGTCGAAGCTCGCATGTCGATCAACGAGGTGCGCAGTTTCCTCAACCTGCCGCTGGGGCGTCGCGGGCCCGATGACTGGAGAATTTGCCTGTCCGATCAGCCAGAGGCGCCGGCGGCCGGGTCGCCGGACGGCAAGTAGCCACACAGTCGCTCAAGGCCGTGCGCCGCCACCGGCATCGAACCTCTCCGCAGAGGCTTCCAACCACGCCGACCCGCTCACCCAGGAATCACCCCGAGGGCGCACCGGACGGTCCGGCAGGCACCCTGCGGGCCCGTGGGACCAGCGGAAACACCCCACACGGCACGTTCACCACGAACCGCAAAGAGCCACGTTGTGATCGAAACTCGGGCGACCGGAGGCGCGGGTCGTCGTGTGCCATATTTGTGCCATAAAAATCGCGAAAAGCAACTGCAACTAACTGACACTCACCACCAGGAACCGCGTGATTCTGCGGATCCCACGCATACATACGGTACCGAAAAGCGCCTGAGCGAACTGAAAATCGAAAGGTCACCGGATCGACGCCGGTCGGAGCCACCGCCGCAAGGCCCCGCACGTGAGTGCGGGGCCTTGCTGGTTTCCCGGCAGGCCCCGGCCCCGTGGGCCCACCCGCCCACCGTGAGCGAGAATCGCGGCATGGGCAGGCACCGCGGCGCCGAGCCGCACGAGCAGCGTAGGAACCGCGCCCGCGCCCGCGTGGGCACCGGCGCCGTGGACGAGGTCGAGACGGCGGACGACGGCGGGCCGGCGGGCGCCGCCGACACGACGGCCACCCCGCACCCGAACGGGGGCGCCCCCGGCGCCGCGCGGACCACGCCGCGCACCGGACCGACGCCCGTGCACACCCCCGAGCGGCCCGGCCCGGACGCCATCGCCTCCGCCCGGGCGCTGACGAAGGTCTACGGCGCGGGCGAGACCCAGGTCCGGGCGCTGGACGGCGTCGACGTCGACCTGGCCCGCGGCTCCCTCACCGCCGTCATGGGCCCGTCCGGCTCGGGCAAGTCCACCCTCATGCACTGCCTGGCCGGGCTGGACTCCCCCACCTCCGGCTCCGTGATCGTCGACGGGGTGGAGATCTCGCGGATGAGCCAGCGGCAGCTGACCAAGCTCCGCCGCACCCGCATCGGGTTCGTCTTCCAGGCCTACAACCTCGTGCCCACCCTCACCGCGGCCGAGAACATCCGCCTGCCGCTCGACATCGCCCGCAAGCCGGTCGACAAGGCCCGCTTCGACGCCGTCGTGCGCGCCGTGGGCCTGGAGGACCGGCTGCACCACCGGCCCTCGGAGCTCTCCGGCGGGCAGCAGCAGCGTGTGGCCTGCGCCCGCGCGCTCGTCGCCGAGCCGTCGGTGGTCTTCGCCGACGAGCCCACCGGCAACCTCGACTCCCGCTCGGCCGCCGAGGTCCTCGGCTTCCTGCGCCGCAGCGTCGACGACCTGGGCCACTCGGTGGTCATGGTCACGCACGAGCCCTCCGCGGCGGCCTACGCCCACCGGGTGCTCTTCCTCGCCGACGGCCGGCTGGAGGCGGAGCTGCTCCACCCCGAGGAGGGCGACATCCTCGCCGCCATCGGCGAGCTCAGCGCCGCCCGCGAGCGCCGCCAGGCCGCCCCGGGTGCCACCGCCGCGGCCGGTGACGGGACCCGCTGATGCTGCGCGTCGCCCTGCGCGAGGTGCGCAACCACCTCGGCCGCTTCCTGCTCAGCGTCCTGGCCGTCATGCTGGGCATCGCGTTCGTCACCGGCACGTTCTCCCTGCGCGCGATGCTCGCGGACACCTTCGGCTCGATCATCGCCTCGACCACCCAGGGCGACCTGTACCTGCGCGGCAAGGCCCCGGCGTCCGGGCAGGGCGCCGGCCAGGCCTCCGGCACCGAGGAGAACCAGGGCGGCGCCGCGGGCGGCGGCGGGCCGGGCGGCACCCTCACCGCCGAGCGCACCCCGATCCCCGCCAGCCTCGCCGACGACGTCGCGAAGGTCGACGGCGTCCGCCAGGCCGTCGCGGACATGCTCGGCCCCGCCGTCCTCATCGGCGCGAACGGCCAGGCCGTGGTCAACGGGCAGGCCCCCTCCATCGGCAGCACGCTGCGCGACCACGACCCCTCGGGCCGGCTCCTGGCCGGCCGCGCCCCGCACGGCCCGGGCGAGATCGCGCTGGAGACCACCGCGCTGCAGACCTCGGGCCTCAAGGTCGGCGACACCACCCAGGTGCTGGTGGGCAACGGCCCCCTGCGCCCGGTCACGGTCGTCGGCGAGGTCACCTACGGCAACCCCATGGTGGGCACCACCCTCGTGCTCGTCGACCCGGCCACCGGGCAGGCCGCCTTCGCCCCGCAGGGCCTGGTGCCGCAGGTCGCGATCTTCGCCGACCCGGGCACCGACCTCACCGCGCTCGAGGCGCGGGTGGCCAAGGTGGTGCCGGGCGACGTCGAGGTCGTCACCGGCGATGAGATGCGGGCCGAGGCGACGAAGACGATCAACCAGCTGCTCGGCTTCCTCGGCACGTTCCTGCTCGTCTTCGCCCTGATCTCGCTGTTCGTGGGCGGCTTCATCATCGCCAACACCTTCGCGATGGCGGTGCGCCAGCGGCAGCGGGAGTTCGCCCTGCTGCGGGCCGTGGGGGCCTCCCCCGGGCAGGTCCTGACCACGGTGCTGGGCCAGGCCGCCGTCGTCGGGGCGGTGGGCTCGGCGGCCGGGATCGCCGGCGGCATCGGGCTCGTCGCGCTGCTGCGCACCTGGCTGGACGCCATGGACATGCAGCTCGCCTCGAACGTCGTCGTCTCCCCCGCCCAGGCGGCGGGCATCGTGGCGCTCGGCACCGGCATGTCGGTGCTCGCCGCCCTGGTCCCCGCCCGGCGCGCGGCGGGCACCCCGCCGGTGGAGGCCATGCGCGACGACGTCGTCGTGGTCGAGCGCTCGCTGCGGCTGCGCGCGGTGGTCGGGGCGGTGCTGCTCGCCGGCGGCGTCGCGGCCGCGCTGGTCTCGGTGCAGGAGGGCACCCGGCACGCCGGCACCTGGCTGGGGGTGGGGGCCGGGGCGGTGCTGGTCGGCACCCTCGCCGTCTCCCCCGTCATCGCCCGCGCCGTCATCGGCGTGCTCGCCGCCCCGTTCCTCGTCCTGGCCCGGCCGATGGGCCGGCTGGCGCGCGGCAACGTCACCCGCAGCCCGCGCCGCACGGCGAGCACCGCCGGGGCGCTGATGATCGGCATGGCGCTGGTCGGGGCCTGCGCGGTGCTGGCCGAGTCCGCCCAGGCCTCGACCGCCGCGATCGTGGCGACGGAGTCCCGGGCGGACTTCTGGGTCCAGTCCGCCACGCGCAACGTGCCGCCGCAGGTGGCCACGGACGTCGCGGGCCTCGACGTCGTCGGGCGGGCGGACACCGTCACGGTGGGCCGGGCGACGGCGACCGGCCCGGACGGCACCCGCAGCTACCGGGTCTCGGGGCTGCCGGCGGACGCGTTCGGCCGCACCATCCGGGTGACGGTGGACTCCGGCTCCCTCGCCGGGCTGGCCCGCGGGGAGGTCGCCGTGCAGCGCACCTCCGCCGTCGAGCACGGCTGGAAGGTCGGGGACGTTCTGACCCTCCCGACGGCGGCGGGCCCCCGGGAGGCGCGGGTGGGCGCCGTCGTGGAGTCCCAGCTCCTCGGCACCCCGCTGGTCATGGACGCGGGCCTGTTCCGCGACGTCGTGCCGACCGGGGAGACGACCGTGCTCGCGGTCCTCGTCGACGCCAAGCCGGGGGTGGACCAGGCGACCCTGCGGGCCGCGCTGGACCGGGTGGTCAAGCCCTACGTGGTCCTGACCGTCCAGGACGCCGCCGAGCTGACCAGCGCGCTGGCCAAGCAGGTGGACCAGGCCATGGTCATCCTCTACGCCCTGCTCGGGCTCAGCGTCGTCATCGCCGTGCTGGGCATCGTCAACACCCTGGCGCTGGCGGTGGTCGAGCGCACCCGCGAGATCGGGCTCATGCGCGCGGTGGGGCTGGGCCGGGCCCAGCTGGCCGCGACGATCGTGCTGGAGTCCGTGCTCACGGCGGTGTTCGGCACCCTGCTGGGGGTGGCCGTCGGCGTCTCGCTCGCCGCCGCCCTGCCGACGGTCTTCGCCGACCAGGGGCTGACCCGCCTCGCCGTGCCCTGGGACCTGCTCGCCGTGATGGTGGTGGTCTCTGGCGTCGTCGGCGTGGTGGCTGCCCTGCTCCCGGCCGCGCGGGCCACCGCGCTGCCGGTGCTCCAGGCCGTCGCCGACGAGTGAGGGGGTGCCCCGGACTGCAGGGCACCCCCTCCGAGCGCTGCTCTTCGCGCCGCCGGCGGCTCAGCGCCGGCCGCGCTCCCAGGCCCGGTCCGGCACCTCGCCGGGCAGCACGTCCAGGCCCACGACCACCGGGTCGTGGTCGCTGGAGCGGAACGGCGAGGCGTCGTAGAGGTTGGTGACGTTGTAGTTGTACCGGCTGTACTCCAGGCCGACGGACTCCCCGGAGTTGACGTTCCAGATGTCCGCGCCGGTGACCAGCCCGAGCGCGGCCGGGTTGGCGAAGACGTGGTCGAGCGAGCCGACCAGCCCGTCGAAGGAGTAGGTGTCCTTGGCCGTCATCGTCTGGCCGATGTTGGTGTAGCCGGCCTGCTCGAGGACGACCAGCGGGTCCTCGGCGGTGTAGGAGTTGAAGTCGCCGACGAGGAAGACCGGCACCTGCGGGCCGTAGAGGTCCGCGGCGAAGGCGACGAGGGCCTGCGCCTGGCGGACGCGGTCGGCGTTGGACAGGCCCTGCCCCTCGTCACGGTCGTTGCCGGGTCCCTCCCCCGAGCCCTTGGACTTGAAGTGGTTGCTGACGACGGCGAACTCCGGCCCCTTGGCCTGCCCGCCGGGGTTGAGCGCCCGGAAGGTCTGGGCCAGCGGCTCCCGGGCGTTGGCGAAGGCCGCCTCGCCGATGAGGATGTGCGACTCCCCCACCGGCACGACCCGGTCGGCGCGGTAGATGAACGCGGTGCGGATGACGTCCTCGTCCGCGGGCAGCGCCGCCGGTGACTTCACGTACGCCCAGGTCCCCGCGCCGGCAGCGGCGTTGAGGGCGGCGGTGAGGTCGGCCAGCGCCGCATCGCGGTCGGCGCCGAGCCGCGCGGAGTTCTCGATCTCCTCGAGGGAGACGACCTCGGCGCCCAGGGCGTTGATCGCCGCGACGATCTTGGCCTGCTGGCGCTCGAGGTTGGCGTCGTCGGCGGCCCCGCGGGCGTCGCAGCCGGTGCGCACCGAGATCGGGTTGCGGTGGCGGTCGGTGTAGTACTGGCAGCCGGCGAGCTCGTCACCGGTGGTGGTGAAGTAGTTGAGGACGTTGAACGAGGCGATCTGGAGGTCACCGCCGACCGGCGCCGGGGCCGCCTCGCGGGTGTTGGTGAACGTCGCCGGGGCCGCGCCGTTGTCGCCCGTCACCTGGGTGGTGGGCTGGAAGTTCCACTGGAACCGGTAGTCGAGGACGACCGGGTCGGTGATGGTCGCCGCGGCGCCCACCCGCAGCGGGTTCTCCAGGCTGAGGTAGGGCAGCGGGGTCTCGTGGTAGTCCCGGTTGAAGTTCGTGTAGTCCCAGCCGGCGCCGTCGTCCAGGGTGATGGCGCGCGCGGCGTTGTCGGCCACGACGGCGTCGTACCGGGCGCGGTCCGTGACCGGGTTGGCGACGTCGCTGGGCTGGACCAGCGGCGTGGTGCCGGCGGCCAGGCCCACCAGGCCGAAGCGGTTGGTGTCGTAGGTGTCGGTGACGGTGAAGTCGCCCTGCGGGGCGACCAGCATGCCCTCGAAGGCCTCCCGGTCGGCCTCCGTGGCCGGCAGCGCGATGGCGGCGGGCACCACCGGCTCGACCGCCTCGTCGAGCACGGTCCATTCCGTCGCGGTGACCTCGGTGAGGCCGAAGTACTCGGACACCTCGCCGGTGACCTCGAGGTACTGGCCGACCTGGGCGGCCCGGGCGAGCGCGCCGGAGAAGACGAAGACACCGTCGGAGGCCTCGTGCCCGGCGAGGTCGCCGCCGGTGCCCGGGGTCTGCAGGTACACGCCGTCGAAGCCGCCGGTCGGGTAGGCGGCCGTCACGACGCCGCGGGTCACCACGGTGCGCCCGACGAGCGGGGAGGCCGCACCGGTGCCCTGGATCTCGGCGATGGTCGCCTCGACGACCTCGTCGTCCCCGCGGGTGCCGGAGCTCTGCGGCGTGGGGGTGGCGGCGATGGTGAAGTCCGCGGCGTTGTCGTCGGTGTCGGCCCCGTTGGTGCGCGTCCACGACTGCGGCGTGGTGTTCCCGCCGGACACCGGGGCCCGCCCGCTGCCCTCGTAGGTGTTGGAGGTGCCGTAGCCGACGAGGTCCACGACGCCCGCCGCCCCGGCCACGTTGCCGGTGGGCAGCGTGACGGCCTGGGTGCCCTCGACCAGGGCGACGGTGCCGGTGGTGCCGGAGGGCTGGAACCCGCTGGACAGGTCCGGCTCGGGCAGCGGCTCGCCGGCGCCGCCGTTGGTGCCGCCCCCGACGAGGAAGTAGCCGTTGGCGGGAATGGTCCCGCTGAGCGGGACGACGCCGGTGGCCGCCCCGGTGCCGGTGGCGGAGCGGTACTGCAGGCTCAGGCCGGCGAGGCTGACCGGGGCGTCGGTGGGGTTGAACAGCTCGACGAACTTGTTGGTGTACGGCTGGTTGGCGCTGCCGCCGCGGGCGTAGACCTCGTTGATGACCACGCCGCTGCCGTCCGGCGCGGCGAACGCGGGGGCGGCGACCAGCGGGGCGAGGACGACGGCGCAGCCGGCCGCGACCGCACCCGCCCGTCTGACTGTCGAACGGTGAGGGCTCACGACCACTCCTTCGTGCCGGCGCGACCGGCGGTGCACGGACGGGGATCTCCCGCCTCGGGATTCCGACGCGGGCTTCCTTGACCGGCCGGATCGTCATCATCCAGACGGGTCACGTCCCGGTCAAGGACTTCCACACCCGGTCACCACCTGGTCATCCGCCCGTCACGCGCGCGACATGGAGCGGACGCTGATCGTCCACCGGAGGCGAGCCCTCCGGGCTCCGGGTGGGCGCCGCCGCCGTCCGGAACGGTGGGCCCGGCGGCACCGGCGGTCCCAAACGTGACACGCTGAGGCGGATGAGGGTGCAGCGAACGCCCAGGACCGCAATCATGGGGTTCCGGGCGCTCCGCGCCCGTCGCAGGAGCGATGTGCCGGCAGCGGCACGAACGAGGAGACGATCGCCGTGAGTACATCGGCAGAGCAGACCACCCCCGTGGTCGAGGCCACGAGGGTCGAGGGACCGGGCAGGGGACGCACGGTGGGCGAGCTGATCGCCACCGTCTCCGAGCAGTTCTCCCGCCTCGTGCGCGACGAGCTCCAGCTCGCGCAGGTCCAGCTCGCCGAGAAGGGCAAGCGGCTCGGCGCCGGAGCGGGCCTCCTGGGCGCGGCGGGCCTGGTCGCCTTCTACGCCGGGGGCGTGCTGCTCGCCGCGGCCGTGCTCGGGCTGGCCACCGTGCTGCCGGCGTGGCTGTCCGCGCTGATCGTCGGCGTGGTCCTGCTCATCATCGCCGGGATCGCCGCGATGCTCGGCAAGAACAGGATCGACGCCTCGAAGCAGTTCAATGCCAACCCGCAGGAGGGCTTCAAGGACGACCTCGACGCCGTGAAGAAGGGGATCCAGCAGTGAGCGAAGAGCGCAAGCGCACCGCGCAGGAGATCGAGGCCGACCTCGCCCGCACCCGGCTCGAGCTGACCCGCACGGTCAACGAGCTGTCCGACCGGCTCGACCCGCGCACCCAGGTGGAGGCGGCCCGCACCGCCGCCACCGAGAAGGCGCGCACCTTCGCCGACGACGTGCGCACCGGCGAGCCCAAGGCGGTCGCAGTCGCCGGCGGCGCCGTGGCGTTCCTCGGGCTGCTCATCGTGGCCGCGGCGCGCGGCCGGGGCCGCTGAGCGGGCGATCGCCCACGAGCAACTGACCGACCGCCGGCCCCGAGGGGCCGGCGGTCGGTCGTGCGGTGCCCGGTGCGGCACCGGCTGCCGCGGGGGCAGCCCTGCGGCGGCGTGCCTACGCCGCCGGGTGGCGGTGGTCCTCGGCCAGCCCGCTGGCGGCGAGGAGCTCCTCGACCTCGCTGCGGCGGAACCGCCGGTGCCCACCGAGGGTCCGGATGGAGGACAGCTTCCCGGCGTTCGCCCACCGCGTCACGGTCTTGGGGTCGACCCGGAACCGGGCCGCCACCTCCGACGGCGTGAGCAGCTGCTCGGCCGTGTCGTCGATCGTGGCCATGGAGTCCTCCCGCGTTGCTCGTGCGCGCCCTGCCGCGCGCTGCTGAGCGCCAGCCAATCACGCGGGCGGTGCCCCGACCCGGGCCCATGGTCCCGACAATCGGGACTTTTGACGCGTAGATTCCTCGTGCGCCGCGGCGGGGCCTCGTCGGCGGCGCAGGGGTCCGGACCTCGCCGGCGACCTCATCGTGAGACGTTCCCGCTCACCTGCCGGGCGGATGAGACTGGCTCCACAGCGCGACGCCCCCTTCAGGAATGGCTGTTGGGTGCCCCGACCATGTACCGTGGCACCACGACACACACATGACCACAAACACGGGGCCGCACCCTCGGGTGCCTGCCCCGGTTCTACGTTGGAGGGGGTCGACGCCATGGGGCGCGGCCGTCAAAAGGCCAAGCAGACGAAGGTCGCTCGCAAGCTGAAGTACTTCAGCCCCGAGACCGACTACCGAGCCCTCGAGAAGGAGCTCACGTCGCGTACTGACGACGTAGACGACGAGTACGGCCGGATCCCCCCCGCCACGGATGACTGGGACGAGGCCGAGAACGACTGGGACATCCGCTCCAGCCGTTGACCCTCCGCCGACCGGCCCCGGCCGGGCGGCAGGGATCTCGTCCGAGGTCGGTCAGCTCGCTCACCACCCGTGCCCCCGAGCGGGGCACGGGTGGTTCGCCGTGCGGATGCTCTCGCGCGTGCTGAACGCGTCGTGGTCGCGACCACGATGGCGCCACGGTCACAACCAGAATGGCGCCACGGTCGCAGCCAGAATGGCAGTGTGGCCGCGGCCGGGACGGCGCGGCCGCCGTCAGCTCGTGCGGTACTCGCCGCGCAGGCGCACCGCGCCGCCGTCGACGCCCTTGGTCCCGCGGACCACGTCCGGGCCCGTCGCGCCGTCGTCCTCGCCGACCTCGCCGAGCACCCAGGCCTCGATGCCCCGGGCGCGCACGGCGGCCAGCGCGGCGTCGGCGCTGCCCGGCGCCACCACGGCGACCATGCCCACGCCGAGGTTGAGGGTGTTCTGCAGGTCGGCCCAGGGCACGTTGCCCAGCCGGCGCACGAGGTCGAAGACCGGCGGGACCACCCAGCTGGCCACGTCCACCTCGGCGCGCAGGCCGCGGGGCAGCACCCGGGCGAGGTTGGCCGCGAGCCCGCCGCCGGTGACGTGGCTGAGGGCGTGCACGTCCACCGCCGGGTCGTCGACCAGGTCCAGGCACACCGGGGTGTACAGCCGGGTCGGCTCGAGGAGCTCCTCCCCCACGGTCCGGCCCAGCTCGGGCACCTCGCGCTCGTAGCCCCAGCCGGCGACGTCGAGAACCCGGCGCACCAGGGAGTAGCCGTTGGAGTGCAGGCCGGAGGCGGCCATGGCGACGAGCACGTCGCCCGGGCGCACGCGCTCGGCGCCCAGCACCGCGTCGGCCTCGACGATCCCGGTGGCCGCGCCGGCGACGTCGTACTCGTGCTCGCCGAGCAGGCCGGGGTGCTCGGCGGTCTCCCCGCCCAGCAGCGGGGTGCCGACGACGGCGCACGCCTCGGCGATGCCGCGGACGATGTCCGCGACGCGCTCGGGCACCACCTTGCCGGTGGCGATGTAGTCGGTCATGAGCAGCGGCCGCGCCCCGACCACCACGATGTCGTCGACCACCATGCCGACGAGGTCGTGGCCGATGGTGTGGTGGACGTCCATCGCCTGCGCGACGGCGACCTTGGTGCCCACCCCGTCGGTGGAGGTGGCGAGCAGCGGGCGGCGGTACCCGCGCAGCGCCGAGACGTCGACGAGGCCGGCGAAGCCGCCCACGCCGCCGACGACGGCCGGGGTGTGCGTGGCGCGCACGGCGTCCTTCATCAGCTCGACGGCCCGGTCGCCCGCCTCGGTGTCCACGCCGGCGGCGGCGTAGGTCAGCGGCACGTCGGGGGTCTGCTCGGTCACGGCTGCACTCCTGTGGTCACGGCGGGGGCGGCGTCCGCGCCGGCGGCCCGGCCCGGCACGCCGGGCGTCTCGGGGCCCGCGACCGGCGCGGCCGCGGGGATGGACGGGGCGTCGGCGCCGGAGACGGTGGCGCCGCCGCGGACGGGGATGGGGTAACCGCCGGTGAAGCAGGCGGTGCACAGCCGTTGCTGGGGCACCGTCGTCGCCTCGACCATGCCCTCGAGGGAGATGTAGCCCAGCGAGTCCGCGCCGAGGGACTCGCGGATCTCCTCGGTGCTCATGCCGTTGGCGATGAGCTCGGCGCGGGTGGCGAAGTCGATGCCGTAGAAGCACGGCCATTTCACCGGCGGGGCGGAGATGCGCACGTGCACCTCCGCGGCCCCCGCCTCGCGCAGCATGCGCACCAGCGCGCGCTGGGTGTTGCCGCGCACGATCGAGTCGTCGACGACGACGAGCCGCTTGCCGGCGATGACCTCGCGCAGCGGGTTGAGCTTGAGGCGGATGCCGAGCTGACGGATCGTGTCGGTGGGCTGGATGAAGGTGCGCCCCACGTAGGAGTTCTTCACCAGGCCCTGGGCGAAGGGGATGCCGGACGCCTGGGCGTAGCCGATCGCGGCGGGGGTGCCGGACTCGGGCGTGGGGATGACCAGGTCGGCGTCCACGGGGTGCTCGCGCGCCAGCACCCGGCCCATCTCGGTGCGCGCGGCGTTGACCGGCACCCCGGCGATCTTCGTGTCGGGGCGGGCGAGGTAGACGTACTCGAAGACGCACCCGTGCGGGGTGGGCTCGGCGAAGTGGCGCGAGCGCAGCCCGTCGGCGTCGATGACGAGCAGCTCGCCGGGCTCGACCTCGCGGACGAAGGTGGCGCCGACGATGTCCAGCGCGGCCGTCTCGGAGGCCACAGCCCAGCCGCGCGGCAGCCGGCCCAGCACCAGGGGCCGCACGCCGTGGGCGTCGCGGGCGGCGTAGAGGGTGTGCTCGTCCATGAAGACCAGGGAGAAGGCGCCCTCGAGCAGCGGCAGCACCTCCATGGCGACGTCCTCCAGGCTCTCCCCCGCCGCTGCGGTGCCGCCGAGCAGCGCGGTGACGACGGCGGTGTCGGTGGAGGAGCCGCGGCCGAGCTCGCCGTGCAGGTCCTTGCCGAAGCGCTCCTGGACCAGGTCCATGAGCAGCTTCGTGTTGGTGAGGTTGCCGTTGTGGCCCAGCGCCACGGTGCCCGCGGCGGTGGGACCGAGGGTGGGCTGGGCGTTCTCCCAGGAGGAGGACCCGGTGGTGGAGTAGCGCACGTGCCCGACGGCGATGTGCCCCTTGAGCGGCTCGAGCGCCCGGTCGTCGAAGACCTGGGAGACCAGGCCCATGTCCTTGTAGACGAGGATCTTCTCCCCGTCGGAGGTGGCGATGCCGGCCGACTCCTGCCCGCGGTGCTGCAGCGCGTAGATGCCGAAGAAGGTCAGCCGGGCGACGTCCTCACCGGGGGCCCAGACCCCGAAGACCCCGCACTCGTCCTGGGGGCCCTTCTCGCCGGGGAGCAGGTCGTGGGAAAGACGTCCGTCACCGCGTGCCACGTGGCTATGGTCGCACACGCCCCGGCCCGCCCCGCCGGGCGGTCCGCTGCCTGGCCGGGCCTACCGGGGCCGGCCCTGGGCGGCCGTCGACGCCGTCGGCCCGCCGCCCGGGCCGCGCAGCAGGTAGGCCGCCCCGACGGCGAGCACCGCGCCGAGCAGCGGCCCGGCGACGTAGAGCCACAGGTCCGTGAACCGCCCCGCGACCAGGGCCGGGCCGATGGACCGGGCGGGGTTCATCGACGCGTCGCTGACGGGGCTCGCCCACAACCCCGCGAGGACGATGTAGCCGCCGACGGCGATGGCGGAGAAGGTGCCGATGTTCTGGGCCCCGGAGGAGGCCCCGAGCACGGTGCTGACCAGGCCGAAGGTGAGCAAGGTCTCGGTGACCAGCGCCTGGGTCACGGTGAAACCGGCTCCCACCGCGGTCGTACCGACGTCGCCCGCCAGGCCGAAGGTCAGGCGCAGCACGCCCGCCGCCGCGACCGCCCCGACGAGCTGGGCGGCGAGGTACCCCGGCACGCGTCGCCAGGGGAAGTCCCTCCGCAGCGCGAACCCCAGCGTCACGGCGGGGTTGAGGTGGGCGCCGGAGGTGGCGCCCATGAACAGGATGACGACCATGACCATGAGCCCTGGCGCCGTGATGGCGGCGCTGCGCCCCACCGCGCCGCCCGAGGCGGCGCCGACCACCTTCCCGCCCGCGGCCACCAGGACGAGGAAGAAGGTGCCGAGCACCTCGGCGAACCACCGGCGCAGGGTGTGCCCGGGCTCGGTGAACTCCCGCGCCTGCTCCTGCTGCGCCTGGGAGAGGGACAGGTGGCGCAGCGCGTCGTCCCGGCCGCCGCGGCCGGCCGGATCACCGCTCACAGCACCGGGTCGTAGGGGTGGTAGCCGGCGGCCAGGTGGACGGCGTCGGGCGCGACCAGGCGCACCTCCGGCCACAGCACGAGCACGCTGCCGGCGTGCCGCCAGGTGAGGAACCTGTTGATGAGGGCCGGGGCGGCCACGGCCCGGCGCTCGTAGCCGAGGAAGGAGCCGCGGCGGCGGGGGCTGACGACCAGGCCGTGGAGCTGGGGGCGGGCGAGCACGCCCTCCGGCGGGCCGTCGAGGACGAAGCGCACGTCGTTGACGTAGCCGATCCGCTCGCCCGCCGCCGTGAGCACCGGCAGCTCGAGGAGGTCACTGAGGAGCATGGCCGCCCCCGGGGATCCGGCGGATGATGTGGTCGCGCACCCATCGCTCCCGCCACGTCGCCTCCAGGCCCTCGCCCGGCACGCCGAGGGAGATGGCGACGTCGACGGAGCTGACGTCCGACCAGGGCACCCGGATCCATCGGTTCTCCGGCGGCCGGCCGCCGAAGATGCGGGTGCCGAGCACGGGCCCGGTCACCAGCGCGGTGACGTGAGGGCGTTCGGCCTCCTTCTCCCGGGTGCGCTCGACGCCCTCGACCTCCAGGTCGTCGACAGTGGTCACCGGGACGTCGTCGACATCGAGCACCTGCCGGTCCAGCAGGTGCAGGCGCGCGTCGAGGACCCGGCCCGCCGGGCGGGGCGGGGCGGGAAGACGCCGCGCGCGCCGGCGCGGGCTCATGCGCCCGCCCCCGTGACGATCATGAGCGGGATGGCGGCGACCGAGGCGAGCACGATGAGGACGAGGAACACCAGACCGAGCGCGTTGGTGAACCGGCCGTTGACGTGGTCGCCCACGTACTGCGGGTCGTTCGCGATGATGAGGATGGGCAGGTAGGTCAGCGGCAGGGCGATGGCGGAGAACACCACGGAGTACTCCGTGACCTTGACCGGGTCGACGCCCGTCATGAGCACCCCGACGCCCACGAGCAGCGTGACGATGACGAGCAGGTGGAAGCGGGCGGCCTCGGTGGGACGGCGGAACTTGCCCCACGACCAGCCGAAGAACTGGGCGACGGTGTACCCGCCGGCCAGCGCAGTCTCGAGCGCGGCGCCGAACGTGGCCGCCACCATCCCGACGATGACGACGGCGAGCGCGAGCTTGCCGCCGGCGAGGGCCACCGGGGCGACCACCTCGGACAGGGAGGTCACCCGGATGCCCCGAGGCAGCAGGACGATGGCCGCGCACACGGCGATGGAGATGGACAGCAGCCCGCCGAGGGGGAAGCCGACGAAGACGTTGAGCCGCTCCTGGCCCAGGTCCCTGACCGACCACCGCTCCTCGACGGCGCCGGAGGAGAAGAAGAAGACCTCGTAGGGCGTCATCGCGGCCCCGAACAGCGCGACGGCGTAGTACCAGTAGGTCGGCACCGGCTCGCCGGCGGGCACGGACGGACGGAGCCCGCTCGCCAGCTCCGACCAGTTCGGGGCGAGCAGGAAGATCGCCACGGCGAAGACGATGAGGGTGAGACCGACGACCCCCGTGACGTTCTCGAGGACGGAGAACTTCACCCGCCAGACCACCAGCCAGACCGCGAAGGCAGCCACCGGGATCCACAGCCGAGGGTGGACGTCGCTGGCCAGCTGCAGGGCGAGCGCGATGCCGCCCACCTCCGCGGTGAGGGTGAGGAGGTTGATGAGGAACGAGGCGGTGAGGTTGGCCAGCGCCATCCGGGGGCTGAGCCGTTCGCGGATGATCTCGAAGGTGGCGCGGCCGCTGACGGCGGCCACCCGCCCCGACATCTCGGCGAAGAGGCAGATGCCGACGACCCCGACCACGACCACCCACACCAGCGAGAGCCCGAACCGCGAGCCGACGACGGCGTTGGTCACCAGGTCCCCGATGTCGACGAAGCCGCCGATCGCGGTGAGGATGCCGAGGGCGAGTCCGAGAAGGCGCTTCATCCGGCCGCCTTCTCGAGGCGGTCGGCGGTGTCCGACAGGGCGCCGGCCCGGGCCTGCAGGTCCGTGACGAGGGCCGGCCCCTCCTCGGCGGGCACGGCGCCGGCCACCAGGGCGCGGGCCTGGTCGATCTCGTCGCCCACCGCGGTGATGGCGCCCGTGACGTCGTCGCGCAGCTTCAGCTCGTCGCCGCCGGCGACCACCTGCTGGCTGGCGGCGTCCTGGGCCGTGGAGACCTGGCGGGCCATGTCGATGAGGGTGACGTCGGCGACGGTGGCCGTCGTGCGGCCGTCGAGGTACAGCTCCAGCCCGAGGGCGGAGCTGGCGGCCGAGGAGGAGGCCTGCGAGGCCGCCTGAGAGAGGTTCCCGGCCAGGCCGCCGGGGGTCGCGCAGCCGCCGAGCAGGCCCGCGGCCGCGAGCAGGGCGGCAGTCGGCCCCGCCGCCCGGGACCGACGGGGCCGCGCGGTGCTCGGGCCCAGGCGGGCCCTGCCCTCCCCGGGCGCCTCGCCCACCGGTACTGCCGCGCCGCAGCCCTCCACGGCGACAGTGTCGCGCCGCCGCCCCGTGCCCGCCCGTCGTGTGGGCTCAAGGATCCCGAGGTGCTCAGGGAACGGTGAAGCGCACGCGCCGGGCGGCGACGTCGGCCTCGGCCAGCCGGGCCTCGACCGGTTCGCCCAGCGGCAGGGTCTCGCCCTCGACCCGGGCGCGCACGGCCGGCTCGCGCAGCACCACGGTGCCGCGGCCGGTGCGCTCGCCGTCGAGATCGACGACGACACCGGCGAACCGCTCCCCCACCCGTCCCTCCAGGACGAGCGCCTCGAGGGCGTCCAGCGCCCCGCGTTCGAAGGCGTTCGCGCGGCGGGTGGTGCTCGTCATGGTCCCTGCGAGACGGGGCAGGGCGTCGAGCACCCAGGCGGGCACGGGCGCGCCGGTGCTGTGGGCGAGGCACACCTCCAGGCCGTAGCGGTCCACGAGCCGGCGCAGCGGCGCGGTCACGTGGGCGTACTCCGCGCCGATGGCGGCGTGGCGGGCCTCGCCCGCCGGGACGTCGGCCGCGTCGGGGGTGCCCGGCGCGCCGAAGGCGAGGTAGCCCGCGCCGCGGAAGAGCGTGGTGGCCTCGGTGAGGAACGCGGCATGCGCCGGCACGCCGGAGTCCAGGCGCCGCAGCAGCTCCCCGTAGGACGTCTCGGCCGGCCAGGGGATCTCCAGGGCGCGGGCGGTGCGGCGCAGCCGGGCGACGTCGCGGGGGTCGGCGGCCGGCAGCGTGCGCACGATGCCCACCCCCGCCGCACGCATCATCCGAGCCGCCGCGATGCCGGTCAGCAGGGAGATCTGGGCGTTCCATCCCTCCACCGGCAGCGTCGCCCGGAAGCGCAGCACGTAGCCGTGGTCGGCCCGGACCGCCTCCTGCTCGGGGATGTCCAGCGAGACCCCGCCGCGGGCCCGCTCGCGCTCCTGGCGCAACCGGCCCACGGTGCGCAGGAGGGCGGGCAGCTCGGCGGGCGCACCGTCTGGCAGGGCGGCCCCGCCGTCGACGGCCGCCTGGACCTCGGCGTAGGTCAGGCGGGCGCGCGAGCGGACCCGGGCGCGCACGACCTCGGCGCCGCGCAGCGCGCCGTCGGGTCCGACGAGCAGGGACCACACGTACGCCGGGCGCTCCTGCCCCTCGAGCAGGCTGGCGGCGCCGGCGCTCAGCGCCGGCGGGTGCAGCGGGTAGGAGCCGGCCGGGCCGTAGACGGTGACGCCGCGCTCGTGCGCCGCCCGGTCGACGGCACCGCCCGGGGCGACGAACGTGGCGAGGGAGGCGATGGCGTACCGGACCAGGAACCCGTCGCCGTCGGCGTCGATGTGGACCGCCTGGTCGAGGTCCCGCGAACCGGGTGGGTCGATGGTGACGAAGGGGACGTCGGTGGCGTCCGCCGACGGCGGCTCGGCCTCGGCCGCCGCCCGTTCGGCCTCGGCGAGCACGTCGGCGGGAAAGCCGGGCGCGATGCCCAGCTCCTCGCGCAGGCCGGTCAGGGCGTGGTGGACCTCGGACGGCGTGGCGGCGGGCAGGCGCAGCTGGCGGCAGGGCACGTCCGCACCCTAGGACCGGCGCGGTCGCCCCGCGTCCGGTGGGCCGGACCCGTCCGGCGTGCCGCCCTCCGTCGTGCCGCCCTCGGTCGTGTGGCTGTCGCTCCCGGGGCCCGCGGCGCCCGCGGCCTCCTCCGCCGCCGGGCCGGTGTCCACCGGGCCGGCCGCCGCGGGGCCGCCCGGTGCCACCGCACCCGGCACGGGCCCACCCGGTGCCGGGCGGGCGCCCGTGCGGGAGGCACGCTGCTCCCACGACCGGCGGTCCAGGAAGACCGCGACGCCGAGACCGGCCAGGGCGCCGGCGGCGCCGAGAGACAGGAAGAGCAGCCAGAACAGGTCCGAACGGGCCAGGTGGTCCGACGGGGAGAGGACGGCGAGGCCGGCCGAGACGACCGCGCCGACGAGGA
The DNA here is from genome assembly GCF_009193185.1 of Georgenia thermotolerans. Classification (GTDB taxonomy): domain Bacteria; phylum Actinomycetota; class Actinomycetes; order Actinomycetales; family Actinomycetaceae; genus Georgenia; species Georgenia thermotolerans. Next base: position 15,615 of record NZ_VUKF01000041.1, on the reverse strand, counting down.
TCCCGGCCAGCACGAAGCGGCCGAAGCGCGGGGCGCGGCGCACGGTGGACCGGTCGACGAGATCGGCCACGCGGTACTCGGGCTCGGCGGCGGGCTCGGTGCCCGCCGACTCGGCGGCAGGAGGCGCGCCGGCCGGAGGCTCGGCGGCGGCGGGCTCGGCGCCGGAAGGCGCCCCGGGCGGAGGCGCGGCGGCGGAGGTCTCCGCCGGGACAGGCTGGTCGGCGGCGGGGGTCTCGCTGGGGACAGGCCGGCCGCCGGCGGGCGCGGCGTGGGCCGGCGGCTGGGCGGGCACCTCGGGCTCGCCGTCGCCCCGGCGGGGGTCGGGGGTGGAGCTGGTCACCGGGCGAACCTACCTGGGTGGCGCACGAGCGGGAGAACCGGGCTCAGGTCCGCGCGGATGCCCGAGGCGTGCACCCGCCCGGAGGCCACGGCCTCCTCCCACGTCAGCACGCCGGTGGCGAGCGCCAGCCAGGTCTCCTGGTCGGTCTCGATGACGTTGGGCGGGGTCCCGCGGGTGTGGCGCGGTCCGGCGATGGCCTGCACGGCACCGGCGGGCGGCACGCGCACCTCGACGCTGTTGCCCGGCGAGCTCACGGCGAGCTCCTCGAGGGTGAAGCGGACGGCGGTGCGCACGACGGTGGCCGGCAGGTCGCCGTCGGCGCCGCCGTCCCGACCGGCGGCCCAGCGGCCCAGGGCGGCCAGCCCGTCGGAGGGATCGATGCGGCGGCGTGGGGGCACGCCACCACGGTAACCCGCGCCGCGGGTGGGGCCGGGCCGGCACCGGCCCGGCCCCACCGAGGAGCGCTACGCCAGCTCGTTGACCCTGTCGGTCCCGGGCGGGGCGATCGGGCCCTGGGTGCGGAGGTAGGCGTTGAGGGCGTCGAGGTCGATGCCCGCGCCGACCCGCAGGGCCGGGTCGATCTCGCGGAAGACCGTGAAGCCGTCGCCGCCGTCGACGAGGAAGTTGTTCACCGTCACCATGTAGGTCGCGGCCGGGTCGATCGGCACCCCGTTGAGCCGCATGTTCGTCACCTCGATGCTGCCCGGGGTGCACACGCGCCCGTCGAGCTGCCGGCTCACGTCGTAGGTGAAGCCGGCGGACACCCCGAGGTGGAGGTAGCGCGGCTGGCACTGCTGGAGCAGGATCCGGTGGAGCTGGTCCCCCGTCATCGGGATGGTGCTCAGCAGGTTGCCGAACGGCTGGACGTTGAACGCCTCGGCGTAGGTGACCACGCCGTCGGTGGTCTCGGCACCGGAGCGGGCGTAGAGCAGGTCGGCGCGCAGGCCGCCAGGGTTCATGAGGGCGATCTGGGCGCCGTTGGCCTGGGTGGCCCGCAGCTGGGAGTCCGCGATCATGTTGCCGAGGTCGGACTCGGCACCGCGGTTGTCCGACCCGCCCGCCTCGTACTGGCGGCGGATGTCGGCGGTGATGCGGCCCACCTCGGAGCTGCCCACCGTGTCGGCCAGGCCCTTCCACTTGTCGATGATCCGGGTCTGCTCGGGCGCCCGCGCGACGTCCTGGGTGACGACGTGGTTGGTGGCCGTGACCGTGTCGCGGCGCACGTCGCCGGTGGTCCGGCTGATGGTGAGGTTGATCTCGGAGACGACCCGGCCGAAGGAGGCGGCGGAGGTGACGCGGCGCGGGACGCCGTCGGGGTCCGGGATGGAGCAGTTGTACGCCTGGTGGGTGTGCCCCGTCAGGAGCACGTCGATCTCGGGGTCGAGGTTCTTGGCGATGTCCACCACCGGCCCGGAGATGCCGGCGCACTGGTCGTAGGTGCCGGTCTGCGCGCCGCCCTCGTGCAGGAGCACGACGATCGCCTCGACGCCCTGCTTCTTGAGCTCGGGCACCAGCGCGTTGGCGGTCTCGACCTCGTCGCGGAACTTCCAGCCCTGGATGCCGGACTGGGCCACGAGGGCGTCGGTGCCCTCGAGGGTCATGCCGATGAAGCCGACCTTGGCGCCCTGGAACTTCTGCACCCAGTAGGGCGGGAGCGGGGTCTTGCCGGTCTGGTCGTTGCGGACGTTGGCCGCGAGCCACTGGAAGTCGGCGCCGGCGTAGGGGGCGTCGGGGAAGTAGCAGCCGTCCACCGGGTGGCACCCGCCGTTCTGCATGCGCAGCAGCTCGGTGACCCCCTCGTCGAACTCGTGGTTGCCGACGCCGGAGACGTCCAGGCCGAGGGCGTTGAGGGACTCCACCGACGGCTCGTCGTGGAAGAGCCCGGAGAGGAACGGCGAGCCGCCGATGAGGTCCCCGGCCGCCACGGTGACCGAGTTGCGGTGCCCCTCGCGCAGCTGGGCGAGGTGGGTGGCCAGGAACTCCGCGCCGCCGGCCGCGGTCGTGCCGATCGTGCCGGGAGTGCCCGACTCGAGATGGCCGTGGTAGTCGTTGAAGGCCAGCAGCTGGACCTCGACGTCGCCGGGGCGGGGCTTGTCGTTCGCCGGTGCGGCGGCCGCGCCGCCGGCGACCAGCGCAACCGAGGCGAGGGCGAGCCCCGCCGTCGCCGCCACCGTTCTCGCGCGCAGACCTCGTCGTCTGGACATGTCGTTCCTCTCGCTCGGGTGGGGCAGACCGTAGCGGCAACCACCCACGCGCGGAAGGAATTCGGGACGGGCAGCGGAGGCAGAGACGCCCCGGCCCCGGGCAGCGCGGTGCTGGCCGGGGCCGGGGCGGTCGTGCGAGGTCAGCGGGCGGCGCGCTCGGCCCACCGTGTCCGGACGTGGTCGGGCACGTTGCCCTGGCCCGGGTGCTCGACGCGGTGGCCGGGCGGGATCCGCCCGTCCACCGCGGCCGGGTAGGCGATCGCGGTGCCGGCGTCGGTGGTGATGACCAGGTCGTCGAACCCGGCCGCGAGCTTCTTCGGGAGCGTGAACGTCACGGTGGCGGTGCCGGTCTCGTCGGTGTTCGGCGTGACGGTCGCGTCCACCGGCGCGGTGGCGAGGACGGAGCCGTCGAGGGAGACGCTCACCGTTGGCGGTGCGGGCTCGGAGGCGGTGAAGGCCAGCGAGGACAGCTCCAGGGTGGCCGGCGCGTCGGCCGTCAGCGCGCCACGGCTGGTCACGCCGACCGAGCGCTGGGCCAGGTCGGGCACCAGGCCGGGGTGGGCCGCGAGGTAGTCGATGAGGCCCTGGACGTCGACGATGCCGGTCTCGGTGAGGTTGGTGCCCTCGGTGAAGACCTCGAACCCGTCCTGGCCGCCGAGGAGGAAGGTGTTGGACGCGACGGTGTAGGTCGCGGCCGGGTCGAGCGGGGCGCCGTCGACGTACACGGCGGTGATGTGCTCGCCGTGGGCGGCCGTGGGGTCGTAGACGTACTCCAGCTCGTCCGACAGGCCCAGGCGCAGCACCGGCCGGGACGCGCCGGGCTGGAACTGCTGCTCGAGCATCGTCACCACCTGGGCCCCGGTGAGGTCGATGGTGCCGATGGTGTTGCCGAAGGGCTGGACGTCGAAGGCCTCCTGATAGGTGACCGTGCCGTCGTCGTCGGCGTCGAGGTCGGCGCGGATGCCGCCGGGGTTGATGATGCCGAAGTCGGCCTCGAGGCCGATCGCGGCGGCGGTGGCCTGGGCGACCTCGCCGAGCAGGTTGCCCAGCGGCGACTCGGCGCCGCGGTTGGCGCCGGTGTCCGCGCCGCTGTTGGTCGCGCGGTCGAAGGCGCCGGCGACCGTGCCGACCGGCTGCCGGCCCAGGACGGCGGCGTCGGCGAGGGCGCGGTCGACGATCCCCTGGACCTCGGCATCGCGCACCGGGCTCTTGGCGTCGATGGCGATGTTGGCGCTCGAGGCGCCGACCACCGCGTCGGTGGTCGGGTCGTAGGTGAGGCTCACGCGCGAGAGGTTGGCGCCGGACGCTCCGCCCTGGATCACCGGGATGTCGCGGTCGTCGAGGTCCACGACGGCGTGGGTGTGCCCGGTGAACAACGCGTCCACGTCGCCGCCCAGCCCGGTGACGAGGGCGTCGGTGGCCCCCTCGTGGACGAGCGCGACGACGACGTCGGCCTCGCCGTTCGCCTCGTCGCCGTCGGAGAGGTCCGCGGCGGCGGCGTTGACGGCGGCCACCTCGTCGGTGAAGGAGATGCCCGCGATGCCGGCGGCGCTGACCAGCTCGGCGGTGGCGTCGGTGACGGCGCCGACGAAGCCGACGGTCACGCCCGAGGGCGAGGTCCACACGTGGGTGGGTGCGAGGTCGGGGCTCTCCCCCTCGACGTTCGCGCCGAGGTAGGCCCAGTGGGCCCGGTCGGCGACGCGCCCGGCGAGGTCGGCGTAGCCGCGGTCGAACTCGTGGTTGCCGACGGCGGAGGCCTCCAGACCCATGGCGTTGAGCACGTCGATGGTCGGGGTGTCCTGCTGGATGGCCGAGGCGTAGGTGGAGCCGCCGATGTTGTCCCCGACCGAGACCAGCACGGTGTCGGGGTTGGCGGCGCGCAGCGCGTCCACCTGGCCGGCCAGTGCCGGGGCCTGGGCGAGGGCGCCGTGGAAGTCGGTGATGCCGAGGATGTCGAGGGTGACGGAGCCGTCGGCGTGAGGGTTCGCGCCGGCGGGCAGGGCGCCGAGGCCGAGGGCGGCGACGGTGACGGCGCACGTCGCGGCGAGCGGGCGCAGGCGCGCCGGGCGGGAGGGATCGCGGGTCATGGGGTCCTCTTGCAGGATGCGGACGAGATCGTTCCGCAGCGTAGGTGCGCGCCGGCGCCGGGGAACGGGAGGACGCGCCCGCTCGCCGGTTGTTCACCCAACCGTGGCCGGGAGGACACCGGAACCGTCCGGTTCTCGTGCCTCACTGAGGCCTGTTACACCAGTGCGGTGACCTCGTTCCCCGGCCGGCACGCCGGACGCATGCCCAGCACCGACGTCACTGCCGAGCGTGCCCGGTGGCGTGCCTTCGCCGTCTGCCTCGGCGCCGGATTCATGACGCTGCTGGACGTCTCGATCGTCAACGTGGCCCTGCCCTCGGTGGAGCGCTCGCTGGCGGCCGGTCCGAGCGAGCTGCAGTGGATCGTGGCGGGCTACACCCTCGCCTTCGGCCTCACCCTGGTGCCGGCCGGCCGGATCGGGGACGTGCTGGGACGGCGCAGCGTCTTCGTCTTCGGGCTCGGCGCGTTCGTCATCGCCTCCGCCGCCTGCGGCCTGGCCGTCAGCCCCGAGATGCTCGCGCTCACCCGGATCGTGCAGGGACTCAGCGCCGGCGTCCTCAACCCCCAGGTCAGCGGCTTCATCCAGCAGCTGTTCAGCGGGCGGGACCGGGCGCGGGCGTTCGGCCTGTTCGGGGCCACCATCGGGGTGTCCACGGCCACGGGCCCGCTGCTCGGCGGCGGGCTGCTGGCGATCTTCGGCGAGGCGGAGGGGTGGCGCTCGGTCTTCCTCGTCAACGTGCCGATCGGGGTGGCGCTCATCGTCCTCGCGCTGCGGCACCTGCCCGGCCCGGCCGAGGCCCGGGCGCCGCGCGCCCGGCTCGGCATCGACGTCGTCGGCCTCGTGCTCGTCGCCGCCAGCGTGCTGTGCGTGATGCTGCCGTTCATCTCCCTCGCCGGCAGCCGCACGGGGGGCACGCCGTGGTGGCTGCTGGGCGTCGCCGTCGTCCTCCTCGCGGTGTTCTGGTGGTGGGAGCGGCGCACCGAGCGCGCCGGGCACAGCCCGGTGCTCTCCGCCGAGCTGACCCACGACCGCAGCTTCACCTTCGGCTCCGCGGTGGGCACCGCCTACTTCGCCGGGTTCACCGGCATCTTCCTCGTCGGCACCCTCTACCTCCAGCTCGGGCTGGGGCTCTCGCCGCTGCAGGCGGGCCTCGTCCAGACGCCGTTCGCGCTCGTCAGCGGCGCCTCGGCCGCGTTGAGCGGGCGTCTCGTGCAGCGCTTCCAGCGCTGGACCATCGTGGTGGGGATCGTGGTGATGTCGGCCGGCGTCGTCGCCGTCGACATCGCCGTGGGCAGCTTCGACGGGACCCGCGCCGCGCTGACGATGGGCGCCTGGCTGGCCCTCGCCGGCCTGGGCAACGGCGCCGTCATCTCCCCGAACCAGACACTCACGTTGCAGGACGTGCCGGTGCGCATGGGCGGCACCGCCGGCGGGGTGCTGCAGACCACCCAGCGCATCGGCGCCGCCGTCGGCATCGCCATCATCAGCTCGGTCTTCTTCGCCACGCTCGCCGCCGACGGCGGCCCGGGGTCGCTCGCGCACGGGTACGGCCCGGCGCTGAACGTCGGGCTGCGCTTCACCCTCGGGCTGTTCGCGATCGCGCTCGTCCTCGCCCTGGCGGACGCCGTGCGGCGCGCCCGGCACCGGCGCACGGCGGGGGTGCCGCCGGCGGCGTGAGGCTCAGCCGCCCAGGTGCTCCTCGACGCGCCGGACCTTCTCGGTGAGCTGGCCGGTGTGGCCGGGGCGGATGTCGGCCTTGATCACGAGGCTGACGCGGGGGCTGACGGCGGCGACGGCCTCGGTGGCGCGCTTGATCACCGCCAGGCACTCGTCCCACTCCCCCTCCACGGTGGTGAACATCGCGGTGGTCTCGTTGGGCAGGCCGGACTCGCGCACGATGCGCACCGCCTCGGCGACGGCGGCGCTCACCGAGCCGTCGGGGGTGTCGGAGACGGTCGGGGCGACGGAGAAGGCGAACAGCATGCGGCCAGCCTACGCACGGCCGCGGGCCCGGCAGCAGCGCTGCCGGGCCCGCGACGGGTGCCGCGCGCGGGCGCGGCCGGGTGGCTCAGAGGATGCCGTGGGCGATGACGGCGTCGGCCACCTTCCGGAAGCCGGCGATGTTGGCGCCCAGCACGTAGTTGCCCGGCTCGTCGTACTCCTCGGCGGTGCAGGCGCACTCGTCGTGGATGCGCTCCATGATGATCTCGAGCTTGGAGGCGACCTTGGCGAAGCTCCACGGGTCGCGGGCGGAGTTCTGCGCCATCTCCAGGGCCGACGTCGCCACGCCGCCGGCGTTGGCCGCCTTGCCCGGGCCGAAGAGCACCCCGGCGTGCTGGAACGCCTCCACGGCGTCGGGCGTGCAGGGCATGTTGGCGCCCTCGGCGACGGCGACCACGCCGTTCTTGATGAGCACCTCGGCCGCGTGGTGGTCGAGCTCGTTCTGGGTGGCGCAGGGCAGCGCGACGGTGCAGGGCACGTCCCAGACCCGGCCGCCCTGGACGAGCCGGGCGCCCGGCCGGCGGTCGACGTAGTCGGAGACGCGCCCGCGCTCGACCTCCTTGACCTGCTGGAGCAGCTCGAGGTCCACCCCGGCCTCGTCGACGACGTAGCCCGAGGAGTCCGAGAAGGTCACCACCTGCGCGCCGAGCTCCTGGGCCTTGGCGATCGCGTAGATCGCCACGTTGCCGGAGCCGGAGACGACCACGCGCTGGCCCTCCATCGCCTGCCCGCGGGTCGAGAGCATGCGGTCGGCGAAGATGACCGCCCCGTAGCCGGTGGCCTCGGTGCGCGCGAGCGAGCCGCCCCAGCCGATGCCCTTGCCGGTCAGCACCCCGCTCTCGTAGCGGTTGGTCAGCCGCTTGTACTGCCCGAAGAGGTAGCCGATCTCGCGGCCGCCGACGCCGATGTCCCCGGCCGGCACGTCGGTCTCGGCGCCGATGTGCCGGAAGAGCTCGGTCATGAACGACTGGCAGAACCGCATGATCTCGCGGTCGCTGCGCCCGTGCGGGTCGAAGTCCGAGCCGCCCTTGCCGCCGCCGATGTCGAGGCCGGTCAGGGCGTTCTTGAAGATCTGCTCGAAGCCGAGGAACTTCACGATGCCCAGGTTGACGCTGGGGTGGAAGCGCAGGCCGCCCTTGTAGGGGCCGAGCGCCGAGCTGAACTGCACCCGGAACCCGCGGTTGACCTGCACGGCGCCCTGGTCGTCGACCCACGGCACCCGGAAGATGATCTGGCGGTCCGGCTCGCAGATGCGCTGGAGCACGGACAGCTCGCGGTACTCCGGGTGCTTGCGCACGACGGGGCCAAGCGTCTCCAGCACCTCGCGGACGGCCTGGTGGAACTCTGGCTCGCCGGGGTTGCGGCGCAGCACCTTGTCGTAGACGTCCTGGAGATCGTCGTGCACGGTGGGGCCTTCCTAAGTCTGGGGTCGGGTGAAGATGTTACGGCCCGTCGGTGGCGGCGTCGTCACGCCCGCAGGGGCGACGGCATGCCGCGCAGCCGGGCGCATCCGCGCCGGTCAGCCATTTCGTCGCGCCGCGGACCCGGGCCGGACGCACGTCCGGTGACGAACGCGACACGTCGCGCCGCAGCTGCCGTCTCGGGACGAGGGTGACGCCTCGCGCAGCACCTGACGTGCGGCGCCACGCGTGACGTCGCGCCCGCGACGGTCAACCGAAGTGCCGAGGCAGGGTCGCTGCCGAGGCCTCCGCCAGCTCCGTCAGGGGCAGGGTGAACGCCCCGGTGACGGTGAGCGCGTCGCCGCCCGTCGTACCGATCCTGGCGACCGGGACCCCGTGCGCGGCGCACAGGTCCACCATCTGGGCCTCGCGGTCGGGCGCCACCGCCACGAGCGCCCGGGCTCCGGTCTCGGCGAACAGCAGCGTGGCGCGGTCGACGCCGTCGCGGCCGGCGACGTCGTCGAGGTCCACGGTCGCGCCCACCCCGTACCGCAGCACGGCGTCGGCGAGGGCCTGGGCCAGGCCGCCGGTGGACAGGTCGTGCGCGGCGCGGGCGAGCCGCTCGGTGCCGGCGGCGACCAGCACCTCGGCCAGGGCCCGCTCGGCGCCCAGGTCCACCCGCGGCGGCCGGCCGCCCAGGTGCTGGTGGACCGTGTCGGCCCAGGCGGACCCGTCCAGCTCGGCGGCGGTGGCGCCGAGCAGGAGCACGGCCTCGCCCTCGCTCGTCCAGCCCGACGGCGTGGCGCGGCGCACGTCGTCGAGCACCCCGAGCACGCCCACGACCGGGGTGGGGTTGATCGAGGAGTCGACGCGGCCGGGCTCGCCGGTGCTGTTGTAGAGGGAGACGTTGCCGCCGGTGACCGGCACGCCGAGCTCCTGGCAGGCGTCGGCCAGGCCGGTGGTGGCCTGGACCAGCTGCCACATGGCGTCCGGGTCCTCCGGGGAGCCGAAGTTGAGGCAGTCGGTGACCGCGAGCGGGCGGGCCCCGACCGTGGCCACGTTGCGGTAGGCCTCCGCGAGGGCCTGCTGGGCGCCGGCGTAGGGGTCGAGCTTGGTGAAGCGGCCGTTGGCGTCGGTGGCCAGGGCCACGCCGAGGTTCGTGGACTCGTCCACCCGGACCACGCCGGCGTCGTCGGGCTGGGCCAGGGCGGTGTTGCCCTGCACGTACCGGTCGTACTGGTCGGTCACCCAGGCCTTGGAGGCCAGGTTCGGGGAGGCGACCAGCGCCAGCACCTGCGCGCGCAGCTCCTCGCCGGTGCCCGGGCGCGGCAGCGCGGCGGCGGTGTCGGCGTTGAGGGCGTCCTGCCAGGCGGGGCGGGCGTAGGGCCGGTCGTACACCGGGCCCTCGTGGGCGACGGTGCGCGGGTCGACGTCGACGATCCGGTGCCCGTGGTGGTCGATGGTCAGCCGGCCGGTGCCGGTAACCTCGCCGATGACGGCGGTCTCGACGTCCCACTTGGCGGTGATGGCGAGGAACTCCTCGAGCTGGTCCGGCCGGACGACGGCCATCATGCGCTCCTGGGACTCGCTCATGAGGATCTCGCCGGCGGTGAGCGTGGGGTCGCGCAGCAGCACCTTCTCGAGGTCGACGTGCATGCCGCCGTCGCCGTTGGAGGCCAGCTCGGAGGTGGCGCAGGAGATGCCGGCGGCCCCCAGGTCCTGGATGCCCTCGACCACCCCGGCGGCGAAGAGCTCCAGGCAGCACTCGATGAGCACCTTCTCCATGAAGGGGTCGCCCACCTGCACGCTGGGCCGCTTGGCCGGCACGCCGTCCTCGAAGGTCTCCGAGGCGAGGATGGAGGCGCCGCCGATGCCGTCGCCGCCGGTGCGGGCGCCGAAGAGGACCACCTTGTTCCCGGCGCCGGAGGCGTTGGCCAGGTGGATGTCCTCGTGGCGCAGCACGCCCAGGCACAGCGCGTTGACCAGCGGGTTGCCCTGGTAGGACGGGTCGAAGTCGACCTCGCCGCCGATGTTGGGCAGCCCCAGGCAGTTGCCGTAGCCGGCCACGCCGGCGACCACGCCGTGGACCACGCGGGCGGTGTCGGGGTGGTCGACGGCGCCGAAGCGCAGCTGGTCCATCACGGCGACCGGGCGGGCGCCCATGGAGATGATGTCGCGCACGATGCCGCCAACGCCGGTGGCCGCGCCCTGGTAGGGCTCGACGAAGCTCGGGTGGTTGTGCGACTCGACCTTGAAGGTCACGGCCCAGCCCTGGCCGATGTCGACGACGCCGGCGTTCTCGCCGATGCCCACCAGCAGGTGCTCGCGCATCGCCTCGGTGGTCTTCTCGCCGAACTGGCGCAGGTGCCGCTTGGAGGACTTGTAGGAGCAGTGCTCGGACCACATCACCGAGTACATGGCGAGCTCGGCGGCGGTGGGGCGCCGGCCGAGGATCTCCACGATGCGGTCGTACTCGTCGGGCTTGAGGCCCAGCTCCCGGTAGGGCAGCTCCACGTCGGGCGTCGCCGCCGCGTGCTCGACGGTGTCCGGCAGGTGCTCGGCCACGCTGGTCATGATTCCTCCGTGCGTCGGGGCCCGTGCTCGCGCCAGGGTAACCCGCGCGAGACCGGGGCTCCGGGGGCGTCCGGCGCAGCGGTGACGTGCGTCATGGGCCCCGCTGCCACGCGGTGCCACGCCCGTCGGTGACAGCCCTGCGCGGCGCCCCTCGGCGGGCCGTTGCGCCGCGCCCCTCCTCGGCGGCGCCCTCCGAATCTTTCGCGCGATCCGCTCTCCGGGGGTTGGATCGGGGGCATGAGGACCGTGGAGGTCTCGGCGGCGCCGCTGGCGGCGCTCGCCGCCGAGCTCGACGAGGTCGCCGCCCGCCGGCTCACCGCCGGGGAGGAGCGCGCGCGGCGGCTCCTGGCCGGGCGCACGGTGTGGAACGTCAGCGCCGCCGAGGGCGGCGGGGTGGGCGAGCTGCTCCGCACGATGCTGCCCTATGCGCGCGACGGCGGGGTGGACGCCCGCTGGCTCGTGCTCGACGGCGACGCGGAGTTCTTCCGGATCGCCGCCCGGCTGCACGCGGTCATGCACGCCGACCCCGGGGACGGCGGCGAGCTGGGGCCCGAGGAGATGGCGCACTACGACCGGGTCCTGGGCGCCAACCTCGAGGAGGTGCGCGAGTCGGTCGCCTCCGGCGACGTCGTCCTCCTGCACGACCCGGCCACCGCCGGGCTGGCGCCGGGGATGCGCCGTCGCGGCGCCCGGGTGATCTGGCGCTGCCACCTCGGCACCGACGCCCCCGACGGGATCCTCGACCGGGCCTGGGCGTTCCTCGAGCCGGCCGTCGCCCAGGCCGACCGGGTGGTGCTCTCCCGGCCGACCTACCGGCCCGGGTTCCTCGAGGCGGACGCCGTGCGGGTCATCGCCCCGTCGGTGGACCCGCTCTCGCCCAAGAACCGCCGGCTCGACCCCACCGCGGTCTCCCGCCTGCTCGCCGACGCCGGCCTGGTGGGCGGCGCAGCCGTGGCGGAGCAGGGCGCGGACGGCGCGGACCGGCCCGCGGAGCCCGCCGACGGCGCCATGCGGGCCGGCGGCCCGGTCCCGCCCGGAGCCCGCACCGTGCTGCAGGTCTCGCGGTGGGACCGGCTCAAGGACATGAGCGGGGTGCTCATCGCCTTCGCCGAGGGGTTCGACGAGCTGCCCGAGGATGTCCACCTGCTGCTGGCCGGTGCCGCCGTCGCCCCGCACGACAGCGCCGCGGCGGACGTGCTCGACGGGTGCCTGGAGATCTGGCAGGGCCTCGAGCCGCAGGTACGGGCCCGCGCGCACGTGGCGTGCCTGCCCACCGGCGACCGGGAGCACAACGCGCTGCTCGTCAACGCCCTGCAGCGCCACGCCGCCGTCGTGGTGCAGAAGAGCCTGGCCGAGGGCTTCGGGCTGACGGTGACCGAGGCGCTGTGGAAGGGCCGGCCGGTGGTGGCCACGGCGGTGGGCGGGATCCAGGACCAGATCACCGACGGCACGAACGGGCTGCTCGTGCCCGACCCCACGGACCTGCACGGGGTGATGACGTGCGTGGCGCGGCTGCTCGCCGAGCCGGCGTTCGCCGAGCGGCTCGGGCAGGCCGCCCACGACCGGGTCCGCCGCGAGTTCCTCAGCGACCGCCACCTGCTGCAGTACGTCGACCTCGTCGACGAGCTCCTCTGACTCCCCCTCCCCGACCACCCGCGAGACGTCAAGTCGGGCGCGAGACGTCAAGTCGGGCGCGAGACGTCAAGTCGGGCGCGAGGCGTCAAGTCGGGCGCGAGACGTCAGAGGCGTCCTCGCCGGCCGGCGCCCGATAGCGTCGCCGCAAACGAACAAGGAGACCCCCGTGCCGCTGCGTTCCATCCTGCTCTTCGCCATCGCCGCCCTCTTCGAGATCGGCGGCGCCTGGCAGGTCTGGCAACGCGTGCGCGAGCACAAGGGGTGGATCTGGGTCGGTGCCGGCGCGATCGCCCTGGGCCTCTACGGGTTCGTCGCCACCCTGCAGCCCGAGGCGAACTTCGGCCGCATCCTCGCCGCCTACGGCGGGGTGTTCGTCGCCGGTTCCCTCGCGTGGGGCGTGCTCGTCGACGGCTTCCGCCCCGACCGGTGGGACGTCATCGGCGCCCTCGTCTGCCTCGCGGGGGTCGCGGTGATCATGTACGCCCCGCGACCGGCCTGAGGCCCGTCGCGAGGTGCTCGCCGGTGGGGGACGGCGATGGCCCCCTAGCCGAAAGCCCAGTACGGCATATCCGTACGCAGTTTTCGGCTAGGGGCCCTCGCGGCTACGCCCCCTGACGAACGGAGTCAGCCGCGGCCACGCTCGCGGTCGACGCGTCCGCCGTGCGGACACGGCGGTTGTGACGCACGTTGAGCATCAGCACCGCGACGAACGGCACCACGGCGCCGACGAGCATCGAGAGCACCATGCCCACCGTGTTCGTGGCGACGAACGGCGCGACCACGGCGGGCAGGTACGCCGTCGCCTCGGCGCCCGTCGCCCCGACGACGAGCCCGCCCAGGGTGGCCGAGCCGAGCGCGACCGCCAGCACCTTGCGGTCGGCGAACATGAACGGGTAGGACGCCTCGACGAAGGTGCCGAAGCCGAAGTTCACCGCGGCGCCGGACGCCGCCAGCGCCCGCTCCCCGGAGCTGCGCGGCCGCACCGCGTTGGCCAGGGTGATGCCCAGGGAGACCATGACCAGGCTGACCATGTCGACGGCGCCGAAGAAGCTGTGCCCCTTCTCGCCCATCTCCAGCAGCACCAGCGGCAGGATCGCGGCGTGGTAGACCCCGCCCATGATCGCCGGCCAGATGACGAGGCCGGCGACGGCGCCGGCGAGCAGCGGGTTGAGGTCGACGAGGAAGCCGATGGCGTCCTTGACGCCCTCCCCCAGCGCCGCCGTCACCGGGGCGAGCGCGAGGAACACCAGCAGCCCGGCCACCAGGCCGGACAGGCCGCCGGCGACGATGTTCGCCGTCGTCACCGGGAAGCGGTGGCCCAGCGTCCAGCGCAGCAGGTAGGACACCCCGGCACCCGCGAGGATGCCGCCGACCAGGCCGCCGATGATGCCGCCGTCGGTGGACAGCACGCCGGCGACGACGCCGGCGACCAGGCCGACCTCGCCGAGCCCGGAGACCCGGCGGGCGGCGACGGCGGCGACGACGACCGGCAGCCCGGCGATCAGGGCGTCGAAGACGGGGGTGAGCGCGCCGAGGCCGGGGACCTTCGACACGGCGAGGACGAGCGCGAGGGCGATGAACGCCGGCAGCGAGCCGACCATGATCCCGCGCACGGAGATGCGCCGCCACGGCGAGCCGGCGGCGGCCGGGGTCTCCGCCGAGCCGAGGGCCGGGCGGTAGCGGTGGCCGAAGTGCCGGGCGAGGCCGGCGATGTAGGAGACGGCCCGGGTGGTGCTCGTCGAGCCGGTCGTGCCCGACGCCGCGACCAGCTGCAGCCCCAGCGCCTGCGCGGCCGCGATCGAGGACCCGCCGGTGCCGGCCGCCGGCAGCTGCGCCGCGACGGCGGCGCCCACCGCGGCGGCGTTGACGCCGGAGGGGTCGGCGCTGACCAGCACGAGGGCGTCGACCTCGCCGCGCCCGACCGCCTCGGCCAGTGCGGCGTCCACCGCGGCGGCCGCCGCGTTGACCTCGGCCAGCGTGCCGCGGGCGGTGACCGTCACCGCGCCGTCGCGCAGCTCGAGCAGCTCGGCCGGGGTGTCCTCGCCGGCGCCGTCCATGGAGGCCCGGGCCGCGACGAGCTGAAGCGTGGTCACCTCGAAGCCGCCCGCGCGGGCCTGGCGGCGGATCTCCTCGACCAGGCGCAGCGGCTCATCCCCGCCGTGGCTGTACAGGTTGCCCCCGCTGCTGCCGACGACGGCGAGTCGCCGGACGGGGGTGCGGAGGTCGGGGGTGGACGCCGGTGCGGGCCGGGGGGCGTCAGGCATGGAGGTGCTCCAGTGAGAAAAGGGGGACCCCTGCAGGGTAAACGGCCCGCGGGTGCCCGCACGGGGCCGGTCCCGAGGGGTGAGCAGCCACGCCGCCCGGCGGCCGGGCGCCCCGGCTAGGTGTACTGACCCGGGACGTTGTGGACACGCCGGGACGGTTTCCCTGAACGGGTGAGGACCTCCGGGTAGGTGTGGAGCTGTCTAGGCATCTGCACCACCACGGAGGTCCTCGTGTCCCACGCTAACGCCCCGCTGACCCCACTGGGCCGTCTGCGCCTAGCCCGGTGCGTCGTGGAGGACGGCTGGCCGCTGCGGCGGGCGGCGGAGCGGTTCAACGTCTCGGTCACCTGCGCCCAGCGGTGGGCCAGGCGCTACCGCGAGGAGGGCGAGGCGGGCCTGGCCGACCGCTCCAGCCGGCCCCGGTCCTGCCCGCACCGCACCCCGGGGCGCACCGAGCGGCGGGTGGTGAACCTGCGGGTGTCCCGGCGCTGGGGACCGCAGCACATCGCCTACCACCTGGGCCTGAACGTCTCCACGGTCCAGCGGATCCTGACCCGCTACGGCTGCCCACCGCTGCGCTGGGTCGACCCGGCCACCGGCGCCCCGATCCGCGCCAGGCGCCGCAAGGTCGTGCGCTACGAGCGCGAGAAGCCCGGGGAGCTGATCCACGTCGACATCAAGAAGCTCGGCCGCATCCCCGACGGCGGCGGGCACCGCGTGCTCGGCCGTGCCGCCGGCGGACGCAACAGCTCCGCGCACCGTGACCAGGGCCGGCCCCGGAAAGTCCCCGGCCGGCCGAACCTGGGCTACGCCTACCTCCACCACGCCCAGGACGACCACTCCCGCCTGGTCTACTCCGAGATCCTGACCGACGAGACCAAGGAGACCGCGGCGGCGTTCATGACCCGGGCCCTGGACCACTTCGCCGCCCGCGGCATCCGCGTCGAGCGGGTCCTGACCGACAACGGCTCGTGCTACCGCTCCAAGATCTTCAACGCCGTCCTGACCGACGCCGACGTCAAGCACAAGTACACGAGGCCCTACCGGCCTCTCTTAACCGGCTAATCCCGGTAGGAGCAGCGGTAGAAACGCCGGATTTCCCGGAGTGTT
>NZ_VUKF01000040.1 GCF_009193185.1 Georgenia thermotolerans | reverse complement strand
GCTGGACGCCGCCGGGTTCGGCCCGACCCCGCGCGGCCTGCGCCTGCGCCCGGGCGCGGGGCACCGCTGAGCGCCCGCCCCCGGGCGCTCAGCCCCCGGCCGCACCGGGCCCGGCGGCCTTGAGGCGCGCGGCGGCGACGACGATCGCCACGCAGGTGTCGAGGTCGAGCAGCCCGGTGTTGAGGACCAGGTCGTAGTGGTCGACCTCGCGCGGGTCCCAGCCGTAGAGGTCGAGGGACATGTCCGCGCGCACCTGGTCCTCGCGCTTCTGCCGCTTGCGGGCCCGCTCGACGTCGATGCCGGCGTCGCGGGCGGCGCGGGCCACCCGCTGCTCGAGCGGCCCGTCGAGCCGGACGTGCAGCGTGGCCGGGCGGTCGCGCAGGATGAAGGCGCCGTTGCGGCCCATGATCACCCCGCCCTGGTCGGCCTCCTCGAGCACGACGCGGGTGTTCTCCATCGTCAGCTCGTACTTGTCGCGCTGGGCGGCGGTGACGTCGCCGACGTCGAGCCCGCCGTAGGAGGTACCCACGGCACCGAACACGCGGGCGAGGAGCCCCTCGTGCTCCCGGTGGCTCTCCGCCGCCTCGATCTCCTCCGAGCTGAACGCCTGCTGGTGGAAGGGCAGGCCGAGGGCCTGCGCCACGCGGGGGCCGACGTAGCCGGCGCCGGACCCGTACGACTCGAAGAGGGTCACCACGGGCAGCACCGCCCGCCCCGCCCCCTCCGGTGGACCAGCCTGGGACATGGCGTCCTCCCGGTGCCTGGGTCAGTTGGCTCCATGGTAGGGACCGGGCCCGGCCGGCACCCGGCACGACGCCGCCCGCCGCGCGGCCGGCACCACCCCGCCACCCGCCGCCCGTTGGCAGGTTGCTGACGTGGCCTGTTCTCCCCCTTGACCCAGATATGACGGAGCCGAGAACGTCGGGATCCGTGGCCTGCGCAACCGCGCAGCCGCTCCCGGCCCCTCCAAGGCCACCGACGACAGGAGGATCACGTGCACCATCCCAGACGCGTCGCCGCCCTCGCCGCCGCCACCCTCGTCCTCTCCGCGGGCGCCGCCGCCCCGGCGCTGGCGAAGGGCAACCCGAACAACTCCGCCAAGCTCACCCAGGCCGTCACCGTCGACGGCGTGCTCGAGCACCTCGAGGCCTTCCAGGCCATCGCCGACGAGCACGGCAGCCGCGCCTCCGGCACCGCGGGCTACGCGGCCTCCGCCGACTACGTCCAGGCCCAGCTCGAGGCCGCCGGCTACGAGGTCGAGCGGCAGGAGTTCCCCTTCGACTACTGGGAGCTCGGCGCCAGCTCGCTGCAGCAGACGAGCCCCAGCACGCGGACGCTCGAGGGCGTGCCGATGGAGTACTCCCCGGGCGGCAGCGCCGCCGGGGAGCTGGCCGCCCCCGCCGACCCGCTCGGGTGCACCGCCGCCGCGTACGCGGGCGCCGACCTCACGGGCAAGGTCGCCCTGGTGAGCCGGGGCTCGTGCACCTTCAGCGAGAAGGCGCTGGCCGCCGGCGCCGTCGGGGCCGACGCCGTGATCATCTACAACAACGCCCCCGGTCCGCTCAACGGCACCTACGGCGGGCTCCACCCCGACCACGTGCCCGGCTTCGGCATCACCCAGGACCTCGGCCGCGAGCTGCTCGCCCACACGGCGGCCGGACCGGCCGCCGTCGACCTCAGCGTGGAGGCCGTCGCCTACCCGTCGAGCACCTTCAACCTCATCGCCGAGACCCGTACGGGCCGGGCGGACAACGTCGTCATGCTCGGCGCCCACCTCGACTCGGTCACCGACGGGCCGGGGATCAACGACAACGGCAGCGGCTCGGCCGCCATCCTCGAGACCGCCATCCAGCTCGCCGAGGTCAACAAGCTCAACAACAAGGTGCGCTTCGCCTGGTGGGGCGCCGAGGAGAACGGCCTGCTCGGCTCCTGGGCGTACGTCGACAGCCTGAGCAAGCAGGAGAAGGCCAGGATCACCACCTACCTCAACTTCGACATGGTGGCCTCGCCCAACTACGTCATCGGCGTCTACGACGCCAACGAGTCCACCCACCCGGCGCCCGACGGCGTCACCATCCCCGCGGGCTCGGCGCAGACCGAGGCGGTCTTCACCGACTACTTCGACCGCACCCGGCAGGCGTGGGTCGACACGGAGTTCTCCGGCCGCTCGGACTACCAGGCCTTCATCGAGAACGGCATCCCGGCGTCGGGCCTGTTCACCGGCGCCGACGGCGTCAAGACCGCGCGGGAGGCGGAGATGTTCGGCGGCACGGCCGGGATCACCTACGACCCGAACTACCACACCGCCGCCGACGACCTCGCCAACGTCAACCGCACGGCGCTGGACATCATGAGCGACGCCATCGCCCACGCCACCATCACCCTCGCCCAGGACACCTCCGACATCAACGGCAAGCGCAGCGCCGGCAAGTCCGGCAAGCCGCACCCGCAGGGCGACCTGCACGCGCGCGGCGAGCTGCTCGCCGGCTGACCCGGGGGGCCGCGGGCACGTTGCAGGGGGGCGTGCCCGCGGCCCACCTCTTTACACAGAAAGTGTGCACACGTACTGTGCACTCCCATGGACACCCTCCCGGGCGGCGTCCGCCTCGATGCGCGGGCCGTGAAGGTCCTCGCGCACCCGCTGCGCACCCGGCTCCTCAGCGCGCTGCGCCTCGACGGGCCCGCCACCGCGACCACGCTCGCGCGCGCGCTGGGCACGAACAGCGGCGCCACGAGCTACCACCTGCGCCGGCTGGCCGAGGTCGGCCTGGTCACCGACGCCGACGGCGGCACCGGGCGCGAGCGCCGGTGGCGCGCCGCGCACGAGAGCCACGGCTTCACGGCCGGCGACGTCGAGGACTCCCCCGACGCCCGCGCCGCGCAGGCCTGGCTGCGCGCGGAGTACCAGCGCCAGTACCAGGCCTGGGCGCAGGCCTGGCTCGCCCACGAGGACGACTACCCTCTCGCCTGGCGCGACGCCGCGGGCAGCTCCGACTTCGCCCTCGAGCTCACCGCGGACCAGCTCGCGGCACTGCTGGCCGACCTCACCGCCGTCGTCGAGCGCTACCGCACCGCGCCGCCGCCCGCGGCCGACGACGAGCCCCGCCCCGTGCTCGTCGTCCTCCATGGCTTCCCGCGGGTGCCCGGCGGCGAGCCGTGAGCACGGCCGGCGTGGCGTTGACGGCGTCGTCGGCCCGGCGCCGGTTCCTGGTCCTCACCGCCCTGCGGTGGCTGCCCGTGGGCCTGGTCATCCCGGTGGTGGTGCTCCTGCCCCTCGACCGCGGCCTCACCCTCGCCGAGGTGGGCCTGGCGACGGCCCTGCAGGGGCTGGTCGTGCTGGCCCTGGAGCTGCCCACCGGCGGCCTGGCCGACACGCTCGGGCGCCGGGCGGTCCTGCTCCTCGCCGCCGTCGTCGGCGTCGGGGCGATGGCCCTGTACCTCGCCGCGGACAGCCTCGCGGCGTTCGCGGTCGTCTACGCGCTCAAGGGGGTCTTCCGTGCCCTCGACAGCGGGCCGCTGGAGGCGTGGTACGTCGACGCCGCGCTCGCCGCCGACCCCCGCGCGGCCATCGAGCGGGGGCTCAGCGCGCACTCGGCGGTGCTCGGGGTCGCCATCGCCGGCGGCGCCCTGGCCGGCGGCGGCCTCGTCGCCTGGGCCCCGGTCCCCGGCCTGGACGCGCTGGCCACCCCGGTGGCCGCGGCCCTCGTGCTGCAGGTGGCCGGCCTGGCCGCCATCGCCGCGCTCATGGTCGAGCCCCGCCGCGCCGGCGGCGCGCGGGCGGCGTGGCGCGCGGCCGCCGGGACGCCCCGGGCGATCGCCGACGGCGTGGGCCTCCTGCGCCGCAACCGGGTGCTGCTCGCGCTGGTCGCCGTGGAGCTGTCCTGGGGGTTCGGGATGGTGGCCTTCGAGCAGCTCACCCCGGTGCGGCTCCTGGAGATCCTCGGCGACCCCGACGCCGCCGCGGCGCTCGTGGGCCCCGCGAGCTCGGCCGCCTGGCTCGCCTCCGCGGCCGGGGCGGCGCTCGTGCCGCTGGTGGGCAGCCGGCTCGGGCTCGCCCGGTTCGCCGCGCTCACGCGCCTGCTGCAGGCCGCCACGGTCGTGGGCATCGGCCTGTTCGGCGGCGTCGTCGGCGTCGTGACGGCCTACCTGGCGTGCTACGTCGTCCACGGCGCGGCCAACCCCGCGCACATGGCCCTGCTGCACCGACAGGTCGACGGCCCCCGCCGGGCCACCGTCGTGTCGCTGAACTCCATGGTGGCCCAGCCCGCCGGCGCCCTGGGCGCCGTCGCGCTCACCGCGCTGGCCGACACCGCCTCGGTGGCCGTCGCGGTGTGCCTGGGGGCGGTCGTGCTCGCCCTGGCGGCGCCGCTGTACCTGCCCGCCTGGCGCCAGGAGCGGGCGGAGCGGGCGCGGGCGCGGGCACCCGAGCAACCGGGAAGCATGGACGCGGCCACCGGGCCCCACGAGCCCGAGCCGGGGAACGAGGTGCCCGGTGCCTGAGGGCGACATCGTCGTGCGGGTGGCGCGCCGCCTCGACGCCGCGCTGGCGGGGCAGGTGCTCACCCGCGGGGAGCTGCGCTGGGCGGACCTGGGCGCCGTCGACCTGGCCGGCGTCGGCGTGGTCGAGAACGCCACCCGCGGCAAGCACCTGCTGACGCGCCTGGACGACGGCCGCACGCTGCACACCCACCTGCGCATGGAGGGCGTCTGGCGCCTCGTGCGCACCGGCGACCTCGCCAGCGGGGCCAGCCGGGCGGACCGCAACCCCTACGTGCGCGCCGTGCTGGGCACCGCGCGATGGACTTGCCTGGGCATCAACCTCGGGATGGTCGACCTCGTGCCCACGGCCGAGGAGGCCCGGCTCGTCGGGCACCTCGGCCCGGACCTGCTCGCCCCGGAGCTGGACGCCGACGCCGCGGCCGCACGGATCCTCGCCCAGGACGAGCGCGGCATCGCCGAGGTGCTGCTCGACCAGACCGTGGTCGCCGGCCTGGGCACGATCTACATGGCGGAGACGCTGTGGACCCACCGGGTGTGGCCGTGGACGCCGGCGGGCTCCCTCGACGCCGTCGCCCGCGAGCTCGTGACGACCGGGCGCCGGCTCATGCGCCGCTCCGCCGACGCCCGGCTGCCCACGGCGACCGGCGACCCGCGCCGGAGCACCAACGTCCACGGCCGGGAGCGGCGCCCGTGCCCGCGGTGCGGCACCCCGATCGCCCGGGGCAAGGCCGGCACGCCGCCCAGGCAACGGTCGGTGTACTACTGCCCGTCGTGCCAGCGCCGGGGGTGAACGGGCCCGGGCATGGCGCGAGGCCCGGACCGTGCGGTCCGGGCCTCGCGGCGTCGTGGCGGCTGGGCGCCGATCTCACCCCACCGGGGTGAGCAGGCTCTCGCGGCGCACCAGCTCGTCGGGAACGGTGTCGGGGACATGGACGCCCTCTTCGACGGCGACGCGGTCGGACACGGCGCGCAGTACGAAGCTCATGGGCACGTTGAGCGCCTCGCAGATGGAGGCGAGCAGCTCGGACGAGGCCTCCTTCTGACCGCGTTCGACCTCGCTGAGGTAGCCGAGGGACACACGCGCGGCCGAGGAGACCTCACGCAGGGTCCGGCCCTGACGCTGACGGGCGTCACGGAGCACGTCCCCGATCTCGCGGCGAAGCAAGATCATGGTGCGGCCCTCCTCCCCTGCCCTGCTGGGCGATGTGGTCCTACCGTACCCTGCCGGAGCGGCGGGGCGCTTGCCCGGTCGTGCGTCCCGGCGGCCCTGGGGTCGCGTGGGAGTCGTGCCGTGTGTGGTGGTGGCACGGTACACGTACTTGCTGGTTGTCATCACCTGTACCAACGGCGCGTCGGCCCGGCTTGTTCCCCGCGACGGCGCCCGCTACCCGTCGTCGACGACGGAGCCGAGCAGCGCCAGGGCGGCGCCGGTCGCGGCGGCCCGGACGGCCGCGCGGGGCCCGGCCAGCGCCAGGCCGCGCACCCGCGCCGTGCCCGGGCCGCACGCCGCGACATAGACGGTCCCGGCCGGGCGCCCGTCGGCCGGCCCGGGGCCGGCCACGCCGGTCGTGCCGATCCCGTGCGTCGCGCCCAGCCGGCGGGCGGCGCCGCGGGCCATCTGCAGCGCGACCTCGGGGCGCACCGGGCCGTGCGCGGCGAGCAGATCGGCGTCGACGTCGAGCAGCTCGGCCTTGAGGTCGGTGGCGTAGGCGACGACGGCGCCGCGCAGCACCGCCGAGACCCCGGGGACGGTGACCAGGGTCGCGCTGACCTGCCCGCCGGTGAGGGACTCGGCGACGGCGAGCGTCGCGCCCCGGCCCAGCAGCCCGGCGACGACGCGCTCGACCGTCACCGCCCGGCGCCGGCGCCGGCGCTGGTGCTGGTGCCCGTGCCGTCCCCGGCGCGGGCGATGCGCGCGGCCTGCGCGACGTAGTCGAGGCCGGTGATCACCGTGACCGCGACGGTGAGGTAGACGAGGACCTGGGTGACGACGTTGATGACGTCGGCGACACCGGTGGGCACGAGCTCCGCCCACGGCACGAGGAGCAGCACGATGAAGGCCACCTGGAGGGTGGTCTTGAGCTTGCCGCCCTTGGAGGCGGCCATGACGGCGCGCCGCTTCATGAAGAACCGCAGCACCGTGATGCCCAGCTCGCGCACGATGATGACGATCGTGACCCACCAGGGCAGCGACCCGTCGAGCGAGAGCAGCACCAGGGCGGTGAGGACGAGGGCCTTGTCCGCGATGGGGTCGGCGAGCTTGCCGAAGTTCGTCACCAGGCCGCGGCTGCGGGCCAGGTGGCCGTCGAGCTTGTCGGTCGCGGCGGCGAGGGCGAAGACGACGGCCGCCCACACCCGGGTGGTGGTGGTGCCCTG
Organism: Georgenia thermotolerans; assembly: GCF_009193185.1. Classification (GTDB taxonomy): domain Bacteria; phylum Actinomycetota; class Actinomycetes; order Actinomycetales; family Actinomycetaceae; genus Georgenia; species Georgenia thermotolerans. Next base: position 38,801 of record NZ_VUKF01000040.1, on the reverse strand, counting down.
CAGCAGCAGGACCGCGAACAGCGGCACCATGGCGATGCGCAGCATCGTCAGCACGTTGGCGATGTTCCACAGCGGCACGTCGGCGGGCTCACCGGCGCCGGTGGGCACCGTCTGGGGGTTCGTCGTCACCCGCCCAGCGTAGGGCCCGCGCGGCGGCGCCGCCGCCAGGAGCCACACCCGTCCGGACAGCCAGAACGCCATTCCGGTCACAGCCGGAATGGCGTTCTGGTCGCTGCGGGGTCAGCGGCCGGTGAGCTGCCAGGCGTCCTCGCCGCCGTCGTCGTCCTCGTCGTCCCAGCTCTCGGCGACCGGCGGGGCGTGCCCCTCGATCCCGTCGGCGTAGCGGTCCTGCGGCTCGTCGGCCTCGCGGTCGTAGGGCCCGGCGCCGTCGTCCTCCACCGGCGGCGGGTCCTCCCCGCGCAGCATCGCCAGCGTGGCGGGCAGGTCGTCGGGCTGGACGAGCACCTCGCGGGCCTTCGACCCCTCCGAGGGGCCGACGATCTCGCGGGACTCGAGCAGGTCCATGAGCCGGCCGGCCTTGGCGAAGCCGACGCGCAGCTTGCGCTGGAGCATCGACGTCGAGCCGAACTGCGTGGTGACCACCAGCTCGGCGGCCTGCAGGAGCAGGTCGAGGTCGTCGCCGATGTCCTCGTCGACCTGCTTCTTGACCACCGGCGCGATGACGTCCTCGCGGTAGGTGGGCTGCAGCTGGGCCTTGACGTGGTCGACGACGGCGTGGATCTCGGACTCGGTGACCCACGCGCCCTGCACGCGCATCGGCTTGGCCGATCCCATGGGCAAGAACAGCGCGTCGCCCTGGCCGATGAGCTTCTCGGCGCCGGGCTGGTCGAGGACCACGCGGGAGTCGGCCAGCGACGACGTCGCGAACGCCAGCCGCGAGGGCACGTTGGCCTTGATGAGGCCGGTGACGACGTCGACCGAGGGTCGCTGGGTGGCCAGGACCAGGTGGATGCCCGCCGCGCGCGCCAGCTGGGTGATGCGCTGGATGGAGGCCTCGACGTCGCGCGGGGCGACCATCATGAGGTCGGCCAGCTCGTCGACGATGACCAGCAGGTACGGGTAGGGGGCGATCTTCCGCTCGCTGCCCGGCAGCGGCTGGACCTTCCCGGCGCGCACCCCGGCGTTGAAGTCGTCGATGTGCTTGAACCCGTAGTTGGACAGGTCGTCGTAGCGGGCGTCCATCTCCCGCACGACCCACTCCAGCGCCTCGGCGGCCTTCTTCGGGTTGGTGATGATCGGGGTGATGAGGTGCGGGATGCCCTCGTAGATCGTCAGTTCCACCCGCTTGGGGTCGACCAGCACCATGCGCACCTCCTCGGGGGTGGCGCGCATCATGATCGAGGTGATCATCGAGTTCACGAAGCTCGACTTGCCGGCGCCGGTGGCGCCGGCCACCAGCAGGTGCGGCGTCTTGGCGAGGTTGGCGACGACGTAGCCCCCCTCGACGTCCTTGCCGACGCCGACGACGAGCGGGTGCTCGCTGCGCCGGGCCACCGAGGAGCGCAGCACGTCGCCCAGGGCGACGGTCTCGCGGTCGGTGTTGGGGATCTCCACGCCGATCGCGGACTTGCCCGGGATCGGCGAGAGGATGCGCACGTCGGCGCTGGCGACGGCGTAGGCGATGTTCTTGCTCAGCGCGGTGATGCGCTCGACCTTGACGCCGGGGCCGAGCTCGAGCTCGTAGCGGGTCACCGTCGGGCCGCGGGAGAACCCGGTGACCTTGGCGTCGACGTTGAACTCCGAGAGCACCTGCGTCAGCGCCTCGACCACCCGGTCGTTGGCGGCCGAGCGCACCTTGTGCGGGGCGCCCTTGATGAGCATGTCGTCCGCGGGCAGCGTGTAGATGACGTCCGGGGCGAGCTGGAGCTGCTCGGCCCGGGCGGGCAGCGCCTGCGTGGGCGGCGCCTGCAGCTCGCGCTCGGGGGTCTCCTCCGCGTGGCCGCCGTCGCCGGCGGTGTCGGCGGTGGGCGCCGTCTCCGCGGACTTCTTGCGGCCTCGGCCCTTGCGCGCGGCGCTGAGCGCCGCCGTCGCCGCCTCGTCGGCGGGAGCCAGGTCGTGCGGCTGGGCGAAGGCCTCGTCGCCGGTATAGTCCCCCGGCACCACCTCGGGGACGTCGGCCGCCTTCTTCCGGCGCCGGCGCGGCGCGGGGGGCCGGTGCGTCCCGTCGGCGGCGACGACCTCCGTCGTCGCGTCGTCGGGGGTGGCCTCGGGCCCGCGGCCGAGGAGCCACGCGCCCGCGGCGGAGAGCTTCGCGGGGACCGCGGCGACCGGGGTGGCGGTGACCACGAGGACCCCGAACACGGCCAGCAGCACGAGGATCGGCACGGCTCCCCAGGCCGAGAGCAGCACCGTGAGGGGGGTGCCGACCGCCCAGCCCAGCAGCCCGCCGGCGGACTCGACCGCGGCGAAGGAGTCGGTGGGGCGCGGCAGGTCCGCGCCGATGTGGACCAGGCCGCAGACGGCGGCGGTGAGGGCGACGATCCCGATGGTCACCCGGACGTTGGCCTGGGTGCGCTCGGGGTGGCGCATGAGGCGCACCGCCATGGCCACGAGGACGAGCGGCAGCAGGACGCCGAGCACCCCGACCACCCCGGCGGCCACGTGGTGGATGACGTCGCCGGCGATGCCGGAGAGCCCGAACCACTCGCGCAGCGCGATGACGATGGCCAGCGCGAGGAGCAGGAACGCCAGCCCGTCCCGGCGCAGGGCGGGGTCGAGGTCCTTCGTGCCGGACCCGACCTTGCGGGCGGTGCCTGCCACCACGTGTGCTCCTCCCATCCAGATGAAGCGGAAGGGCCGGAGCAGCAGGGGGACCTGCTGGGGGCGCGACGAAGCCGTCGAGCGCCCGCGGCCGCGGGCCTTGCTTCCGCGAGTACTGCGCGCGGATGACCCACGTGCCGTCGAGGCCGACCGTCCGGGGGAAGGCGTACGGGTAGCCATGACCAGCCCAACCTAGCGTCCGGGGCGGCTGGTCACACCCGCGCCGCGCCGCGGGTGCCCCGCATCACGTGCCCGACCGCCGCCGGCGGCCCGCATCACGTGCCCCGAGCACCGCCTCGAGCTCGGCGCGGGTCGGCGCCGCCCCGCCCCCGACGCGGGTGACGGCGATCGCGGCGGCGGCGTTGGCGCGGCGCACCGCCTCCAGCAGCGGCGTGCCGGCGAGGAGGCCGGCGGCGAGGACCCCGGTGTGCACGTCGCCGGCCCCGGTGGTGTCCACCGGGCGCACGGGCCGGGAGGGCACGAGGCTGCCCCCGCCGCCGGGCTCGCGCACCCAGCACCCGGCCACGCCCAGCCGCACGAGCACCGCGCACCTGGCGGGCACGCGCGAGCACAGACCGGTCCTGCCGTCCTCCCGCCCCGGTTCGCTGCCGGCCAGGTGCGCCGCCTCCTGGGCGTTGACGGTGAGCACGTCGCAGCGCGCCAGCACGGGGTCGAGCACCTCGGCCGGGATCAGGCCCGCCAGCGGGCTGGGGTCGAGCAGCAGCCGCACCCCGGCGGGCAGCGCGGCCGCCCACGGGCCCACGACGGGCGCGGCGTCGGGGTAGACGAGGTCGTATCCCGAGACGTAGACGAGGTCGCCGGGGCGCGGCGCCACGGCGCCGAGCTCCGCGGCCCGGGGCCGCCCCTCGGCGCCGATGGTCGTGACGAAGGTGCGCTCGCCGTCGGGCTCGACGAGGGCGACGACGACGCCGGTGTCCCCCGGCGCCGGTGCGGTGAGCACCTCCACGCCCTCCGCACGCAGCGCGGCGCGCACGAGGTCGCCGTTCGGGCCGGTGCCCACCGGGCTGGCCACGGCCACCCGGGCGCCCTGCCGCGCCGCGGCGGCGACGACGTTGAACCCCCCGCCCGGCGCCGGGCCGGCCGTCGTCGCCAGCACGTCGCCGCCGCGGGCGGGCAGACCGGGCACCAGCAGCGGCAGGTCCACCACGACCGAGCCGGTGGAGACCAGCCGCGGCGCCGGCGCGGCACCCGGCGGGTCGCCCGCCGGGCCCACCGCCTCGTCCGCCGGGCTCACCGCCTCGTCCGCCGGGCTCACCTCCGCAGCTCCAGCAGGTCCTCGGCGAGGGTGTCCAGGTCGAGGGTCGGGTTGCGCCGTGCCACGGTGTCCACCGCCTCGGCAGGCAGGGCCTGCCGCCCGCCCAGGGCGCCGGCCACCGCCCCGGCCATCGCCGCGATGGTGTCGCAGTCCCCGCCCAGGCTCGCGGCGATGCGGCACACCCACCACGGGTCGGCGGCCCCGCCGGGGCGCACGGCGTCGGCCAGCGCGAGCACGGCGAAGGCGGCGGGCACGGACTCCTGGGTGATCAGCGAGGTGCCCACGACCTCGTCGATGACGCGCGAGCCGGCCTCGACCTGCTCCGCCTCACCGGCCCCGGACGCCGCCTCGGCGGCCTCGAGGGTGAGGCGCACGGCGCACTCGAGCCGGCCGGCGAGCGAGGGCGCCGCGGTGTAGAACCCGCGGGTGGCGCCCGACCGGGCGGCGGCGGTGGCCGCGTCGAGCGCCTCGGGCAGGCCGGCGCCGTCCACCGCCACGGCGACGGCGGCGGCCACGGCGGCGGCGCCGGCGAGGGCCACGTGGGTGTTGTGGGTCGGCTCGCTCACGGCGACGACGCGGTCGACGAGCACCTGCAGCGGGCGGGCCGCCGTGGCGACGCCGACCGGGGCGATGCGCATGGCGGCGCCGTTGGTGTCGCCCCAGCGTCCCGAGGTCGGCGAGGGCCCGTGGGTGCGGATGTGCTGCAGCGCCCGCAGCGTCGACGGGCCCAGCAGGCTGGCCGCGCCCGCCGCGCGCATGCGCTCCTGCCAGGCGAGCAGCCGCTCGGCCAGCTCGGTGGCGTCCACCCGGCCCGCGCCGTCGACCAGGAGACGGCCGACGATGACGGCCTGGTCGGTGTCGTCGGTGACGTGCCCGGCGGGCAGGTCACCGGCGATCTCGTTGTCCTCGGCGTGCCCGGGGTGGAACCGGTCGATGAGCCCGTACCGCTGGGCCACGAGCGCGCGGGGCAGCCCCTCGGCCGGCATGCCGAGGGCGTCGCCGACGGCCAGCCCCCACAGGGCGCCGCGGGCGCGGTCGCGGGTGGTCGGGGCGCTCACTCGCCCGCCACGACCGCCGGCTCGGGCGCCGTGACCGTGGCCGCCTCCTGGCGGCGGATGCGCCCGGCGTTCGCCAGCCCGACAACCAGCCCGCCGAACAGCGCGACGGCCACGCCGACCCCGGAGAAGCCCCAGGTGTCGACGTCGAGGCCGAGCGGGCCGAAGAGGTAGCCCTGCCAGGTCAGCCCCTGGACGCCGTTGGTCACCAGCCCCCAGCCGATGGCGGTGAGCGCGAGCATGCCGACGACGTTGAGCCAGTTCACCGCCCCGTAGACGCCGCGGGCGTCGAACAGGGAGAAGGTGTCGTAGTCGCGGCGGCGCAGCAGCAGGTCGCCGATGAAGATGCCGGCCCACGCCGCGATCGGGACGCCGAGGGTGATGAGGAAGCCCTGGAAGGGGCCGAAGAAGTCCGCGGCGAACCACACGATGACGATCGTGCCGACCACCATGAGCAGCCCGTCGATGGCCGCGGCGACCCACCGCGGCACCCGCACGCCGACGGCGAGGAGCGTCAGGCCGGAGGAGTAGATGTCCAGCACGGCACCGGAGACCAGCCCGCCGACGGCCACCAGGACGAACGGGACGAGGTACCAGGTGGGCAGGAGCGTGGCGAGCGTGCCGATCGGGTCGCTGGAGATGCCCGCCGAGAGGTCGGGGTTGGACCCGACCAGCAGGAGGCCGTAGACGATGAGGACGACCGGCGCCAGGGAGGCGCCGAACGTCGTCCAGAAGACGACGCCGCCGGAGGAGGCCGCCCGGGGCAGGTAGCGCGAGTAGTCGGCCGCGGCGTTGACCCAGCCCAGCCCCAGCGCCGTCATGACGAGCATGAGCGCGCCGAGCACCGCCTCCCACGACCCGGCGGGCAGCTGCCCCAGGGCGGCGAGGTCGATCTGGTCGACGGTCAGGGCGATGTAGCCCAGGGTGACTACGCCCAGGACGATCGTCAGGACCGTCTGGACCCGCATGATCATGTCGAAGCCGAGGATCCCGGCGCCGACGACGATCGCGATGACCACGAGGAAGGCGATGATCCGGGCGGTGTTCCCGCCGGACCAGCCCAGCTGCTGGATGACGGTGTCGGTGGCGAGCGTGGCGAGGGCGACGAGCACGATCTCCCAGCCCACGAGCAGCAGGTACGACACGACGCCGGGCAGGAGGTTGCCGCGCACGCCGAACGCCGCCCGGGACAGGGTCAGGGTCGGGGCGGAGCCGCGCTTGCCGGCGAGCGCGATGATCCCGACGAGGAGGAAGGACAGCACCGTGCCGACGACGGCGACCAGGGTCGCCTGGGCGAAGGAGATGCCGAAGTCGAGGATCCACGAGCCGTAGCTGATGCCGAACACCGAGATGTTCGCGGCGAACCAGGGCCAGAAGAGGGAGGCGGGGCGGCCCTTGCGGTCCGCGTCGGCGATCACCTCGATGCCGGTGGCCTCGATGGTGAAGGCCGAGCTCGGGCCCTCCTGGCTGAGCGTCCGGTCGGTCACGACGTCGTCTCCTTGCTCCCGGCGACGGAGGGGGCCGGGACGTGGGGGTGGGAGGGGGGAAGGCCGGCGAGGACGCGGCGCACGGCCGGCGACAGGCGCCCCGCGGCGGCCTCCGCGACGGCGACGACCTCGTCGGGGTCGATCTGCTCGCCGGAGGCCTCGTGCGCCGTCACCGTGGACAGCGCGAGGACCCGCAGGCCGGCCTCGCGGGCGGCGATGGCCTCCAGCACGGTGGACATGCCGAGGACGTCGGCGCCCAGCGCCCGCACCATGCCGGCCTCGGCGGCGGTCTCGTAGTGCGGGCCGGCGAGCATGGCGTAGACGCCGGTGGCCAGCTCGACGCCGTCCTCCGCGGCGGCGGCCAGGAGTCCCGCGCGCAGGTCGGGGTCGTAGGCGGCGGTGAGGTCGACGAAGCTGGCGCCCTCGAGCGGCGAGACGCCGGTGAGGTTGAGGTGGTCGGTCAGCGCGACGACGCGGCCCAGCGGCCACTCGGGGCGCAGCGAGCCGTTGGCGTTGGTGAGCACCACCGTGCCGGCGCCGAGGGCGGCCAGGGTGCGCACGCCGTGGGCGACGGCGCCCGGCCCGTGCCCCTCGTACAGGTGCGTCCGGCCGGCCAGCGCGACCACCGGGCGCGCCTCGCCGTCGGGACCGGGCAGGTCGAAGCGGAGGATGCGGCCGTCGTGGCCGGGGGCGACCGGGGCGCGGAAGTGCGCCACCTGCGCCGTCGGCACCGCGGCCACGGGCGCGCCCCAGCCCGCGGTGAGCGGGCCCCAGCCGGAGCCGAGGACCACGCCGGCGGCCACGTCGTCGAGCCCGAGCCGGTCGCGCAGCTGCGCGGCGGCCGCCTCGGCCGCGGCCCGCCAGTCGTTCGTCACACGCGCATGCTAGAGCGAGAGCGCTGGTGGCGAGGTCAAGCGGGGCCGCGGCGGGCGCCGCGACGTCGAGGTGCGGCGGGCCGGCCGGCCGCCGAGCGGCGACGGCGGGGACGGCCCGTCGTCGGGCGGAGCCGGGCTACCGGACCTCGCGCAGCGCGAGGTAGGACTGCTCCGTCGCGACGTGGTGCACCTGGAACGCGTTCCCGCCGGGCGTCACCTCGACCTCCACGGCGCCGCCCGCGGGCACCCGCACGGGCAGCTCGGGGCTGCCGGTCCAGTCGATGCGCGCGCGGACGCGGCGGTCCCCCGCCGGGACCTCGAGCTCGAGGCGCTCGCCGCGGCGGACCTTGCCGCGCTCGACGCCGTCGACCTCCACCACGTAGGCGCGGAGCAGGTCCCGCCACCCGCCCCGGGGGCGATGGACGACGAGGCGCCCGGACGGCGGCGCCTGGTAGGTGGTCACGGCACTAGGCCTCGACGACCGTGGGGATGATCATCGGGCTGCGCCGCAGCCGCTTCGCCGCCCACCGGCCCACCACGCGGCGCATGGCCTGCTGCATCTGGTGGGTGTCGGCGTTGCCGCGGCCCACCACCTCGTTGAGCGCGCTGGTCACGTCGGGCAGGATCGCGTCGAAGACCGAGTCGTCCTCGGCCATGCCGCGGGCCTGGATGTGCGGCCCGGTCAGCACCTGGCCGGTGGAGGTGTCCACCACGGCGAAGATGGAGATGAACCCCTCCTCGCCGAGGATCCGGCGGTCCTTGAGCTCGGCGTCGGTGATCTCGCCGACCGAGGAGCCGTCGACGTAGACGTACCCGCACGGCACGGCGCCGGCGATGCGGGCCTTGCCGTCGACGAGGTCGACGACGACGCCGTCCTCCGCCAGCACCACCCGCTCGGCCGGCACCCCGGTGGAGACGGCGAGGGCGCCGTTGGCCACGAGGTGGCGGATCTCGCCGTGCACCGGCATGACGTTCTTCGGCCGGACGATGTTGTAGCAGTAGAGCAGCTCGCCGGCGCTGGCGTGGCCGGAGACGTGCACCTTGGCGTTGCCTTGGTGCACCACCTTGGCGCCCAGCCGCATGAGGCCGTTGATGAGCCGGAAGACCGAGTTCTCGTTGCCCGGGATGAGGGAGCTGGCGAAGACCACCGTGTCGCCGGGGCCCACGGAGATGCGGGGGTGGTCGCGGTTGGCGATCCGGCTCAGCACCGCCATGGGCTCGCCCTGGGAGCCGGTGCACATGAGCACGGTCTCGTCGGCGCGGTAGTCGTCGACCTTCTTGACGTCGATGAGGGTGCCCGGCGGCACCTTGAGGTAGCCGAGCTCGGCCGCGATGGTCATGTTGCGGACCATGGACCGGCCCACCAGGGCGACCTTGCGGTCGTGCAGGGCGGCGGCGTCGAGCACCTGCTGGACGCGGTGGACGTGGGAGGCGAAGCTCGCCACGACGATCTGCCCCTCGGCCTGCCCGAAGACGTTGTCGAGAACCTGGCCGATGTTGCGCTCGTGGGCGGTGAAGCCGGGGACCTCGGCGTTGGTGGAGTCCGTCATGAACAGGTCCACGCCCTCCTCGCCCAGGCGGGCGAAGGCGCGCAGGTCGGTGATCCGGCCGTCGAGGGGCAGCTGGTCCATCTTGAAGTCGCCGGTGTGGAGCACGTTGCCGGCCGAGGTGCGGATCATCACCGCGAGCGCGTCGGGGATGGAGTGGTTGACGGCGACGAACTCGAGGCCGAACGGGCCGATCTGCTCGCGCTGGCCCTCCCGCACGGCGAGGGTGACCGGGGAGATGCGGTGCTCCTTGAGCTTGGCCTCGATGAACGCGAGGGTGAGCTGGGAGCCGATGAGCGGGATGTCGCGCCGCAGCCGCAGCAGGTACGGCACGCCGCCGATGTGGTCCTCGTGGCCGTGGGTGAGGACGATCGCCTCGACGTCGTCCAGCCGGTCCGCGATGTAGTCGAAGTCGGGGAGGATGAGGTCCACGCCGGGCTGGTTGTCCTCGGGGAAGAGCACGCCGCAGTCGACGATGAGCAGCTTGCCGTTCACCTCGAAGACCGTCATGTTGCGCCCGACCTCGCCGAGGCCGCCGAGCGGGACGACGCGCAGGCCGCGCTGCGGGATGGGACCGGGTGCTGACAGCTCAGGATGCGGGTGACTCACGGGCCCATCCTGCCAGGCCGGGACGCGGGCGGGCCCGCGGGGCCCGCGCCCGGGCACGGTGGTGACCAGCGTCACCACCCGGTCGCGGCCCGCCCCGGCGCCGCCGGGGCGCGCCCGCGGGGCCGGTCAGGCCGGGATGAGGGCGTGCTGGCGCAGGGTCTGCTCGAGCGCGGCCATCTCGGCCGGGGACGCCTCGACGAGCGGCAGGCGCACGGCGGGGCTCTCGATCAGGCCCTGGAGGTAGACCGCGGCCTTGGCCATGACGGCGCCCTGGCCGCCGCCCATGATCGCCGCGACGAGCGGGCGCATGCGGGCGGCGACGTCCCGGGCGCCGGGCAGGTCGCCGGCGTCGACCTCGCGGACCATCTCCGCGTAGGCGCCGGCCGCCACGTGCCCCACCACCGAGACGACGCCGGAGGCGCCGTGCGCCAGCCAGTCGAAGTTCAGCCCGTCGTCGCCGGAGTAGTACTCCAGCCCGGTGCGGGCCATCCGCTCGAAGCCGGCCGGCACGTTGCCGGTGGCGTCCTTGACGCCGAGGATGCGCGGGTGCTCGGCGAGCCGGTCGAGGGTGTCGTCGCCGATGGCGACCCCGGTGCGGCCGGGGATGTCGTAGAGGATCACCGGCAGGTCGACGGCGTCGGCGACCGCCTTGATGTGCCGGTACACGCCCTCCTGGGAGGGCCGGTTGTAGTACGGGGACACGACGAGCACGCCGCGGGCCCCGGAGCGCTCGGCGCCCTGGGCGATGCGGATCGCGTGCGCGGTGTCGTTGGACCCGGCACCGCCGATGATCATGGCGCGGTCCCCCACCGCGTCGACGACGGCGCGCACGAGGTCGTCCTTCTCCGGCTGGTGCGTGGTGGGCGACTCACCGGTGGTGCCGTTGAGCACGAGGGCGTCGCACCCGTCGTCGACGAGGCGGACCGCCACCTTGATGGCCGAGTCGATGTCGATCGAGCCGTCGGCGTGGAAGGGCGTGACCATCGCCGTCGAGACGGACCCGAAGGTGCGCGACGGGAGGCGGGGGGCGGTCTGCTCGGTCATGCACGAACCGTAACGCTCGCGCGGCCCGCCGGGAGACCGTCATCCCACATGGTGGTGGTCTGCTCGAGGCTTCCCGCGCATCCGGGCCGGCCTCGCTCGCTGCCCCACGCGAGCCAGCCCGCTCGCTCCCCCGGAAGCCAATCTCGCTCGCTCCCCCACGCGAGCCAGCCCCGCTCGCTCTCGGCCGCCCGACCGGCCGCTAGCCTGGGGCGGTGACTTCCGCCGACGACGCCCAAGACGACCTGCTCGGCCGCCTCCTGGCACAGTCCGGCGGTGCCGGCGCGCCGGCGCACGATCCCCATGCCGGTCACGCCCACGCCGACCCGCACCGGCCCACCGCCGACCACTCCGTCCGGCCGGCACTCCCCGAGGACGCCGAGGCGCTGGGCGACATCCACGCGCGGACCCTGCGGGCGACGCTGACGGCGGCCGTGGGCGAGCTGGACCCGGCGGTCGGTGGCTCCATCGACGCCGCCGCGCTCGGCGCCGCCTGGCGCGCAGCCATCAGCGCCCCGCCGTCGCCCCGGCACCGCGTCCTCACGGCGTGCGCCGGCGCCCAGGTGGTCGGTTTCGCGGCGTTCGCACCGGCGGAGACCCCGGTCGACGTCGAGGCCGGCCCCGGCGACGACGACGAGGGGCACCCCGCCACGGCGCCCTCCCCCGGACCCGCCCGGGCCGTCGGGGAGATCCTCGCCCTGGAGGTCCCCGCCGCCCACGCGCGCCGCGGGCACGGCTCCCGGCTCCTCGCCGCGTGCGTCGACCTGCTGCGCGAGCAGGGCGCGACCCGCGTGCAGGCATGGGCCGTGCAGGACGACGAGTCGCGCACGCGATTCCTCAGCCAGGCCGGCTTCGCGCCCGCCGGCGTCCGACGCACGCTGGACGTGGCCGGCACGCCGGTCACCGAGATCTGCTGGTACGCCGAGCTCTGAGCCGCGGCGACGCGGACGTCGGCCCCACCCGCCGGAGCACCTCTCAGCTGCCCTCAAGCGCTGCCGTCCGGGCCGCCCGCGCGCCTCTCAGGTACCGTCGCGGCGCCGCCCGGACCGTCAAGACTCCTCTCCGACCCGCTTGGCCGCGCCGGTCTGTCTCCCCTTTGTCCACACCCGACCGACCCTGTTCACATGACCGACAGGTGATGTCAGTGGTCGGTCATAGCGTGTGGGCATGGTCAACGACGACCCTGCGGACAGACAGCCCGATCCCGACGGCGACCCCGACGGCGGGCAGAGCCGGTTCGGCCTCAACCCGGGCCCGGCCCGCGATCTCGAGCTCACCGCGCCCGGCCCCGCCCTGGCCCGCCGCCTCGCCGCGCTGTCCCCCGCCGGCCTCGACGACGCCACCGTGGTCGAGTCGATCGCCGGCTACGAACGCCTCATCGCCTGGGCCACCGCCGCCCAGGCCCGCCTGACCACCGAGCTCCTCGCCCGCCGCACGCCGGCCCCCAAGCCCGGTCCCCACCCCGAGGTCCTCGCCGCCTTCGAGATCCAGGCCCGCCTGGGCATCACTCGCTACGGCGCCGAGGCCAAGGTCGGCTACGCCATGCAGCTCGACGACTACCCCGAGGTCGCCGATGCCCTCAGCCGGGGCGAGATCGACACCGCCAAGTCCAAGATCCTCCTCGACCCCATCTACGGCCTGCCCGCCAAGAAGCTTCGCGCCCTCCACGGCCGCCTGCTGCCTTCCGCCGCCACACTCACCGGCCCCCAGCTGCGCGACCGGATGCGCCGGGCGGCCCTGGCCCACGACCCCGACCACGCCGCCAAGCGCCACACCACCGCCTACGCCGAGCGCACGGTCACCGTCGAGCCCGCCTACGACGGCATGTCGTGGGTCTCGGCCCTGCTGCGCTGCGACGACGCCGAGGCCACCCGCATCTACCTCGAGCACCTCGCCGCCGCCGCCCAGACTCCTGGCGACACCCGCAGCGCCGACCAGCGTCGCGCCGACGCCTTCCGCGACCTGTTCCGCACCCTGCTCGACCGCGGCATGGACCTCGACGGCGCCGATCTGCCCATCCTGGCGCGCCGCCGCCCCCACCTGCAGGTCACGATCGGCGCGGGCACCCTCCTCGGCCTGGACGAGGCCCCCGGCCTGCTCGCCGGCTACGGTCCTATCCCCGCCGACCTCGCCCGCGAGATCGCTCAGGATGCCACCTGGCAGGCCCTGATCACCGACGCCACCACCGGCGAGGTCGTCGCCCTGGGCACCAAGGCCTACCGCCCCGGGGCGGTCCTGGCCCAGACCGTCCTCGCCCGCGACGTCACCTGCACCTTCGTCGGCTGCCGCGTCCCGGCCTGGCGCTGCGACCTCGACCACACCCCCGAGTACGACCCCGCCAAGACCGCCACCGAGGTCCAGACCCGCCTGGACACCCTCTACTCCCGCTGCCGCTCCCACCACGGCGCCAAGACCATCAAGGCCTGGCACACCCACCGCGACCCCGCCACCGGCGACAGCATCTGGACCGCGCCGACCGGTCACACCTACCGGCGGAAGGTCAACAAGCCACCCGGGGCCGCACCACCACCGCCCGAGGACCCGCCGCCCTTCTGAGGTAACGCGTCATCGCCCCGACCGTGCTGACCGCCTGCCACCGCCCCGGCACAGGCGCGCGCCAGATAGTGCCCGTGACGTCGGCACCGCGCCGCCGAACCTCAGCCGAGGTCGAGGACCTGGTCGAGCCCGAACGTCAGTCCCGGCCGGCGCACGACCTCGCGCACGGCGAGGAGCACGCCGGGCATGAAGCTGGACCGGTCGAAGGAGTCCGTGCGGATGGTCAGCTGCTCGCCGGGGTTGCCCAGCAGGATCTCCTCGTGCGCCACGAGGCCGCGCAGCCGGACCGCGTGGACGTGCACGCCGTCGACCACCGCGCCGCGCGCGCCGTCGACCTGGGTCTGGGTGGCGTCCGGCATCGCGCCGAGCCCGGCCGCGGCCCGGGCCTCGGCGATGTGGCGAGCGGTGGTCAGCGCCGTGCCCGAGGGGGCGTCGACCTTGTTGGGGTGGTGCAGCTCGACCACCTCGGCCGACTCGAAGAAGCGGGCGGCCTGCTTCGCGAACGTCATGGCGAGCACCGCGGACAGGGCGAAGTTCGGGGCGATGAGGACCCCGAGGGCGTCCCCGTCGTCGCTCCCGGCGTTGCGCTCCTCGAGGTGGCGGCGCACGCGGTCGAGCGACTCGTCGGCCCACCCGGTGGTGCCGACGACGACGCTGAGCCCGGCGTCGATGAGGGCGTGGACGTTCTCCTCGGTCGCGCTCGGCACCGTGAACTCCACGGCCACCGTGGCGCCGCTGCCCGCGAGCGCGTCGATGCTGTCGTCGGCGCCGAGCTGGGCGACGAGAGTGAGGTCGTCCGCGCCCTCCACGGCGTCGCACACCGCCTGGCCCATCCGTCCGTGGGCGCCGATCACTGCTACTGCGAGGGGGGAGGTCACGCAGGCAGGGTAGGCGATCCGCCAGCACGCGCGCCCTGGCGGACCGCCGGCCGACCAGCGCGCCCCCACGTCGCGCACCGCTAGCGCATGTGCCGATGGCGCATTTCATCACCGGAAAGCCCGCGACAGCGCAGCGAGGCGGCCCCCCAAGCCCGCGACAGCGCAGCGAGGCGGGCCCCCACCCGGAGGTGAGGGCCCGCCGAGGCGGCGTCGGGCCGCTGGACGTGAAGCCGGTTCAGTCGACGGACATGTCAGTCCTCATAGGTGAGGCCGAACCCGAACGGGAACAGCTCGCCGTCGTCCGTCTCCTTGTACCCGGGCAGGTCGCTGTACTGCTGCTCGACGGCCGCGCGGGTGCCCGCCAGGGCGAAGGGCATCTTGCCCTGGGGCGTGAAGTCGCCCGAGAGGACGTCCATGAGCGCGGTGTCGCTGATGCCGAAGCCGGCCACGATGGCTCCGGCGTCGCGCAGGCCGCTCGCCTCGTCGAGGACGAAGGGCTGACGGAAGTAGACGTGGAGGACGGTGTTCTCCGCGCCCACCTCGTTCATGACCTGCTGGACGTCGCTCAGCGCCGGCACGACCTGCCAGGACTGGGACTGCTCCATCCCCGAGAAGTCGAGGATGCTGGACTCCCACGGCACGGAGCCGCCGAAGCGCAGCCCGTTGTCCGTGCACGGCGCGCCGGTGTCGTAGGAGACGCAGACGTCCTCGGCGCCGAACTTGTGCTGCCCGTCGAGGGCGGCGGTGCCGGGCATGACGATCGGGTTGACCGGCGTGCCGGGGTCGGCGGCCGCGGCGCGGCTGTCGAAGGTGTTCGTGTTCGTGTTCTTCGCCGTGACGTTGATGATCGCGTAGTCGGCGTCCGCGGCGCTGGGCCGCTTGCCGTCGACGAGCTTGTTGCCGTTGATGACGGTGAAGCCCTCGGCGGCCACGGCGGCCTCGTTGAAGTCGCCCAGGATGTAGACCGTCGAGCCCTTCGTCAGCGGCAGGGCCGTGTCGCCGTCCTCGGTGGTGTTGTTCTGCAGCAGCACGGCGGACTTGCGCTGGACGTCCAGGCCGACCTCGCGGTGCTCGGCGCTGCCCACGGTCGCGTCGGCCACAGCCGGGTCGACGTACGGGTTCTCGAACAGGCCCATCTGGAACATCGGGGTGAGCAGCCGCTCGGCGGCGAGCGTGACGCGCTCCTCGCTCACCTTGTCCGACTCGACGAGGTCGATGATCGTCTGGACGTCGTTGAAGCCGGAGAGGGTGTCGGTGCCGCTGTTGATGGCGGCCGCGACCCGCTCGGGCACCGTGTTGGTCTCCAGGCCCCAGGCGCGGTCGGTGATGATGCCGGTGTCGGAGTTGACGTACCCCTGGAAGCCGAGCTTGTCGCGCAGCAGGTCGTTGACGATCTGGTTGGAGAAGGCCATGCCGGTGTTGTCGTAGGTGACGCCGTCGTAGGTCAGGTCGATCGGCGCGCCGTAGTAGGGCATGATCGCCGACACCCCGGCGTCGATGGCGGCCTCGAACGGCTTGAGGTGCTCACCGAACGCGCCGCCCGGGTACACCTGGGTCTTGCCGAACGAGTAGTGCGGGTCGAGGCCAAGCTCCTGCGGGCCGCCGCCCGGGAAGTGCTTCATCGTCAGGGCGACGTCGCTGTCGGGGCTCAGCGAGACGCCGTGCGCGTCGATCGGGCCCTGCAGGGTGCCGACCAGCGTCTTCATGATGTTGGCGTTGAGGTCCGCGTCCTCGGTGAAGGTCTCGTGGGTGCGGTACCACCGCGGCTCGGTCGACAGGTCGGCCATGTAGCCGTACATGCCGCGCAGTCCGATGGAGGACCACTCGTCGCCCATGACCTCGGCGAAGTCCTCGACGACGGACATGTCGCCCGTGGTGGGGTCCGCTCCGGTCGTGCGCGCCTCCTCGCCGAGCGCGGCGGCGGCGATGCCGGCCTCCTTGGGGAAGGCGCTCATCGCGCCGGCGGACTCGTTGATCCCGGCCCGGGCGTCGGGGTCGATGTGATTGCGGGCGTTGGACTTGTACAGCACCGGGATGCCGAGGCGGGTGCCCTCGCTCATCTCCTGGATCGTGTTCATGAACGTCGCCGCCTCGGACGGCGTCACCGACGTCGTCGCGCCGAAGCCGCTGCCCGGCTTCCCGCACACCGCCTTGTCGGCGCTGGTGACGGTGTTCCGGAAGATGAAGCGGTGCATGTACTGGTCGTCGATGAACTTCGCCGCGTTGGGACCGGGCACGCCACGGGTCTGCGTCGCCTGGTCGCACTCGGCGTTGAGCGTGTCGATGAGCATGAGGCCGGCCTTCTCCTCCAGCGTCATGCGCGAGACGAGGTCGGCGACCCGCTTGTCGGTCGGCTTGGTCCAGTCCTCGTAGGTGTCGATCGTGCCGTTGGCGTTGAGGTCGCGGAACTCCCGCTGCCCCTTCTTGATGATCGGCTTGACGCGCGCCTCGACGTCCGGGGCGTTCCTGCCCCCGGCCTGCGAGTGCGCCGGCGGGTTGCCACCGGCGCTGGAATGGTCCGGCGGCGCCGCGAACGCCCCGCCGGCCAGCGCCAAGGAGAGCGGGACGGCGACAGCGGCGGCCGCAAGGCCCTGCCGTCGGCGCGATCTGCGTGTGCTCATGTGCTGGTCTCCCTCGACCTCGACGAGTGGCCGGGCAGCCCTCTCGCGGTGCCCCCGTACCACGAAACTGACGCCGTCCGTCGGTCAGCGGCGACGACGCCACGGCCATCCGGTCGGCTCCCAGGTAAATCCCAGTGGACGTCACCCTGAGACGTGCGCCACCCACATGGCAACCAGTTGCCAGATCTTGCCCCGGCCCCCGGCCCCCGTCGACGCACGGCGCGCGGACGCGCCGCCTGACAGCGCGCGGACCCGTCCCCGGCCCGCCCGGCCCGCTCGGCTAACCTCGCCGCGTGAACCCGACCGAGCTGCTCGGCTTCGTCACCGGCGCCCTCTGTGTCTGGCTGGCCGTGCGGCAGAACGTGTGGACGTTCCCCGTCGGCCTCGCCAACAACGCGGTCTTCGCCGCGCTCTTCACCGCCGCCGGTCTCTATGCCAACGCCGCCCTCCAGGTCCTCTTCGCCGTCCTCGGCGTGCTCGGCTGGTACTGGTGGCTGCACGGCGCCGACGGCGCGCGGCTGCACGTCAGGCGCACCCCGCGCTGGGCATGGCCCGCCGCCGCCGGCGTCACCGTCGCACTGACGGTCACCGGCGCCGCCGCCCTGGGCGCGTGGACGGACTCGACCGTGCCGTGGTGGGACTCGCTGACGACGGCGACCTCCGTCGTCGCGCAGGTGATGCTCGGCCGCAAGTGGCTGGGCAGCTGGGCGGTGTGGATCGCGACCGACGTGCTGCTCGTCGGGCTGTACGCCTCGCAGGGGTTGTGGCTGACCGCAGTGCTCTACGTCGGCTACCTGCTGCTGTGCGCCGTCGGTGTCCGTGACTGGAAGGCGGCGCTCGCGCCCGCCCCGGCGATGGGTCGGCCAGGCTCGGAGACGGCGCCGTCGGCCCCCGCGGGAGCGGCGCCCTCGGCTCAGGTGCCCGCGCCGTGAGGTACGCCCACGGCCTCGTGGTCGGCAAGTTCTACCCGTTGCACGCCGGGCACCTGAACCTCCTGCGGGCGGGCCTGCGGCTGTGCGACCGGCTGACGGTGCAGGTGCTCGGCTCGAGCGTGGAGTCGGTCCCGGCCGAGGTGCGCGCCGAGTGGGTCCGCGCCGAGGTGCCCCAGGCCCGCGTCGTCCACGCCCTGGACGACGCCCCGGTCGACTACGGCTCCGACGCCGCCTGGCGTGCCCACCTGGCGATCATCACCGCGCTGCTGGACGCCCCCGTCGACGCCGTGCTCACCGGCGACGGCTACGGCGTCGAGATGGCCGACCGCCTCGGCGCCGCCTGGGTGCAGGTCGACCCCGGGCGCGCCGCCACCCCGGTGTCGGGCACCGCGGTGCGCGCCGATCCCGGCCGGCACTGGTGGGCGCTGCCGGCGCCGGTGCGCGCCTACCTGTGCACCCGGGTGGTCGTCGTGGGCGCGGAGTCGACCGGGACGACCACCCTCGCCCGGG
Organism: Georgenia thermotolerans; assembly: GCF_009193185.1. Classification (GTDB taxonomy): domain Bacteria; phylum Actinomycetota; class Actinomycetes; order Actinomycetales; family Actinomycetaceae; genus Georgenia; species Georgenia thermotolerans. The sequence continues at coordinate 20,633 of NZ_VUKF01000040.1, read as the reverse complement.
CCCTCGCCGCCCGCTACGGCACCCCCGAGGTGCCCGAGTACGGACGCACCTGGAGCGAGATCCGCCCCGGCGGCCTGTCCCGCCCCTGGCACACCGCCGAGTTCGACCTGATCGCCCGCGAGCAGGCGCGCCTCGAGGACGACGCCGCCGCGCGCACCCCGCGCCCGCTGCTCGTGGCCGACACCGACGTGCTCGCCACCACGGTCTGGCACGAGCGCTACGTCGGCACCGCATCCCCCACCGTCGCCGCGCTGGCCGCCCGCCGGCGCCCGGACCTGTACCTGCTCACCGGGGACGAGATCCCCTTCGTCCAGGACGGCCTGCGCGACGGCGAGCACGTGCGCCCCGCCATGACCGCCCGGTTCCGCGCGGTGCTGGACGCCGCCGGCGTGCCCTGGCACGAGGTCCGCGGCACCCCCGCACAGCGGCTCGCCCGCGCGGCGGCGCTCATCGACGCCCTGCCGCACGGGCGCCGGCTGGCGGACCCGCTGCCCCAGGCCGGCACGGAGGTGCACTCCGCCGCGCGTGCCGACCACATCGCGGCGGCCCCGTCCGGAAGAGTGGGCGCGTGACCGCACCGACCGACCCGCTCCGCCACGTCTCCGCCTCGCCCACCCTGCCCACGCCGTCCCCGGCCGCCGGCGGCGAGCTCGAGGTCGAGGACCTCTTCCGGCCGCTGGCCGCCGCCCCCAGCCCCGGCGCCGGCACCGGGCTGGACGAGAAGCTGCGCCAGGCCTACTTCTGGATCGTCAACCACGCGATCATCTCCCCGCACTACGACGTCGAGTTCGACGCCGAGGCGGCCGGGCGGGTCTTCCGGCTCGGCGACTCCCGGGCGGAGCTGCGGCTGCCGACGGCGCAGTCCTACTCCAGCTTCGTCCTCCTGCCGCTGCTGACCTTCGCCGTCCGCGGCCGCTGCCTGCTCCTGGGCGGGCCGGGTCGCGGCAAGACCGCCTCGGCCATCCTCATGGGCGTCCTGGCCGGCTACCCCGTCCGGGAGGTGCGCCGGGCCATGCAGCACGGCCACCCCCAGCTGACGGTGACCGACCTCTTCGGCACCCCGCTGCCCAAGGACCTCGTCAGCGCCGACTCGCTGGCCGACGTCGACGTCGCCTGGCGCTCCTGGCTCGGCATGCGCGTGAAGATCGTCGACGAGTACAACCGCATCCCCACCCGCACCCAGTCGGCGCTGCTGACGGTGCTGGCGGACGGCTACGTCGAGGTCTACGACCAGATCTACGAGACCGGCGCCTCGGCGTGGTACCTCACCGCCAACGACGACGCCGGCGGCGGCACCTACCAGGTGGTCGAGGCCCTGCGCGACCGCATCGACGTCATCGTCCACGCCCTGCCGTTCAACTCCCGCTTCCTGGGCGAGCTGGTCGAGCGGGCCGAGCGCCGGCTGCGCCCCGAGGAGGCGGTCCCGCCGGAGATCGTCTTCACCGCCGAGGAGCACGCCGCCGTGCACGCCGCGATCACCGCGCTGCCGCTGCCCGCGGAGGTCCGCCGCCGGATCGAGTTCTTCGCCTCCCAGCTGGAGCTCCTCGAGCGGGCCGGCGACCAGTTCGAGTACCGCACCAAGGACACCGCCCGCCTGGCCGGCGCGGACGTGCACCACATCGCCGCCCAGGACACCGGCCGGGACCGGCTGTCCGACGTCGGCTCCTCCACCCTCAACGGCCTGTCGGTGCGGGCCCTGCAGTCCCTCGTCGCCTACGCCAAGGCCATGGCGTTCTTCCGCGGCCGGCCCGCCGTCGGGCTGGACGACGTGCGCGCCGTGCTGCCCTTCGTCCTGCACGACAAGGTCGCCCCGGACCTGCGCGCCCCGGCGTTCGAGGACGAGGGCCGGGCGCCGCTGCGCACGGACCGCATCTCCTGGCTGCGCGACATCTTCGACACCGCCTGCGCGCAGTACGACGTCGCCGGGCTGGACCGCGACGACGTCGTCGCCGAGATCCTCGGCGAGCTGCACGCCGGGCTCGACGGCGTCGACGCGGCCACGGTCCGGGCCCGGATGGCCCGCATCGAGCAGGTGCTGGACGGGTGGGGCCAGGCGCGCAAGCTCTACGGCCACCTCTACGACGACGCGCTGGCGCTGAAGTACGCCCACCAGCGGTACACCAACTACCTCACCTGGCTGCAGTGGAGCCGGTGAGCCGCTGGCGCGCGGACGTCCTCGCGCACCGGGTGGACCGCGCGGCCCTGCTGCGCCGCGCGCAGGCCGCGGGCGCGCGGCGGGACGTGCTGCACCGGGCGCTGGGCGAGGCCGGTGCCGTCGTCGACGCCCTCGCCGCCCAGGGGCTGCCCGACCGGGTGGTCGCGGCGGTGGCGGCGGACCTGTTCGCCCGCGTGTGCGGCGCGTGCCCCCGCGGGTGGGACGAGCGGTCGCTGACGCGGTGGGTGGTCCTCGCGATCGTCCCGCGCCTCGCCCGGGTCCTGCCCGCCGAGGTCTCCCCGCTGCTCGACGACCTCCTCACCGCCGCCACGCGGCTGCGCGGCCAGGTCGACCTGGCCGCCTGGGCCGGTCGCCTCACCGACGCCCTCCACGCCGCGGGCGACGCCCGGCACCTGCGGGACCTTGCCGCCCTGGCCGCCTGGCGCTCCGGCGCCGTGATGTGGCGCGCCGCCGCCCTCGGCGCCGCGCCTCGCGTGCCGGCCGCCGCGCTGGCCGCGGTGCTCGGCCTGGACGCCCCGACCGACGCGCGCGCCGCCCTGGAGCGCCACGCCCGCGAGCCGTGGTGGTGGCCGGGCGAAGGCCCGGGGACCTGGCGCGTAGGTGGCTTCCGCGGCTTCGGTGGGCCGTGGGTCCGCGTGCCCGACCTCGTCGGCGGCGACGGCGTGCGCTGGCTCGTGCGCACCCCGGCCGCCCCGCACGACGGCGGCGCCACCGTGGCGTCCGACCCCGCCACCCGGTGGTGGCTCGTGCGGGCCGACCGCCACGGCTGGTCCGTGCGGCCCACCCGCGCGGCCGAGGACCTCGCCCGCGCGTGGTTCCTCGACGAGCGGGGGCTCGCCGCCCGCGGGGTGCGGGCCTGGACCACGCCCCGGTCGTACTGCCTGCACGTCGGGACGGGCGCATGAGCGCGGCCCGGTCCACGAGCAACGCCCACCGGCGGGGCTTCGACCCCGCGCCGGCCGACCCCGGGGCCGCCGACCACGCGGCCACCGACGCCCTGCGCCAGCGCTGGCTCACCGCCTGGCCGCGGGCCCTGGCCGCGTGGGGCCGCCACCTGCGCCTGCGCGCCCCGCACCTGGTCGGCCCGGCGGACGTGCCCGCCGACGTCGCCTCCTTCGCCTGGTTCTCCACCCGCGACGTGGAGGTCTTCGTCGACCTCGAGCAGGCCCGGGCGCTGGGCCTGGCCGGCCTGCCGGTGGAGGTGCTCGCCCACGAGATCGGCCACCACGTCCTCTCCCCCGGCGACCTCGCCACGGCCGGCCGGCTGCTGGTCCGCGCCCGGGCCGGGCTCGTCGACCGGGTCGACCTCGCCCCGGTCGTCGCGAACCTGTGGTCGGACCTGCTGATCAACGACCGCCTGCAGCGGCGCGCCGAGCTGCGCATGGGCTCCGTCTGGCGCGCGATCGGCCCACCGCACCCCGACGACGTCGTCATGCAGCTGGTCATGCGCACCGACGAGCTGCTCTGGGCGCTGCCCGCCGGCACCCTGACGTGCCCCGACGCCGCCGTCCCGGAGCGGGAGGCGCAGCTGTGCGCCCGGGCCGTGCGGGCGTATGCCGACGACCCGGTCGGCGGGGTCGGCGGCTTCGGCGCGCTCGTGCGCCAGCTGCTGGCCGACCGCGGCGGGGAGGCCCCGCTGGCGGGGGCCGCCGCCGTGGTGTGCGCGCACGCCCCGGCGGACGGCGGAGCGGTGCCCGGGCTGGCCAGCGACCCCACCCTCGCCGCGCCCGCGGTTCACCCCGCCCTGGATCCGCGGGTGGTCCGCGGCCTGGCGCCCGCCGGCGAGCAGGACCCGGACGGGAGCGCGACGCCGGGCAGAACCGTGGGGACGCCCACGGGAGACGACGGCGCCACCTCCGGCGCCTGGTCGCCCACCGACCACCCCCACGGCATCGACCCGGCCGAGTACGCCGCCGTGCTCGCCGAGCTGGGCGTCCAGAGCGACCCCGCGCGGGCCGCGGCGGCCTGGTACCGCGAGAACGCCGCCCCCTACCTGGTGCCGTTCCCCACGCTGGCCCGCCCGGTCACCCCCGAGCCCCTCCTGGGCGGCCTGGAGACGTGGGACGCCGGTGACGACCTCGCCGCGATCGACTGGCCGGCCAGCCTGGCCGCGGGGCCCCGGCCGGTGCCGGGGTTCACGCTCGTGCGCCGGGTGGTGGAGGAGGACGACCCGGCCGAGCCGGGCCGTGAGCCGGTCGACCTGGACCTCTACCTCGACTCCTCGGGGTCCATCCCCGACCCGTGCTCGATACGGTCCCCGCTCGCCCTCGCCGGGACGGTGCTGGCGCTCTCGGCGCTGCGGGCCGGCGCCCGGGTGCGGGCGACGACGTGGAGCGGCCCGGACCAGGTCGCCGGCACCGACGGGTTCACCGAGCGGTCGGACGACGTGCTCGCCGCCGTCGTCGCCCACTTCGGCGGCGGCACCTCCTTCCCCCTCGAGCACCTGGCCGCGGCCCACCCGCCGCGCACCGGCGACGACGGCGGGCACCCCACCGACCGCCCGGAGCCGCACCGGCGCGCGGACCCCCGCCACCCGGTCGACCCCGACCGCCGCCCGTGCCACATCGCGGTGATCTCCGACGCCGGGGTGGACACGATGTTCCGCACGGCGGGCGTGGCCGTCGACGCCCTCGCCGCGGCGGGCGGGGGTGGCACGCTCGTGCTGCAGACCTCCGCGGACATGGTGGCGCGCATCCGCGAGATGGCGGCGCCCTACGCGGTGCACCGCGTGGCGGATTGGGAGGATCTGGTGGACTTCGCGCGTGCGTTCGCCGCGCGGATGTGGGACGTGACGGGAGCAGGACGATGACGGACCGGCCAGCCGGGGACCGGCCCGGCCCCGAGGGGCCGCCGCTGGGCTCGCTCATGCGCGACCTCGCCGCCGTCTCCCCCGACGTGTGGGACCCGGGCCTCGACGTGGTCGCCCTGTGGGAGGACTCGCTCGCCGACCTCGCCGCCCCGGGCACCCGTCCCACGCCGGACCTCTCCGCGCCGGCCACCGGCCCGGTGCAGCGCGAGGCCGTCGCCGTGACCCTGGCGGTGCTGCACGCCCCCAGCCTGCGGCCGTGGCGCGGCCGCCTCGACCCGGCGGCGCTGCACGAGGTGGTCGAGCGCATGGTCCGGGTGCTCGGCGCCCACGTCAGCCCCCGGGACTGGCAGGCCGACCCCCGCGCCCGCGAGGAGGCCGCCCGGGTGCTGCTGGACCTGCTCGGGCTGCGTCCCGCCGGGGAGTCGGCGGCGGTGGCCGCGGACCGCCTCGCCGCGCTGAGCAGCGCCGGGCTCGCCGCCGCCCTGGCCGAGATGGTGGAGGAGCAGCGCCGGGCGCAGGAGCTCGCCCGCCAGCTCGCCGAGCGCCGCGCGCGGGAGGCCGCGATGCGGGTGACCTATGTCTGAGCGGCCGGCACCTGAGCGGCCGGCGGAGCCCCGGCTCGACCCGGTGCTCGCCGAGTACACCCCCTTCGCCGACGCCGCGCTCACCGACGCCGAGCGGTGGCCCACCCTCACCGCCGCCGGCGCCGCCCGCCTGACCGCCGTGCGCGAGCACCCCCGCGCGCCAGCCTGGGTGCACGCCTGCGGCGACCGGCTCACGGCCGGCGACGTCGCCCGCCTGGACCGGCTGCACGACGACATCGCCGCCGCCCCCGCACCGGCCGCCGGGGCGGCAGCCCCCGAGTGGGTGGACGAGCTGCTGGCCCGCGCCGCCCGGACGGTCCCGCACTACCGGCGCCGCTGGCGCGGCGCGCCGCCCCCGCTGGCCGAGGTCCCGCCGATCTCCCGGGCGCACCTGGCCCGGGCGCTGGCCGACTTCGTGCCCCTGGACGTCCCGCTGGCCGACGCCATCGCCGGGACGAGCTCGGGCAGCACGGGCGCGGCCGTGGTGCTCCCGCAGCACCCCGTCACCGTGGCCGCCGACCTGGTCCAGCTGCGCCGGCTCGTGACCGGGGCCGGGCGCACCTGGCGGCCCGACCCGGCCCGTGTGGCCGTCCTCAGCGTCGTGGCCCAGGAGACGGCGTTCACGTACGGATCGGTCCTCTCCGCCTTCGAGCAGGCCGCGATGGCCCGGATCACCCTCCACCCCGCCGGCTGGCGGCGCGCCGGGGACCGGGAGGCCTACCTCGCCTGGGCGGACCCGCAGGTCATCACCTCCACCCCGCTCGCCCTCCTCCGTCTCGCCGAGCTCGACGTGGACCTGCGTCCCCTGGCGGTGGTCAGCGGCGCGACGGCGCTGGCCCCGGCCACCCGCGCCGTCCTCGAGGAGCGATGGGCCGCCCCGGTCCTCGACGTCTACGGGCTGGTGGAGGCCGGGCCGCTGGCCGCGTCCGGCGCCGCCGGGGAGCCGCACCGGCTGCTCCCCCGCCGCGTGCACGTGGAGGTCCTCGACGCCGACGGCGCCCCGGTGCCGGTGGGCGGGCGCGGGGAGGTGGTGGTCACCGCCGACGAGAACCCCTACCTGCCGCTGCTGCGCTACCGCACCGGCGACACGGCCGTCCTCGGTGCCGACGGCGCGCTGCACGCCCTCGAGGGCCGGGCGCCGGTGCGGTTCCGGCACGACGACGGCACCTGGGTCGACGCCGTCAGCGCCACCCAGCTGCTGCAGGCCCACGGCGCCCGCGCCTGGCAGCTGCACCAGGACGCCGCCGGCGCGCTGCGCCTCGACCTGCTCGGCGGCGACGCCGACGGGGCGCGGAAGAGCCTGCGCCGGCTGCTCGGGCGCGACCTGGCGCTGCGGGTGCTGGCCTCGCCGGACGAGCTCGGACCGGGCAAGCCGCGCCGGTTCTCCAGCGACCTGCCGGGAGGGACGGCATGACGGACGACACCCCGGTCGCCGGGGACGGGACATCGGTCTCCGGGACCCTGGTCCGCGAGGTGGCCACCCCGCACGGCCCGGCACGGGTGCACCTGCGCCGGGCGGCCGCGCCGCGGGCGGCGATCATGCTCGGCCACGGCGCCGGGGGCGGCGTCACCGCGAAGGACCTGGTGCTCGCCGCGGACGTGGCGCTGGCGGCGGGCCTGAGCGTCGCGCTCGTCGAGCAGCCCTACCGGGTGGCGGGGCGCCGGGCGCCGGCCCCGGCCCGGCAGCTCGACGCCGCCTGGACGGCCGTCGCGGCGCACCTGCGCGAGACCGACCTCGCCGGGCTGCCGCTCGTCGCCGGCGGGCGCTCCTCGGGCGCGCGCGTGGCGTGCCGGACGGCCGGCGCGGTGGGCGCGGTCGCGGTGCTGTGCCTGGCCTTCCCGCTGCGCCCGCCGGGCAAGGCCGACCGGCCCAGCCGACTGCCCGAGCTCGACGGCGCAGGGGTGCCCGCGCTCGTCGTCCAGGGCGCGCGCGACCCGTTCGGCGTCCCGCCCGCGGGACCGGACCGGGAGGTGGTCGTCGTCGACGGCGACCACAGTCTCGGCAAGGATCACGCGGCGATCCGGGCGGCGCTGGAGCGGTGGCTGGCCGAGGTGGTCTGAGACGGCGGGCCGGCGGCCGCAGCCGCCGGCCCGCCGCCGTGCCCGGTCAGGCCGAGGCGCGCGTCCCGAGGAGCCGTTCGGCGACGTCGTCGTCGAACGGGCCGACCACCACGAGCGAGCGCGGCTGGGCGGCGAGGTCCGCGGCGAGCTCGCGCACCTGCTCGGCGGTGACCTGGGAGATCTGCTCGATCAGCTCGTCCAGGCCCGTCAGCTCGCCGTGGACGATCTCGGCGCGGCCGAGGCGGGACATGCGCGAGCCGTTGTCCTCCAGGCCGAGCACGAGGTTGCCGCGCAGCTGGCCGACGCTGCGGCGCAGCTCGTCCTCCCCCACGCCGTCGCGCACGAGCCGGTCCCACTCGGCGGTGAGCAGCTCGACCACCTGGGTGACGTTCCCCGGCGCGCAGCCGGCGTACAGGCCGAACGTGCCCGCCTCGGCGTAGGAGGAGGCGAAGGCGTAGGTGGAGTAGGCCAAGCCCCGCTTCTCGCGGATCTCCTGGAACAGCCGCGAGCTCATCCCGCCGCCGAGCACGGTGGTGAGCACGGACAGGACGTAGCGGCGCTCGTCGCCGGCGGCGATGCCCGGGCCGCCGAGCAGCACGTTGGCCTGCTCGGTGGGGCGGCGCACCGTGACGCCGCGACCCTCCCCGGGCAGCGGCACGGACTCCGGTCCGGGCACCACGACGGCGCCCGAGCCCGGCACCACGCCGCGCAGCTCCGCGGCACCGGTGCGCCGGGCGGCTGGGACGGCCTGCGGGTCGAGGGTCCACCCGCCGGCCCGCACGGCGTCGAGCACCTGCGCGCACAGGGCGTCGTGGTCGACGCTGCCGGCGGCGGTGACGACGAGCTCGTGCGGGACGTAGGTGCGCCGGTAGTGCTCGACGACGGCGTCGCGCGGCACGGCCCGGATGGTCTCCGGGGTGCCGCCGATGGGCCGCCCGAGCGGGTGGTCGCCGAGCACCACGGAGGTGAAGCGCTCGTGGGCGACGTCGACGGGGTCGTCGTCGTTCATCGCGAGCTCTTCGAGGATGACCCCGCGCTCGGTCTCGAGCTCGCCGGCGTCGATGACCGAGGAGGTGACCATGTCGGCGATGACGTCCACCGCCATGGGCAGGTCGGCGTCGAGCACCCGCGCGTAGTAGCAGGTGTGCTCCTTGCCGGTGGCGGCGTTGGCCTCCCCGCCGACGGCGTCGAAGGCCTCGGCGATGTCCAGCGCCGACCGGCTCGCGGTGCCCTTGAACAGCAGGTGCTCGAGGAAGTGGGTGGAGCCGAAGTGCCCGTCGGTCTCGTCACGCGAGCCGACGGCCACCCAGGCGCCCACCGCCGTCGAGCGCTGGCCCGGCATGGCCTCGGTGAGGACCCGGATCCCGCCGGGCAGGACGGAGCGCCGGATGACGCTGCCGTCCTGCTCGGTGTGGATCTCGGTGCCCGGCGCTCCCGCCGGGCCCAGGTGAAGCGGCTGAGGCATCCTCAGGCGTCGGCACCCTGGGCCGCGGGCGCCTCGCCGGCGTCCTCGCCCTCGTGCTTGCGGGTGCGGGTGCGCTCCCGACGGCGGCCGCCGTCGCGGCGACCCCCCTCGCGGCGCCCGCCCTCGCGGTGCTGGCCGTCGCGACCGGCGTCCTGGTGCTGCTCGCCGTCGCCGGACTCGGACGCCTCGGCGCCCTCCTCCTCGCCCTCGACCACGGCGTGGAGCGAGAGCTTGCCGCGCGGGTCGATCTCGGCCAGCTCGACCTGGACCTTGTCGCCGACGTTGAGGACGTCCTCGACGTTCTCCACGCGCTTGCCGCCCACCAGGCGACGGATCTGCGAGATGTGCAGCAGGCCGTCCTTGCCCGGGGTGAGGGAGACGAAGGCGCCGAAGGACGTGGTCTTGACGACCGTGCCCACGAAGCGCTCGCCGACCTCGGGCATCTGCGGGTTGGCGATGGCGTTGACCGCCTGGCGGGCCGCCTCGGCGGAGGGGCCGTCGGTGGCGCCGATGTAGACGGTGCCGTCGTCCTCGATGGAGATGTCCGCGCCGGTGTCCTCCTGGATCTGGTTGATCATCTTGCCCTTGGGGCCGATGACCTCGCCGATCTTGTCCACCGGGACCTTGACGGTGATGACGCGCGGGGCGGTCGGGGCCATCTCGTCCGGGGTGTCGATGGCCTCGTGCATGACGTCGAGGATGTACAGGCGGGCGTCGCGGGCCTGGGTCAGCGCGCCGGCCAGCACCGAGGCGGGGATGCCGTCGAGCTTGGTGTCGAGCTGGATGGCGGTGACGAACTCGCGGGTGCCGGCGACCTTGAAGTCCATGTCGCCGAAGGCGTCCTCGGCGCCGAGGATGTCGGTGAGGGCCGCGTAGCGGGTCTCACCGTCCACCGTGTCGGACATCAGGCCCATGGCGATGCCCGCGACGGGCGCGCGCAGCGGCACGCCGGCGTTGAGCAGCGACAGGGTCGAGGCGCACACGGAGCCCATCGAGGTCGAGCCGTTGGAGCCCAGGGCCTCGGAGACCTGCCGGATCGCGTAGGGGAACTCCTCGCGGGTGGGCAGGACGGGCACGAGCGCCCGCTCGGCGAGCGCGCCGTGGCCGATCTCGCGGCGCTTGGGCGAGCCCACGCGGCCGGTCTCGCCGGTCGAGTAGGGCGGGAAGTTGTAGTTGTGCATGTAGCGCTTGCGGGTCACCGGGGAGAGGGTGTCCAGCTGCTGCTCCATGCGCAGCATGTTCAGCGTGGTGACGCCGAGGATCTGCGTCTCGCCGCGCTCGAACAGCGCCGAGCCGTGGACCCGGGGCAGCACCTCGACCTCGGCGGAGAGGGTGCGGATGTCCTTCAGACCGCGCCCGTCCATGCGCACGCCGTCCTTGAGGACGCGCTGGCGCACCGCGTGCTTGGTGACGGCGCGGAAGGCGGCGGAGAGCTCCTTCTCGCGGCCCTCGAAACGCTCGGCGAGCGCCTCGAGCATGGCGGCGCGGATCTCCTCCTGCCGGTTCTCGCGCTCCTGCTTGCCGGCGATCTGGATGGCCTGCTCGAGGTCGGCGGAGACCTGCTCCGCGACGGCGGCGTAGGCGTCGTCCTCGTAGTCGAGGAAGCGGGGGAACTCGGCGGTCGGCTTGGCCGACTCGTTGGCCAGCTGCTGCTGGGCCTCGACCAGGGCGGCGATGAACGGCTTGGCGGCCTCGAGGCCGTCGGCCACGACCTCCTCGGTCGGGGCCTGGGCGCCGTGCTCCTTGATGAGGGTCCAGGCGTTGTCGGTGGCCTCGGCCTCGACCATCATCACCGCGACGTCGGTGGTGCCGTCGTTCTTGGTGACCACGCGGCCGGCGACGACCATCGAGAAGACGGCCTTCTCGACCTCGCTGTAGCGCGGGAAGGCGACCCACTGGCCGTCGATGAGCGCGATGCGCACGCCGCCGATGGGGCCGGAGAACGGCAGGCCCGAGATCTGCGTGGACATCGAGGCGGCGTTGATGGCGAGGACGTCGTAGGCGTCGTCGGGGTGGATCGCCAGGACCGTCTCGACGATCTGGACCTCGTTGCGCAGGCCCTTGACGAAGGACGGGCGCAGCGGGCGGTCGATGAGGCGGCAGGCGAGGATGGCCTCGGTCGAGGGGCGGCCCTCGCGACGGAAGAACGAGCCGGGGATCTTGCCCGCGGCGTACTGGCGCTCCTCGACGTCGACCGTCAGCGGGAAGAAGTCGAACTGGTCCTTGGGGTGCTTGCCGACCGTGGTGGCCGACAGCACCATCGTCTCCTCGTCGAGGTAGGCGACGGCGGAGCCGGCGGCCTGGCGGGCCAGGCGCCCGGTCTCGAACCGGACGGTGCGGGTGCCGAACTTGCCGTTGTCGATGGTGGCTTCGGCGAACTTGATCTCGGGACCCTCCATGGGTGCCCTCCTTCGGGTTCGTCCGCCCCGGCGGCCCGGCGGTCATCGATCGAGGCCCACGGACGGGTTGCGGGTCGTCCCGCGTTCCGGAGGCCACTACCGAGGACCGGTCGTGCGTGGCCGGTGCGGAGGTGGTGTAGGTGTTCAGTTGTGGGCCCGCTGCGGGCCCGGCGCGCCTGCCGTGCCGGACAGGCATGCAGGACCGGCCCGGACCCGAGGGTCCGAGCCGGTCGGTCGGTCAGCGGCGCAGGCCGAGCCGCGCGATGAGGCTGCGGTAGCGCTCGATGTCCTCCTGGGCGAGGTAGCCCAGCAGGCGCTTGCGCTGGCCGATGAGGAGCATGAGACCGCGGCGCGAGTGGTGGTCGTGCTTGTGGGTCTTGAAGTGCTCGGTGAGGTCCTTGATCCGCTGGCTCAGCAGGGCGATCTGGACCTCCGGCGAACCGGTGTCACCCTCGTGGGTGGCGTACTCAGCGATGATGGACTGCTTCACGTCAGCAGCGAGGGCCATGTGGTTCTCCTGTAGGTCGTTGCACGGAGCTCCGGGGCATGTTCTCCCGGGCATGACGCATCCGTGGCCGGCTTGACGGCAGGGGCCAGCGTATCAGGCGCGCCGGAACGCCTGCGACCCGGCCTTCGTCACAGGACGCCCGCCCCGAGAGGGGCTCGGTCGCCCGGGCGCTGCTGCCGCCTGCCCAGGCGCCACCGGCCGGGGGCGGTTGCCTGCTCACCACCGGCCGGTTGCGGCCGGTCAGGCGCCGCCGGCCGGGTCGACCGGCACCTCCTCGGCCGCCGCCCCGGCCGGGACGACGCCCTCCTCCCCCCGGGCCCCGACGCGCTCGACGACGAGCCCGTTCGCGTCGGCGTCCACCCGCACGGTGTCCCCCGGGGCCAGGGCGCCGGAGAGCAGCAGCCCGGCGAGGCGGTTGTCGAGCTCGCGCTGGACGGTGCGCCGCAGCGGCCGGGCCCCGAACTCGGGCTGGAAACCCTCCTCGGCGAGGTGGCCGACGGCCGCGTCGGTGATGTCCAGCGCGACGTCCTGGGCGCGCAGCTGGCGGCGGGTGCCCTCGAGGATGAGGCCGACGATCTGGTGGAGCTGGGCCTTGTCGAGGCGGTGGAACACCACGGTCTCGTCGATGCGGTTGAGGAACTCGGGCCGGAAGTGCGCGCGCAGCCGCTCCATGAGCCGAGGGGTCAGCGCCGCGAGGTCGGTGTCGCTCGCGCCGAGGATGAGGTCGGAGCCGATGTTGGAGGTGAGGATGACGATGGTGTTCTTGAAGTCGACCGTGCGGCCCTGGGCGTCGGTGACCCGTCCGTCGTCGAGGAGCTGCAGCAGGACGTTGAACACGTCCGGGTGGGCCTTCTCCACCTCGTCGAACAGGATCACCGAGTACGGCTGGCGCCGGACGCGGTCCGTCAGCTGCCCGGCCTCCTCGTACCCGACGTAGCCCGGGGGCGCCCCGACGAGCCGGGAGACGGTGTGCTTCTCCTGGAACTCGCTCATGTCGAAGCGGATCATGCGGTCCTCGTCGCCGAAGACCGCCTCGGCCAGGGCCTTGGCGAGCTCGGTCTTGCCCACGCCGGTCGGGCCGAGGAAGAGGAAGGACCCGATCGGGCGGTCCGGGTCCGACAGGCCGGCGCGGGCGCGGCGCACCGCCTCGGCGACGGCGGTGACGGCCTCGTCCTGCCCGATCACCCGGGCGTGCAGGGCGTCCTCGAGGCCCATGAGCCGCTGCCGCTCCTCGGTGGTCAGTTCCGCGACGGGGATCCCGGTCTTGCGGGAGACGACCTCGGCGACGTCGTCGACGGTCACCTCGGGGGTCGCCGCGGTGACGACGTCGCCCAGCTGCTCCTCGAGGCGGTCGATCTGCTCCTTGAGCTGGTTGGCCTTCTCGTAGTCCTCGGCGGAGACCGCGGACTCCTTCTCCCGGCGCAGCCGGGCCAGCTCCTCCTCCGTGGAACGGGTGTCGGCGTCGGGGGTCTTGGCGCGCAGCCGGACCCGGGCCCCGGCCTGGTCGACGAGGTCGATGGCCTTGTCGGGCATGAACCGGTCGGTGATGTACCGGTCCGACAGCTCGGCCGCGGCGACCAGCGCCTCGTCGGAGTAGTGGACCTGGTGGTGGGCCTCGTAGGCGTCGACCAGGCCGCGGAGGATCTCGATGGTGTCCTCCACGCTGGGCTCGGAGACCATCACCGGCTGGAAGCGCCGCTCGAGGGCGGCGTCCTTCTCGATGTAGCGGCGGTACTCGTCGACGGTGGTGGCGCCCACGCAGTGCAGGTCGCCCCGCGCGAGCGCGGGCTTGAGCAGGTTGCCGGCGTCCATGGAGCCCTCCGCCCCGCCGGCGCCGACGATGGTGTGCAGCTCGTCGATGAAGAGGATCAGCTCGTCCCGGTGGGCGCGGACCTCGTCGAGGACCTGCGTCAGGCGTTCCTCGAACTCCCCGCGGTACTTGCTGCCCGCCACGAGGGAGCCGACGTCCAGGGCGATCACCCGCCGGCCGGCGAGGGTGGAGGGCACGTCGCCGTTGACGATCCGCTGGGCCAGGCCCTCGACGATCGCCGTCTTGCCCACGCCCGGGTCGCCGATGAGCACGGGGTTGTTCTTGCGGCGCCGGGAGAGGATCTCGATGGTCTGCTCGATCTCGTCGGCGCGGCCGACCACCGGGTCGACGTTGCCCGCCCGGGCCTCGGCGGTCAGGTCCCGCCCGTACTGGTCGAGGGTGGGGGTGGCGCTGGGCTCCTGCCCGCCGGGGCGCGGGCCGGGGTGCGGCCCGGGGTGCGCGGCGTCGCCCACGCGCGCGCCCGCCAGCGCCTGCGCGGCCGGCGTCTCGGGATTGGCGGCGATGCCCAGCAGGAGGTGCTCGGGACCGACGTAGCTGACGCCGGCCTCGTGGGCCTGCTGCTGCGCCGCGCGCAGCGCGGCCTTGGCGGCGGGGCTGAGGGTCAGCGGACCGGTGGCGGCCCCGCCGTTCCGCGTGGCCACCTGGCGCATCTGGGCGGCGACCTCGTCGGGGTCGAGCTTGAGCTCGCTGATGATCCCCCGGGTCGGGTCGTCGAGGGTGGCGGCGTAGAGCAGGTGCTCGGGGGTGACCTGGGCGGTGCCCCACTCGCGGGCGGCGTCGTGGGCGGCGCCGACGAGCGTCTTGGCGTCGTCGGTGAGCAGCCGTCCGAGGTCCACGCGCTGGACCGGGGGCCGGGCCAGGGTGCCGGGGCCGAAGAAGCGGTTGAAGATCTCGTCGAACGGGTCGCGCGAATGCAGCCAGCCCTCGGTCATGATCGCCTCGCATCGATGAGGGCACCGGGGCACCGCGGCCGGGCGTCTCGGCGTCGGGTGGATTCGGTCCTTCGACCTTGACACCCGGCGGTGCCCCCTCGCAAGGGGGTGGTCAGGCTCCGGCCGCCTCGGCGCCGGCCGGCCCGCCCGGGGTGGCCGCGCGGGCCGCGTCGGGCCGCTGCGGGGCGGGCACGCCGAGGAGGCCGGCGGTGCGGGCGACGTCGTCGGCCATCTGGTCGAGCAGGGCGGGGATCCCGTCGAAGGCGACCATGGGGCGCAGCCGCGCGACGAGCTCGACGACGACCTCCTCGCCGTACAGGTCCAGGTCGGTGCGGCCGAGCACGTAGGCCTCCACGGTGCGCTCGACGCCGTGGAAGGTCGGGTTGGTGCCCACCGAGATCGCGGCGGGCAGCCGCTTGGAGGTGCCGTCGTCGGGCGCGTGGGCGGGGCGGATGAGCCAGCCCGCGTAGACGCCGTCGGCGGGCACCACGCCGAGGTCGTCGGCGAGGAGGTTGGCGGTGGGATAGCCCAGCTGGCGGCCGCGCTGGGCGCCGTGGACGACGACGCCGCGCACCCGGTGGGTGCGGCCGAGGACGTTGGCCGCGCCGGCGACGTCGCCGGCCGCGAGCAGCTCGCGCACCCAGGTGGACGACCAGCGCCGGCCGGTGTCCGGGCACTCGATGTCCTTGACGATCCGCACGCCGAAGCCCAGCTCGTGGCCGAGGCGGACCATCGTGTGCTGGTCGCCGGCGTTCTGCCAGCCGAAGCGGACGTCCTCCCCGACCACGACCAGCCCGGCGTGGAGGGTGTCGACGAGGTAGCGGCGGGCGAACTGCTCGGGGGTGTGGCGCGCCAGGTCGAGGGTGTACTCGAGCACCAGCACGGCGTCCACGCCCGTGGCGGCGAGCCGCTCGAGCCGGTCGGTCAGGGAGGCGATGAGCTCGAAGTGCTCGTCGGGGCGGTGGACGGTGGCGGGGTGGGGGTCGAACGTGATGGCCACCGACGTCCAGCCGGCGTCCTCGGCCTCGCTCACGGCCGCGCCGAGCACCACCTGGTGACCGCGGTGCACGCCGTCGAAGATCCCGAGGGTGGCCACGGTCGGGCCGAGGTCCGCGGGAACCTCCTCGGTTCCCCTCCACACCTGCACGCGTTGTCCTCCTGGCTGTCCGGGGCCGGCCGGCCCGCCGGGGACGGTGGCGTCCCCGGGGCCGTTGGCCGGGACGACACTACCTCCCCCGGCGCCCGGGCCGGGCCACGGGTTCGCCGCCCGGGGTCAGTGGCGCCCGCAGGCGCAGCCGCCGCCGGGCCGGGGCCCCTGCTGGGCCAGCGTGGCGGGGTCGGTGCCCTCGCCGGGGCGGGCGGAGGTCAGCCCGAGGTTGCGGCGCCCGGCGATGTCCAGCGGGGCGCCGTGCCCGTGCCCGCCGTGCCCGTGCCCGTGGCCCTGGCCGCCGTGGCCGTGGCCCTCGCCGCACCCGCACCCGCAGCCGCCGGCGCGCTCGGCGGACTCCGCCGGCCTGGTCGTCTCGCTCATGACAGCTCCTCTCGTCATCGGCCGCAGCCTGCTCCCACTGTAATCGGGCCGCCTCGGGCCGCCCTGGGACCAGGAGCGCCCCTGGGGAGGAGGAGCCGCCCCGGGACCAGGAGGCCGCCCTAGGGAGGAGCCGACGCTAGGCGGGGTCGAGGACGAGGACCGGCCGGGCCGCCCCGTCCCGGTCGGCCAGCAGCGCCACCACGTGCCCGTCGGGGGCCAAAGCCGCCGTGACCGCGGGGTGCCCGCCACCCGCCTGCTGCGCGGCCGGCTCCGCTCCCGCCGGCCCGGTAGGGGGCAGGAACTTGCCCACGCGCACGGCCCGGGTCTGGGCCTCGTCGAGGCGCCGTACGGGGAACGCGGTCGTGGCCGCCTCGGTCAGCGTGAGGGTGCGCAGGCCCGCCGGCTCGGCGGCGTCGGCCTGCGCGGCGACCTCGGCGGCGAGGTCCGGCACCGACCGGGCCTGGGCGAGGGTGAAGGGCCCGACGCTGGTGCGGCGCAGGGCGGTCAGGTGCCCGCCGGTCCCCAGGGCCGCGCCGAGGTCACGGGCCAGGGCCCGCACGTAGGTGCCCGAGGAGCAGCCCACGACGACGTCCACGTCGACGACCGTGGCGCCGGGCACCTCCACGACCCGTGGCGGCGCGGTCACCTCGAGGCGGTGGATGGTCACCGTGCGCGCGGCGAGGGCCACCTCCTCCCCCTGCCGGACACGGGCGTAGGCGCGGCGGCCGTCGACCTTGATGGCGGAGACGGCGCTGGGCACCTGGGAGATGGGGCCGCGCAGCGCCGCCAGCGCCCGCTCGAGGGCAGCGGTGTCGACGCCGTCGGCCGTCAGCAGCGGGCCCGCGCCGGGCGCCGCGGCGACCTCACCCTCGGCGTCGTCGGTGATCGTGGTCTGGCCCAGCCGCACGGTAGCGGCGTACTCCTTGTCGGCGCCCACGAGGTAGGTGAGCAGCCGGGTGGCGCGGCCCACGCCGAGCACGAGCACTCCGGTGGCCATGGGGTCGAGCGTGCCGGCGTGGCCGACCTTCTTGGTGGCCGCCAGCCGCCGGGTGCGGGCGACGACGTCATGGCTGGTCCAGCCTTGCGGCTTGTCCACCACCAGCAGGCCGTCGGGGGTGGTCGCCCGCCCCCGCGGGATGTCCAGGCCGGTGGTGCCGGGCGCCGTCACGGGCGGGCGTCGTCGTCGGCCACGTCCTGGTCGTCCTCCTCCGCCGGGCGGCGGTAGGGGTCGGGGTCGCCGGCGTAGGCGGCGCGGGCGGCGAGCTGGGCGAGCTCGGCGTCCCGCTCGGCCGCGGCGCGCAGCGCCTCCTCGAGGCTGGCGGCCGTCTCGGGCACGGCGTCGGGCACGAACTCGATCGTGGGGGTCAGCCGCACGCCGGTCTGCTTGCCGACCTCGGAGCGGATGATCCCCTTGGCGGAGGCCAGCGCGGCGGCGGAGGAGGTCCGCGCCTCCTCGTCGCCGAGGACGGTGTAGAAGATCGTGGCGTTCTGCAGGTCGCCGGTCACCCGCACGTCGGTGACGGTGACGAAGCCCAGCCGCGGGTCCTTGATCCGGGTGTCGAGCATGCGCGCGACGATCTGCTGGATGCGCTCGGCTAGCTTGCGGGCGCGGGGCGCGTCGGCCATGGGTGTCTCCTTGGGACGAGGGCGACCGCCGACGGGCGGAGCCGGGGCGGATGGGGGGCGGCACCGAACCGGCGCCGCAGGGCCGGGAGCCGGGCCCCGCGCCGCATCAGCGGCACGGGACCCGGCTCGGGCGGTGTGGCGATCAGGCGCGCGGCTTCTCGCGCATCTCGAAGGTCTCGATGACGTCGCCTTCCTTGATGTCCTTGTAGCCGATGCCGATACCGCACTCGAAGCCCTCGCGGACCTCGGTGACGTCGTCCTTCTCCCGGCGCAGGGACCCGATGGTGAGCTTGTCCGCCACCACGACGCCGTCGCGCGTGAGCCGCGCGCTGGCGTTGCGGCGGATGAGACCCGACCGCACGATCGAGCCGGCGATGTTGCCGAACTTGGAGGACCGGAACACCTGGCGGATCTCCGCGGTGCCCAGCTGGACCTCCTCGTACTCCGGCTTGAGCATGCCCTTGAGGGCGTTTTCCACGTCGTCGATCGCGTCGTAGATGACCGAGTAGAACTTCAGGTCGACGCCCTCGCGGTCGGCCAGCTCGGCGACCCGCTCGGCGGGGCGCACGTTGAAGCCGATGATGACGGCGTTGTCCACCGTCGCCAGGTTGACGTCGTTCTGCGTGATGGCACCCACCCCGCGGTGGATGATCCGCAGCGCGACCTCGTCGCCCACATCGATCTTGAGCAGGGCGTCCTCGAGCGCCTCGACGGCACCGGAGACGTCGCCCTTGATGATGAGGTTGAGGGTCTCGACCTTGCCCTCCTCGAGCGCCTTGGTGAAGTCCTCGAGGCTGACGCGCTTGCGGCGCTTGGCCAGCGTCGCGGCGCGCTCGGCGGCGGCCCGCTTGTCGGCGATCTGCCGGGCGGTGCGGTCGTCGGGCGCGACGAGGAAGTTGTCACCGGCGCGCGGGACGGACTGCAGACCGAGCACCTGCACCGGGAACGACGGGCCGGCGACCGTGACGTTCTCGCCGTGGTCGTCGAACATGGCCCGCACGCGGCCGTGGGCGGTGCCGGCGACGATGGCGTCCCCGACGTGCAGCGTGCCGGACTGGACCAGCACGGTCGCCACGGCGCCGCGGCCCTTGTCGAGGTTGGCCTCGATGGCCACGCCGCGGGCGTCCTTGTCGGGGTTCGCCCGCAGGTCCAGCGCCGCGTCCGCGGTGAGCAGGACGGCCTCGAGGAGGTCGTCGATGCCCGTGCGGTTGCGGGCGGAGACGTCGACGAACATCGTGTCGCCGCCGTACTCCTCGGCCACGAGGTTGTACTCGGTGAGCTGCTGGCGGATCTTCGCCGGGTTGGCCTCCGGCTTGTCCACCTTGTTCACGGCCACGACGATCGGCACCCCGGCCGCCTGGGCGTGGTTGAGCGCCTCCACGGTCTGGGGCATCACGCCGTCGTCCGCGGCGACCACGAGGATCGCGATGTCGGTCACCTGGGCACCACGGGCACGCATGGCGGTGAACGCCTCGTGACCGGGGGTGTCGATGAAGGTGATCGGGCGCTCGCTGCCCTCGAGCTCGGTGGTGACCTGGTAGGCACCGATGTGCTGGGTGATGCCGCCGGCCTCGCCCGCGACGACGTCCGTGGACCGGATGGCGTCGAGGAGCTTGGTCTTGCCGTGGTCGACGTGACCCATGACGGTGACCACCGGCGGGCGGGCCTGGAGGACCTCGTCGGTCTCCCCGGCCTCCTCCGCCTGCAGGTCGATGTCGAAGCTCTCGAGGAGCTCGCGCTCCTCCTCCTCGGGGGAGACGACCTCGACGACGTAGCCCAGCTCGGCGCCCAGGGTCTTGAAGGTGTCCTCGTCCAGGGACTGGGTGGCCGTGGCCATCTCGCCCAGGTGGAAGAGCACCGTCACCAGGCTCGCGGGGTTGGCGTCGATGCGGTCGGCGAAGTCCGCCAGCGAGGCGCCGGCGCGGATGCGCACGACCGTGGTGCCGTCGCCGCGCGGGACCTGCACGCCGCCGAGCGACGGCGCGGACTGCTGCTCGAACTCCTGGCGCTTCGCCCGCTTCGACTTCCGCCCGCGGACGGGACGGCCGCCGGCGCGCCCGAAGGCACCCTGCGTGCCGCCGCGGCCACCGCGGCCGCCGCCACCGGGACGGCCGCCGAAGCCGCCGCCACCGCCGGGACGACCGGCGAAGCCGCCGCCCGCGCCGGGACGACCCGTGCCGGCACCGCCACCGGCACCGGGACGGCCACGACCGCCGGTGCGGGCCGGGGCGCCGGGACGGCCCACGGAGCTGTGGTTCGGCATCATGCCGGGGTTCGGGCGCGGACCGCCGGGACGCGGCGCCGCGGGACGCGGACCGCCCGTGCCGCCGGGACGCGGGCCGGCCGCGCCGGTGCCACCGGGGCGCGGGCCGCCGGAGCCGCCCGGACGGGGCATGCCCTGGGAGGTCGCGAACGGGTTGTTGCCCGGGCGGGGACCGCCGGGGCGCGGGCCGCCGGGCCGGGGGGCGCCGGAGCCACCGGAGCCGCCCGGACGGGGCATGCCCTGGGAGGTCGCGAACGGGTTGTTGCCCGGGCGGGGAGCGCCGGGGCGGGGCGCACGCTCGCCGGGACGGGGCGCGCCGCCGGGACGAGCCTGCGGGCGGGTCTCCGCCGCGGGCTTGGCCTCGGGACGGGCCGCGCCGGGCTTGGGCGCGTCCGGGCGGGCCGGGCGTGCGGGGGCAGCGGGGGTCTCCGCCGCCGGGGCGGGGGCC
>NZ_VUKF01000003.1 GCF_009193185.1 Georgenia thermotolerans | reverse complement strand
GGGGGCCGCTGCCGGGGTGCGGTCGTGCGCGGCGGCCTGGCCCGCCCCCGGGACCGCCGCCAGCCGCTCGCGCAGCGGCCCGGCCGCCCGCCGCGCGTCCCGCACGGACACCGGCAGGGGCGTCCAGCCGGCGAGGCGGCCGAGCTCGACGACCGGCGGGGCGACCGGCGCGGTAGCGAGCACGGTGGCCGGGTCGCCCGCCATGGCTCCGCCGTCGGCGTCGAGCGCGACCACCTGGTCGGCGAACTGGACCACCCGCTCGAGCCGGTGCTCGGCGAGCAGCACGGTCACGCCCAGGTCGTGCACCAGCCGGGCGAGGGCGGCGAGGACCTCCTCCGCGGCGGCGGGGTCGAGCGCGGAGGTGGGCTCGTCGAGCACGAGCGCCCGGGGCTGGGCGGTCAGGACGGCGCCGATGGCCACCCGCTGCTGCTCGCCGCCGGACAGCGTGGCCAGCGGCCGGTCCCGCAGCGCGGCCAGGCCGAGCAGGTCGAGGGCGTCCTCCACCCGGGTGCGCATCAGCCCGGGGGCGACGCCGAGCTGCTCCATGCCGTAGGCGAGCTCCTCCTCCACGGTGTCGGTGACGAACCCGGCGCGCGGGTCCTGGCCGACGACGCCGACGACGTCGGCCAGGTCGCGCGGCAGGTGCGCGGCGGTGTCGCGGCCGTCGACCAGCACCCGCCCGGTGAGCAGCCCGCCGGTGAAGTGCGGCACGCGCCCGCACGCGGCACCCAGCAGCGTGGACTTGCCGGCCCCGGTCGGGCCGACGACCAGGCACAGCTCCCCCTCGACGACCTCCAGGTCGACCCCGCGCAGGATGGGCGCGGCCGCCGTCGGGTAGGTCACCGAGACGTCCTCGAACCGGATCACCGCCCCACCCCCGCCCCGGCCGGCAGCGGTACCAGCGCCAGCGCCGCGGCCAGGACGGCCACCGGCGGCAGCTGCCACCACAGCGGGCTGCCGGCGGCCGGGGCGAGAGCGGCAGGGTCAGCCGCCGCCGCGAGGGCGACGGCGAGCCCGGCCGCGGCCCCCCCGGCGGCGATGACGCTCTCCCGGGCCTGCCAGGGGTCCGGCCGGTACCGGGTGCGGCGGACCCGCCGCCCGGCGACCACCGAGGCCGCGACCGCCACGGCGGCCGCGAGGGCCAGCAGGGCGAGGGTCAGCGGCCGGGGAGCGGCGGCGTCGAGCAGGCCGTAGGTGCCCAGGGCCGCGGCGCCGAGCGCGACGAGCAGGGCCGCGCCGACCCCGCGCTGCCCGCCGGGGGTGGCGGCGCGGGCGTAGCCGCGCGAGTCCATCGAGGCCGCGAGCGCGAGCGCGTGGTCCAGGGCGTCCTGGAGCACGGGCACGAGGCGGGCCGCGGCGGCGCGCGGACCCCGGCCGGTCAGCCCGCGCAGCCGCTGGGCGCGCCGCACCCGCGCCACCGCGGCGACGAGCTGGGGGGTGACGGTCACCGCGACGACCACGGCGGTGCCGAGGTGGTGGAGGGAGGCGGGCAGGCAGCGCAGCGCCCGCTTGGGGTTGGCCAGGGCGTTGGCGGCGCCGAAGCAGACGACCAGGGCGGCGAGGCGCAGCCCGCCGACCGCCGCTTCGAGCAGGCCCCAGGCGTGGACCGGGCCCAGCAGCTCGATGCCGCGCACCCATCCGGGCAGGGCGATCGTGGGCAGCTCGAGCACCACGGGGCCGGCGCCGTCGACCCCGACCAGCACGTAGAAGACGACCCGCACCGCGATGATGACGGCGCCGAGCACGAGGTAGCCGGGGAAGGCGCGGGCCCAGGGCGAGTCGTCCCGGCAGGCGGCCACCACGAGGACGACGGCCGCCAGCAGCAGCGCGAGCACCAGCGGGTGCGTGGTGCGGGAGACGGCGACGGCGAGCCCGAGCGCCCAGGCCCACCAGGCCAGCGGGTGCACGCCGCCGCGGTGCGCCCCGGCGCGAGGGCCGGGCTGACCCGTGCGCCGGGTCGGGGCGCTGCTCGTCGTCGTCATGGCTCAGCCGCGGCCACGGCGGCGGGCCACCACGCCGGCCGCGACGAGCAGGATGACCGCGGCCCCCAGGGCCAGGTACGCGTTGCGTCCCGGCCGGCTGGCGGTGTGCCCCTCCGGCGCGGGGGTGGGCGTGGCGCTGGCCGCGGGCTCCTCGCTGGCGGCGGCGGTCGGGCTCGCCGCCGCGGCCAGGGCGGCGGGGGTGACGCCGGGCGGGGTGGCGCCGTCGTTGTACCGCCAGCCCTCGACGGAGCCGGGGGCGGGGTCGGCGGTGTCGGCGCCCTCGGTGCGGGCGGTCCACTGCCCGCCGGGGCCGGCGGACCAGTACGCCCAGTAACGCCCGTCGAACTGGGTGGGGCACGGGTCCGGCAGGTGGTCGATCGCGCAGATCAGGCCCGGCTGGGAGTCGGTGGCGGCGAAGCCGGCCGCCTGCAGCGCCTCGCGCCCGGTGGCGGGGTCGCCGGGCGCGCAGCCGGCACGCACGTCCCCGCCGAGGTCGGTCAGGTCGACGACGACGGTGACGCCGCTGCCGTCCGCGCAGGCCCCGGTCGGGGCGGGCGCGGAGGCGGCCGGGGCCCCGGCGGCCGGCCCGCCACCGGCGGCGTCGGCGGGCGCGGGGGCCAGCACCGCGACGGCCAGGCCCAGGGCGAGGGCGACGGCCCGGGCGGGACGGGGCAGGGGTCTCATGCTTCGGTGCCTCTCAGGTGCGGCCGGGACGTGTCCGGCACCTGACCGCGGCCCCTGGGGGGAGCCGCGGGTCGGGCTCCGGGCTCGTCCGCAGACCTCGACGGATGGAGCCGTGCCGTCCCGTGCAGGCATTCCGGCTCGCCGGGCGGACGGGCCGCCAGGCCTACGGTTGCGGGTCAGCGCCGGAATTCGACCGGCTTCCCCTGGTACGAGACGTCGTGCTGTTCTCTACTGTCCCCCGCCGGGGCGGGGGTGTCATGCGTTCCGCCCGCGGACGGAGTGTCGTGCGTTCCGCCCACGGGCGGGTCGTGCGCTCTGCCCCCGCGGGGCGGCGTCATGGTCGCCGCGTCCCGCCGGACGGGGTGTCATGCTTCGGCGATGAGCAGCAGGATCTACACCCGCACCGGCGACGACGGGACCACCGGCCAGTTCCTCGGCGGGCGCGTGTCCAAGGCCGACCCGCTGGTGGACGCCTGCGGCGACGTCGACGAGACCGTCGCCCTGCTCGGCGTGGCCCGCGCCGGCTGCGCCGACCCCGAGCTCGCCGACCTGCTGCTGCGCCTCCAGCGCGACCTGTTCGTCGTCGGCGCGGACCTGGCCACGCACCCGGACCGGCGCGACCGCCTCACCGACCGGGTCTCCCGGGTGACGCCGCAGATGGTCGCCGACGTCGAGGCGCTCATCGACCGGCTGGTGGCCGAGCGGCCGCTGCGGCCGGTGTTCGTGGTGCCGGGGTCGACGCCGGTGAGCGCGGCCGTCGACCACGCCCGCACGGTGGCGCGCCGGGCGGAGCGGCACACGGTGGGCGCCCGGGCGGGCGGCCGCACGGTGAGTACCGCGGCGCTGGAGTACCTCAACCGGCTCTCGGACCTGCTGTTCGTGCTGGCCCGGCGCGCCGCGGGGGACGCCGAGGAGCCCGCCAGCCACGACTGAGACGTGGTGCTGCGCGCCATGGTGCTCCTGCCGCCGCGGCCGATGGGGACACGGCGAACCTAGGACGACGCCCCGGACACGCCGGGGACGTAGGTCCCGGCGGCGCCGCCGGCACGCCCCGCACCGGGACGTTCGTCCCTGGAAACGCCGCTCCTGGGCGGCCGTGAGAGACGCCACCGAGACCGATCGGTGACACACGTTATTCGGCCGTAACTTTCCACTCGAACTTTCCGGTAATGTCTCCCCTGCTTCGGGACTCCCCCGTCCCGCAGCCTTCGTGCGGAGTCCGAACCCTGCCGCCGCACGGAGCCGACCGAAACCCGCGGCAGGGACGGGGGAACCAGTGATCGTGGCCCACCAGGGCCTAGGGGTGAAGTGCGGCCAGGA
This sequence comes from Georgenia thermotolerans, assembly GCF_009193185.1. Taxonomy (GTDB): domain Bacteria; phylum Actinomycetota; class Actinomycetes; order Actinomycetales; family Actinomycetaceae; genus Georgenia; species Georgenia thermotolerans. The sequence continues at coordinate 165,688 of NZ_VUKF01000003.1, read as the reverse complement.
CGGCGCACCGGGCGGCTCCCGCCCGAACCCGACAGCTCACCCCGCAGGATGCAGGAGAGGTAGTCAGTGAAGTGAGTACGTCCGCGTCCGTCACCGCTCGCCACCGCCGTGCATGCCGTCCCTCCACCCCGCTGACCGACTTCGGTGAGCGCCTCTCGGGCACCGGCGCCCGCCGCGGCCTCGCCACCGTGGCCACCTCCGGCCTCGTGCTCTCCCTCGCCGCCACCTCCGCCTCCGCCGCCGAGACCAGCGCACTGCCGCGCGTCGACGTCTCCGCGGCCGCGGCCGAGGCCGTGACGGCGATGATCACCACCCCGAGCGTCGTCGCCCCGGCGGACGTGACGTGGAGCGTCGACGAGCTCGAGGTGGCCGTCCGCGCCCCGCGCGTGGTCGCCGTCGAGCGGCCCGCGGCGGCCGCCTCCCGCTCCGGCGAGCGGCCGGCCCTCGCCGCCGCGCTGGCGACCGAGGCGCCCGCCCGTCAGGCGGCCCCGGCGCCCCTGGCCTCGGCCAGCGCCGTCGTCAACTACGCCCGCCAGTTCGTCGGCACGCCCTACGTCTACGGCGGCGTGACGCCGGCCGGGTTCGACTGCTCCGGCTTCACCCAGTACGTCTTCGCCCACGTCGGCATCAGCCTGCCTCGCTCCTCCAGCGACCAGCGCTACGCCGGCACCGTGGTCTCCGCCGCGGAGGCCCGGCCCGGGGACCTCGTGTGGTGGCCCGGTCACGTGGGGATCTACACCGGCGGCGGCAACCACATCGCCGCCCGCCAGCCGGGCACCGCCCTGCACGAGGGGAAGATCCCCCACTCCAGCCCGACCTTCATCCGGGTAGGCTGACCCAGATCCAGCAACGACGAGAGGGGCGACCGGCGGTCGCCCCTCTCGTCGTCCGTGCGGCGGCGCTGCTCGTCAGGACGCGAGCACCTGGGGCGAGACGCTCTTGAGCATGGTGTTCGCCCAGCGTGACTGCCGCAACGTGTCGGGGTGGCACTCCTTGGTGAGCGCAAGCAGCTCCCGGTCCTTGGTGGCCTGGGCCGCCTGGCCCAGCAGCTCCCAGTCCAAGGAGACCTCGGTCGCCTGGAGGTGGAGCTCGCGAAGATCGCGCAGGAGCCGCATCCCGGGCTGGCTGTGGCGCCCGAGGGCCTCGCCGGCCTTCTCACGTACCGACCGGCCGAGCGTCGTCTCCTCCTTGGGCTCGGCGTCGAGGTCGAGCCCGTAGGCCTTTCCGGCCTCGGCGAGCCGGCGCACGTGCTCCGCCGACCACGCGGCCAGGTCCCGAGCGACGTGGTAGATCTCGTGGTCGGTCTTGTGCCGCTCGGAGACGCGGAGCAGCGTCAGGTGCAGCTCGTTCTCGTGCTCGTGCGTCTCCTCCAGCACGGTGTCGATCTTGCTCATCGTGTCCCTCCGAGCGGAAGAAGCTGCTCCTCGGCCTCGGCCGGTGCCCCGCCGCGCGTCGCGGGTACCGGCGCCACGGGTGCCGAGGCTGCGGTGGTGGGCGCCGGAGAGGGGAGGCCGTCGGCGCGCTCGACGAGACGCAGGGCGGCCGCCGCCGTCTTGAAGATGGGCTGCTTCGACACCGGGTCCCAGTCGGTGAGGGTGAGCTCGTTGGCGGCGCGGCCGTGCCGGTCCGCCTCGTCCCCGGCCTCGGCGTCCCAGTAGCCGTAGTGGAACGGCACGAAGACCACCCCGTCGCGGATGCCGGTGATGCGGGCACGAGCACGAACCTCGCCCCGGGGGGTGGTGATCTCCACGAGGTCCCCCTCACCGACGTCCCACGTGGCCGCGTCGGCCTCCGAGACCTCGACCCACACCTCGGGCGCGGCCTGCTGCAGCTGCGGGGCTCGGGCGGTCTTCGTGCGGGTGTGGAACTGGTAGACCGTACGGCCGGTGATCAGCTGCAGCGGGTAGTCGTCGCTGGGCAGCTCGTGCGGCGGCACGTACGCCGCCGCCTTGAGCACCGCCTTCCCCAACGGGTTGAGGGCGCGGTACTCCGTGGGCGAGACCGCCCCTCCGGTGACCAGGTCCTTGCCGTAGCTCTCGCAGTAGTCCGGGGCAGACCAGAACTGGCCGTTCTCGTAGATGCGCTCGGTGCCCTCGGGGTTCTCGTCGTTGCACGGCCACTGGATGCCCCGCTGACGCAGCTTGTCGTAGGTGAGGCCCGTGTAGTCGCAGGGCCGCCCGCGGGTGCACTCCTTCCAGCCTTCGAACGCCTCTTCCGGGGTGCTCCACTTCACCAACGGCTGGCCGTCCTTGTCGGTGAAGCCCATGCGGCGCGCGTAGTCCAGCAGGATGTCCAGGTCCGCCCTGGCATCCCCGGGTGGATCGACGGCCTTCTCCGACAGGTGCACGGTGCGGTCGACGTTCGTGAACGTCCCGGTCTTCTCGCCCCACGTGGCCGCCGGCAGCACGACGTCGGCCAGCTGCGCCGTCTCGGTGAGGAAGATGTCCTGCACCACGAGGAAGAGCCGTTCCTGGGACAGGACAGCCCGGATCCGCGCCAGCTCGGGCAGGGACACGGCAGGGTTGGTGGCCGTCACCCACAGCATGCCGATGGATCCCTCCTCCACGTACCGCACGATCTGCATGGCGTGGGTGGGCGCGGCGTAGTGGGGAATCTGGATGGGGTCCACGTTCCAGAGCTTGGCGAGCTCGGCGATGTGGGCGTCGTTCGCCCAGTTGCGGAACGCGGGCATGTCACCGTCCGCGCCGCACTCGCGCGTGTTCTGTGCCGTGGGCTGGCCGTTCATCTGGAGGATCCCGCACCCGGGCCTGCCCAGCATGCCGCGCAGGATGTGGATGTTGTTGACCTGCACGGCGGCCGCCGTGGCCTGGTGCGACTGGTAGAAGCCCTGCAGCACCGTCGAGAGCAGTCGCTCGGCGGTGCCGATGATGCGGGCGGCCTCGCGGATCTGCTCGGCGGGCACGTCGCAGATGGTCGCCACGCGCTCCGGCGGGTAGTCGCGGACCCGCATCTGCAGCTCCTCGAGCCCCACCGCGTGCCGCGCGACGTACTCCTCGTCCACCCAGCCGTTGGCGACGATCTCGTGCAGGAGCCCGTTCATCAGCGCCACGTTCGTCCCCGGGCGCGGCGCCAGGTGGACCGTGGCCGCGCGGGCCACCGGGGTGGGGCGCGGGTCCACGCACACCACCTGGGGCGGGTTGGGCCCGGCGAGCCGGTCGAGCATGCGCATCCACAGCACCGTCTGCGTCTCGGCCACGTTGTGGCCGTACAGGGCGATCACGTCGGCGTGGTCGACGTCGCTGTAGCTGCCCGGCTGGCCGTCGCTGGCGAAGGACTCCTTGAGCGCCGCCGCCGCGGTGGCGGTGCACAGCCGGGTGTTGCCGTCGAGGTGGTGGGTGCCGATGCCGCCGCGGGCGATCAGGGCGAGGGTGTAGTACTCCTCGGCGAAGAGCTGCCCGGTGGTGTAGAACCCGATGGATCCGGGCCCCTTCTCGGCCAGCTGCGCCTTGCTCCGGGAGACGATGCGCTCCATGGCGGTGTCCCAGTCGGTCTCCACCAGCACGCCGTTCTCGCGCACGAGCGGGCGCGTGAGGCGATCGGGAGAGTTGTTCGCCTGCCAGCCGAAGAGGTCCTTGGGGTCGACCCGGCCATGGTTCACCCGGTCGTGGCCCCGCCCCCGGACACCGACGATCCGCCCGTCCTTGACGGCGATGTCCAGGCCGTCGCCGTTGGAGTGCAGGATCGAGGCCGAGGGCACCCATCGCTCGACGTCCTGCGCGCGGACCCCCTCGGCCAGGTGCGTGTCGATCCGGACCGGCCACGTCTCCCCGGCCGCGTAGGGCGTCCTGGTGCCCCACGGTTCGGCGATGCGATCCACCATCGGCTCAAACCTCCGGCCCTCGTCCAGCGTCCGGCGCCTCGCCGGCCCCGGCGAACCCGTTCAGGGAACTACACGACCGATCCCCGGGCAACCGCTGTCAGGGCTCCCCCGCCCCAGCGGCACGCTGACCCGACCACTCGGCGTCGTCGCGGGCTGACGGGTCGGGCCGCGGTGACGATCCGGACCGCTGCGGCCCACCCCCGCCCGTGCGCCGTCACAGCGGCTCGCGGACCCCGGCCTCGTGGACGTGGTCCCGTGGCATGAAGATGCCACGACCGGTTCCGGACTATTTCGGACGTTCCAATTCGGGTGTAGCCGACCCAAAATGGGGGCATGAGCACTACAGGGGGAACCAGCACAGCGGGCCGGGCGTCCGACCCTCGCGCCCGCCGCACCGTCGCCGCGCTGCAGCAGGCGCTCCTGACGCTCTGCGCCACCACCTCACCCAGCGAGATCGACGTCTCGAAGCTGTGCCGGGCGGCGGGGGTGCACCGCACCACGTTCTACAAGCACTTCACCGCTGTCTCCGAGGTGGCCGAGACCATCGTCGCGGACCTGCTCGAGCGCATCGACTCCACCCCGCTGGACCCCGAGCATGGCTACCGAGCCTGGCTGGACGAGCTCCTCGCCCAGGTGGCCCGCCGGCGGGGCACCTACTCGCACTTCCTCGGCTCCGACGGCGACCCGGCGGTGGTCCGCAACGTCTGCGACCGCCTGGTGCGGCGCACGGCCGAGGTCGTCCCGCCGTCGGAGGACCCGGGCAGCGCCGACGTGCTGGTGCACACCCTGGCGTTCGCGTCCTACGGCCTGATCGAGGCCGTCATCGCCAACGAGGACCTCGACGTCGCGGCGTCGGTGGACGCCTTCGTCGGCGGGCTCCCGACGACGCTGCGGCAGCAGAGCGCCGCGGCCTGAAGGTTCTCAGGGCTCAGAGGCCGGCCTTCTCGCGCACCTGCCGCTTGATCCGCCCAAGCATGCCCGCCATGCCGCGCAGCCGCAGGGGGCTGACCACCTCGGCGAGCCCGAGGCGGTTGTACACGTCGGAGGGGACGTCGAGGACCGTCCGGGCGGTGAGCCCGTCGAGGCCCTCGTGCAGGATCCCCGCGAAGCCGCGCGTGGTGGGCGACTCCGCCGGGGCGGAGAAGTACAGGTGCACCGCGGCGTCGTCGCCGGCGCCCTCCACCTCGGTGAGGAGGAAGATCGGCGACTGGCACTCGGGCACCGGCTCGAGCAGCTCGGGATGGTCGGCGTAGCGCTCGGGCAGTGCCGGCAGCTCGCGGCTGAACTCCAGCAGCAGCTGCAGCCGGTCGTTGGGCGCCAGGGCGGTGAAGTCTTCGACGACCGCCGCGAAGGCGGCGGGCAGCGCGGTGGTCTCGTTCATCGGGCGGGGGCCTCCTCCGGGCCGGTGGCAATAGGGACGCGCACGGCGTTGCCCCACTCGGTCCACGAGCCGTCGTAGTTGCGCACGTCGGGGAACCCGAGCAGGTGCTGGAGCACGAACCAGGTGTGGCTCGAGCGCTCGCCGATGCGGCAGTAGGCGATGACCGGCTCCGCCGGGTCCAGGCCCTTCTCCCCCTCGTAGATCGCCGCGAGCTCCTCGCGCGCCTTGAACGTGCCGTCCTCGTTGGCGGCCCGGGCCCAGGGCACCGAGCGGGCGCCGGGGATGTGCCCGCCGCGCAGCGTGCCCTCCTGGGGGTAGTCGGCCATGTGGGTGCGCTCGCCGGTGAACTCCTGCGGGGAGCGCACGTCGATGAGCTGGCCGCCGAGGAAGGCGAGGACGTCGTCCTTGTAGGCGCGGATCTTCGCATCGTCGCGCTCGACCACCGGGTAGTCGGTCGGCTCCGGGGTGCGGGCCTCCGTGGTCATCTCCCGACCCTCGGCCTGCCACTTGGCCCGGCCGCCGTCGAGCAGGCGCACGTCCGGGTGGCCGAAGAGCGTGAAGACCCACAGGGCGTAGGCCGCCCACCAGTTCGACTTGTCGCCGTAGATCACCACGGTGGTGTCCCGGCCGATGCCCTTGGCGGACATGAGCCGGGCAAAGGCCTCGCCGTCGACGTAGTCGCGGGCGACGGGGTCGTTGAGGTCCAGGTGCCAGTCCACCTTCACCGCGCCGGGGATGTGCCCGGTCTCGTAGAGCAGCACGTCCTCGTCGCTCTCCACGACGACGAGGCGGTCCGCGCCGAGGTGGTCGGCCAGCCACTGCGTGCTGACGAGGCGCTCGGGGTGGGCGTAGCCGGCGAACTTCGGGTCGTCGTCGTAGGGCAGAGCCATGTGGTGGTCCTCCAGGTTGGCGCGGTCTACCTCCGATCCTCTCACCGGGGCCGCGAAAGCTCATCGGGCGGTGAGCAGGGTCTCACCAGCCGACCGCCTCGGGTTGCGGCGCCGTGGACGCGCTCTACGTTGGACGAGTTGGCCGCACGCACCCGCTGGTCGGAGGAGGGCGCCATGACGTTCCGCGTCGGCGTGAACGTGGAGGACCTCGAGCGCGACCTGCGAGACACGGTCGACGGGGAGGTCCGCTTCGACGCCGGCTCCCTGGGCGCCTACTCCACCGACGGGTCGAACTATCGGCAGGTGCCCCTCGGCGTCGTCGTCCCCCGCACCCCGGACGCGGCGGCCGAGGCGGTGCGGGTGTGCGCCCGGCACCGCGCCCCGGTGCTCTCACGCGGGGGCGGCACGAGCCTGGCGGGCGAGTGCACGAACACCGCGGTGGTCCTGGACTGGACGAAGTACTGCCACGAGATCGAGCACGTCGACGTCGAGCGGCGCACCTGCGTGGTGCAGCCGGGCGTCGTGCTCGACGTCCTCAACGACCACCTCGCCCCCACGGGCCTGCGCTTCGGCCCGGAGCCGTCCACGCACCCCAACTGCACGATCGGCGGGATGCTGGGGAACAACTCCTGCGGGGCGACGGCCCAGACCTACGGCAAGGCCGTGGACAACATCCGCCGGGTCGAGGTCCTCACCTATCGCGGTGACCGCTTCTGGCTCGGCCCCACCGACAGCGACGAGTACCCGGACCTGCGCTGGGACGCCGTCATGGCCGCGGGCGGGCGGCGGGCGGAGATCTACCGCGAGCTCAAGGAGCTGGCCGACGACTATGCCGACCGCATCCGCGGCGGCTACCCGAACATCCCGCGCCGGGTCTCGGGCTACAACCTCGACTCGCTCCTGCCCGAGCACGGCTTCCACCTGGCCAAGGCCGTGGTGGGCAGCGAGGGCACGTGCCTGACCATCCTGCGCGCCGAGCTCGAGCTCGCCCCGGCGCCGAAGGCGACCTCCCTCGTGCTCCTGGGCTACCCCGACTCGGCGGCGGCCGCCGACGCGGTCCCGGCGATCCTGCCCTACCAGCCGTTCAAGCTCGAGGGCGTCGACAAGGTGCTCGTCGACCTCGAGAAGACCCGTGGCATGCACAAGCAGGCCATGGGCCAGCTGCCCGACGGCGGCGCCTGGCTCTTCGTCAGCCTCGCCGGGGAGGACGACGACGACGCGCGGGCCAAGGCGCACGCGATGGCGGCGGACATCCGGCGCGGCGCCGAGGGGGCCGACGGTCGGGCAGGGTTGGGCAGCCCCTCCATCCACCTGGTCGACGACGCCGACCACGCGGCGGCCCTGTGGCAGGTGCGCGAGGGCGGCCTGGGTGCGACGGCCCGCCCCGGGGGGCCCGGCGAGACCAGGCCGGACACCTGGCCGGGGTGGGAGGACTCCGCCGTCGCCCCCGACCGGCTCGGGGACTACATCCGCGACCTGCACCGGCTGCTCGGGCGCCACGGCTACGAGAACGTCTCCCTCTACGGCCACTTCGGCCAGGGCTGCCTGCACTGCCGGATCCCCTTCGACCTGGTCACGTCCGCCGGGCTGGAGACCTTCCGGGCCTTCATGCACGACGCCGCCGAGCTCGTGGTCGGCTACGGCGGGTCGCTGTCGGGCGAGCACGGCGACGGCCAGGCCCGCGGCCCGCTCCTGGAGACCATGTTCGGGCCCGACCTCGTCGAGGCGATGCGCCGCTTCCGCGGCATCTGGGACCCCGACGGGCTGATGAACCCCGGCAAGGTCGTCGACGCCGGTCCGCTCACCGCCGACCTGCGCCTGGGCACCGAGTGGGCGCCGGCCGACCCGCAGGACCTGTACTTCCGCTACCCCGACGACGACGGCAGCTTCCAGCGGGCGGTGCTGCGCTGCGTCGGAGTGGGCAAGTGCCACGCCCCGGACAGCCAGGGGCGGGTGATGTGCCCGAGCTACCGGGCCACCCGGGAGGAGGAGCACGCCACCCGCGGCCGCTCGCGCCTGCTGTTCGAGATGCTCGACGGGCACGCCGACTCCACCATCACCGACGGCTGGCGGTCCAAGGACGTGCTCGAGGCGCTCGACCTGTGCCTGGCCTGCAAGGGATGCCGCAGCGACTGCCCCATGCACGTGGACATGGCCACCTACAAGGCCGAGTTCCTCGCCCATCACTACGCCGGGCGGGTGCGCCCGGCCGCGCACTACTCCATGGGCTGGCTGCCGGTGTGGGCCCGGCTGGCGGCCCTGGCGCCGGGGACGGTCAACGCGCTCGCGCACACCCCCGGGCTCGACCGGGTGCTCAAGGCCGCCGGCGGCGTCGATCAGCACCGCACGATCCCCCGCTTCGCGGGCACGCGCTTCACCACCTGGTTCCGCCGCCTCGACCGCCGCGGGCGCCTGCCCCGCGGGGACGGCTCGCGCGGGGAGGTGCTGCTCTGGCCCGACACCTTCACCAACCACCTCGGCCCGTGGATCGGGGCGGCCGCGGTGGAGGTGCTCGAGGCCGCCGGTTTCACCGTGCGCATCCCCGACCGCGAGCTGTGCTGCGGGCTGACGTGGATCTCCACCGGCCAGCTGGGCATCGCCAAGAAGGTGCTGCACCGCACCGCCACCGCCCTGGCGCCGTGGACCTCCGCGGGCACCCCGGTGGTGGGCCTCGAGCCGAGCTGCACCGCCGTCTTCCGGGCCGACGCCGGCGACCTGTTCCCCCGGGACCGGGACGTCGAGCGGCTGCGCGCGCAGACGAAGACCCTCGGCGAGCTGATCCTGGAGCGGGCCGGGGACTGGGACCCGCCCCAGCTCGACCGCGACGCGATCGTCCAGATGCACTGCCACCAGCACGCCGTCCTCGACGAGCACGCCGACGTCGAGCTGCTGCGCCGCGCGGGCGTCGCCGCGCAGGTGCTCGACTCCGGCTGCTGCGGCCTGGCGGGCAACTTCGGCTTCGAGGCCGGCCACTACGACGTGTCGATGCGGTGCGCCGAGGACGGGCTGCTGCCGGCCCTGCGGGAGGCGGGCGCCGACACGGCGGTGGTGGCCGACGGGTTCAGCTGCCGCACCCAGATCGAGCAGAGCGGCGAGCTCCCGGGACAGGGTGACGGGCGGCGCCCTGTCCACGTCGCGCAGCTGCTGGCGACGGCGCTGCGGCACCAGGTCCGCCCCGACGAGCAGACAACGAGAGGACGCTGACATGGCGATGACGGTGGCCGGCTACCTGCTGTCCCGGCTGCGGGAGTGGGGGGTCGAGCACGTCTTCGGGTTCCCCGGCGACGGCATCAACGGCATCCTGGCGGCCTGGACCGACGAGTCCTTGCACGCGCCCACGTTCGTGCAGGCGCGCCACGAGGAGATGGCCGCCTTCGAGGCGGTCGGGTACGCGAAGTACGCCGGGCCGGGCGGCCCGCGCCTCGCGGTGTGCATGGCCACGTCCGGGCCGGGGGCGATCCACCTGCTCAACGGGCTCTACGACGCCAAGCTCGACCACGTGCCGGTCGTGGCGATCGTGGGGCAGACGGCGCGCAGCGCGATGGGCGGGTCCTACCAGCAGGAGGTCGACCTCCTGACCCTGTACAAGGACGTCGCCAGCGACTACGTCCAGATGGTCACCGTGCCCGAGCAGCTGCCGAACGTGCTCGACCGGGCCATCCGGGTCGCGCTCGCGCAGCGGGCGCCCACGGCGATCATCATCCCCTCCGACGTCCAGGAGCTGGAGTACACCGCCCCCGGGCACGCGTTCAAGGAGGTGCCCTCGAGCCTGGGCACCGCCTGGCCCGACGTCGACCCGGACGACGAGGCCGTCCGCCGCGCGGCGGAAGTCCTCAACGCCGGCTCCCGGGTCGCCCTGCTCGTGGGCCAGGGCGCCCGCGGGGCGCGCGCCGAGATCGAGCAGGTGGCCGACCTGCTCGGCGCCGGCGCCGCCAAGGCGCTGCTGGGCAAGGACGTCCTGCCCGACCACCTGCCCTGGGTCACCGGCTCCATCGGCCTGCTCGGCACCCGCCCGAGCTACGAGATGATGATGGGCTGCGACACCCTGCTCACCGTCGGGTCGAACTTCCCCTACACCCAGTTCATGCCGCCGCTCGGCCAGGCCCGCGCCGTCCAGATCGACATCGACGCCCGGTTCATCGGCATGCGCTACCCCTACGAGGTCAACCTCGTCGGCGACGCCGCCCGCACCCTGCGCGCGCTCATCCCGCACCTGGAGCGCAAGAGCGACCGCGGCTGGCGCGAGGGCATCGAGGACGACGTCGCCCGCTGGTGGGAGACCATGCACGACCAGGCCATGGTCACCGCCGACCCCATCAACCCCATGCGGCTGTTCTGGGAGCTCAACGAGCGGATGCCCGCCAACGCCATGCTGGCGGCCGACTCCGGCTCGTCGGCGAACTGGTACGCCCGCGACCTGCGCTTCCCCGACGGCGTGCGTGGCTCGCTCTCGGGCACCCTGGCCACCATGGGCCCGGGCGTGCCCTACGTCATCGGCGCGAAGTTCGCCCATCCCGAGCGCCCCGCGATCGCGTTCGTCGGCGACGGGGCCATGCAGATGAACGGCATGGCCGAGCTCGTCACCATCGCCAAGTACCACGAGCGCTGGAGCGACCCCCGCCTCGTCGTCGCCGTCCTGCACAACGACGACCTCAACCAGGTCACCTGGGAGATGCGCGCGATGCAGGGGGCGCCGAAGTTCGTCGACTCCCAGTCCCTGCCGAGCGTCGACTACGCCGGCTTCGCCCGCAGCCTGGGCCTGCAGGGCATCGCCGTCGACCAGCCCGACGCCATCGGCCCCGCCTGGGACGCCGCGCTCGCGGCGGACCGCCCCACCGTGCTCGACGTGCGCACCAGCCCCAACGTCCCGCCGATCCCGCCGCACGCCACGTTCGAGCAGATCAAGGCGCTGGTGTCCTCGATGGCCTCGGGCGACGAGGACCGCTGGTCGGTGCTGCGGGAGGGCGCGAAGACCAAGCTGCAGGAGTTCCTCCCCCACCGCGTCTCCTGAGGGGCCCCGATGAGACCCGATGCGCCGGTCGAGGGCCTGGACGTCTCGGTCTACACGGTCCCCACGGACCAGCCCGAGGCGGACGGGACCATCGCGTGGTCGGCGACGACGATGGTCGCCGTGCGTGCGCGGGCCGGCGGCGCCGTCGGCCTCGGCTGGACCTACGCCGCGGCCGCGGCGGCGCAGGTGGTCCGCGACGTCCTCGCCGACGTCGTGCGCGGGCGCGACGCCCGGGACGTCCCGGCCGCCTGGGCCGCGATGCAGAAGCAGCTGCGCAACGTCGGCCGGCCGGGCATCGCCTCGTGCGCGCTCTCCGCCGTCGACGTCGCGCTGTGGGACCTGGCCGCCCGGCTGCTCGACGTCCCGCTCGTGCGGCTGCTCGGGCGCGCCCGCGACACCGTCCCCGTCTACGGCAGCGGCGGGTTCACGACCTACGACGACGCCACGCTGCGCTCCCAGCTGGGCGGGTGGGTGCACGAGGACGGCATCCCCCGGGTCAAGATCAAGATCGGGGAGTCCTGGGGCACCCGCACCGACCGCGACCTGGCCCGGGCGCGGCTGGCCCGGGCCACGATCGGGGACGGCGCCGAGCTGTTCGTCGACGCCAACGGCGCCTACTCCGTCGGGCAGGCGGTGCGCCTGGCCCGCCCGCTCGAGGACCAGGGGGTGACCTGGTTCGAGGAGCCGGTCAGCTCCGACGACCTGGCCGGGCTGCGGCACGTGCGCGGGCGGACCACGGCGGACGTCGCCGCCGGGGAGTACGCCTGGTCGCTGGTCGAGGCCCAGCGGCTGTGCGCCGCGCAGGCGGTGGACTGCCTGCAGGCCGACGCCACCCGCTGCGGCGGCTACACCGAGTGGCTGCGCATCGCCGCCGTCGCGGCCGCGCACCACCTGGAGGTCTCCGCGCACTGCGCGCCGGCGCTGCACGCCCCCGTCGCCGCCGCCGCGGCGAACCTGCGCCACGTCGAGTGGTTCCACGACCACGTGCGCATCGAGCACCTGCTCCTCGACGGCGCCCCCGACGCCACCGGCGGGGCGATGGTGCCCGACCTGACCGTGCCCGGGCACGGGATCACCCTCGCGCCCGCCGCCGAGCAGTACAGAACGGGCTGAGGACGCTACGGGCGCAGCCGCACCGCCATGACGGCGACGTCGTCCTCCGGCGCGCCGGGCAGCAGCCCCTCCAGCAGCCGGTCGCACAGGTCCTCCGGACCCAGCCCGGCCAGGTCGGCCAGCGCGGCGGCGAGGCGTCCGATCCCGGTGCGCAGGCCGCCACCGTCGCGTCGCTCGACCAGCCCGTCGGTGTACAGCAGCAGGGTGTCACCGGACCGGAGCGTCAGGTGCGCGTCGGCTCGTGGAGTCTCCGGATCGATGCCGAGCAGGAGGTGGGTCCCACGGAGCACGGTGACCGCGCCGTCGGGGCCCACGACCATGGGTGGCGGGTGCCCCGCGCTCGACCAGCGCACCGCGACCGCACCGTCCACGGGCGCCTCGTCGACGCACACCACGGCCGCCGTGGCGACGGTGTCGTGGCGCAGCGCGCGCAGCGCCCGGTCCACCTCGTGCAGCACCTCCGCCGGGCCGGCGGCAGCGGCGGACGTCACCGCGATGCCCCGCAGCATCGAGCGGACCTGCCCCATGGCGGCGGCGGCCCGGACGTCGTGCCCGGCGACGTCGCCGATCATCAGCATGGTCGAGCCGTCGGGCCGGTCGAAGACGTCGTACCAGTCCCCGCCGACCTTCGCGGCCTGCCCGGCCGGGACGTAGCGGACCGCGACGTCGAGGTGGGACAGGGGCGGAGGGTCGGTGAGCAAGGAGCGCTGCAGCTCCTCGGCGACGCGGCGCTGGCGTCCGTAGAGGTAGAGGTTGTCCAGGGCCAGGCCCGCACGGTCGGAGACCTCGCAGGCCAGGGCCAGCTCCTCCGGGCCCAGCGACGGGCGTCCGGACCCGTTGAAGAGGCTGATGGCCCCGAGGGTGCGGCCCCGGGCCCGCAGCGGCAGCGCCGCCGCGGACGCCGGGGCGAGGCGGCCCAGGTCCTCCCGGGCCTGCCCGGGGGCGAGGACCGCCTGGACCGCCTCGGTGGCGTCGGACGGCACCGTGACCGGGCCGGCGCGCAGCGCCCGGTAGAGGAAGGACTGGTCCAGCAGGGCGGGCATCCGGTAGCGCACGTACCGCTCGACGACGGGCCGCGCCTCCGGGTCGGCGTGCCACCATCCGATGTCCCGCAGCCCGCGTGCGGCGCCGGACTCGTCGACGTGGGCGAGGCTGACGATGCACCAGTCGGCGAGCTCGGGCACGAGCGCCCGGGCGACCGCGCCGGCAGTCTCCTCCGGGTCGAGGCTCCGGGTGAGCTCGGCGGTGACCGCGGCGGTCAGCGCGGCGTGGCGGGCGCTGCGCTCCGTCCGCTGCTGCAGCTCCACCCGCTCGGTGATGTCGAAGAAGTACACCGCCAGGCCGACGGGGGTGGGCCACGCCCGGACCTCGTACCAGGCGTTGAGCGGGTCGGGGTAGTGGGCGTCGAAGCGGACCGGCTCGCCGGTGGTCATGGCATGGCGGTAGCTCGTCTCGAAGTCCGTGCCGACGGCGGCGGGAAAGAGCGCCCAGACGTTCCCGCCGAGCAGCTCCTCCCGGCTGGCGTGCAGCACCCGCTCGGCGTGGGCGTTGACGTAGGTGAACCGCCAGTCCGTGCTGAGCGCGAAGAAGGCCGTCGGCACCTCCTCGAGCATGCGGGCGGCCGCGAGCAGCACCTCGCCCGGGGACTCGGCGACCAGGCCGGCAAGCGCGGCGTCGCGGCGCGGTCGGGCCTCCCCGCCCTCGTCGGCGGGGAAGGGCTCGCTCGCGTGGCCGTGTTTCACCGCGTGAGTGTACGGGTGCGGCGGTCTCCCGGTCCGGACGACGGTCCCGGGCCGGCCGGGACGGGACCCCTCATCGCGGGCCGGCGGCGCGGTAGACCTCGACGGCGACGACGAGGTCCTCCCACGGCATGCCGGTGCCCTTGAACAGCCGCGGTCCCGTCACCGGCAGCTCGGCGCGCCCGGTGACCACCTCGGCCAGGGTGACGATCTCCTCCGCGCCCAGCACGCCCTCTGCCAGCGGGAGGACGACGTCCCCGCCCTCGCGCAGGGTGCTGGCGCGGGACTCCACCACCACCGCGGAGCGGACAACAAGGGCGTCGTCGGTCTCGCGGGCGTCGGGGTGGTGCGAGCCCATGGCGACGACGACGGCGTCGTCGCGCACCATCGCCCCGTCGAACAGCGGCTCACGGGCGCTGGTGCAGCAGCAGACGACGTCCGCCTCGGCGACGGCGGCGTCGCCGTCCCCGGCGCCGAGGGTCCGCACGGCGGTCCCGGTGGCCGCCACCTCGGCGGCCAGCGCCTCCAGCCGTCCTCGGTCGCGGCCCACCAGCGTCACCTCGGCGACCTCGCGCACCGCCGCGACGGCGGCCACGTGGCCGCGGGCCTGGGGCCCGGTGCCGAAGACGGTCAGCAGCACGGGCTCGTCCGCCGGGCCGGGGACCAGGTGGCGCACCGCCAGCGCCGAGACCGCCGGGGTGCGCAGCACGGTGAGCGCCGTGCCGTCCAGGAGGGCGGCCGGCCGCTGGTCGTCGCCGGCGAAGAGCAGGTACATCCCCTGCAGCAGGGGCAGGCCGCGGTCGGGGTTCCCCGGGGTCGAGGACAGCACCTTGACGCCCGACCAGGCGCCGCGGGCGGAGGGCATGAGCAGCAGCTCGCCGTGATCGGTGGCCGCCCGCGAGCGCGGGGCGTCGGCCTCGGGGTCGAGCCCGCCGCGCAGCGCCGTCTCGAGGGCGTCGACGGCGGCCCCCACCGGGACGCTCGCGGCCACCGCGGCGGCGTCCACCAGCCGCACGCCGGCGAACGCGGGCGCGGGCGCCTCACCGGGGCGCGCGCCGGGACCGGGCTCGCTCACGTCTGGCCTCCTTCGCGGGCCCACCGTCTCACGCCGCGGCGCCGTGTGGCGGGATGCACACGACCCGGCCCGGCGCCGGGCGTACCCTCGCCCCAGAAACCCGCACGTCACGTCCCGCACGTCCCGCACAGGATCGGAGCTGTCCGTGGTCAACCTCGCCTATGTCATCGCCGGCTCGGAGGCCACCGGTGGCGCCGGCCTCCAGGTGGATCTCAAGACCTTCCAGGAGCTCGGCGTCTACGGGGTCGGAACCATCACCTGCATCGTCTCCTTCGACCCCAAGAACGCCTGGGGCCACCGCTTCGTCCCGGTCCCGCCGGAGGTCATCGCCGACCAGATCGAGGCGGCCACGTCGGCGCACGCGCTCGACGTCGTCAAGATCGGCATGCTCGGCACCCCGGCGACCATCGACGTCGTCGCCCAGGGCCTGCGCAGCCAGCCGTGGCGGCACGTCGTGCTCGACCCGGTGCTCATCTGCAAGGGCCAGGAGCCGGGCGCCGCCCTGGACACCGACAACGCCCTGCGCGAGGCGGTCCTCCCGCTGGCCACCGTGGTCACCCCGAACCTGTTCGAGACGAAGACGCTGTCCGGCATGGAGACCATCGAGACGGTCGACGACCTGGCCGAGGCGGCCCGCCGCATCCACGACCTCGGCCCCCGGTACGTCCTGGCCAAGGGCGGCGTCGAGCTGCCCGGCGAGGACGCCGTCGACGTCCTCTTCGACGGCGAGGATGTCACCGTGTTCGCGGCGCCCAAGGTGGGCCAGGAACGCGTCTCCGGCGCCGGGTGCACCCTGGCCGCGGCGGTGACGGCCGAGCTGGCCAAGGGCGCCGACGTGCACGACGCCGTCGACCTGGCCAAGCGCTTCGTCACGGCGGGGATCGAGGGCCGGGTCGCGGCCCGCACCCCCTTCGACACCGTCTGGCAGGGGGCCTTCGCCGGCTGACCCCCCTGGCCCGGGGAGACCGGGAGGGGGACCGGAGAGGGGGCCCTCCGGCGCGTCGCCGGCCGGGCGCCGGTGAGAGACTTCTCGTCAACATCTGTCGCCCTGTTCGGCGCCGCGGAGGTCGCGATGACGCAGCCCCTGGGGACCCCGCTCCTGCCCCCCGCCGGGATGCCCTTCCTCGAGGTGCTCGGCCCGGGCGTCCACGGCCGCCGCATCCCCCTGGTGCGCGAGGCCCTCGTGCTGGGTAACGCGCCCACGTGCGACGTGTGCCTCGAGGATCCGGACCTCAGCCCGCAGCACGCCGCCGTCCGGCGGGTGGGTGGCAGGGTAGTCGTCGAGGACCTGGGGTCCCGGATGGGCACCTTCCTCGACGGGGTGGCCGTGAGCGCCCCGAGCGAGCTGCACGCCGGCGACGTCCTCACGCTCGGCGACGTCCGGCTGCGGTACGGGGAGGCCCCGGCGGAGGTGCCCGCCGCGCCGGCCTCCGGCGACCCGCTCGCCGTCTTCGACACCGGCGCGACGCCCACCACCATGGAGCCGGAGGTCTACGCCGAGCTCGTGGTGCACCACCGCGGCCTGCTCCTGGAGCGGGCGGGCGTGTGGCTGCGCCGGGCCCGCCGGCTGTTCTGGACCGGCGCGGCGCTGTTCGCGCTGGGCTGCGTGGCCTTCGCCGTGGGGGTGCTCGCCTTCCTCGGCTGGCCCCCGGCGCTGCTCGACGTCGTCGCCCGCCCGCCCGACACGTTCGGCTGGGCCCTGGTCGGCGGCGTGCTCAGCGGGCACGTAGCGTGGGCGATCGGGCTGGCCGGGCTGCTCGTGATGGTCCTCGCCCTGGTCGTTCACGTGCTGGCGCGCTGGCGGGCCCGGCGCATCACCCGCACGATCCCCGCGCCGCCGGCGTCCTGGTACCTGACGCCGCACCCGGACGGCCCGTGACACCGCACCCCCGGGGGCCCGTGAGGCCTCACACGTGACCGTCCGCGCGACAGCGGCGCCCCGCACGTGCGACGGTGAACGGGCCGCACCACCGAAAGGACCAGCAGGACATCGTGAGCAACACCGGGACACCCTCCGCGCGCACATCCCAGACGAGGGGACCCGGCTCCGTGTCGGTCCTCCAGACGGCGACCCGCACCCGGCTCGTGCTCGGCGGCGACGTCGACATCAGCCTCAACGGCACGCTCAACGACGCGGTCGAGCTCGCCGTCCAGGCCGGCCGGCCGGTCGACGTGGACACCGCCGGCGTGACCTTCATTGACTCCGCCGTCGTCGCCATGCTCGCCCGGCTGGCCTACCGCCTCCCCCACCGGCTGCGGATGCTGCAGCCCCCGGACCTCGTGCGGTTCCTGCTCGACGTCACCCAACTCGGGGAGATCGTCGACATCGTCGAGGAGGACCCCACGCTGCCCGACGATCCCGTCACCCCGCACCGCCCGCCGGCGGCCTGACGGCATACGTTGGAGGGCATGACCGCCACCGCCGACACCCGCACCATGCGCGAGCGGATGCTCGCCGGTGACCTCTACATCGCCGACGACCCCGAGCTGGCCGCGCAGAACCAGGCCGCGCTCGACCTCATGGACGCCTACAACGCCACGACGGTCCGGCAGGGGCCGCTGCGCCGCCGGCTGCTGGAGGAGCTGCTCGGCGACGACGTGCAGATCGGCCCCAACGTGCAGCTGCTGACCCCCACCCACCCGGTCGAGCCGGAGCCGCGCCGGGCGACGTGGGAGGCGGCCGAGCCCATCACCATCGGGGACAACGTCTGGCTCGGCGGCGGGGTCATCGTGTGCCCCGGGGTGAAGATCGGGGAGAACACCGTGGTCGGCGCAGGCGCCGTCGTCACCAAGGACCTGCCCGCCAACGTCGTCGCCGTCGGCAACCCCGCGAAGGTCATCCGGCAGCTCGAGGGCTGAGCCCGGCGCATCTCACACGCACCGAACCCTCGGGTCGGGCTAGAGTTGGTCCGGCCGCGGCGCGGACTCCCGCGCGGTGCCGGCCTTCCCTGGTGCGACGGCGCGCCGCCCACGACCTGACCATCGGGCGCCGCGTGCGCCACGCACCCTGGGAGTCTGTGTGACCTCGCCCTCCGCCGCCGTCCAGCACCCGTGCGGACCCGAGGAGCGCCGGCGCGCGCGCACCGAGGACGTCACCTCCGTCCGCGGCGCGCTGCGTGACCCGCGCCGGCTGCGCACCGAGGTCCTCGGTGGCCTGGTCGTCGCCCTGGCGCTGATCCCCGAGGCGATCTCCTTCTCGATCATCGCCGGGGTCGACCCGCGCGTCGGCCTGTTCGCCTCGTTCACGATGGCGGTCTCGATCGCCTTCCTCGGCGGGCGGCCGGCCATGATCTCCGCCGCCACCGGGGCCGTCGCCCTGGTGATCGCGCCGGTGGTGCGCGAGCACGGCACGGACTACCTCATCGCGACGGTGATCCTCGCCGGGCTCATCCAGGTCGCCTTCGGGCTCCTCGGCGTGGCGAGGCTCATGCGGTTCATCCCGCGCAGCGTCATGGTCGGCTTCGTCAACGCCCTGGCGATCCTCATCTTCCTCGCCCAGCTGCCGCACCTGATCGGGGTCTCGTGGGTCGTGTACGCGATGGTCGCCGCCGGGATCGCGGTCATCGTCCTGCTGCCGAGGATCACCGTCGTGGTGCCGGCCCCGCTGGTCGCGATCGTCGCGCTCACGGCCGTCACCCTGGCGTTCGCGCTCGACGTGCCCGACGTCGGCGACCAGGGCGACCTGCCCAGGTCCCTGCCGTCCCTGGTCCTCCCGGACGTGCCGCTCAGCCTGGACACGCTGCGGATCATCGGCCCCTACGCCCTCGCCATGGCGCTGGTGGGGCTCATGGAGTCGCTCATGACGGCCAAGCTGGTCGACGACGTCACCGACACCCGCTCGAACAAGTCCCGGGAGGCCTGGGGCCAGGGGGTGGCCAACGTCGTCACCGGCTTCTTCGGGGGCATGGGCGGGTGCGCGATGATCGGGCAGACGATGATCAACGTGAAGGCCTCCGGCGCCCGCACCCGGATCTCGACCTTCCTCGCCGGCGTCTTCCTGCTCGTCCTGGTGGTGGGGCTGGGCGACGTCGTCGCCACGATCCCGATGGCCGCGCTCGTGGCGGTGATGATCATGGTCTCCGTCGCCACGTTCGACTGGCACTCGGTCCGCCCGGCGACGCTGCGGCGCATGCCCCGATCCGAGACCCTCGTGATGCTCGCCACCGTGGCCGTCACGGTCGCCACCCACAACCTCGCCTACGGCGTCGTCACCGGCGTGCTCGTCGCCGCGGTGATGTTCGTCCGCCGCGTCGCCCACCTCACCGAGGTCGTCGAGGTCGCCCACCCGGACGCGAACACCCGTGTGTACGCGGTGGTCGGGGAGCTGTTCTGGGCCTCGAGCAACGACCTCGTCACGCAGTTCGACTACGCCGGCGACCCGGAGAACGTCGTCATCGACATGTCCCGGTCCCACATCTGGGACGCCTCCACCGTGGCCACCCTGGACGCGATCACGACCAAGTACGCCGCCAAGGGCAAGACGGCCACCATCGTCGGCCTCAACGAGGACAGCGCGGAGCGGCACGGGCGTCTCGCCGGACACCTCGCCGGCACCTCCTGACGGGTCGGGTCAGGAGGAGCGCCGCTGCTCGAGCAGGCCGATGAACTCGTCCGCCATCGCGACCTGCGCGAGCACCTTCGCCCGCCGCTCCTGCGCGGCCGCGATGAAGGCGTCCAGCCGCCGGCGCAGCGCCTCCCGGTCCGGCCCCGTCGCGTCTGGGAGGGCGTCGACGACCTCGAGCACCTGGCGCATCTCCTCCAGCGAGAACCCCAGCGGCTTCATCCGTCGGATGACGAGGAACCGCTCCAGGTCGTCCTCGGTGTAGAGGCGGAAACCGCCGTCGCTGCGCCCCGACGGGCGCAGCAGGTCCACGTCGTCGTAGTGGCGCAGCGTGTGGATCGACACCCCGGTCCGTTCGGCGAACTTCCCGATCTGCATCATCGATCCGCGCCCCGACCTCGCCATGCCCCCAGTGTGGCGCACCGGCCGCGGCACGCTCTCCCGCCGCGTGCCGGAGTCGAGCACCACCATGGCAACCGCAGCGGGACGTCCCGGTTGCCCCGGCGCGTGCAGGCCCGGTGTCGCACACTGGCCCCATGTGTGGTCGCTACGCCAACGCCCGCCGTGACGCCGACCTGGTCACCGCCTTCGCCATCGACGAGGTCGTCGGCGAGGAGCTGCCGCCGTCGTGGAACGTCGCCCCCACCGACCGGGTGCGCGCGGTGCTCGAACGCGCGCCGCGCCAGGAACCCGACGCCTCGCCGGTGCGCCAGCTGCGCACGGTGCGCTGGGGGCTCGTGCCCTCCTGGGCCAAGGACCCGCGCGGCGGCGCGCGCCTCATCAACGCCCGCTCGGAGACAGTCACCGAGAAGCCGGCCTTCCGCAAGGCCGCCGCGCGGCGGCGGTGCCTGCTGGCCGCCGACGGCTACTACGAGTGGGAGAAGACCCCCGAGGGCAAGCAGCCCTACTTCCTCCACGGTGAGGGCGTGCTGGCCTTCGCCGGGCTCTACGAGCTCTGGCCCGACCCGGCCCTGCCCGACGACCACCCGGACAAGTGGCTGTGGACCAACACCATCCTCACCACCCAGGCCGCCGACGCCATCGGCCACATCCACGACCGCACCCCGCTCCTGGTGCCGGCGGACCTCATGGACGCCTGGCTGGACCCGAGCATCGAGGACCTCGAGACGGTCCGTGAGATGGTCGCGGCGATGCCCGAGCCGGTGCTGCGCCCCCGGCCGGTGTCCAAGGCGGTCGGCGACGTCCGCAACGACGGCCCGGAGCTCGTCGAGCCAGTGGAGCCGTAGCGCGGGTCTCAGGCCGCCGACAGGTCGATCACGACCTTGATGTCGCCCTCCTGCGGCTGGAACGCCTCCGCCGCGCGTTCGAGCGGCACCCGCCGGGTGACGAGCCGGCGCAGCCAGTCCAGGTCGGCCTTCGCGAGGGCGTCGGCCCCCGCGGCGTAGTGATCCAGGTTGGCGTTGACCGAGCCGACGACGACGTCGTTGTCCAGGACGATCTCCCGGTTGAGGGCCCCGGCGTCGATGGTGATCCGCCGCCCGCGGGAGGACACCCCGGTGAGGCACACGATGCCGTAGGCGCCGGTGTTCGCCAGGGTCGCGACGACGACGGGCGCCGCCCCGGTCGCCTCGATCGTGACGTCGGGCAGGAGCTTGCGGGCGACGTCGTCGGCGGGGTCGCTGTGGTAGGTCGCGCCGAGGTCGGCCACGAGCTGGGGCTTGGGTCCCTCGGTGACCCGGTCGAGCACGTGCACCTCCAGCCCCCGCTGCGCCCCCAGCAGGGCGGCGAGCAGGCCGATGGGGCCGGCGCCGGTGACGAGCACGGTGCGCGGGTCGAACCAGGACCGCTGCCCGATGCGTTCCACCTGGTCCCACGCCTTAGCCACGACCGTGGTGGGCTCGAGGAGCATCCCGACCTCCGCGAGCCGCGGGTCCAGGCGCACGGCGTAGTCCTGCTCCACCCGCCAGCGCTCGCTGCCGTACCCGTCGCGCTCCTTGATCCCGCGCTCGGTGTACCTGCCGTTGCGGCACATGTCGAACTGCCCGCGGGCGCACGCGCCGCAGGGCACCGGGTCGGGGCGGCGCACCACGCCGACGACAAGGTCCCCGGCGCTGAAGCCGGACCCCTCCGGCGCCTCCCGGACCCGGCCGAGGGACTCGTGCCCGAGCACGAGGCGGTCGTGCCCCTCGGGCGCCCAGCCGTACTCGCCGCGGGCGATCTCCCTGTCGGTGCCGCACACTCCCAGGGCGACGCCGTCGACCACGAGGTCGCCGGTTCCGGGGTCGGGCTCGGGCACGTCGGTGACCTCGAGCGAGCCGTCCTGGAGCGGGACGACGGTGAGCGCGCGCATGCGGCCTCCTAGGACTGCTTCGGGGTCTTCTTCCCCGCTTCCTTCGCGGCAGGGGCGCCGCTGAGGTGGCGGGCGGTGTTGACCAGGCCGACGTGGCTGAAGGCCTGGGGGGTGTTGCCGACCTGGCGCTGGGCGTGGACGTCGTACTCCTCGCTGAGGATGCCGAGGTCGTTGCGCAGGCCTAGCAGGCGCTGGAACAGCTCGGTCGCCTCGTCCCGCCGCCCGATGCCGTGCAGGGCGTTGGCCATCCAGAAGCTGCACGCGAGGAAGGCGCCCTCGTGGCCGGGCAGGCCGTCCACGCCGCCGTCGGCGTCGGGGCGGTAGCGCATGACGAACCCCTCCTCGACGAGCTCGCGCCGCACGGCGTCGACCGTGCCGACGATCCGCTCGTCGTCCCAGGGCAGGAAGCCGACCTGCGGCAGGAGCAGGAGTGCGGCGTCGAGGCCCTCAGAGCCGTAGAACTGGGTGAAGGTGTTGCGGTCGGCGTCGTAGCCCTTGGCGCACACCTCGCTGTGGATCTGCTCGCGCAGGGCCCTCCACCGGTCCACCGGGCCGTCGAGACCGAACCGCTCCACACCCTGCACCGCCCGGTCGATGCCGGCCCAGGCCATGACCTTGGAGTGGACGAAGTCACGCCGCGGGCCGCGCACCTCCCACAGGCTGTTGTCCGGGTCCTGCCAGTGGCCCTCGAGGTAGTCGAGCAAGGCGCGCTGGAGGTCCCACGCCGGGACCTCCCGGGTCATCCCGGCCATCCGGGCGACATGCAGGCCGTCGAGAACCTCGCCCCACACGTCGAGCTGGAACTGGCCGACCGCGGCGTTGCCGATGCGCACCGGGCGCGACCCCTCGTAGCCGGCGAGCCAGTCCACCTCGTACTCCGTCAGCCGGCGGGTGCCGTCGATGCCGTACATGATCTGCAGGTCCGCCGGGTCCCCGGCGACGGCGCGCAGCAACCAGTCCCTCCAGGCGCCGGCCTCCTTGAGGAACCCCGTGCCGAGCAGTGCCTGGAGGGTGAAGGTGGCGTCGCGGAGCCAGCAGAAGCGGTAGTCCCAGTTGCGCGGGCCGCCCAGCTGCTCGGGCAGGGACGTGGTGGCGGCGGCGACGATCCCGCCCGTGGGCTCGTAGCTGAGCGCCTTGAGGGTGATCAGGGAGCGGTGCACGGGCTCCTCCCAGGAGCCGTCGTACTTGATGCCGGACATCCACCGCCGCCAGAAGTCCAGGGTCCGGTCGAGGACCTTCCCGGCGTCCCGCCGCCCCGGTGCCGGCTCGTGCGAGGGGTGGTGGGTGAGCACGAACGGCACCCGTTCCCCCTCACCGACCTCGAACTCGGAGACGGTCCGCATGTCCCGGCCCTCGAGCGGTGCCGGGGTGTCCAGCCAGACCGCGTCGGGGCCCGCGATCGCCGAGAGCTGCTGACGACCCTGGCGCCGGACCCACGGGACGACGTGGCCGTAGTCGAAGCGCAGCCGCAGCTCCATCCGCATCGGCACCCGGCCCGACACGCCCTCGACGATGCGGACGACGTCGGCGGCGCCGTCGCGCGGAGGCATGAAGTCGATGAGCCGGACGGTGCCGTCGGAGGTCTCCCACTCGGTCTCGAGCACCAGGCTGTTGCCGTGGTAGTGCCGCCGGGTGCACCCGCCCCCCGCGGCCGGCCCGATCTGCCAGAAGCCGGCGTCGTCGCCGCCGAGCAGGCGGGCGAAGCAGGCCCCGGAGTCGAACCGGGGCAGGCAGAGCCAGTCGATGGAGCCGTCCCGGCCCACGAGGGCCATGGTGTGGAGGTCCCCGATCGGGCCGTAGTCCTCGATGCGCTGGCTCACCGGACCTCCCGCCGTCCGCCAAGGCCGCAGTGGCGGCCGTCGTCCCAGGTCTAGGGGAGGCGGGTCACGCCCGCAACCGGAGTGCCCGGGCGCGGGCTCGCTCCGCGGCCCTGCCTGGCCAGCACCTTGAGCACCGACGAGCGCTGCTGCCGGGCGGCTACAACCAGTGGTGCCGCTTGAACACGAACCACAGCACGACGCCCATGACCACCATCGCCACCAGCGCGGCCGGATAGCCGTAGTACCAGCCCAGCTCCGGCATGTTGTGGAAGTTCATCCCGTAGATCGTGCCCACCAGCGTCGGGGCGAAGAGGATCGCCGCCCAGGACGAGATGCGCTTGACCTCCTCGCTCTGCCGGTAGCTCGCCTCGGTGAGCCGGCGCATCTCGTCGTTCTGCCGCTGGGCCACCAGCGTGGAGTTCACCGTGAGGGCGTTCTGGAGCAGCGCCCGGAAGGAGTCGGCCCGTTCGACGATGCGCAGCGTGTGGTCGTAGACGTCGCGGAGCTTGTGCCGCAGCTCGACATCGACCCGGAAGACGTCGAACCCCTGCTCGAGGTTCTTGAGCACCTGCACGAGCGGGTGGGTCGCCCGCTGGAAGGCGATGACCTCGCGGGTGAGCTCGTAGATGCGGCGCGAGACGGACTGGTCGCTCTCGAAGAGCTGGTCCTCGATCTCGTCGATGTCGTTCTCCAGGCCCGCCACCACCGGGGCGTACTCGTCGACCACCTGGTCGAGGATGGCGTAGAGCACGGCCTCCGGGCCGAGGCGGAGCGTGTCCGGGGCGCCCTCCATCCGGCGGCGCACCTGGGCCAGGTTCGGCGACTCGGCGTGGCGGACGGTGACGACGAAGCCCGGGCCTATGAACACGTGCAGCTCGCCGAACTCCACCTTCTCGGCTGCGTCGACGTAGCGGGCGGGGTGCAGCACGACGAAGAGGGTGTGGCCGTACCGCTCGAGCTTGGGGCGCTGGTGCGCCTTGTAGGTGTCCTCCTCGGCCAGCGGGTGGAGGTGGAACTCCTGGGCGACGGCGTGGACCTCCTCCGGGGCCGGGCGGTACAGCCCCACCCACGCCATACCACCGGACTCGTCGCGCAGGTTGAAGGTCTCCTCGAGGGTGGCCGGGCTCGCCGCGCGGGCGCCGTCGACGTAGATGACGTTGTCCACCACCGCCATGACCGCGTGCCTCCCTGACCGACGCCGGCGCGGCGGGAAGCCGCGGCGCAGCGTGCTCCGTGCCGTCGAAGACCACGGCAGGAGCGCCGCGGTCTCGTGCTCAGCATGGCACCGCGAAGCACCTGCCTGCCCGGCAGGGAGCGTTGCACAATGAAGCGGAGGAACGGTGAACTGGTTCAACCCGGGGACACGAGTTGGCAGAGAACCAGACGGTCGCAGTGGACATCACCCGCCATCCCGAGGGCCCGCAAGCCCGCGGGGTCTGACCCTCGAGGACCCCAACCGTGCGGAACGCTCCGCCGCGGGAACCGCCACCCGCCAGAACCAGCGTCATCAGCCTGACCGTTGCCCACGGGGCTGAGCTCGGCCCCTAC
The DNA here is from genome assembly GCF_009193185.1 of Georgenia thermotolerans. Taxonomy (GTDB): domain Bacteria; phylum Actinomycetota; class Actinomycetes; order Actinomycetales; family Actinomycetaceae; genus Georgenia; species Georgenia thermotolerans. The sequence continues at coordinate 140,398 of NZ_VUKF01000003.1, read as the reverse complement.
CAGACCCCCCTGCTGCGGCCCTGGGCGGCCTCCCTCTACCTGGAGAGCCACGGCGCCCCAACCCTCCTGCTCGGGAGCTCCGTCGGATTTCTCGCCGACCTGCGCTCGGGCGGGGACGCCGTCGCGGACCAGCTCGACCTCCTCGTCGGTGACACCGACGCCATGACCGCGCTGCTGCGGCGGACCAACCGCGCACTGTCCCGGCACGCCGGCACGGACCAGCTGCGGTCCCTCGTGAGCGACACCGAGGCCATGAGCGCGCTGCTACGACGAACCGACGGCGTCCTGTCCCCGCACACTCGCGCCCATGTCGCCCTGCTCATCCAGCACGTGACGCTCGAGCCCTGGTGCCGCCGACACGAGCTGGGACCGCACTTCGCGACCAAGCTCATCGACGCGTTCTTGATCGGCCAGGACGGCCTTCCCATCCTCCTGGTCCCCAAGCCCCCCGGCTGGGCCGAGATGCTCCCGACCGCCCGCCGTATCGCCCAGGCGGACGCGGAACGCTTCTGGGCCCGCATCGGCTTCGCCCGCCACCAGGACAGCGACGAGGTCTGGTGGCTCGAGGGAACTGCGCTCCGGTCGACGGCGCACCTCCCGGCAGATCAGCTCGCACGGCTCATGCACGCGGAGCGCGCGACGCGCGACGCCGAAGACGACTGACTGCACCGTCGCTGCGAGCTTCCCGGAAGGGGCCACCTCCCTCCTCGCCACGGCCCGTGTGTCACGGCCGGGTGTGAGAGGCACCCCCGTGGGGAGGGAGCCGGACGGGCAGCTCGGTGACGTGCTGTTGCTCGGGATCCTGCTGCCTTCCCGTTCGCTTCATGACGGCGCCGTAACGGGCGCTGAGCGGGGCCGCCGTGAGCCCGTGCAGGTATGAACGGGACCGCGAGGCAGGAGACCGCCCTCCACAGTCAGCGTCTGGCGGATGCGGGACGGCACCGTGTCGTCGCTCACGAAGGCCTGCCCCAGCGCGACGTCCGTGGGCGCCAGCGTGGCGGCAAGCAACGCCGTCGCCACTGCCGGGCACTGCCGGCAGCAGCAGGAGACCACCTTGAGCTGCAGCACTCCGAGGCGGCCGGGGCCGAGCAGCAGCCCCGCCACGGTGAAGATCATCGGCCGTCACCGGCGTGCCGCTCAACCTGCCCGCCAGGAGCCCGACAGCCAGCACCGCGAGCGCGATGACGAAGACGTTCTTTTCCACGGCCGCTCCCTGGATCACGACGCCCCGGCACCGGCTCGCCCCGTCCTCCGCCCGGACTCAGGCGAGGGCGGCGGACACCTGCTCGGCGCGGCCGAGGAAGGCCTCGAGATCCCGGGGCTGGTGGCCGGCGGCGAGAAACGCCTCGGCCAGCGCCGGGACCTGCCGGCCCAACGCGACCCGGACGGATTCCTGCCGGGCGTGCACGGCGACCCGCTCGATCAGCGTGAGCGCCGCGTGCATGACCGCCGGCGAGCCGGCCCCGTACCAGCGCAGGTTGTCCAGGACAGAGGCCGTGAGTGCGACGACATCCGGATACGGCGCGTAGACCCGCAGCACGTGATCTCGGTCGAACCGTGATGGGGAGGGCATCTTGCGCGTCGCGAGCAGCGAGAGACCGTCCGAGAGGTCGTCGACGGCGTTGACCGCCGTGAACGGGTCGTTGGTTCCCGGCGACAGCGCACGGACCACCAGCTCGGTGAGCTGCTGGACGGCGAAGCCGACGTCCTGATAGGGGCTCCGGGCGTCACCCACGACGACCGCGGACCGCACCCGTCTCGCCACGTCGTCCGACATGTGCTCCGACGGGTGGACGATGCACACGGCGCTGTCCTGCAGGACGTAGCTGCCGGGGTAGACCTGTATCTCGACCAGCAGGTCGTTGCCCCGGGCAGCGGACATCAGCGCGTCGTCACGGATGAACCGGACGTACCCCGCCCTGCCCGCCTCGACCCGGACCCCCTCCTTCCCGGATGCCCCCCACTTTCGCTCACCCGTCTCCTCGTCATCGACCGGAACGTCGGCCGCGCCGCTCCCCAGCTCCTCCGGATAGAGCCGGTCCACCGCCGCCCGCAGGTCCTCCCTGACCCGCCGGGCGATCGTGGTCACCTGGATCGAGTCGGCGATGTGGTGGATGAAGAAGACCAGCAGCGCGACGTTGACCAGGGCGAGCACCACCGCGAAGTTCACGGCCAGGTGCGGGACGAACACCTCGGCGTTCGAGCTGCGTGGGTCGCCCAGAGTACGCACCGACCGGAGCACCAGCAGGCTGTAGAGGAACGTCGCGACGAACGCTCCCAGCACGGCCTGGTTGGCCCGGTCCGCCATGAAGTTGCGCACCAGCCGGGGGCCATAGGTCGACGAGGTCAGAGCCAGGACCGCGACGGTGATGGAGAACGTGGTGCCCGCCACGGCCAACGAGGACGTCGCGATGGCGGCGAGGATGTCCCGGCTGCCGCTCTCCCCCACCCGGTAGACGAAGCTTCCCGCCCATGAGGGCAGCGGCAGGAACCCCCGCTGGTCGACGGCGACCAGCACCTCGGCCACCACCGCCGCCACCACGCACATCAGCGCGGGCAGGAACCAGAAACGTTCGCGCAAGCGCTCGACCGCCTCCATCGGGCAAGAGTCCCAGCCCACCTCGCGCTCAGCACCCGCTGGGATCGGCGACGAGGCGGAGACCGTCCCGACGGCTCGATGGCCGCAAGTCCCCCGGGCTCCGCGCCGAGAGTCCCACGCACTTCGCCGCGGTGAGGGAACCTGGGACGGGCATCACGGAGGTGAGGCATGACGAGCGCAGGCACCCCGCCCCTGATCGTCGTGGGGGTGGACGGCTCGGAGTCGAGCAAGGCCGCGCTCCGGTGGGCCGCCCGCCAGGCCGAGCTCACGGGCGCAGAGCTGTGGGCCGTGCAGGCGTGGCAACCACCCAGCACCTACGGGATGCCCGTGGACTACTCCAACGCCGATTTCGAGGCGCAGGTCGGCGAGAGCCTGCGGGGCACCATCGTCGCGGCGCTGGGCGAGCGGCCCGACGTGCCGGTCTCCCCGCAGGTCGTGGAGGGGCACCCCGCGGCGGTGCTGACCCAGGCCGCCCAGCAGGCCGACCTCCTCGTGCTCGGCAGCCACGGACGCGGGGCCTTCGCCGGGATGCTCCTGGGCTCGGTCAGCCAGCACTGCGTCCAGCACGCCCCCTGCCCCGTGCTCGTCACCCGCGCCGCCCCGAGGAGTTAGGCGCCGTCGTCGTCGATGCGGTCAGCAGGGTCAGGCCGCGAAGGCGGTCCAGAGCAGGCCCGACCCGATCCCGGCGGCGAGGCTGAGCGTGGCGGTCACGACGGCCGCCGCGGCCGACCAGGCGGCCGGTGTGAACGACCCGGCGACCGTCCGCTCGACCGGCTCCCGCCGGCTGTAGACCGGCGCGATCCACCGCAGGTAGTAGAAGAGGCTCGCGACGGTGTTGACGAAGACGACCACGGCGAGCCAGGGGTGGCCACCGTCCCAGACGGCGGTGGTGGTGGTGAGCTTGCCGACGAAGACCACGGTGGGCGGGGTCCCCACGAGCCCGAGCAGCGCCACGACGAGCGACGCCGCCAGCCACGGCCGCGCCCGGGCCAGACCGCGGTAGGACCGCAGGTCGCGCCGCTGGGGGAAGGCGCTGGTCACCGCGAACGCCGAGAGGTTGGTGACGGTGTAGCCGGCGAGGTAGAGCAGCAGCGACGGGAGGGCGAGGTCGGTGCGGCCGGCCACGGCGACGGGCACCAGGACATACCCGACCTGGCTGACGGTGGACCAGCCCAGCAGGCGCCTGGGGTCGGTCTGCCAGTAGGCGGCGAGGTTGCCGAGCGTCATGCTGGCGACCGCGAGGACGGCCACCGCCAACGGCCAGCTCACGGTGCCGGGCAACGTCGCGACGAGCCGGTAGGCCGCGATCAGCGCGCCGACCTTCGGCACCGTGGTGAGAAAGGCCGCCACGGCGCCCCCCGCTCCCTGCGCCGCGTCGGGCACCCAGAAGTGCGCCGGGACGCCGCCGGCCTTGAACATCAGCCCGCACAGCACCGCCCCGGCTCCCACGGCCACCGCCCCCACCGGGGCGCCCGCGAGCCGGCCGGCGAGCGCGGCGTACGACGTCGTCGCGGTGACCCCGTAGAGCACGGTGACGCCGACCAGCAGCAGGATGCCGAACAGCGCGCCGAGCAGGTAGGTCTTCATCGCCGCCTCGGCGCCGCGCGGGGTGGCCGCCATGCCGATCAGGCCGTAGAGCGGGATGCTCGCGAGCAGGAACCCGACCGCCACCACGAGCAGGTCGCCGGCGCCGGCGAGGACCAGCGTGCCCGTGGTGGAGAACAGCAGCAGCGCGTACGTCTCGCTCTCCCGCGGTGAGCCGGCGAGCTCGTCCGAGGCCAGCGCCAGCACTACGAGCGTGCCCGCCGCGGCGACGATCCGCGCCGTGGCGGTGGCGACGTCGACGGTGAAGGTGCCCTCCATCGCCGCCTGCGCCGGCCGGACGACGCCGGCCGCAGACAGGACGATCGCGGTGACCAGGGCGGTCGCGGCGACCACGCGCGTGACCCACTGGCGGTCCCGGGCGAGATAGGACCCCCCGGCCAGGACCACGAGCCCGCCCACGAACAGCACGATCTCCGGCAGGAGCACCAGCGGGCGCATCGTCACCTCCCCGCCGTCATCGTCCGACGAGCTCGACGACGGCCCGGGCCGCCGGCTCGATCACGGCGAGCAGGGTGCGGGGCAGCACCCCGATGACCAGCGAGAGCAGCAGCAGCGGGCCCACCGCCCACAGCTCGGCGGGCCGCAGGTCGGTGAAGCCGACGGACCGGGCGCGGGTCGTGCCGGTGAAGACCTGCTGCAGGGCGCGGAGGAACAGCGCCGCCGTGATGAGGATGCCCAGCAGCGCCACGGCGGTGACCGGCGCGGCGGCGATGCTGCCTGTGAAGATCTGGAACTCCGCGATGAACCCCGACAGGCCCGGCAATCCCAGGGAGGCGAAGGCGCCGACCGCGAAGAACGCCGCGAAGCGCGGGGCGGGTCGCGCCAGTCCGCCGTAGGACCCCATGTCGTAGGTTCCCGCCCGGTCCTGCAGCACCCCGGCGAGCAGGAACAGGGCGCCGGTGACGAGCCCGTGGCTGACCATCTGGGTGACCGCGCCGGTGACCGCGATCGCGCGCGCCTGGGCGGTGTCGCCCGCGACGATTCCCGCCGCGCCGACCGCCATGACGATGTAGCCCATGTGGTTCACCGAGGTGTAGGCGACCATCCGCTTGAGGTTCGTCTGGGCCAGGGCCACCAGGGCCCCGTACACCGCCGAGACGATGCCGACGGCGAGGATCACCCACGCCCAGGCCCGCCATGCCTCGGGCAGCATCGGCATCGCGATCCGGACGAACCCGTAGGTGCCCATCTTCAGCAGCACCGCCGCCAGCACGGCCGAACCGACCGCGGGAGCGTCGGTGTGGGCCGGGGGCAGCCAGGTGTGGAACGGGAAGGCCGGGGTCTTCACGGCCAGCCCGACGACGATCGCGGCCAGCACCAGCCCGGCGGCCGGTGAGCCGGTCAGGGGTGTCTGCGCGGTCAGGGCGACCATGTCGAAGGTGTGCGGGTCGGCCGCGAGGTACAGACCGATGAAGCCGACGAGCAGGGCCAGGGAGCCCAGGAAGGTGTAGAGGAAGAACTTCAGCGCCGAGCGGCCGGCGTTGTTGTGCCCCCACCCGGCGATGACGAAGTACATGCCCACGATCGACAGGTCGAAGAACAGGAAGAACAGGATCAGGTCCGCGGCGACGAACAGCCCCATGCTCACGCTCTGCAGGAAGAGGAACAGAGCGGCGCGGGTGCGCGGGCGCTCGGGGCTGCGCAGCGCGTAGACGGCACAGGCGAGGAAGACCACCGCGGTCATCGCCAGCAGCGGCAGCGACAGCCCGTCGACGCCGACGTGGTAGCTGCTGTTCACGCCCGGTATCCACCGGGCCCGCTCCTCGAACGCCAGCGCTCCGACCCGTGGGGGCTCGTAGCGCGACCACACCACGACGACGAGGACGAGGTCCGCGGCCGCGACCGCCACCCAGGCCCAGCGTGCGGCGGCGTCGCCGAGCCGAGGCAGGGCGGCGAGGGCCAGCGCGGCAGCCAGGGGCAGGAAGACGATCACACTGAGCACGTTCACCTCACCGTGGCAAGAATCAGGATGCCGATCGCGACGACGGCGACGGCCTGGAGGTAGTACTGGTACAGCTGGCCCGTCTGGGGGCGGCGGGCGAGCCGGCCGAGCCGGCGCACCCGGGTGGCGATGCCCTCGACGGCGCCGTCGAACCACCGGTCGTCGTCCCGGCCCGCCCGCTGGGCGACGCGGACCGACGCGCGGGAGGTGGCCTCCACAGCACCGTCGAGCACGCCGTCGTCGAAGCGCGCCGCCCGGCGCGCCGCGCGCAGCACCGCGCCGGAGCACGCCGTGACGGCGCGGTCGAGCACGTCGTCGTCGAAGCGGGCCAGCGCCTCGGCGACCACGAGCGTCGGGCGCACCGCGAGGACCCGCGTCGCATGCTGGAGGCCCAGCCACCGGCGGGCCCAGGTTGGCTCCGGCACCGGACGCCACCGGACGAGCGCGAGGACCACCAGCGCGAGCACGGCCGACCCGGCCATCTCCAGCGGGGACGGCCCCGGCGCCTCCTCACCGAGTGCAGCCGCCACCGCATCCCCGAGGGGCGGCAGCACGAGCACGCCGAGGAACGCGGCGCCGAGGGCGAGCACGGGCAGGGGCGCCTGCTCGGCCGCGGTGACGCGGCGGGTGCCCCGCCGCTCCTCGTCGCGGTGGGCGGCAACGGCCGGTCGCTGCCCCTCGGGCACACGCCGCCACAGGACCACGAGGACCTTGCCGGCGTAGGCGGCGGACAGCCCCGCGGCGGACAGCCCGACGGCGTAGAGCCACGGCGACTCCTCCAGGGCCGCGGCCAGCACCGCGTCCTTGGTGCCCCACAGCGCCAGCGGGGCGACGCCCGCCAGGGACAGCAGCCCCACGGTGGCCGCCCAGCCGACCAGGCGCCAGCGGTGGGCGACGCCGCGCAGGCCGGCGAGGCGCTTCGTCCCCAGGGCGGCGAGCCACGCGCCGGCGGCGAGGAAGAGCAGCGCCTTGGTGGCCGCGTGGGCGACGAGCTGCGCCGCGCCCCCGCTCACCGCCCCCACGCCCGCTCCCATGACCACGAAGCCGAGCTGGGCCGCGGTGGAGGCCGCGAGGAGCTGCTTGAGGTCCTCCTGCGCCACCGCGACGGCCCCGAGCAGCAGCGCGGTCAGCGCCCCGACCCAGGCGGCGGCTGGCGCCGCCCATCCGGTGGCGTCCAGCAGCGGGGCCGTCCGCAGCAGCAGGTACCCGCCCATCGCGACCATCGCCGCCGAGTGCAGCAGGGCGCTGACCGGGCTGGGGCCCTCCATCGCCCGGGACAGCCAGAAGGAGAAGGGCAGCTGGGCCGACTTGCCGAGCGCCGCGACCAGCACCCCGGCCGCGACGACGTCCCGCCACCTGTCGTTGCCCTCCGGCAGGTCCGCGAGCGCCAGGCCGGCTCCCCCGGCCAGGGCCGCCCCGGCCGCGAGGTACAGGCCGAGGTCGGCGGTGCGCGTCGTGACGAAGGCCGTGAAGCCCGCCGAGACCCGGTCGGTGTCACGCCACCAGAAGCCGACGAGGGCGTAGGACATCGCCCCCATGACCTCCCACGCGAGGAGCAGGGCGGGGAGCGTCTCGGCCGTGGCGGTCACGAGGGCCGCGGAGGCGAAGATCAGCATGAGCCCGTGGAACCGCCCCTGGGACGTACGGATCTCGGCGGTGGAGAAGATGAGCACGAGCAGGCTCACCACCGCCACGGTCGGCACGATCAGCGCCGACAGGGCGTCGACCCCGACCGCGAAGGTGCTGCCGGCCATGAAGGGGACCGCCACCCGGGGCCGGGCGACGGCGACGCCGACCGCGAGCGCCGCGGTGATCGCCATGGTGGTCAGCGCCACGGCCGGTGCCGCCCGCTCGAGGCGGGACATCGCGAGTGCGCCGCCCGCGACGGCGGGCAGCAGCACGAGGAGCCACAGGGCGGCCTGGGCCGCGGGCACGCTCACCCCGACAGGTCCGTGGCCATGTCGGTCATGTCCGCCTGGCGCCGGCGGTGCAGCGCCGTGGCGATGGCGAAGCCCGCCGCCATCTCCAGGGTCATCGCGGCGATGATCACCAGGAGGAGGACCTGCCCGGTGGGCGCCGGCGCGAGGAACCACCAGAACGCGGCGGCGGCGAGGATGACGGCGTTGATCATCAGCTCGAGGCCCATCATGACCATGACCACGACCTGCTGGGAGAGCGCGCCGTACAGCCCCACGGCGAAGATCGCCGCGGCGATGAGCAGGGTCACCTCCAGCGTCATCGTCCGACACCTCCGGGCTGGGGGTCGTCGGCCGGCCGGCGGCGCAGGTCGTCGCCGAACCTGTCGTAGCGCGTGCGGTGGGCCGCGAGGACCACCCCGGTCACGATGGTCGCGACCATCACCGCCCCGACGACGGCCATGACGAGCATCTTCGGGCCCATCAGCTCCTGCCCGAGGGCCACCGTGACGTCCGCCGGGGGGCCACCTTCACGGGACGGCCAGTCCACCAGGAGGATGCCCGCCGCCAGGAGCAGGAAGGTGGCGGCGGCCGAGACGACCGCGGTCCTGTTGCCGTGCACCATGCTCATGGGCATCAGGGCGGGGTTCATCCCCATGAACATGACCATGTAGACGGCCATGATCGCCATCTCCATGACCATCATCAGGACGGTGACCACGCCGACGTAGTTCTGCTGCAGGACGAGCACCTGCAGGCCGACGGCGACGAAGGACAGCGCGAGCGCGTACGTCGCGCGGGCCATCGAGTCGACGACGAAGACGGCGACGCCGGCGAGGACCGCCACGGCCCCGAGCCCCCAGAAGGCGATGGTGAGCACCACGATCACGACCTCCACACGGTGACGACGGCGACGACCAGGTCCTGCACGAGCACCGCCGGCAACAGCACCATCCAGCCGGCCTCGAGGAACGTGTCCGGGCGGAGGGCCGGCAGCCGCCGCCGCAGCCAGACCAGCACCGCCAGCAGGGCCACCGTCTTCACCAGCCCCCAGGCCCAGCCGGGCAGCCCCGGGCCCGCACCGCCGCCGAGGAACATCGGCACCGCGAACGCGGCGCCGGCCGCCAGCAGGGCGTACCGGCCCGCCTCGAAGACCAGCCGGTCCACGCCCGACAGCTCCGCCCGGGCGCCGCCGGCGATGTCGGTGCCGATCGCCGGGGCCAGGGGGCCCCAGACCGAGAACCCGGCGACGCCGAGGAGGTAGACCACGAAGGCCACGGGCATCCACACCGCGAACCAGAGCCCCTCCTGGGCGGCCGCGACCCGACCGAGATTCAGGCTTCCCGCCGCGATCGCCGGCGCCACGAGCGCGAACATCAGGGGCAGCTCGTACCCCAGCGCCTGTGCCAGGAACCGGTAGCCGCCCACGAGCCCGGGCACCGAGTTCGCCCCCCAGCCGACCAGCCACACCGACGCCCAGACGACGACGTCCATGGCGTTGAACCACACGACGCCGACGTCGAGGTCGGCGACGGCCCACCCGCCCAGGGGGACCACGGCGACCATCAACGCGGCGGCGACCAGGAGCCCCGCGCCGCCGATGCGCCACAGCGGGGCGTCCGGCCGGACCGTGGAGCGGCGGCGCTGGCGCATGAGCCGGGCGGTCTCGGTGAACGGGCGGACCACGCCGCCGGAGGCGCCGTCCGCGCGCGCGGTCAGCGCCCCGTCCAGCATCGCGGCGAGCACCGCGAGCGCGACGAGGATCCCCAGCGCGGCCAGCGCGCCGGCGGGGGCCACGGTGACGGCGGCGGCCCCGGTGGCTTCGGCCGCTGCGGCCGTCGGCATCGCCTCAGCCATGGGAGACCTCGTGGCCCGCGCGGTCGACGGCAAGCTCGTGGATGTCGAGGCTGGCGATGGCCAGGCGCGCCGTGGCCAGGTCCAAGCCGGTGACGAGGTGGGCCAGCCGGCGCGGCGAGCAGGCCGGACCAGGCGCGCGGACCCGGTCGCCGGCGGCCTCGCCGTCGCCCCGCGCGTCGTCGGCGGTGGCCCGGTCGAGAAGACGGAGCAGCCGGTCGTAGGTGTCTCCGACGACGGCGGCGGGAAGGCCGTGCCGGCCGGCCTCGGCTTTCAACGGCGCGACGCCGCGCAGCGACCAGCGCAGGAGCCGGGAGCGGCGCAGTCGGCGGGACAGGCGATCGAGCGGCACCTCCCCGCGCGCCTCCGCGCCCAGCGCGGCGTCCCGGGCCCTGCGGGCCTGGGCCGCGGCGTCGTCCCACCCGGCCAGGGCGAGGAGCGCGACGAGGTTGTCGAGGCTGCGGGCGCGCCTGTCGGGCTCCGTGCCGACGTGCTCGGCCTCATCGACGACGTCCCCGTGCGCCTCAGTGATGACGTCGCCCTGCAGCGAGCAGTGCAGCACGAGCCCGGCGGGCCAGTACGGCAGGACCGGGCCCAGCCGGACCGTCAACACGTCCATCTCCAGGCCGTCACGGTCCTCGCCGCCGCCGGCGAGCGGGATGCCGCCCGGGGACATGTCCATGCCCATGTCCATGTCCCCGTGCCCCTCATGGCCTTCCATGTCCCCGTGATCCCCGTGCCCCTCATGGCCTTCCATGTCCCCGTGCCCGCTCCCGTCGTCGCCGGGCTCGGCGAGCAGGTCCGACGCGCCGGGACGTCGGCGAGCGTCGTCGCGGTGAGCGGCGGTGTGGAGCAGGCCGGCGTGGACCCGGTCCAGGCAGGCGGCCGCGTCGTCGTCCACGATGCCCACCCGCACGCGGGGCCCGGGCAGCTGGTGCCAGACGGACTCGACCCGCTCCCGCAGCCCGGCCCCGGGGGCACCGCAGACCACGAGCGCATCCGCGTCGGCCGGCGTGAGGGCGAGCCGCCAGCCGCGGGCCAGCACGGCGCGCTCCACCGCGGCCCGGGTCCGCCACCATCCCGGCACCTCGACGAGGAGGACGTGAGCGCCCTCCGCGGCCGCGCGCGTGACCGCCTGCCTCACACCCACCGGAAGGCACCCTCCCGCCACGCCCAGGCCACCGCCACGAAGAGCGCCCCGAGGAAGAGGAACATCTCCACGACCGCCGTCATCCCCTCCTTGGCGACCACGACCGCCCAGGGGTACATGAAGAGCATCTCCACGTCGAAGGCGAGGAAGACCAGCGTCGCCAGGTACCACCGCACGTGGTAGCGGGAGAGGGCGTGCTGCTCGGGGCGCCAGCCGGAGTCGAAGGGCAGCACCATGAGCGGGTCGGCCGCCACCGTGGCGATCCGGTGCACGACGTAGAGCCCGCCGATCAGGGCGACCACGCCGATCGCCATCACCATCACGCCTGAGAACACGACTCTCCTTTCGGCACAGGGCTCTGGGGCAGGCCGCCAGGCCGCTGTTCCCGGGCCAGGAGGCAGGCATCCCCGCTTCGGACGGTGCGGCGCTTCCCCTGTACGGGCGCCCTCGACCGGGCCGGGGCCATCGGGCACCCGCCCGGCGCGGCCCATCATGCCGCCGAGGCGGATCGGTCGCGCGCCGAGGCCCTTCGGCGCGCGGTGCGCGCCCGATCAGGAAATCCTGGGTGGACAGATGTGACCGTGACCGATCCCAGAGGAGAGCCATGGCGGACGAGACGACCCCGGCCCCGATGAACCCCGACAGCTCGGAGGCCACCACGCCTCAGCTCCGGCGCGCCGTCGAGCAGGGCGAGGCGTACGGGCGGGCGCTGCAGTACATGACCCAGGAGGTGGCCCACGACGGCGGTGAGCAGGAGGCCGGGCAGTACCGGATCGGCTACGCCATCGAGGACGCCGAGGGCATGTACCACTTCCACGACGGCGACCTGGTCTGGCGCAACCCCGAGGGCGAGAACGCCCACGTGGAGATCGCCGTGCGCGACGCCGCCGACGGGCGGTTCGTGCCCGGCCTGCACGTCACCGCCACCCTCGTCACGCCCGGCGGCCAGGAGCTCGGCCCCCACGTCCAGGAGCTGGTCTGGCACCCCATGCTGTACCACTACGCGCGCAACTGGACCCTGCCCGAGGACGGCGAGTACACGCTGCGCGTGCACGTGGACCCGCCGACGTTCATGCGCCATGACGAGATCAACGGCCGGCGCTTCACCGAGCCGGTGGACGCGGAGTTCACCGGGGTGCAGATCGAGCGCGGCGCCGAACCGGTCCAGCCCCCCAGCTGACGCCCGGTTCCGAAAGTTGGAGTGAACACCGTCCGTCGGTGTGCCGGCGGACCCGTCCGGAAGTGAGTGGCGAGATGAGCCAGACCGTGGTGATCACCGGGGCGAGCGCGGGGATCGGACGCGCCACCGCGTGGCAGTTCGGGGCGCGCGGGGCGAACGTGGGGCTCCTGGCGCGCGGGAGGGCCGGGCTGGACGGCGCCGTCCGCGACGTCGAACGGGCCGGTGGCCGGGCGCTGGCGATCCCCACCGACGTCGCCGACTACGACCAGGTGGAGGCCGCCGCCCAGCAGGTCGAGGACGCCTTCGGGCCCATCGACGTGTGGATCAACGTGACGTTCACGGCCGTGTTCGCCCCGTTCACCCAGATCGAGCCCGAGGAGTACAAGCGGATCACCGAGGTGACCTACCTCGGCTACGTCCACGGCACCCGCGTCGCCCTGTCCCGCATGCTCCCCCGCGACCAGGGGACGATCGTCCAGGTCGGCTCCGCGCTGGGCTTTCGCAGCATCCCGCTGCAGTCGGCCTACTGCGGCGCCAAGCACGCGATCAACGGGTTCACCGAATCGATCCGCACCGAGCTGATCCACGACAAGAGCAACGTCCACATCACCATCGCGCAGATGCCGGCGGTCAACACCCCACAGTTCTCCTGGGTCCTCTCCCGGCTGCCCCGCCATCCCCAGCCGGTGCCACCGATCTACCAGCCCGAGCTCGCCGCCCGCGGCGTCGTCTTCGCCGCCGACCACCCCCGGCGCAAGCACTACTGGGTGGGCACGACCACCGCCTACACCATCCTCGGCCAGAAGGTCGCGCCCGCGCTGCTGGACCGCTACCTGGGCCGCACCGGCTACAAGGCCCAGCAGACCGGGGAGAAGGTCGGCCCGGACCGGCCGAACAACCTGTGGGAGCCCGTCGACGGCGAGGGCGGGCACGACCACGGCGCCCACGGCGCCTTCGACGACAAGTCCCACGCCCACGACCCGCAGCTGTTCCTCTCCCACCACCTCCGAGCGGTCGGCGCCGTGGCGGCCGTCGCCGGGACCGGCGCCCTCGCCACGATGACCTGGCTGCGCCGACGGTGAGCTGGTTCGCGGCCGTCCGGGCCGGCTACGGGGCGGGACTGCTCTTCGCCCCCGACCTCATCGTCACGCTGGGCACCGGGCACCGGCCCGACCCGCGGACCACGGCGGTGGCCCGGGTGCTCGGCGCCCGACACCTGGTCCAGGCCGCCGGCACGGCCGGCACCCCGGGGCGCGCGGTGCTCGCCCTGGGCGCCGAGGCGGACCTGGTGCACGGCGCGTCGATGCTCCTGCTGGCCGCCTGGGACCGGACACGGGCGCGAACGGCGCGGACCGACGCGGCCGCCGCACTCAGCTTCGCCCTGGCCGGTGCGTTGTTGGCCCGCCACGCGCCCAGCACCCCCCAGCGTCCACCCCGAGGCGGCGGGGTCCTTGCCAGCGCGGCGGCGTGGCGCGAGGCGGCCGCGGCGCGGCTGGGCCGGTGGCTGCTCCCGGCGTCGCTGCGCCAAGCCCGCGATTAGCGGGCGGCGCGGCCCGCGCCCCGTGTGCGGTCGCGGCGCTCGCGTCACAAGATGGCCCTCACTCATCCGTCGAACCGAGCAGGGGGACTCTTGGTGACGCAGCTCCACCTGATGTACGGACTGGTCGGCACGCTCGCGCTCGTCCTGGCTCTGATGAGCCGCCGCATACGCGACCTCGCCGTGTCCGGGCCGCTCGTCGCACTCGCTGCCGGGGTGATCGTCGGGCCGCACGTCCTGGGTGCCTTGGAGCTCTCCGAGCGCGCCCGGGACCTGGCCCTCCTCGAGGGGAGCCGGCTCGTCGTCGCCGTCTCGGTGATGGAGGCGGCGCTGCGCTTTCCCGCCCGGCAGCTGCGCGGCGTCGTCCGTCCGGTGCCCATCCTCCTGCTGGTCGTCATGCCGCTGGCGGCGGTCATCGCGGGTGCCTCCGCGCTCGTCCTCGGGATCCCTCTCGCCCTCGCCGCGCTCGTGGGGGCGTGCCTGTGCCCGACGGACCCGGTTCTCGCGGGCTCCATCGTCTCGGGCAAGCCGGCCGAGGAGAGCCTGCCGCAGCGGCTCCGCCACGCGATCACCGCGGAGAGCGGCATCAACGACGGTCTCGCGCTTCCCATCGTGGGCGTGGCCCTCGCCGTCGTGCTGCCCGCGACCACCCCGGGCGCCGAAGCCGGCCGACTCGTGTGGGAGGTCACCGGCAGTCTCCTCATCGGCGCCGCGATGGGCGCACTCGCCGCCCTGGGCGCGCGTGTGGCCGGGCGATACGGCGACCCCGAGCCGGGCCCGACCCTCGTGCTCACGGTGCTCCTGGCCGTGGCCGTGCTGGGCCTCGGGCGAGCCGCGGGCACCGACGGCATCCTCGGGGTCTTCGTCGCCGGCACCGCGTACAACGCGCTGGTCGGCGACGAGGAACGCGGGCGCCAGCAGAGGCTCAACGAGGCCGCCAACCGCTACCTGTGTCTGCCGCTGTTCTTCATTCTCGGCGTGTTCCTGCCCTGGGATCAGTGGGCGGCGTTCGGGGCGGCCGCCCCGCTCGTTGTGGTCCTGATCCTGCTCCTGCGTCGGCTCCCGGCCGTGCTCGTGCTCGCCCGTCCTCTCGGCTTCCGCGGCCGCGACGCCGTCTTCCTCGGCTGGTTCGGCCCCATGGGTGCAAGCTCGATCTTCTACGTCGCCCATGCCGTCGACACCGGCGTGACCGACCCTCGCTTCTTCGGCGCCGCGACGTTGGTGATCGCCGCCAGCGTCCTGACCTTCGGGGTGACGTCCTCCCCTGGCCGGCGCCTCTACGCGCGTTCCGAACGCCGTTCGGCCGGGGCCGGGGCCGGGTCCACGCCAGCCCCTCCTGCGGTCGCCGCCCGGGAACCCCATGGCGCAGCCTGACCGGACTCGCGTGCGCTGCACGCGACGGTCCCGGTCGGTGAGGAGGAAGGAGCACCATGCTGTGGGTGTCGCTGGTCGGGCCGGCTGAGCCGCTCGGTGATAGCCGCGTGCCCTCGTCGACCAGCTCGAATCCCGGGTCGTCCTGCCCAGCCACCGAGGGCGCCCAGTGCCGGACGACGGTCTACGGCGTCAACGCGACGGCGACGAGTGCGGCCGCCGCGGCCGTGGGAGCGTTCCCGCGCCAGATGGCACGGATCTTGCGGGTCAGGCGGACGGGACGGGCGGCCCCGCCCTCAAGGACCTCGAGCGGCACGCCGACGAGCCGGCCCTCGGCGAGCTCGGCGGCGACGGCGAGGCGCGAGACGACACCGGGGCCGACGCCTGCCATGACCGCCTGGACCAGCGCCGTCGTCGACGCCAGCTCCACCGCCGGCACCGCGCGCAAGCCGATCGTGGCGAGCCACTCCTCGAGCACGTCGCGGGTGCCGCTGCCCGCCTCGCGCATGACGAGCGGGGTCGCCGCCACCTGCGGGGCGCCCACGGCCCTGCCGTCGGTCCAGTCGTGCCCGGGCGCCACGACCAGGACCAGCTCGTCCACGCCGACCGTGCGCGAGCGCACGCCGGCCGGCGCCGCCGGGCCTTCGACGAAGCCGAGCTGCACCTTCCCCGTGCGCACCTGGTCGGCGACGACGGTGGAGTTCCCCATCTGCAGGGTCACGGAGATGTCCGGGGCGCTCTCCGCCAGCGCGACGAGCCAGCCGGGCACGAGGTGCTCGGCGACGGTCAGACTGGCGCCGACGTCGAGATGACGCCGCCGCTGGCCGGACAGGACCGCGGCACCGTCCACCAGCTCCTGTGCCGCCTGGAGCACGCCACGTGCCCAGCCGACGACGGCGGTGCCCTCGCCGGTGAGGGTGGAGCCGGCGGGGGTGCGCCGGATCAGCAGCAGGCCGAGCCGACGCTCGAGCGTGCGCAGCCGCTCGGTCGCCGAGGGCTGGCTGATGCCGACCGCCCGGGCGGCCGCGCCGATGCCGCCCTCGTCGGCGACCGCGACCAGCAGCTCGAGACTCGCGAGATCCGGCAGGCGGCGTGACATAGGAACACCCTATGGCCCGATCGGCGAATGCCGACTAGTGGCGACGGCCCCGTCGGGCGGATGCTGGGTGGGTGATAAGAGACAGCGGCATTCCAGAAACCGCCCGGGTCACCACCGCGCCGGCGTCCCCCGCCCCGGCTCTCCGGCGCGGGGGGTTCTGGGCGGGGGTGGGGGTGTGCGCCGCGGTCGCGCTGGCGGCGATGGCCATCGGCGCCTGGGTGCCGGTGATGGGCGGACCGGTCGTCGGCATCCTCCTGGGCCTCGGCCTGGGCCGGCTGCTCGGCGCGCGGGTGGACACGCTGCGGCCGGGGCTGGCCTTCACGTCGAAGAAGGTGCTGCAGGCGGCCGTGGTCCTCCTCGGCCTCGGGCTCTCCCTCGGTCAGGTCCTCACGGTCGGGGCGCACTCGCTGCCGGTCATGGTCGGCACGATCGCCGTCGCCCTGGGCGGCACTGCGCTCCTCGGCCGCCGGCTCGGCGTGGACCAGGAGACCCGCACCCTCATCGGCGTCGGCACGGCCATCTGCGGGGCGTCGGCCATCGCCACGACCAGCGCCGTCATCGGCGCCTCCGGCACCGCCATCTCCCTCGCCGTGACGACGATCTTCGTCTTCAACGTCCTCGCCGCGATCCTCTTTCCCGCCCTCGGGCACCTCATGGGCATGAGCCAGGACGCCTTCGGCCTGTGGGCGGGCACGGCGATCAACGACACCTCCTCGGTGGTGGCCGCCGCCACCGTCTTCGGCGCCGCGGCGACCTCCTACGCCGTCGTCGTCAAGCTCTCCCGCACCCTGATGCTCATCCCCATCTCCGTCTGGCTCTCGGTGCGCACGCACCGCACCCAGGAACGCGCACGACAGCAGGCGGCGGCCGACGCCGCGGCCACGAGCACCGCGGAAGCGCCCGCCGCGGGGAGGCGGGGGCTGCCCTGGCGCAAGCTGATCCCGGGCTTCCTGGTGCTCTTCCTGCTCGCGGCCGCCGCCAACAGCGTCGGCCTGGTGCCCGAGGCGGCGCACGCCCCCGTGAAGTGGCTGACCGTGCTGCTGACGACCATGGCCATGACCGCGATCGGGATGCTCACCCCCGTCGCGTCGGTGCGGGAGGCGGGGTGGCGCCCCCTCGCGCTCGGCGGCGCACTGTGGGTCGCGGTCGCGCTCACCAGCCTGGCCCTGCAGGCCCTGACCGGGACCCTGTGAGAAGCGACTCCCGCCGGTGCCCACGGCGGGCACGGGCCGCGGTCGACCGGCCGCAATAACCTGGGGGCATGACCCCCGACGACGACGAGATCAACTTCCGCACCCGCAAGTGGATCAAGCCCGAGGACCTCAACGCCAACGGGACGCTGTTCGGGGGCAGCCTCCTGCGGTGGATCGACGAGGAGGCGGCCATCTACGTGATGATCCAGCTGGGCAACGAGCGGGTGGTCACGAAGTTCATCTCCGAGATCAACTTCGTCAGCTCCGCCCAGCAGGGGGACATCGTCGAGATGGGTCTGCGGGCGACGGCGTTCGGCCGCACCTCCATGACGATGCGCGCCGAGGTGCGCAACCTGTTCACCCGGCAGAGCATCCTCACCATCGAGAAGATGGTGTTCGTCAACCTGGGCCCGGACGGTCGCCCGGCGCCCCACGGGTACACGGACATCACCTACGAGCGCGACCGGGTGCCGGAGCGGCTGCGGGTGAACGGGGCCTCTCCGCAGTGACGACCGGGCCGGGCCTGGGCCAGCGGCCCTGACCGCTCGCCCGGCCGGGGCGAGGGTGGCGCGGCGACCGGCGGGGGCGGCTCCGCCGGGGCGGCGCTCCTGACGGGGACGGGGAGCGTGCCATGGCAGCCTCGGGACCGAAGGTTCTCCCGCTGGTGCTGGCGACCATGACCTCCCAGGCGCTGCTCGTGGTCCTGGCCCCGACCGTGGTCGCCGTCGCGGCCGAGCTGGGCACGACCGTCGGCGCCGCCGGCCAGGCCCGGTCGGTCACCGCCGCGGTCGCCGTCGCCGTCTCGCTGCTCCTCAGCGCCCGGCCGCGCCTGCTCTCGGTGCGCCGGCTGCTCGTCGCCGGGTCCGCGCTGGCCCTGCTGGCCTGCGGCGCGGTGGCCGCGGCCCGCTCCACGGCGGCGTTCCTCGCCGCCCACGTCCTCGTCGGCCTCGCCTTCGCCCTGCTGCTGTCCGGCGGCTTCGCCGGCCTCGCGGCGTTCGGCGCCGACCGGCGCCCGTGGGCGACGGGCTACGTCGCCGGCGCCAACGCGCTGGCCTGGATCCTGGTCACGCCGGTGGCCGGGGTGCTGACCGAGGGGTGGTCCTGGCGGGCGGCCGAGGCGCTGCCGGCGGCGCTGGCGGTCGCCGCGCTGGTGGCCGCGCCCGCGGCGCTGCCGGCCCCCTCGGTGCGGGCCGGCGCCGCCCTCGCCCCGCTCCGGGCGGGCGCCGCGCGCCGCTGGATCGTCTCGGAGGTGGCCGGGTACGCCGCGTGGACCTCGCTGCTGACCTTCGCCGGGGCCTTCTTCATCCAGCGCCTCGGGGTGCGTGAGTCCGTGGCGGGGTGGCTGCTCGCCGGCGCCGCCGGCGCCTACCTCCTGGCCTCGGTCCGCTCCGGGCGGCTGTCGCGCCGCTGGCCGCGGCGCCGCCTGATCGCCACGGCCGCGCTCGTCATGGCGGTCCTCCTGCCGCTGATGCTCGGCGCCGCCCGGACGACGCCGGTGGCCGTGGCGCTCTTCTGCGTCCTGGGCCTGGCGGCGGGGACGCGGACGCCGGTGTCGGCCTCCCTCGGGCTCGACCAGCTGCCCGGCCAGCCGGCGGCGATGATGGCGGCGCGCACCGGCGCCACCCAGCTGGGCTATCTCGTCGGCGCCGTCCTGGGCGGGGCGGTGATCAGCGGGGCCGGCTACCCCGCCCTCGGCCTGGTGCTCGCCGTCGTCATGGCGACGTCGGCGGCGCTCGTCCGGCGCGTCGACGACCCGGCGGACCCTCGGCCCTGACTTCGTCAGCAGCGGAGGAGGGCGCCGGAGCCTGGGCGAGCGAGCCTGGTAGCCGACCGGAAGGAGGCCGTCATGGCCAAGCAGGATGAGGACACCCTGTACGTGGTCGCGGCCGCGTACGACGACGTCGACGCGGCGGTCGCCGACTACGAGGCGGTCAAGGAGCTGTACAGGGCCGTGAAGAGCTCCAACGACTTCGACGCCGCCGTCGTCTCGAAGGACGCCGACGGCAAGGTGCACATCGTCAAGAAGCACGAGCAGCCCACCCGGCACGGGGCGGCGGTGGGCCTTGGCTGGGGCCTGGCCGTCGGCGTGGCCGCGGCGCTGTTCCCGCCCGTCGGCATCGGACTCGCCACCGCCGGGGGCGCGGGGGCGCGGCCATCGGCGCGGTGACCGGGCACGCCACGAAGGGCATGTCCCGCGACGACCTCAAGGACCTGGGCGAGACGCTGGACGCCGGCACCGCCGGGCTGATCGCCGTCTACGCGACGAACATGGCCGACCAGATCGCGGCGAACATCAAGGCCGCCAACCGGGTCGTCTCGAGGGCCACCGACATGGCCGCCGACCAGCTCGCTGCCGACCTGAAGACCGCCTAAAGCGTGTCTCCCAACTCCTGGGTTGTGAGTGCACCGCCCTTCTCGGCCGTCCGTACCCGACGGTCTTGACGGCAGAGCCGGGAAAGGCCACGATGGTTCGAACAGACGTGCGAGGCCACGCCCGCGGTCGTCAGGAGCCACCGTGCATCACGATGACGTCCCCACGCTCGTCGAGCTGGCCCCGGAGACCCGCACGATCGCCGAGGCCTACTTCGAGATCGGCCGGTGCGAGGGCTGGTGCGCGGGTTACGCCGCGGCCGAGGCCGACGATGAGCGGCGCTGGGGCCAGCTCGCGCGGCTGCTGCGCGGCGGCGTCCCGTACGACGAGCTGTGCGAGCGGCGCGGCGAGCACGCCCGCGCCGTCCGGCACCGCGCCCTGATGCGCGAGCGCGGCATCACCGCCTGAGCGCAGGGCCGCGGGCGACCGTGGCCGCTCCGACGGCCAGGCGGCAAGCCGCCCCGGCCTCGACGGCGCGACGCCCCGCCGGTGTGACCAACGTCTTGGCTGGGTACACCTAGCCGCGCGGCCTCGCCGGGCGGACCATCGCGGTGGCGTCGGGCGCCGCGAAGCCGAACTGCTCGTACAGGCCGTGGGCGTCGCCGGTGAACAGCGTCCACCGGAAGCCCGCCCCGGGCCCGTCGTCGATCATCGCCCTGACGAGGCGCTTGCCGAGGCCGTGCCCGCGGTGCGCGGGCATGACGAAGACGTCGGCGAGGAAGGCGAAGGACACGCCGTCGGACACCGCCCGGGCGAAGCCCACCTGCTCCCCGCCCGGCGCGTACGCGCCGACCACCCGCCAGGCCGTGCGGACCTGCTCCTCGACGTCGCCCCGGGTGCGCCAGCGGTTCCAGTACGCCTCGGTGGACAGGAACGCCCAGATGGTGTCGAGGTCGAGCCGGGTCGGGTCGTCGTCGATGTCGTAGGTCACGGCACCATCCTCGCGCGCGGCCCGAGTTGCGGCGCCCGCCGCCAGCCGCGACGTTGGGCCCCTGGCCCGGGCGGTCCCCTGGCCGGGGGAGGTGGCGATCCATGACCGAGGAGCTGCTGGGGCGGGTCGTGGCCGTGCTGGTGCGCCTCGTGGAGGCGGCGGGCGCGGCCGTCATCTCGATCGGCGCGGCCATCGCCTTCGTGCTCTTCGTCAAGGCGCTGGCCCAGCGCGACACCCGCGGGTTCGTCCGGGTGCGCCTGCTGCTCGGGCGCTTCCTCGCCCTGGGCCTGGAGTTCCAGCTCGCCAGCGACGTGCTGCGCACCGCCGTGGCGCCGAGCTTCGCCGAGATCGGGCAGCTGGCCGCGATCGCCGCCATCCGCACCGGGCTGAACTACTTCCTGGCCAAGGAGATCGCCGAGGAGCGGCGCCAGCTCGAGGGCGAGCCGGCCACGCCGTCCGGCGCCCCCTCCTCCGCCACCACCCCCAACGCGCCCCCGCCGGCCCCGCCGTGAGCACGGTCCTGAGCACCCTCGCCCTGGCGGCGGTGGCGGCGGGCCTGGTCGTCGGCGTCGGGGCGGTGCTCGTCGTCGGGGTGCGCGCCGCGATCGGGGTGCTGCTCGACTTCCTCCTCGCCGCGGGCCTGCTGCGGCTCGCGGCCGAGCCGGGCTGGTCGAGCCTGCTCAGCACGGCGCTGGTGGTCGCCGTGCGCCACCTCATCACCACCGGCCTGTCCGTGGGGGCCGCCTGGGACCGGCCGGGCGCGACCGGCGCGCCGTAGGGCGCGGCGTCGACCGCCGGCCGATGCGGCCCGACGGCTCCGGACCTCAGCCGCGCACGGAGCTGCCGCGGACGACGAGCTCGGGCTCGAAGACGACGCGCCGGTGCCGGTGCTCGCCCCCCGCCGCCTCCTCGAGCAGCAGCTCGACCGCCGTGCGGCCCAGCAGCTCGCTCGGCCGGCGCACGGAGGACAGCGGCACCACCGCCGTCTGCGCGGGGGCCGTGTCGTCGTAACCGACGACGCCGACATCCTCGGGCACCCGCACGCCGTCGAGCATGAGCGCCTGGAGCACGCCCGCGGCGATGAGGTCGTTGCCGGCGAGCACCGCCTCCGGGCGGTGCGCCACCGGCCGCGCGGCGAGGTCCGCGCCGGCGACGCGCCCATGGGGCGCCGTCGGCTCCGCCAGCTCGACCACCTCGAGGGCGCCGCCGGCGGCCGCGACGGCCTCCCGGGCCCCGCGGAGGCGGTCGGCCATCTGGCGCAGGCGCAGCGGGCCGCCGACGAAGGCGAGGCGCCGGTACCCCTGCTCGAGCAGGTGCCCGGCCGCCAGGCGGCCGCCCGCGACGTCGTCGACCGAGGTGGAGCAGAAGCGCGCGGGGTCCGCCGCCCGGTCGACCAGGACCGTGGGCGTTCCCCGGGCGCTGAGCTCGTCGAGATGGCTCACGCCGTCGACCGGGGAGACGAGCACACCGCGGACGCGCTGCTCCTCGAACAGGTCGAGGTAGCGCGCCTCCCGCTCCGGCCGATGGTCGCTGTCGCCGAGCAGGATCGTCCCGCCTGCGGCCTCGACGGCCGCCTCCGCGCCGCGCGCGAGGTCGGTGAAGAAGGGGTTGCCCACGTCCAGCACGACCAGGCCGACGGACCGGCTCCGGCCGGTCCGCAGCCGCCGGGCGGCGTCGTTGGGCACGAACCCGAGGGCGTCGATGGCCTCGTGGACCCGCTGGAGCGTGCCCGGGCTGACCGCCTCGGGCCGGTTGAGGACGTTGGACACGGTGCCGAGCGAGACCTTGGCCCGGGCCGCCACGTCCCGCACGGTCGCGTTGCCCGCGGTCATCGCGACCGGGTCATCGCACCAGGACGACGTCGAGGGTCCGGGGGCCGTGCACGCCCTCGACGCGCTGGAGCTCGATGTCGCTGGTCGCGGAGGGGCCGGCGATCCAGGTCAGCGGGCGGGTGGGGTGCGCGCCGAGCACGGCGATCGCCTCGGGCACGGTGGCCACCACCTGCGCGGCGGTCACGACGCACACGTGCCGGTCCGGGACCAGGGTGATGGCGCGCCGGCCCTGGTCGGGCTCGCCGTCCAGCACGATGGTGCCGGTCTCCGCGATCGCGACCCGCGCGCCGGTGAGGACCGCCCCGGCGCCGTCGAGGTCGGCGTTGGACAGCCGGGCGCCGGGGGCGTCGGTGTGCACGTCCGGGCCGGCGAGCAGGCCCGCGAGCCAGTCCCCGGGCAGGCCGGGCGGGACGACGACGGACCCGGCGTCGGCGAGCAGGGCGGCCAGGGTGGCGGGCAGGTCGGCGGCGGCGCACCGGTGCACCCGGGCCTTGTAGTCCTCGAGGCGGTCGACGAGCAGGTCCAGCGCCTCCGGGGAGCCGGGGGCGACGTCCGAGCGGGTGCGGTACGCGTGCGGCACGGCCGGCGGCGTCGCGTCCGGGGTGCGGCCCAGGGCGTCGCGGATGCGGGCGAGGACGGCCTCGCGGGCCTCGCTCACGACCCCGCCTCCTTCGCGCCCTGGTGGCGGGCCCACCAGGCCCGGAAGCTCTCGGGCGGCGGGGCGGGCAGGTCGCGGCTGCCGGTCCACAGCGACCCGGGGAAGGGCAGGCGCCCGATCCGCTCGTCCCGGGCCACCACCCGGCCGGCGCGGGCGGTGGCGGCCGCGGCGCCGAAGCGCCGGCCGGAGGACATCACCGCCGAGGCGGCGCCCAGGGCGGCCTCCCACCCGGTGGGCAACGGGCGGCGCTGCTGGGCCTCGGTCACCCGGTTGCGCAGGTGCACGAGCACGGCGGGGATGTCGATCTTGACCGGGCAGGCCTCGAAGCAGGCCCCGCACAGGGAGGAGGCGTAGGGCAGGGTGGCGGTGGGGTCGTGCGGGTCCAGCGGGCCCGGCCCGGTGCCGGTCCCGCGCAGCAGCGGGGTGAGGATCGCGCCGATCGGGCCGGGGTAGACCGACCCGTAGGCGTGCCCGCCGGTGTGCTCGTAGACGGGGCAGACGTTCATGCACGCCGAGCAGCGGATGCAGCGCAGCGCCTGGCGGCCCACCTCGTCCGCGAGCGCCTTGGTGCGCCCGTTGTCGAGCAGCACCAGGTGGAACTCCTGGGGGCCGTCGCCGGGGGTGACGCCGGTCCACATGGACGTGTAGGGGTTCATCCGCTCGCCGGTGGACGAGCGCGGCAGCAGCTGGGTGAAGACCTCCAGGTCCGCGAAGCGCGGGAGCACCTTCTCGATGCCCATGACCGTGATGAGGGTGTGCGGCAGCGTCAGGCACATGCGCCCGTTGCCCTCGGACTCGAACACCGCCACGGTGCCGGTCTCGGCGACGGCGAAGTTGGCCCCGGAGATGGCCACCTCGGCGGCGAGGAACTTCGCGCGCAGGTGCGCCCGGGCCGCCATGGCCAGCTCGCGCGGCTGCGCGGTCAGCTCGGCGGGGGCGTCGCCCATGCGCTCGAGGAAGATCTCCCGGATCTCCTCGCGGTTGCGGTGGATGGCGGGCACGAGCACGTGGGAGGGCATGTCGCCGGCGAGCTGGACGATGAGCTCGGCCAGGTCGGTCTCGGTGGCGGTGATGCCGGCGGCCTCGAGGTGCTCGTTCAGGCCGATCTCCTGGGTGGCCATGGACTTGACCTTGACGACCTCGTCCTGCCCGGTGGCCGCGATGAGGTCGGCGACGATGCGGTTGGCCTCGGCGGCGTCGCGGGCCCAGTGCACCACCCCGCCGCGGGCGGTGACCTGGGCCTCCAGCTCGGTGAGCAGCTCGGGCAGGCGGGCCAGCGCCTCGGCCTTGATGGCGGCGCCGGCCGCGCGCAGCTCCTCCCAGTCGGGCAGCTCGGCGGTCACCCGCAGCCGCTTGTCGCGGATGGTGCGGGTGGCGTGGCCGAGGTTGGCCCGCATCTGGGCGTTGCCCAGGGTCTCGTGCGCGGCCTCGGGGAAGGTCGGGCCCCACCGCAGCGGGTCCTCGGGGTGGTGGGGCGGCAGGGGCCGGACCTCGGGCATGCCGAGGAAGGTGGCGCTCATCGGGATCCCTCCGGGCGGTTCTGCGGCGCGGGGGCGGCGGTCGCCGCCGTGGTGCCGGCCCGCTCCCCCGGCCCGGGCCCGCCCTGCGGCGGGCCGGCCGGGCCCGGCGGCCGGGCGGCGCCGGGCCGGTCCACGGGCAGCACGGTGGGGGCCCACGGCTCCTCGCGGGTGGCGGCCAGGATCTCGGCGAGGTGGGCCACGTGCACGCCGGTGCCCTCGCGCGAGAGGGCGCCGGCGATGTTCATCAGGCACGAGTAGTCCCCGGCGGCGAGGACCTCGGCGCCGGTGGCCACGACGTTGCGGACCTTCTCGGTGACCATCGCCGTGGAGGTCTCGGCGTTCTTGAGGGAGAAGGTGCCGCCGAACCCGCAGCACGAGGCCGCCTCGGGCAGCTCGGCGAGGTCGATGCCCGCCACGGCGCGCAGCAGCCGCAGCGGCCGGTCGCCGACCTTGAGCAGGCGCAGCGAGTGGCAGGTGGGGTGGTAGGTGACCCGGTGCGGGAACCACGCGCCGACGTCGGTCACGCCCAGGACGTCGACGAGCAGCTCGGACAGCTCGTAGGTGCGCTCGGCCACCAGCGCCGCGTCCCGGGCCAGCGTCCGCTCACCCTCCCGGTCGGCGACCATGGCCTGCTGGTGGCGCACCGAGCCCACGCACGAGCCCGACGGCGCGACGATCGCGTCCCACGCGCCGTCGAGCACCGGCGCGAAGGCCGCCACGTGGTTGCGGATGACCGGCACCGCCTGGCGGAAGTAGCCGGTGTTGACGTGCATCTGCCCGCAGCAGGCCTGCCCGGCCGGGAAGTCCACCTCGTGGCCCAGCCGCTCGAGCAGCCGGACGGTGGCGGCCGGGGCCTGCGGGAACAGCGCCTCGTTCAGGCAGGTGGCGAACAGGGCGATGCGCACGTCACACCTCCAGCGGTCGTCTCACGAGGGTATCGAGCGGACCGGGGGCCGCCACCGCGCGCATCGCGGCTCCCTTCAGGCGGGCACGGCGAACAGGCGCCGCTCGGCGGCGGCCCAGGCGGCGGCGTCGCCGGCCGGGACGTAGCGGCGGGTGACGGTGGAGGCGGCGACGACGGCGCGCAGCTCGGGCAGCCCGCCGGCCAGCGCCCCGGCGGCCCGGGCCTGGACCAGCAGGTTGCCCAGCGCGGCGCCCTCGACGGGCCCGGCGACCACCGGCAGGCCGGTGGCGTCGGCGGTGAGCTGGCACAGCAGGGTGTTGCGCACCCCGCCGCCGACGAGGTGGACGACCCCGACCTCCCGGTCGGCGAGCTCGGCGGCCTGTCGCACGGCGCGGCGGTAGGCCAGGGCGAGGGAGTCGAGGATGCAGCGGGTGGTCTCCGCCGGCCCGGCGGGCGGGCGCTGCCCGCCGGCGGCCGCCGCGGCGGCGATGCGGCCCGGCATGTCGCCCGGCGGCAGGAACACCGGGTCGTCGACGTCGACGACGCACGTCAGCGCCGGCACCCGGGCGGCGGCCGCGACGAGGGCGGGCAGGTCCACGTCTTCGCCCTGCTCCTCGGCCCAGGTGCGCGCGGACTCCTGGAGCAGCCAGAGCCCCATGACGTTGCGCAGGTAGCGCACGGTGCCGTCCAGGCCCAGCTCGTTGGTGAAGTTCGCGGCCCGGCTCGCCTCGGTGAGCACCGGGGCGTCGAGCTCGAGGCCCACCAGGGACCAGGTGCCGCAGGAGACGTAGGCGAAGTCGGGGCGCTCGGCCGGCACGGCGGCGACGGCGGAGGCGGTGTCGTGGGAGGCGACGGCGACGAGCGCGGCCCCGTCCAGCCCGGCGCCCGCCCCCTCCAGGCCGGCCGGCCGGACCGGGCCGACGACGGTACCCGGCTCGACCAGCGGCGGCAGCAGGTCGGCCACCGGCACGCCGAACGCCGCGCGCAGCGCCGCGGCGACGTCGGGGGCCCAGGCGCGGGCGGTGGGGTCGAGCAGCCCGGTGGTGGAGGCGTTGGTGACCTCGGCGACCTGGACGCCGGTGAGCCAGTAGCCCAGCAGGTCCGGGACGAGCAGCAGCCGGCGGGCCGCGGCGAGCTGGGCGGTGCCGGCCGCGGCGGCGAGCTGGAAGATCGTGTTGAACGGCTGGACCTGCACCCCGGTGCGCGCGTACAGCTCCGGGGCCGGGACGTGGGCGAAGACCCGCTCGGGCGTTCCGGCGGTGCGCCGGTCGCGGTAGTGGACCGGGTTGCCGAGCAGGGCGTCGTCGGCGTCGAGCAGGCCGTAGTCCACCGCCCAGGAGTCGATGCCGACGGTGGCCGGGGGCCCGTGCGTGCGGGCGGCCCGGCGCAGGCCGGCGAGGGCGGCGTCGTAGAGGCGCAGCACGTCCCAGTGCAGGGTGGTCCGCCTCCCGGCGGGCACCGCGACGGGGGCGTTGGGGAACCGGGCGACCTCCTCGGTGACGAGCGCGCCGTCGTCGAGGCGGCCGAGGATGACCCGGCCGCTGGAGGCGCCGAGGTCGACGGCGGCGAAGGTGCTCATCGCAGGAACGCGGCCGCCACGCCGGAGTCCACGGGGACGAGCAGGCCGGTGGTCTGCGCGAGGTCCCCCGCGGTGAGCGCGACCACCGCGGCGGCGACGTGCTCGGGCAGCACCTCGCGCTTGAGGAGGGTCCGCCCGGCGTAGTACTTCCCCAGCTCGGCCTCCTCCACGCCGTAGACGGCGGCGCGCTGGGCGCCCCACCCGCCGGCGAAGATCCCGGAGCCGCGGACGACGGCGTCGGGGTTGATGCCGTTGACGCGGATGCCGTGCTCGCCCAGCTCGGCGGCGAGCAGGCGGACCTGGTGGGCCTGGTCGGCCTTGGCGGCGGAGTAGGCGATGTTGTTGGGCCCGGCGAAGACGGCGTTCTTCGAGGCGATGTAGACGATGTCGCCGCCGAGGCCCTGGGCGATCATCGCCCGCGCCGCCTCCCGGGAGACGAGGAAGGAGCCGCGGGCCATGACGTCGTGCTGCAGGTCCCAGTCCCGGGTGGTGGTCTCCAGCAGCGGCTTGGAGACGGACAGCCCGGCGTTGTTGACCACGAGGTCCACCCCGCCGAAGGCGAGCGCGGAGGCGTCGACGAGGGCGGCGACGTCGTCCTCGCTGGTGACGTCGGCGCGCACGGCGACGGCGTGGTCCGGCCCGCCGAGCCCGGCCGCGACCTCCTCGGCGCCCTCGGCGTTGAGGTCGGCGACGACGACGCAGGCGCCCTCGGCCGCCAGGCGCTGCGCCGTCGCCCGCCCGATGCCCGAGCCGGCGCCGGTGACCAGGGCGACCCGGGTGGCCAGCGCCTTCGGCTTGGGCATGCGCTGCAGCTTGGCCTCCTCCAGCGCCCAGTACTCGATGCGGAACTTCTCCGCCTCGTCGATGGGGGCGTAACGGGACAGGGCCTCGGCACCGCGCATGACGTTGATGGCGTTGACGTAGAACTCCCCCGCCACCCGGGCGGTCTGCTTGTCCTTGCCGAAGGAGAACATCCCCACGCCGGGGACGAGCACGATCGCCGGGTCGGCCCCGCGCATGGGCGGGGAGTCGGCGGTGGCGTGGCGCGCGTAGTAGGCGCGGTAGTCCTCCCGGTAGGCGGCGTGCAGCGCCCGCAGCCGCTCGACCACCTCGGGCAGCGGGGCGGTGGCGGGCAGGTCGAGGACCAGCGGGCGGACCTTGGTGCGCAGGAAGTGGTCCGGGCAGGAGGTGCCCAGCGCGGCCAGCGGGGCGAGCTTCTCGCGGGCAAGGAAGTCGAGGACCACGCCCGTGTCGGTGTAGTGCCCCACCTGGGGGGCGTCGGTGGAGGCCAGCCCGCGGATGACCGGGGCGAGCCGGGCGGCGGTGGCGCGGCGCTCCGCCTCGGGCAGGGCCTCGAAGCCGGGGCGCACGGCGCCGAAGGGGTGACGGCCCGCGGCGGCGAGGCGCTCGGTGCGCGCGGCGATGGCGTCCTCGGCGGTGCGGATGATCTCCAGCGAGCGCGCCTCGCACTCGTCGCTGCTGGCGCCCCAGGCGGTGATGCCGTGCCCGCCGAGCACGCAGCCGATCGCCTCCGGGTGGGCGCGCTGGATGGCGGCGATGTCGAGGCCGAGCTGAAAGCCCGGGCGGCGCCAGGGCACCCAGACCACGCGGTCACCGAAGATCTCGCGGGTGAGGGCCTCGCCGTCGGCGGCGGTGGCGACGGCGATGCCGGCGTCGGGGTGGAGGTGGTCCACGTGGGCGGCGTCGACCAGGGCGTGCATGGCGGTGTCGATGCTCGGCGCGGCCCCGCCCCTGCCGTGCAGGCAGTAGTCGAAGGCGGCGACCATCTCGTCCTCGCGCGCGACGCCGGGGTAGACGTCGACCAGGGCCCGCACCCGGTCCAGCCGCAGCACCGCCAGGCCGCGTTCGGTGAGGGTGCCCAGGTCCCCGCCGGAGCCCTTGACCCAGAGCAGCTCGACGTCGCGGCCGGTGACCGGGTCGGTGGCGGCGCCCTTGGCGGAGGTGTTGCCGCCGGCGTAGTTGGTGGTGCGCGGGTCGGCGCCGAGCCGGTTGGACCGGGCGACGAGCTCCGCGGCCGCGGCGGTGGCCATCAGGCGCCCCAGCCGGCCTGGGCGCCGCCGACGCGCTCGGCGATGATCCGCTCGCGGTAGCCGCTGGCACGGTAGGCCGCCATGGGGTCGGCGGGCAGGCCGCGCTCCTCGCGCCAGGCGGCGAGCACGGGCCGGACGTCGGTGGCGAAGGCGTCCATGACGATGCCGTTGGCGGTGAGCACGTCGTGCTCGCGCTGGGCGAGCTCGAGGGCGTCGCGGTCGAGCAGCAGCGCCCGGGCGGTCATCTCCTGGACGTTGAGGACCGAGCGGATCTGCCCGGGGATCTTCTCCTCGATGTTGTGGCACTGGTCGAGCATGAAGGCCACGGGCGAGCCCGGGCCCAGGCCGCCGCCGCGGATGACCTCCGCGAGGATGCGGAAGAGCTGGAAGGGGTCGGCGGCGCCGACGATGAGGTCGTCGTCGGCGTAGAAGCGGGAGTTGAAGTCGAAGGAGCCGAGCTTTCCCAGGCGCAGCAGCTGGGCGACGATGAACTCGATGTTCGTGCCCGGGGCGTGGTGACCGGTGTCCAGGCAGACGACGGCACGCTCGCCCAGGGCGGCGACGTGGACGTAGGCGGTGCCCCAGTCCGGCACGTCGGTGTGATAGAACGCCGGCTCGAAGAGCTTGTACTCCAGGACCAGACGCTGGTCCGGGCCGATGCGCTCGTAGATGGTGGCCAGGGAGTCCGCGAGGGTGTCCTGGCGGCGGCGGATGTCGTCCTGGCCCGGGTAGTTGGTGCCGTCGGCCAGCCAGATCTTCAGGTCCCGCGAGCCGGTGACGGCCATGATGTCCAGGCACTGGAAGTGGTGATCGATGGCCTGGCGGCGCACCGCCGGGTCCGAGGACGCCAGGGAGCCGAACTTGTACGCCTCGTCCTGGAAGGTGTTCGAGTTGACCGTCCCGAGCCGGACCCCGTGGTCCTCCGCGAAGGCGCGCAGCGCCGCGAAGTCCTCGACCGTGTCCCAGGGGATGTGCAGGGCGACGGTGGGCGCCAGCCCGGTGAAGCGGTGGACGGTGGCCGCGTCGGCGATCTTCTCCTCCGGGGTGCGCGGGGTGCCGGGGGTGCCGAACACCCGGAAGCGGGTGCCGGAGTTGCCGAAGGCCCACGAGGGCAGCTCGATCGCCAGGTGCTCCAGGGTCGCGGCGGCGGTCTCCCACGCGGCGACGGCGATGTCGGTCATCGCGTGTCCCTTCGTCGTTGAAGCGGTTCAGACGCTAGTACCGGGCCGGGCGGCGGGGAACCCCGTCGTCAGCCCCCGACGTGGATGGCCGGCCGCCGGGCCCGGACCGGCTCGACCTCGCGGATGATCTCCCGGACCACCGGCGGGGTGTCGCCCTGGCCGAGGATGAGGTAGCGCAGCAGGTGACGCAGGGGCGAGCCCTCCGACCACTCGAAGTAGCAGTGGGGCCGCACCCCGGTGGCGTCGCGCAGGGCGAGCAGGACGGCGGCGATCGCGTTCGGGACGGCCGGACTGGCCAGCCGCAGGATCCGGAAGCCCCCCACCTCCAGGCCGCGCACCTCCAGCACGTTGCTGAACGTCGACGGGTCCTCGATGTCGACCTCGAGGAACAGCACGTGGGCGACGCCGGGGACGGGGTTGATGCCGCGCTGCTCGAGCTCCTTGGCCTGGTACTCCGCCACGTCACCGGCCTGGCGCTTGTTGGCGATGAAGTTGAGGGCGTGATCCTGCGCGAGCGCCTCGGTGATGAACCGGCGGGCGGCGTCGTCGAACTCGATGCGGTCCACCCGCAGCTCGGTGGTGCGCGAGACCCGCGAGATCAGGGACACGACGACGATGCCGAGGATGAAGAAGGCGGAGATCGTGATGCCGTCCGGCTTGGCGACGATGTTGTCCACCAGGGCGTAGAGCAGGATGAGCGTGAGGACGGCGAAGCCGGTCGCCGCCGCGCGCCGGCGCCGCCGGGCGGCGGAGATGGTCACCGCGACCGCGCCGGAGACCATCATGGCGAGGATGCCGGTGGCGTAGGCGCCCGCCTGGGCGTTGACGTCGGCGCGGAACAGCAGGGTCAGGACGATCGCGACCGTCGTGTAGACGAGCACGACCGGGCGCACCGCGCGGCCCCACTCGGGGGCCATGCCGTAGGAGGGCAGGTAGCGCGGGACGATGTTGATGAGCCCGGCCATGGCCGAGGCCCCGGCGAACCACAGGATGAGGATCGTGCTTGTGTCGTAGGCGGTGCCGAAGCCCGCCCCCAGCCGCTCGTGGGCGAGGTAGGCCAGGGCGCGGCCGTTGGCGGCGCCGCCGGGCTGGAACTCCGCGGCCGGGATGAGCAATGTCGTCACGACGCTGCTGCTGATGAGGTACACGGACATGATCAGAGCCGCGGTGGCGAGGAGCTTGCGGGTGTTGCGGATCCGGCCTCGCAGGCGCTCCTCGGCGGTGGTGCCGTCGGCCGCCACCAGCGGCATCATGCTCACGCCGGTCTCGAAGCCGGACAGCCCGAGCACGAGCAGCGGGAAGGCCGCGATGGCGGGACCGATCAGGCCGCCGGCCCCGGCGTGCGCCGTCAGCGCCGCCACCCAGTCGGCCCAGAGGTGCCCGGAGGTGAAGAGCGCGACGAGCCCGTCGACGACCACGACGGCGTTGAGCGCGAGGAAGACCACCACCAGCGGGACGGCCACGGCCACCGCCTCGCTGAAGCCCAGGAGGAAGACCCCGCCCAGGACGAGCAGGAGGACGGTGGTCAGGGCGACGGCGTGGCCGTGCAGCATCGCGGGGAAGGCCGGGTTCTCGATGGCGTGGACCGAGGCGTCGGCGGCGGAGAGGGTGATGGTGATGATCCACGACGTCACCACGAAGCCCAGGAGCACCAGGACGAAGAGCTTCCCGCGCCAGAACGGCAGGAGGTGCTCGAGCATCGCGATCGAGCCCTGCCCGTGCGGGCTCTCCTGGGCGACCCGGGAGTACATCGGCAGCATCCCGAGCAGGGTGAGCGCGACGATGAGCAGGGTCGCCAGCGGCGACAGCGCGCCGGCGGCGAGCACCGCGATGGCCGGGAGGTAGGCGAGCGTCGAGAAGTAGTCGACGCCCGTCAGGCACACGACCTTCCACCACGCGTGCGGGGCGGCGTGCGCCTCGTCCTCCTCGGGGCCGGTGGGCTCGACGCGGTGCTCGAGCAGCCAGCGGGTCAGCCGTCCGGCGGGCGCCGCCGGACGCACCGGGCTCGGCACCGCCTGGGGCACGACCACCGCTCCGTGCACGTCCATCGGCTCGCCTTCTTCGCCAGCGGCCCCTCGACGTCACGCATCATCCTCCTGCGGCGCACCGCCCGCAGGGCGGCCGGACGTGCGCCGCCCGCAGGCCGGGCGCTACCAGGGGCCCACGCCGCCGACCCGGGTGACCTCCACGTGCACGACGACGCCGGGCGGCGGGTCCGGCATCGGCGGGAACTGGGCGCCCGGGCCGATGTAGGTCTGGGCCAGGCGGTGGAGCAGCTCCGGGGCGCCGCCCTCGGTGATGTGCGCTCGGCCGTGGACCACGAGGTACTCACGCAGCCCGATGGCGTTGGTGACGGTGCTCTCGAACGAGAGGACCACCCGCGGGTCGCGGCGGATGTTGGCCAGCTTGCGCAGGCCGGTGGGCAGGTGGGCGGTGACGAGGTCGTCGCCGTCCAGGCCCACCCACACGGCGGTGACCTGCGGAGAGCCGTCCGGGTCGAGCGTGACGAGGTGGCCCAGCGGGCCGGAGGCGATCAGCGCCCGGGCCGCATCGTTGAGCCGTGCCATGGCTCACTGTCCCACCGCGCCGGTCGGTGGTCGAGGGTATGCGGCGCGCTGACTCGCGCGCGGTTACGCGGAGTTCGGTTGCGCCGCCGGCGCTGCCTCCGCGGGCGGCTTGTCCTTCGCCGGCTTGTCCTTCGCCGGCTTCGCCTCCGCGGGCGGCTCCGGCGAGGGCTCCGGCTCGGGGGCCGGACCCGAGCTCGGCACCAGCGTGACGCTCGAGCCGGGGCGCACCCGCACCCCCGGGCCCGGGTTCGTCTGGGCCACCGTGCCGGCCGGCGAGCCGGAGGTCACCGGGTCGGCGACGGTGACGTCGAAGCCGCGGTCGCGCAGGATGGCCCGCGCCTCGTCCACCGAGCGGCCCACGACGCCGGGCAGCGCCACCCGGTCGCCGTAGAGCTGGCGCGAGCCCGGCTGCGCGAAGCTCTGCACCGGCACCCCCTCCAGGGCCCGGGTCATGTACCGCTGCCAGGCCTGGGCGGGGTAGGAGCCGCCGAAGACCCACCTGTTGTACCGGCCGTTGATGGTCGTGTACATCATCGACTTGTCGCCCTGGGAGTGGCCCATCCACACGGCCCCGGACAGCTGCGGCGTGTAGCCGACGAACCAGGCGTGGGTCTCGTCGTTGGCCGTGCCGGTCTTGCCGGCGGCCGGGCGGCCGGGCAGCACGGCGTTCTTGCCCGTGCCGCCGCGGGTAACCACCTGCTGCAGCGCGTAGTTCACGCCGTTGACGACGTCGGGCTCGAGCACCTTGGTGCAGCTCGACGGCGGCACGGGCACCTCGTTGCCGGCCCGGTCGGTGACCTTCGTGACGGCCACCGGGGTGCAGTACGTGCCGCCCGCGGCGAGCGTGGCGAAGGCGTTCGCCTGGTCCAGCGGGGTGACGGTGTTGGTGCCCAGCACCGCCGCGGGGTTGGGCGTCAGCGGCTCGCCGTTGCCCTGCTTGAGGCCCATGCTCGCGGCATTGCCCACGATGTCGCACATGTCCATCTGGTTGGCCATGTCGAGGAACGTGAGGTTGATGGACTGGCGCGTCGCGTCCAGCACCGTCATCTTCGAGGAGGTCGGGATGCCCTCGAGGTTGCTGGCGGTGTTGTAGTCGGCCTTGTACTCCGGGGCGCAGGAGATGTTCCACGACGCGCGGGGGAAGATCTTGTTCTTCGCGTTGACGAGGTCGCCCAGGGAGTGCCCGGTCTCGAGCCACTCGATGAGGGTGAACACCTTGAAGCTCGACCCGGACTGGAACCCCTGCCCGCCGCCGTGCGAGGTGCCGACGTTGAGGTTGAGCTTCATGGCGGACGGGTCGGTCTCGCTGGCCTCGCCGTAGTTGGTGTTCTGCACCATCGCGACGATCTTGCCGGTGCCGGGCTCCACCGAGGACATCGCCATCTTGATGCCGGACGGGTCGTTGACCGGGACGGAGGCCACCACGGAGTCGTAGGCGGCCTGCTGCCGGGCGAGGTCCAGGGTGGTGTGGATGGTCAGGCCGCCACGCATGAGCATCTGGGACCGCTCGGCCCGGTCCTTGCCCCAGCCCTCGTTGTTCATCAGGTCCTTCACGACGTACTCGCAGAAGTACGCCGCGATGCCGGCGGCGTTGCACCCGTTGGGCGTGTTCTGCACGTCGAGCATGTCCGGGACCGGGACGGCCACCGCCTCCTCGTACTCCTGCTCGGTGATGTACCGCTCGCGGAGCATGTCGCCGAGCACCTCGTTGCGGCGCTTCTCGGCGCTGTCCGGGTGGGCCACGGGGTCCCAGCGAGCCGGGGACTGGGTGATGCCCGCCAGCAGCGCGGCCTGGCCGATCCCCAGGTCCGCCGCCGAGGTGTTGAAGTAGTGCCGCGAGGCGGCCTCGACTCCCCACACCGACGGGCCGAACTGGGCGATGTTGAGGTAGCCCTCGAGGATGTCGTCCTTGCTGACCTGCTCCTCGAGCCCGACGGCGAGGCGCGCCTCGCGCAGCTTGCGGCCCAGGGACGTCTCGGTCGCGGTCTTGATCGCGTCCTCGTCGCCGCTGACCCGGCCGGCCTCGATGAGCACGTTCTTGACGTACTGCTGCGTGAGCGTGGACGCCCCCTCGAGCTGGCCACCGGCGACGTTGTTCGCCGCCGCGCGGAGCATCCCTTCGGGGTCGATGCCCTTGTGCGTGTAAAAGCGGCGGTCCTCGACCGCCACCACCGCGTGCTGCACGTGCTCGGAGATCTGGTCCAGCCCGACGACGATGCGGTTCTCCAGGTAGAACGTCGCGATCGGCGAGCCGTCGGCGGCGAGCATGACGCTCTGCTGGGACGGCTGCGGGATGGCGAGCTCGCCGGGGAGGTCCTCGAACAGGTCGGTCGACGCGGTGGCCACGGTGCCGGCAGCGCCGACGGCCGGCATGACGAGACCGGCGACGAGCACGCCGCCCGTCCCGGCGGCCAGCACGAAGGCGAGCATGAGGGCCACGAGCTGCCGGGGCCGCACGGCGCGCGCGGACGACGGCGGGAGGGCTGACATAGCACGTAGACTACGGCCCCGCACGGTCGGAAAATAGATTTCGGACATATTGGGTCTCCTTGGCACCGCCGTCGACGGGTTCCCGAACCGCCTCCGAGGCGTCCCCGAGCGGGTCACGCACGTGGCAGGCTCCTGCCAAAATCGGGCAAACCCATTGCCTTTCACAAAATGAACCCCATTATTAGGTTGCGTGCAGACCCATACCCGCCCTCGCGACCCGCGATCCCAGCGGACGGTCTCGTCGCTCCAGCGCGCGCTGGCCTCCCTGGCACGCACGACGTCGCCCGCACACATCGACGTCACGTCGCTGTGCCGCGCCGCCGGCGTCCACCGGACGACGTTCTACAAGCACTTCGACACCGTCTCCGGCCTGGCCCTGTCCCTCCTGACGGACCTCCTCGAGCGGGTCGACCCGGCGTCGCCGCCGGACCTCGGCTACGCCGCCTGGCTCAAGGCGATGCTGGGACGGGTCGCCGAGAACCGGCAGACCTACCGGTACCTCCTCACCGCGAGCGGCGACCCAGCCCTCATGCGGACGGTGTGTGACCTCCTCGCGGTGCGCGCGCAGGAGGCGGTCACGGCCGCGACGGCGGACGGCCACGTGCCCGGGATGGACGAGCGCACCCTCGGGCTCGCCCTCGGGTTCGGCTCCTACGGCCTCATCGAGGCGGTCATCGCGGACGAGACCCTCGACATCGCCGGCTCGGTCGATGCCCTGCTCGCCAACTTCCCCGCGCCGCTGGGCGCGGTGCTCGTGGCCTGACCCCTCCCGTCCCGCGAGACGTCAAGTAGTGCGCGAGACGTCAAGTCCTGCCTGAACCCGCCCGGGCCGTCTGACGCGACCGGGCCGTCCTGACGCGACCGGGCCGTCGCACGTGGGAGCGGTGTGGACCTCACCCGGGCGGCCGTGCGTCGGTTATGCACCGATTGTGGACAAGGCTGTGGGGAATCTCTCCGCGCGCCCGGGCCCGCTCGGTCCGGCGGGGCCCCTCGGGGCGGGGCCCGTCCGGCGGTGCCAGTGCCGGTCTCAGCCGTGCAGCGGCAGCACCAGCTCGGTCGGCCCGCCCTCGACCACCCGCACCGGGATGCCCCAGTCCTGCGCGGCCAGGTGGCAGGCGGGGAACTCCACGGCCGGGTCGGCGTCGCAGGAGGCCGCCTTGGCGGTGACGGACAGGACGGTCTCCGTGCCGTCCTCGGCGGGGTCGGCGGCCAGGGTGACGACGCGTTCGAGGTCGGTGCCCGAGCCGGCGCCGTCGAGCAGCACGCCCGGCCGGGAGGCGGCGACGTCGAGCTGGGTGGACGGGCCGAACCGGTCGTCGAGCTTCTGCCCGGAGGCGGGGGTGAACACGACGCGTAGCGTGAAGCTGGGTGCGACCTCGGTGACGGGCCGGCGGGTGCGGTGCGCGTCGCCGTCGTGCCGGCGGCCCGCCTGGCCGAGGGGCAGCCGGGTGAGGCGGTGGGCGGCGGACTCGACGACGAGCAGGTGGGTGCCCTCGTCGACGACGAGGAGCCCCGACGGCTCGGCGAGCCCGGTGGCCAGGGTGGAGACCTCGCCGGTCGCGGGGTCGTAGACCCGCACGGCACCGTTGTAGGTGTCGGCGACGGCGACCGTGCCGTCGGGCAGGGCGCAGACGCCGAGCGGGTGCTGCAGCAGCGCCTCGGAGCCAGGGCCGTCGCGGTGGCCGAACTCGAACAGGCCCTGACCCACGGCGGTGCGCACGGTGCCGTCGAACCGGCCGACGAGGTCGACCCGGCGCAGCGCGGAGGTCTCCGCGTCGGCCAGCCACAGGCCGGCGTCGTCGGCGCTCAGGCCGGAGGGCTGGGCGAACCAGGCCGGGCGCAGCTCGCCGTCGACCAGGCCCTCGTGCATGGTGCCGGCCAGGTGCCGCAGCGCGCGCTCGACCGGGTCGAAGGACCAGAGGGTGTGGTTGCCGGCCATGGCCACGACGAAGGCGGCGGCGCTGGGCGACCAGGCGATGTCCCAGGGTGAGCTCAGGCGCAGGGCGAGGGGCTCGGTGCCGGTGCCGTTGTCCGGGCCGCCGACCATGTGCTGCTCGCCGGTGCCCGCCACGGTGGTGACGTGCCCGTCGGCCAGCCGCACCCCGCGCAGGAGGTGGTTGACGGTGTCGGCGACGACGACGTCGTAGCCGAGGGTGGCGCGCAGCTCCTCGGGGACCAGCGCCAGGCCGTTGGGCTCGCTGAAGCGGGCGACGTCGGGGGCGCCGTCGGCCCGGCCGCGCTCGCCGGTGCCGATGGTGCGCACGAGCGTCTCGCCGTCGGCGGCGAGCTCGGTGAGGCGGTGGTGGCCGGCGTCGGCCACGAGCAGGTTGCCGTCGGGCAGCTCGACGACCTTGGCCGGGAAGCGCAAGGTGGTGGCGGCCCGCTCGGGCGGGACGTAGGGGCCGTCGCCGCGGTGCAGCGTGCCGGCGGCGTCGTGCTGGGCGATGAGCTCCTCGACGAGGATCTCGAGGTTCTTGGCGTGCCCCTCCCCCGCCATGGTGGCGACGACGTAGCCCTCGGGGTCGATGACGACGAGGGTGGGCCAGGCGCGGGCGGTGTAGGCGGACCAAGTGACCAGCTGCGGGTCGTCGAGGACGGGGTGGGCCACCCCGTAGCGCTGGACCGCCGCGGCGAGGGCGTCGGGGTCGGCCTCGTGGACGAACTTGGGCGAGTGGACGCCGACGATGACGACCTCGTCGCGGTGGCGCTCCTCGAGCTCACGCAGCTCGTCGAGGACGTGGAGGCAGTTGATGCAGCAGAACGTCCAGAAGTCGAGGATGACGATCTTGCCGCGCAGGTCCGCCAGCGTGACGTCCTTGCCGCCGGTGTTGAGCCAGCCGCGGCCGGTGAGCTCCGAGGCGCGCACGCGGGGGGCGCGGGTGGGGTTCGTCGTCATGCTTCGAGCCTGGCAGCCGCCGCCGACACCGGCACGCGGCTTCTCAGATGGCGGGTGGACGGCGCGCCGGTTCTCAGCATGCGGACCAGATCGCCCGGCACAGGCGGATGGGGGCGAGAAAGGGGCCGTCGGCGGGTCGTCCCCGCCGCCGGCCCCTTGGGCTTGGTCCTACTGCTGCTCGGCGCTCGCCTGGCGCAGCTGCCACACCTGGGCGGCCAGCGCCTCGAGGAGCGCGGCGGCCTGCTGGACGTCCAGGCCGTCGATCGTCCGGGCCTCGAGGTGGAGGCGCGGCCCGCAGCCGTCGTCGACGATGACGGTGCGCAGCTCGGACGGCCCGAAGGTGGCGGTGTGGATCGGCGAACGGAGAATGTGCGAGCGGTCCGCCGGGTCCGTGATCTGCTGCGGATCGGCCCACGCGGGCACGGTCATGGTGGTCACGGTGATGGTCCTTCTGTAGCGCGAGTGTCCTGTCGGGGCCGTCGCGGCGCGCGATGGTGTGCCGCCGCTTCAGCCCGTACGAAGCAACCTACCGAGCGGGGACGCACCCTCGCGACACACGTAGATTTGTAGCGGATCGCGCCCGTAAATGCTCCCAGGCATCGCCCAAGGTCGACGGCCGGACGGATTGCTCTGCATACCCGGTAGCGTGAGGGGAATCACATCCGCGCGAGGAACCTCGGCATCCAGCCAGTTCCCAGGCACGCGCCCCGCCCGAGGACGACGGCCTCTGCCGTCCCGAATTCCCCCACGGAGGCACCGGTCAACGACGGGCAAGACTCTCTTCCGAGGTCGGTCCGCGACGTGCACCGCACCGTCGCCGAGGCGTGGTTCCGTGGGCGGCGGGAGCACGCGAGGGACGACCGGTGAACGCGTCCCGGTGCCTGACAGGGCGATGACCCAGGGGTTCAGCGGGTAGGTGCGCCGGCCTCCTGGTGCAGGATGCGGTCGCGGTAGGTGCTGGGCGACTCACCGAACTCGGCCTTGAAGACCCGGCTGACGTGCGCGGCGTCCGTCAGGCCCCACCGGGCGGCGATGGCCGAGACCGACCGCTGCGCCTGGAGGGGGTCGCCGAGGTCGCGGCGGATGTGCTCCAGCCGCCGGGAGCGGATCCACGCGGCGACCGTCTCCCGCTCCCCGGAGAACAGGGCGTGCAGGCGCCGGGTGGAGATGTAGTGGGCGCTGGCGATGCTCGCCGGGGACAGCGTCGGATCGTCGAGGTGGGCGCGGATGTAGGTGCGGACCTGCCGCAGCAGCGCCTGGTTGGGGTCCTGCCCGTCGCCGTCGACCCGGCGGAGCTCGGTGGACAGCAGCGTGACGAGCAGGTCGAGGGTGGAGTGGATGAGCCGGACGCCGTCCACGCCCCGCAGCTGGTCGAGGTTGCGGCCGAGCTGGGCGAAGAAGGGGTTGATCACCCGGCCCAGCCCGGTGTCCTGCGGGAAGCACAGCGCCGTGACGCGACCGACCTCCTCCGGCGTCAGCTCCACCAGCTCGTGCGGGAACATCAGCACCATGGCGCGGCTGTTGGTGGGCAGGTGCAGGGTGTACGGCCGGTGGGTGTCGTAGATCGCGAGGTCGCCCGGTGACAGGTCCGCCCGCCGGCCGTCCTGCTCGAGGACGGCGGGGCCCTCGAGCTGGAGGCTGAGCTTGTAGTACCGGCCCGGCACCTGGTTGATGAGCCGCGGGGTGCGGCGCACGACGTGCGGGGTGGCGGTGATCTCGAAGACGGTGACGTCCTCGACCGTGCTGTGGGAGAGATGACCGCGGAAGTCGACGCCGCCGAGCTCGTCGATCTGCAGAGGCACGAAGCTGCGGTCGATCAGCGCCCGCCACTCCGCCAGGCCGACGAAGCCGTCATGGCCGGCGGGGGCGGCGGCCGGGGGCGCGGCGGCGGCGGCGGTGAACACGGGGCCGGGCAACGTGGCGGTCACGCGTCCCCCTTCCTCGGAGGCCTGCGACTGTGCCAGCGATCATATACGACGCCGGTGCTCGCCGGGCGCGTATCGCCACCGGGTTCCCGGGAGGGCACCACGCCAGCACTTCCCGGGGCGGATGAGACCGATGCGCCGCTGCCGGTGGAGGGACGCGCGAGGGCCGGGCCGCGTCGGCCCGCTCGGACGTCAGCGGGCGCCGCCCCCGTGGGTGGGGCGGCGCCCGCGGCGATCACTCGAACGTCATCGCGTCGTAGACGGCGGGCCGGTTGCGGCGCAGGTACTCGCCCCACACCAGGCCGGCGAGGCCCGCGCCGAGGATGATCGCGGGCATGATCACGACGAGGGGGGTGATGCCCTCGACGCCGATCATGACGTCGAAGTTGACGAGGATGAGCACGAACACCGTGCCGAGCCCGACGGCGGCGAGCGCGGGCGCGACGACCCGGACGAACGCGGAGTGGCCGAGCGGGTCCTTGCGGAAGAAGCCGATGACGGCGACCGAGGTGACGGCCATGAGGAACACCAGTCCGAACGCCGCGGCGTTGCACAGCCAGGTGAACATGGTGACCACCGGGAACAGCGGGCCGAGCTCCGAGCCGGCCCCCACGACGGCGAAGACGACGATGAGCACGATGGCCAGCGCCGACTGGGACAGCGAGCCGGCCACGGGGGCGCTGTTGCGCCGGCCCACGATCCCGAACATGCGTGGGAGCACCCCGGAGCGGCCGAGCGAGTAGAAGTAGCGGGCCGCGGCGTTGTGGAACGCGATGAGGGCGGCCAGCAGGCTGGTGATGAACAGCACGTTGGCGATGTCGGCGACCAGCACGTCGCCCTGCTCGGTGAGGAACACGAACACGAGGTCGGGGCCGAGCTCGGTGGAGGCGGCGATCGTGTTCGAGGGGCCCACCCCCACCTGCAGCGCCCAGGCCGAGAAGGCGTAGAACACGGAGATGAGGCTGACGGCGATGAAGGTGGCGCGGGAGACCGTCCGGCGCGGGTCCTTGACCTCCTCGCTGTAGATCGCCCCCGACTCGAACCCCATGAACGCGGCGATACCGAAGGCCAGGATCGCGCCGACGCCGTTGGCGAAGAAGTTCGTCGGCTCGAACGCGGCGACGCTCGGACCCTCGGGGGCGACGGCGAAGGAGATGACGTCCACGGCGATGACGACGGCGAACTCCAGGGCCACCACGACCGCGACGACCTTGGCCGACAGGTCGATCTTGTTGATCCCGAGGAGGCCGACGATGACGAAGCCGACGAGCGCCGCCGCCCACCACGGCACGTCGAGGCCCGTCTTGGCGGAGACGAACGAGGCCGCCGCGAAGCCGAAGATGCCGTACAGGCCGATCTGCATGGCGTTGTAGCTGACCAGGGCCAGCAGCGAGGCGCCGATGCCCTGCCGGATGCCGAGCCCGGCCGCGACGTAGGCGTAGAAGGCGCCGGCGTTCTGGATACGGGTGCTCATCGCGCCGTAGCCCAGAGCGAAGAGGACGAGGATGACGCCCAGCGCGATGTAGCCGGCCGGGACCCCGAGGAGGCCGGTGACGGCGTAGCTCGTGGGCACGCCGCCGGCCAGCACCGTCAACGGGGCCGACGCGGCGATGATGAGGAAGACGAGGGTGGGGACGGTGAGCGTCCGCCGCGACAGGTCCTCGGACCGGTCCGTCGGCGGCGCACTCAGCCGGGTTTCCGTTGCCATGGTCACGCTCCGCAAGAACAGGCGTGGGCGCCGTCGCCGCACGCGCAGGAGGGGTGGGAGTGCCCGGCGGGGTGGCCGCCGTCGGCGAGGTCGACGTCGGTGCCGCAGCACCTGCCGCCGTACTTGCTCCAGTCCGGCAGGTCGAGTGCCGGGTTGGAGTCGAGGAAGCCGTAGGGCTTGAGCCAGAACCCGGTGTAGTCCACCGGCATGACGGGCCAGTCCTCGGGCCGGGGGATGTGGGTGAGCCCGAAGGTGTGCCACAGGACGAGGTCGGTCTGCTCCAGGGGACGGTCCGCCTTGACCCATCCGGCGATGCCGTCGCCGGCGTGCTGGTTGGGGTAGTCCCCGGCGGGGAAGCGCTCGGCCGGGTCGTAGGCGGTGACCCAGGTGTGATGCGTGGCGAACTGGGCGCGCTCCCAGGCGGAGGAGCCGGGCTGGGCGAGCAGCCGGGGACTGGGCTCGGCCTGGAGCACGTAGGCGGTGGGCTGCCCGACGTGGTTGAGCCGGTCGCGGTTGAGGATGAACCAGCGCCGCCCGGTCTCGCTGTTGGCGTCCCGAACCGCCTCGGACTCGCGCCGCAGGGGGGTGCGGGCGTAGGTGAACGCGTTGCCGTAGGGGTTCTCCGGCCCCGTGGGGATCTGGACGACGTTCTCCTCCTCCACCGAGTTCGCCAGGCCGTCGACGGCCATGTCCAGCCGGGCGCAGAAGATGTGCTGGTGGACCGGGGCGATGATGCCCGGGGCGATCTCGGGGGCGTGCGGGCTGGAGGTGCCCGGTTCGGAGGCGCCGACGAAGACGATGCCGGTGGCCTTGGCCTCGACCTCGATCGAGCCGTCGAGGTAGAAGTACCAGAAGAACCCGTAGTCGTAGTTGCCGATGGTGGCGAAGTAGGAGATCACCAGGCGGCGGGAGCGGCGCACCTGCGGGGCCTCCCCCATCTCGGTGTGCTTCCAGAGGATCCCGTAGTCCTCCTCGTGCATGCACACCGCGTGCGGGATCGTGGCCGGGTTGCCGTGGTCGTCGGCGACGACGGCGTCGAAGTACTTGATGACGCCGAGGCAGTCGCACCCGAGCGTGAGGGAGTTGGCGTTCTTGCCGAGGTGGTACTCGCCGGCGTCGAAGTAGCTGATCCAGAACCGGGTGTTGGTGGTCTCGCCGTAGGGCACGACCATCTCGGGCACGGAGGCGCGGTAGATGACCGGGCGGTGCTCGTCGCCGTCGCGGAAGCTGATCTCGTGCAGGACCAGGCCCTCCTGCATGGTGAACCCGATGCGCAGGCGCCAGTTCTCCCACTCCACGAGGTTGCCGTCCACGCGGAAGGAGGGGCCCTCGGGCTGGACGATGTCGATCGGCTTGAGGGTCGTGCGCGGCTCGCCGACGTGCTCGGGGGTGTAGTGCCAGTCGTCCATCGGGACGGGCACGTCGCCCTCGTCCTCGAGCCGGACCACCGTGCCGGCGGTGAGGTCGACGTGCGCGATGAGGCCCTCGACCGGGTGCGCCCAGGGGTTGTCGCCGGCGAAGCGGCGGTGGAAGGTCAGCGAGCGGATGATCCGGCGGCCTGTCTCCTCCTCGCGCGGGAAGTAGCCCGGGGCCAGCGGCGAGACGAAGGTGTGGGTCCAGTCGGTGATGCCGCGGCGCCGCATCGCGGCCTGCCAGCGCGGGTCCGCCTTGACGATCTCCGCGGCCCGCTCGTACTCCTCGAAGAGGTACTGCGGCTGGCCGTGGGGGTGCTCCCGGTTGGGGAGCTCGCGGGTGGCTGTCACCTTGCCCGCGGTCACCGAGACGGTGACCTCCCGCGCGTCGGCGGTGTCGATGTCGAGCAGCGTGATGAGCAGGCTGCGGTCGAAGTCGTCGTCGCCCGGGGTGTGGTCGAGCACGACCTGCTTGGGCGGCTCGACGGGCAGCAGGCGGGGGAAGCGGGTGCTGGGGGTGACCAGGCCGGCGTCGACGAGGATCTGCCGCGCGGCGCTGATCTCCTCGGTGGTGAGCATGTCCAGCGGGTGGGTCACGCCGAAGGACGAGGGCGGGTTGACGACGGACGGCGAGTCGAGGGCAGTCAACGACTTCTCCATTGCTATGCGAGGGGGTGTGGCGTGGCCGGCCCGGGCGTGAGGTCCGGCCTGGCGGTTCTCGAGGGAGGGGAACCGGGGGTGGGGCTGGTGGCGCAGCCGTGCACGACGGCGGACGCGCGCCGCCGCGCCGACGGCGCGTGGGCGCTGCCTGCCGGGCGTCCCGCGGGACGCCCGGCAGGCGGGTGACGGGGCCTAGTAGCTGATGACCTGGGGGGCGCCGAGGTGCTTGAGGCCCTCGACGCCGAACTCGAGGCCGTAGCCGGACTGCTTGGCGCCGCCGAAGGGCACGCGCGGGTCGACGGCGCCGTGCTTGTTGATCCACACGGTGCCGGCCTGGATGCGGGCGGCGACGGCGCGGGCCTGGTCGAGGTCGGTGCCCCAGACGGAGGCGCCGAGGCCGACGTCGAGAGCGTTGGCCATCGCGATCGCCTCCTCGACGGTGGAGTACTTCACGATCGGCAGGGCCGGGCCGAACTGCTCGGTGGCCACCAGCGGGTTGTCGTTGTCGATGTCGGCCACCAGGGTGGTGGGGTAGAAGTAGCCGGGCTGGTCGGGGTCGGGGTCGCCGCCGAGCAGGATGCGGGCGCCGGCGTCCTTCGCGGCCTGGACGAGGTTCGCGACGATGTCGAACTGGGCCTTGTTCTGCAGCGGGCCGAGCACGTTGGTCTCCTCCAGGCCCACACCCATCGGCATCTGGGCGGCGACCGCGGTGAGCGCC
Source organism: Georgenia thermotolerans (assembly GCF_009193185.1). Taxonomy (GTDB): domain Bacteria; phylum Actinomycetota; class Actinomycetes; order Actinomycetales; family Actinomycetaceae; genus Georgenia; species Georgenia thermotolerans. The sequence goes on along the minus strand of NZ_VUKF01000003.1, from coordinate 95,549 downwards.
TGGCACACGGCGTCGTAGAGGTCCTCGTGGACGTACAGGCGCTTGAGGGCCGCGCAGGTCTGCCCGGTGTTGATGAACGCCCCCCAGAACAGGTCCTGGGCGATGGCCGCCGGGTCGGCGTCGGGCAGGACGATGCCGGCGTCGTTGCCGCCGAGCTCGAGGGTCAGCCGCTTCACGGTGTCCGCGGAGGAGCGGATGATCGCCTTGCCGGTGGCGGTGGAGCCGGTGAACATGATCTTGTCCACGCCCGGGTGGGCGGCGAGCCCCTCGCCCACCTCGCGCCCGCCGGAGACGACGCGCAAGACGCCCTCGGGCAGCACCTCGTTGAGCACGTGGGCGAGCGCGAGCACGCTCAGCGGGGTGTACTCCGAGGGCTTCATCACCACGGTGTTGCCCATGCGCAGGGCCGGGGCGAGCTGCCAGACGCTGATCATCATCGGCCAGTTCCACGGCCCGATCGCGCCGACGACGCCGAGGGGCCGGTAGTGCAGCTCGGCGCGGCCGCCGTCGTCGTCGACGAGGACCTCCGGCTCGAGCTCGAAGGCGGCGGTGGCGCGCAGCCAGGCCGCGCACGCGCCGACCTCGAAGCGGGCGTTGGGGCCGTTGAGCGGCTTGCCCTGCTCGCGGGAGAGCAGCTCGGCGAGGGCCTCGGCGGATGCCTCGACGGCGTCCGCGGCGCGGTTGAGGTACTCCGAGCGCCGCTCGTGCCCGAGCGCGGCCCACTCGGACTGGGCGGCGCGGGCGGCCGCGACCGCGGCGTCGAGGTCGGCGGCGGTGTGCTCCGGCGCCCGGCCCACGACCTCCCCGGTGGCCGGGTCGGTGATCTCCCGGCCGCCCTCGGCCGGGACGACGGAGGCGAGCAGGTCGGCGTACGACAGCGTCGCGGTGGTCTGACTCTGGATGGTCATGGGTTCTCTTTCCGGCGCGGTAGGGGTCGAAGGATCAGGAGGGTCCCCGCGGCCCGGTAGGCGCTGGCAACTGTCGCGAGCTGGTCGTGCCGGGCCAGCTCGGCCGTGGCTCACGTCGCCACGTGTCGCAGCCACACTGCCGGGTCGTAGCGCCAACCATGACCGAGACCGAGGCGGGCGGTCTTGTCCGCCAGTGCCGTGTGCTTGTCTGTGAGCGCAGGCACACCTCGCGTCGGCGTGCGCCCACCGTCAAGGACGGCGCACCCATCGGCAAGACCCGCGGGCGACGGGGCGTGTTGGGTGGCCGTCATGGTCCTCTGGAGGCTGGGGTGCCGGGCGGTGGCGCTGGGCAGCGCGCTCGCCGTCGTCGCCCACATCGGGATGGCCGTCACGATGCGGCACGACGGGCTCCTGGCGCCGGCGATGGTGGCCATGGCGCTGATGTGCCTCCCCTGCACCGTGGCGCTCTGGCGCGGGGGCCAGGCGGGCGCGCTCCGGATGCTCATCGGCGCATCGGCCGCCATGGCGCTCGTCCACCTGGCGCTCGTGACGGGGCTGCCGGGCCACGCCCACGGCGGGCACCGCCACGCGGCTCCGGTGGCCGCGGACCTCCACCCCGAGGCAGGATCCGGTGCCATGTCGATGCTGCTGCTCATCGCCCTGGAGCTCTGCGTCGCCTACGCCGCGGCGCACCTGCTCCGGTCGCTGCGCGTGCGGCCCGGCCTGGCCCGTCCCTGAGGCCAGGGGCGGGCTCCGCCGTCAGCACCTCGCCGTCAGGAAGGGGCGTGCCGGCGGCGCCCGTCGCCGTCGGGGAAGACCTTGCCGGGGTTGAGCAGCCCGGCGGGGTCGAAGACGGCCTTGATCTGGCGCTGCAGGTCGAGCTGGTCCTCGCCGAGCTCGTCGCCGAGCCAGCGGCGCTTGAGCAGCCCGATGCCGTGCTCGCCGGAGAGGGTGCCGCCGAGCTCGAGCGCGTACCGGAACACCTCCCCGGCCGCCTGCCAGATCTCGTCCGGGACCGTCTCGCCCCGGAAGGCGAAGGTGGGGTGCAGGTTGCCGTCGCCGGCGTGACAGGCGGTGGGGATGATGACGCCGTAGCGCTCCTCCAGGCCCCGCACGTGGGCGAACATGTCGCTCATCCGGTCCAGCGGGACGGCGACGTCCTCCACGAGCAGCGTCCCCAGGCTCTCGATGGCCGGGAAGGCCTGCCGGCGCAGGTCCATCCAGCGGGCGCTCTCCACGGGATCGGTGGTCAGCTCCGCGTCCCCGCCCGCGACCATGACGAGGTCGTGCACGGCGTCGGCCTCGGTGAGCGCCCCCGCGCCGTCGACCTGCACCACCAGCAGGGCGTCGCCGCGCGCGAGGAGGTCCTGGCCGGTGTAGCGGCCCACGCACTCCAGCGTGCGGCGGTCCATCAGCTCCATCACGGCCGGCGTCCAGCCGGCGGTGACCACGGCGGAGGCGGCCGCCGCGGCCTGCTCGACGGAGGGGAAGAACGCGCCGATCGTCGCGACCGGGCCGCGCACGATCGGGCGCAGCCGGAGCGCGCACTCGACGATGACCCCGAGCGTGCCCTCCCAGCCGATCATCAGCGCGCACAGGTCCAGGCCGGTGACCCCCTTGACGGTGTCGTGGCCGACCTTGATCAGGCGGCCGTCGGCCAGGACGACCTTGAGCGAGAGGACCGACTCCCGGGTGACCCCGTACTTCGCGCACAGCAGGCCGCCGGCGTTCGTGGCGATGTTGCCGCCCACGGTGGAGATCTCCCGGCTGGCCGGGTCGGGCGCCCACCACAGGCCGTGCTCCGCCAGCCGGGTGTTGAGCTCGGCGTTGAGGATGCCCGGCTCGACCACCGCCAGGCGGTTCTGCGGGGACACGCGCAGGAGCCGGTCCATGGCGCGGGTGGACAGCACGATCTCGCCGGGGCCGGCGATGCCACCGCCGGCCAGGCCGGTCCCCGCGCCGCGCGTCACCACCGGTACGCCGTGGGCGCTGGCGATCCGGCAAGTCTCCTGGACGTCCTCCACCGACGACGCCTCGACGACGGCGAGCGGCAGGCCCTCGCTGACCTGACCGGACCGGTCACGCCGGTACTGCTCCAGCACCGCCGCCGCGGTCTGCACCCGCCCCGGCAGCCCGGCGAGCAGCGCGGAGACGACGGTCGCGGCGTCCGTGCTCTCGGTGTCCAGGGTCCTTGTCATCGCGGGCGACCTCCTCGTCGTTCGTGCGGCCCGCGGTGCGGAGGGCGCGGGCCTCGCACCGTCTCGTGCTCCGGCCCAGACGGTGCCACGACGGATGATGACGGCAGACCGGTGACTCTCAGGGTGAGACGGCCCTCTGCGCCGGAACGCCGACGCCGGGCCACGACGCACCGGGCAGGACATCTTCGCCCGCGGCGTCTCGCGCAAGGGCAGCCCGGGGGCGGGCATCGGGCTCGCCGTCACCCGTGACCTCGCCCAGAGCCTCGGGGGCGGCTCACCCTCGGCCCGGAGAGGCACACCACCTTCACGCTGCGGCTGCCGAAGCGGGCCTGAGCGGCCACGTCGCATCCAACGCGACACCGACGAGCGGGCCCCGGAGACCACGAGAGCCCCGGACCCATCGGGTCCGGGGCTCTCGTTCACTGCTTTGTAGCGGGGGCAGGATTTGAACCTGCGACCTCCGGGTTATGAGCCCGGCGAGCTACCGAGCTGCTCCACCCCGCGTCGGCTTCTCCAGGTTACGGCATGGACGCGGCGAACGGGCGGTCGAGGCCCGAGCCGTTCGTCACACTCGGCCGGCATCGGGCGACCACCACTCAGGTCAGGGCTGATACATGCAGCGCTGTCCGGGGCTGGTGGGGAGCGCGGCTACAGCGCTCGGACCCCGGCGCTCGCCACGGCGTGGTCGTTCTCCACGGTGCTTCCGCTGACGCCGATCGCCCCGACCACCTCACCGTCGACCTCCAGCGGCAGACCGCCCGGGAAGGTGATGAGCCCGCCGTTGGAGACCTCGATGTTGAACAGCGAGCCACCCGGCTGCGAGAGCTGGCCGAGGTCGCCGGTCGGCATGTCGAAGAACCGGGCGGTGCGGGCCTTCCTGATGGCGATGTCGATGCTGCCGAGCCAGGCGCCGTCCATCCGGCCGAACGCCTTGAGGTTCGTGCCGGCGTCGACCACGGCCACGTTCATGGCCGTCCCCCGCTCGCGCGCGTCCGCGAGCGCCGCCTCGACGACACGCTGCGCCTGCTCCAGGGTGATGTCGGCCATGAGCCACCTTCCCTTCGCCGTCGACGGGTCAGCAGCAGCCCGGCGGGCTGCGCTGCCGGCCACCTGCAGGCTGGCAGGACGCTGCCCGCTCGACAACCCCCAGTGCTACCGGCTCTGCTGCAGCACCCAGCCGTTGCCGTCCGGGTCGTCGAAGGTGGCCCACCGGCCCCAGGGCGCGTCGGTCAGCGGGTCGAGGAACTCCACGCCCCGCTCGTGCAGCTCGGCGACGGCGCGGTCGACGTCGTCGGTGGCCAGCACTAGCCCCTTGAGGCTGCCGGGCGGCATGGTGGGGAACCAGGTCACGAGCGTGAGCGAGGTCGCGGCCCCGGGCGGGGCGACCTCGACCCAGCGCTGGCCGGGCCCCATGGGGTTGTCCCGGCGCAGCTCGAAGCCGAGGGTGTCGACGTAGAACGCCTTGGCCCGGTCCTGGTCGCTGACCGGGACGGAGACAACCTGCAGGTGCGTGATGAGGGCCATGCGTCAGGGTACCGGCGCCGCCTCGGCCGCGATGGCGAGGTTGTCCCGGAACACGTTGCCCGGGTCGTACCGCCGCTTGACCTCCCGCAGCCGCTCCAGCGTGCGGGGCGGGTACGCCTCGAGCACCCGCTCGGGGCGCCGGTCGGTCTCGAAGCTGACATAGATCCCGGAGAAGTGGCGCTGCATGCCGTCCCAGATCGCATCGAGCCGGTCCCGGTCGGCCCCGAACGCGACGACGGAGAAGTTGGCCGACCGGTGCGCGAACGCCGTCGCGTCGGGATCGACGTCGCCGATGGCCCCGCCCATGGCCCGGATCTGGAAGAAGTAGGACTCCCCGCTGCGCAGGAGCCGCGCGGCATCGGCGGCGAAGTCCGCGGTGACGTGCTCGAGCAGGCCCGAGCGGGTCACCGGCTCCCCCTGGCCCGCGTGCAGCGCCTCGGGCGGGCTGACCACCGCGGCGTAGGGCACCAGCTGGACCTGCTGGCCGACCAGCGGGGCGAGGGCGGCGAAGGGCTGGAGCCGGGCGAGGATGGTGTCGGGGTCGTCGGAGTCGACCACCGTCATGGTCTGGGCGAGCAGCCGGCCGCCGCGCGGAGCGCCCATGATGAGGAAGCTCGTGACGTCGCGCGGGGCGGCCTCGACGGCGGCGCCCCACCGCGCGAGGAACCCCGCGGTGTCGGTCGCGTCGAAGACCAGCTGGGCGAAGCCGACGTCGCCGACCGCGTCGGCCTCGAACTCGACGGCGGTGACGACGCCGACGGCGAAGCCGGCGCCGCGCACGGCCCAGAACAGGTCCGGGTGCTCGGTCGCGCTGGCCCGCACGAGGGACCCGTCGGCGAGGACCACCTCGGCGGCGCGCACGTGGTCGATGGTCAGCCCGTGCTCGCGGCCGAGGAACCCGATGCCGCCGGCGGTGGCCAGGCCGCCGACGCCCACGCCGCCGTAGTCGCCGGAGCTGATGGCCCAGCCGTGCGGGCGCAGCGCCGCCGCGACCTCGCCCCAGCGGGCGCCGGCCTCCACGCGCACGAGCCGGGCGCCGGCGTCGACGACGTCGATCGCGTCCATGCGGGAGAGGTCGATGACGATGCCGCCGTCGTTGGTGGAGCGGCCGCTGATGCCGTGCCCGCCGCTGCGCACCGACAGCGGCACGGGCTGGGTGCGGGCGAACGCCAGCGCCGCCGCGACCTCCTGCGGAGTGCGGACCTGGAGCACCAGGCCCGGGGCGCCGGCGCGCATGTAGCCCGAGCGGACGGTGGGGTAGCGGGCATCACCCGGCTCGACGGCCGCCTCCCGCAGCGCCGCGGGCAGGTCGTCGTAGGCGATGCCCGGGCGGCGCCGGGCGCGCACGAGGGCGCTGGGCACGGTGCCCACCCGCACGCCGCGGGCGGCGCGCTCGGCGGCGACCGCCTCGCGCAGGGCCGGGGCGACCTCGGCGGCGAAGAGCTCCAGGGCGGCGGGGTCGTCCGTGGCGAGCAGGATCGTGCCGGCGCCGTCGTCGAGGACCAGCGGCAGCAGCTCCTCCACCCATCGGGCGGCCGGGCCCGCGAGCCCCTCGCCGGAGATCGTGAGGAGCCGGCGGATCTCGCGCGGGTCGCGCCCGGCCGCCGCGGCGGTCTCGTCGACGACCCGGTTGCCGCGGCGCAGGGTCCGCACCGCGTCGGCGCCGGGCGGCACGAGCCAGCCGTCGGCGGTGCGCCCGACCAGGCGGAGCAGCCGGTGGGCGTCGCCGCCGACCCAGACGGGGATGTGGTGCGCGGGTGCCGGACCGCGCTCGGCGCCGGCCACCTGGTAGTGCTCGCCGCCCAGGGTCAGCGGCGGATCCCCGGCGGCCCAGATGCCGCGCACGACGGCGATGGCCTCGCGCAGCGCGTCGACCGACTCCCCCGGGTCCAGCTCGGGCGCGCCGGCGGCCGCCCGCGACTCGGGCGTGCCGGTGCCCAGGCCGAGGTCGAGACGGCCGCCCGAGAGCAGGTCGAGGCTGGCCGCCGCGCGGCCGACCACCGCAGCGGGCCGCGCGGGCACGTCGAGGGCGGTCGGCGCGAGGTGGATGCGCTCGGTCGCCGCGGCCACCCAGCTCAGGAGGGTCCAGGCGTCGTGCTGCGGCTGGTCCGGGTGGTCGGGGACGGTCACGAGGTCGAGCCCGAGCGCCTCGGCCCGACGGGCGAGGGCGACGGCGCCCGCGGCGTCGGTGGTCGGGGCGAGGGTGACGCCGAGGTGCAGCGGGTGGCCGTAGTCCATGGACGCCGCCCTCAGCGGGCCGCGGCGGCGCGCTCGGCGGCGACGAGCTCGCGCACCGCGGGCGCGACCTCCTGGCCGAACACCTCGACCACTCCGGGGTCGTCGCCCATGAGGATGAACCCGCTGACGCCGTGCTCGAGGGTGAGCGCGGCCAGCGGCTCGACCCACTGCGCCGGCGCGCCGGCCAACAGCCGGTGGCCGTCCTTGGTGGTCCCGCCGACGTTGAGGAGCCGGCGCACCGCGCGCGGGTCGCGCCCGGCGGCCGCGGCGGCGTCGTCGATGACGGCGTTGCCGCGGGCGAGGTCCTGCAGGCCGGCGAGGTAGGGCAGCGAGGGGAGCCACCCGTCGGCCTTGGCGCCGGTCAGGCGCAGCATGCGGGGCTTGTAGGCGCCGAGCCAGATGCCGATGTCGTGGGCGGGGGCCGGGCCGCGCTTGGCGCCGTCGACCCGGTAGTACGTCCCGTCGAGGACGAGGCGGTCGCGGGTGCTGGTGTCCCAGATGCCGCGGATGACGTCGATGGCCTCGCTCAGGGCGTCGACGCTCTGCCCCGGCGTGAGCCGCCGCCCGCCCATCGCGGCGATGGCGTCCCAGAAGCCGCCGGCCCCGAGGCCGAGCTCCAGGCGCCCGCCGCTGAGCCGGTCGAGGCTCGCGGCGGCGCGGGCGAGTACGGCCGGCGGGCGCAGCGGGAGGTTGAGGACGTTGCCGGCCAGGCGGATGCGCTCGGTGCGCGCCGCGACGTAGCCGAGCAGGGTCCAGGTGTCGAGGAACGCGGGCTGGTAGGGGTGGTCCTGGAAGGTGACCAGGTCCAGGCCCGCCCGCTCGCTGAGCTGGGCCAGCTCGACTGCCCGCTGCGGCGCGGCGTTGGTCGGGGTGATGAACGACCCGAAGAGCAGGTCGTGCCCGTAGTCCGTCATGGGGTCCTCGCTGTCAGGGGTGGTGGGGTGCCGGGTCAGCCGGCGCCCGAGGTCAGGGATGCCGCGGGTCAGGCGGTGGCGGGCGCCGCGGCCAGCGCGAGCAGCCGCTCGAGGGCTGGCCGGTCGTGCCGGCCTGCGAAGATCTCCGTGCCCGGCTCGAGCGCGGCGCCGGCGGCGAGCGGCCCGGCGTCGACGGCGTCGTAGCCAAGCTTCTCGACGAGGTCGCCGACGACGGCGCGGGCCCCCTCGTCATCTCCGGCCACGGCGAGGGCGCGGCGGCCGGGAGCTCCGGCGGGGGCGCCGTGGGTCTCGAGCTCGTGGTAGCCGATGTGGTTGAGCGTCTTGACGACGCGTGCGCCGGGCAGGAAGGCCTGGACCATCTCCGAGGACGACGGCGCGGCCTCCAGGTCCGGGAGGGGCCCGTCGGTCTCGGGCCAGTAGTTCATGGCGTCGACGACGACCTTGCCGGCGAGGGCGGCCGGGTCGAGGGTGGCGTACTTGCGCAGCGGGACGGAGAGGACGACGACGTCGGCCTGCCGGGCGGCGTCGGCGGCGTGGACCGCCACGGCGCCGGATGCCATGACCTCGACGATGAGCCCGATCGCGGCCGGCTCCCCGGAGGCGGCGACGAGCACCCGGTATCCGGCGCGCAGGGCCTGCCGGGCGAGGGCGGTGCCGACCCGGCCGGCGCCGAGAATGCCGATGGTGCTGACGGGGCGCGGGCGGTCGTCCTCCTCCGCGTCGCCGACCGGGCGCACGCCGACGCGATCCCCCGCACCCAGCTCCTGCCGCACCTCGTGCCCTTCCACGCCGACCCTCACGCCGGCCCTCCTCTCCCGCACCCAGGCGGAGACGTTTTCCGGACAGCAGAGACAACAACACCGGTGCGGGGCTTGATTCCCCACCGCCCGGGCGTGCGGTTGCGGCGCCGCGGAACGCCGGAGAACATGGCGATCCACCGAAGGAGTCAGATGACCGCAAGCCTGAGTTCCCCGTCCACGTACCCGCCTGAGGAGTTCGAGCGGCTGGCACGCTGGGTCCTCGACGGCCCCAAGCAGCTGGCGGGCCTGCGCGCGGGCCTGACCGACCGCCTCCGCGAGGCGGGGGCGCCGTACTCGGGCGGGCTCACCGGTGTCGCGGACCAGATGGTCCTGGTCGCCTCCGAGCTGGCCACCAACGCGCTGGTGCACGGCCTGCCGCCGACGCTCGTCGACCTCATGGCCACGGACGCGGAGTTCCTCCTCGACGTCGTCGACCATGCCCCCGACGACACCCCCGAGCTGGCCGAGGGACGACCCCTGGGCGAGGGCGGCCTGGGCCTGCAGATCGCGACCCGCATGGCGATGGACGTCGGCTGGTTCACCGAGGGAGTGGGCAAGCACGTGTGGGCGCGGTTCCCCCGCGGCTGACCACCGGCGGCACCGCCACCGGGATCGACCCGTCACCCTGTGGAGGGGCGGGCCGCCGCGGGCGTAATGTCCGAGTCTCTGGCCGCCGCCGTGCCGGCGGCCGCGACCCGCTACCAGCACCGGACTGACCCATGACTGCACCGACGGCGACCGGCGACGACGTCGGCTTCCGCTCCGAGCGGGGCCCGATCCTCATCGCGCTCATGCTCACCACCGGCCTCATCGCCATCGACTCGACGGTGGTGGCCACGGCGGTGCCCTCGATCGTGGCGGACATCGGGGGGTTCACGTCCTTTCCGTGGCTGTTCACCAGCTATCTGCTCGCGCAGGCCGTCACGGTGCCCGTCTACGCCAAGCTGGCCGACATGGTCGGGCGCAAGCCGATCATGTTCGTCGGGATCGGGCTGTTCCTCCTCGGGTCGATCCTGTGCGGGGCCGCGTGGAGCATGCCGGCGCTCATCGTGTCCCGGCTCGTGCAGGGGCTCGGGGCCGGCGCCGTGCAGCCGATGGCGATGACCATCGCGGGCGACATCTACACCGTCGTCGAGCGCGCCAAGGCCCAGGGGTACCTGGCCAGCGTGTGGGCGATCTCCGCCGTCGTCGGCCCCACGCTGGGCGGGGCGTTCTCCTCCCTGGGGCTGTGGCGCGGGATCTTCTTCATCAACGTGCCGCTGTGCCTGCTGGCGATGTGGATGCTGGGCCGGTCCTTCCACGAGAAGCTCGACCGGGTCCGCCACCGCATCGACTACCTCGGCTCCACGCTGCTCACCGTCGGGCTGAGCCTGCTCATGCTCGGCGTGCTCGAGGGCGGGCAGGGCTGGGCCTGGGCCTCGGTCCCCGGCATCGGCACCTTCGCCCTCGGCGGCCTCCTGCTTGTCGCGTTCGCCGTCGTCGAGCACCGCGCGTCCGAGCCGGTGCTGCCCGGGTGGGTCTTCTCGCGCCGCCTGGTCCTCACCACGGCGCTCATCGCGTTCGGCGTGGGCGCGATCCTGCTCGGCCTGACCTCCTACGTCCCCACGTTCCTCCAGGGGGTGCTGGAGACGACGCCGATCGTCGCCGGGCTGGCGCTGGCCACGCTGACCCTCGGCTGGCCGCTGGCGGCGTCGCAGTCCGGGCGGGTGTACCTGCGCATCGGGTTCCGTGCGACGGTCCTCATCGGGGTCGTCGTCGTCATCGCCGGGACGGCGCTGCTCGCCGCGGTCGTCGCGTACCGCGCCAACGTGCCCCTGGTGGCCACCGCCTGCTTCGTCATCGGGCTCGGGCTCGGCTTCGTGGCCACGCCGAGCCTCGTGGCCGCCCAGTCGAGCGTGGAGTGGCGCGAGCGCGGCGTGGTCACCGGGACGAACATGTTCGCCCGCTCGATCGGCAGTGCGCTCGGCGTCGCCGTCTACGGCGCGGTGGCCAACCACATCTACTCCGCGGTCGGCAACCACGGCGCGACGGCGATCGGCGCGGCCTCCACGGCCGTCTTCACCGCCGTCCTCGTCACGGCGGTCCTGACGGCGGTGGCGGTCCTCGCCATGCCCGCCACGCGGCACCGCGCGCCGACGACGACGGAGCCGCAGGATGCAGAGCCGGCGACCCGCGCCGAGGACGCCTCGGCGGACGACGCCCGCGGTTAGGCTCCGGTCATGAGCGAGTGGATCTACTTCGTCCACTCCCCGCGCGAGAACTTCGCCGCCACCATGACGGACGAGGAGCGCCGGGTGTGGGGCGAGCACGCAGCCCTGCTGCAGCGCCGCCTCGAGGACGGCAGCCTCATCCTCGCCGGCCCCACCCTCGGCCCGGTCAACACCGGCATCTGCGTCTTCGAGGCACCCGACGAGGACGCCGCCCGGCAGTACATGGCGGAGGACCCGACGATTGCCTCGGGCATCGCCCGCGGCGAGCTGCGGCCGTTCAGCGCCGCATTCGTCCGGGCGGCCCGGCCTGCCTGAGACCGCCCGGCACGGCTTTCGGGCGGAGAAAAGGGGTGCCTGGTGACATCGTGCCGCCATGCCCGCGCGCTTCGAGGACCTCGCTCTTGACGTCGTCGATCACCAGACTCTCGCCGACTGGTGGTGCCGCGCGATCGGGTATGTCCGCCATGACAGCACCACCGGAAAGAGTCGGCCACGGGAGTGGCCGGTGCCGATCGTCGACCCCGCCGGTGCTGGGCCGCTGATCTGGGTCAACCCCGTGCCCGAACCGAAGGCGGTGAAGAACCGCATGCACCTGGACGTCGTCGGAGACGTCGACGAGCTCGTGGCGCTGAGGGCATGTGTGCTCCGTCGACGCGACGACGAGATCGACTGGGACGTGCTCGCGGACCCGGAGGGCAACGAGTTCTGCGTCTTCGCCGAGGGTTAGCGCACTCGGCTCTGCAGTCCATGACGGCCCCTGGCTTACTCCTACAGCCCGCGTCCAAGGAGCGTCGCCTCGGCCCGCAAGACAGGTAAGAACCGGTCGACGAGGTCCTCGAGCGTTACCCGTGAGGTGAAGGCGCTGACGCTCATGGCAGCTCGTGTGGTGCCCATCGAATCGACGACCGGCACGGCCATGGTGCGCATCCCGACCTCGAGCTCCTCGTCGGTGATGCTGTAACCGTCCGTCCGAGCCTGCGCGATCCGGCTGAGGATCTGTTCCGGCTTCACGAGTGTGCGATCCGTCGTTCGCACGAGCGTCGTCTCCTCGACGAGCGTGCGCACCGCATCGTCATCGAGCGCTGCGAGAAGCACACGTCCAGTCGCCGAAGCGGCCAGCGGAAGGCGGGCACCGAGCCGCACGCCCGCGGAGACGATCCGCCGGACTTCAGCCCGAGCGACGAACACCACGACGTCGTCGTCTCGAACAGCAACGGAGACCGATTCATCGAGGGCATCTCGCGCGGCCGCCACCCTAGGGGCGGCCAGCGCGCTGAACTCAGACGTCTCGAAGTAAGATGCCCCGAGTCGCACGAGCCGGGGCGTCGGCCGGAAGTACTTCCCGTCGTGATGCAGGTAGCCGATCGCCTCGAGGGTGAGCAGACAGCGTCTCGCACTTGCCGGGCTGAGGTCAGCCCCACGGGCGGCATCTGCGACCGTCAGCCGCTCTGTTCCGGCACCAAAAAGCTCGAGGATCGCCAGCCCCTTCGCGAGACCGGCCATGCCTTCGGCCCGGCGGGGGGAGGTCTTCCCTACCCCCGCCGGGGCGCTCGTCTCGGTCACCACCGTCGGATTATCTCCCGGACGGGCTTCAGGGCTGATAAGTCATGCTGTCGAGGTCGAGGTCCTTCTCGAGCACTCCATGGGTGAGCATGAGGTCCTTGAGATCGGCCAGGGTCGCCAGATCGCTCGACGGCGTGAGGCTTGGCTCGGCGAGCCGCCCAGCAAGCTCGGGCGAGATCTCCGTGTATGTCGGGATGACCTCGGCGAGAACGCTCGGGTCCTCCTGCGCCCGGGCCATCGCCTCGTCGAGGACGCTGATGAACGTGTCGACCGTCTCCTGGTCAGAGCCCAGGTACTGCTCCGTGGTGACCCATCCTGCGACGGGAATGTCCTCGGTCGGCCCCTCGAAGGCGCCAACCAGGCGGCGCCCCTCGCCACCCGACTCGACGACCGTCAGGAACGGCTCCACAAGCCACGCGGCGTCGATGTGCCCGTCAAGCAGGGCTGCGCGCATGTCCGGCGGCGGCATTTCGACGAACGTGAGGTCTTCGGGCGCTATCCCGTAGGAGCTGAGGACGGCTCGCGCGGTCAGTTCTTGAATGTTCCCGAGGCTGTTGATCGCGATGGTCCGGCCGGCGAGATCCTCGGGTGCGGAGATGTCGGAGTCCTTCCGGACATAGATGCCCTGGGGCCCCGAGCGGTTGTTCTCCCGGATCGCCTTGAGGGGCAGACCTCGCTGCACGGCCTGCAGGACCGAGACGAAGTTGCTGTAGGTGATCTGGATGTCACCAGAAATCACGGAGGCGATCTGGGCGGCGCCACCGTTCGACGAAACGACCTCCACATCGAGCCCGGCGTCGTCGAACATCCCCTCCTCGAGCGCGAGATAGAACGGCGCGAGGTCCGCCAGGGGCATGGTGCCGACGGTGATCGACCGGGGCTCGTCGCCGGTCGCAGCCGCCGCATCGGTCGGCTCGCTGGAAGCACACGCCGCAACGCTCGACAGGAGTGCGCCGGTGGCCAGCATCGACGCCCCCCGTGTCCGCCATCGCGCGGGCCTTCCAGCCGAGTGCTGGCGGTCGGACATAAGTGAGTGACGCATGGATTCTCCTCGGTGAAGTCAGTTGATAACCGCGCTGGCTGCGGGCGCCCGCAGTTCATCCAGCGCGTCGTGGTCGTAGAGCCAGTAGCGGAAGGCGCGGAACGAGGTCATCTCCGCGTCGCGCTGGTGGAGGTCCTCGTACATCGAGTCGTACCGAAGGCCGTTCTGGCGTGAGCCGCGCTGCACGGCCGCCGTCCGGGGAAGGCGCACTCGCTCGTACTCCGCGAGCGCCTTCGTCACGTCGGAAGGGGCGGCCCGTGCGAGCAGTTCCGCGAGGACGACCGCGTCCTCGATCGCCTGATTTGCCCCCTGTCCGACGTGGGGAAGCATGGCGTGGGCTGCATCGCCGAGCAGGCACACCCTGCCTCGGTGCCAGGTCTCGAGAGGCTCACGGTCGTACAGGCCCCACCTGTTGGTGACGTGCACGTTGTCCAGCAGTGCGAGCAGGCGTGCGTCCCAACTGTCGAACTCAGCGCGCAGCTGTGCTGGGCTTCCCGGTGCCGTCCATGATTCGCGCATCTCGTCGTCGGCCGGGACAAAACCCACGAAGTTGATGACGGCGCCGCCTCGGACAGGGAAGGTCAGGAAGTGCCGGCCGGGTCCCATCCACACCTCGAACAGCCCAGCCGGCCAGTCAGTTAGCGCGTCGGCGGGAACAGTCCCGCGATAGGCCACCATGTTCGAGAACGTTGGTTGAGAAGGTTCCGTAACTTCGGATCGGACCACCGAGTGGATGCCGTCAGCACCCACGACGACATCAGCGCTCGCCTCACTCCCGTCGGCGAAGGCCACGGTCGCGCCGCCGTCAGACTGGCTTACTCCCAGCGCCTGCTTCCCGACGTGGACGCCCCCCTCCCGCACCTTCCCACGAAGGGCGTCGATCAGGTCAGCACGGTGGACGCCCCCGACAGACACCTCTCCAGTCGAGTCCTTGACGACGACGTCAGCGACGGGCGTGCCATCTTCCCGCCGATAGACCGACCCGGCGGAGAAGGAAGTGAGGATCCGATCCATCTCGGGCCCGAGCCCCAACCGGCGGAGCTGACGCAGCCCGTTTGGCGCGATCTGAACGCCGGCTCCTACCTCCCCGATAGCGGCCGCCTGCTCGTAAACATCGACCTCGATTCCTTTGGCCTGCAGCGCCAGCGCAGCGGATAGACCGCCGATGCCACCGCCAATCACGGCCACACGTAGAGTCACCCTTGCCTCCAACATTTCGCTATTCGAAGCATCTTCGCTTTTCGCATGGAGACTAGCGTGAATTCGTCGCGGATGTCGATTTCGTCCAGGTAGGTCGGCCTTCCTGGATTGAGTGGTGTCTCAGCCACTCGCCCGTGCTGGAGAACAACGTGAAACGGCGTAACCCCATTGGCATTGCGTCTAGGAAGGCAACGGCACGATCACCGTCTTCCCGCATGTCGAGCACTTGCCCTACCGAGCGGCATTAACAGGTGCCGCCGTAGACCGATCCGATCCCCGATCTTCAAGCACAAGACCCCGCGGCGAGCGCGACAGCCAGAGGCTGCAGCGGTCGCCGCGGGGTCGGGGTCGATAGGAGAGCGAGTCAGGCCACGCCCCAGAGCTTCTTGAAGCCCTCCTTGTAGTCGGCGTCGCCGTACCACGACCCGGACATCTCGCCCTCCGGCGTGAGGTCGAGCTCCTTGACGTTCTCGGCGGTGAAGAGCCGGCGGAAGGGGAACTCGAGGTTCTGCACGCTCGGCTCACCCGACATCATGCGGAACAGCTGGTCGGCGCCGTACCAGCCGAGGGCGTCGAGGTTGACGCCGATGGTGGCGGCCATGGACCGGTCCTCGGCGAGCATCTGCAGGATCGCGAGGGTGCCGTCGCCGCTGACGACCTTCACGCCGTCGGTCTTGCCCGCGGACTGCAGGCCCTGCACGACGGGCTGGACGGTGACGTCGAACTCCGCCTGGACGTAGTTGATGTCGGGGTCGCGCACCATCGCGGAGCTGACCAGGCTCGGGAGCTTCTGCAGCTGCCCGGTGTTGGTCTCGAGCACGGTGACCTTGCAGCTGGGGCAGGTCTTCTCGTACTCGGCCAGGGCGCCCTGGTCCATCCACAGCGTGGTGGCCGGGGTGTCGGTCACCTTGACGACGAGGACGTTGGCCTGGCCGCCGGAGTCGGCGATGATCCAGTCGGCGTTGATCGCCTGCAGGGCGACGTTGTCCGGGGTGAGGTAGCCGACCTTCTCCGGCTCACCGGGACCGGCCGGGGCGGTGAGCAGGTAGAGCAGCGGGATGCCGGCGTCGCGCACCTGCTGGAAGGCCACGGAGGCGAGGTCGTCGGGGATGGACCCGGAGACCACGGCGTCAGCCTTGGCGTCGATGGCCTGGGTCAGGCAGCTCGCCATCGACGAGGGGCTGGCCTGCCCGTCGCAGGTCTTGACCTCGACGCCGGCGGTGGACAGCGCCTGCGTCATCGCGTCGCCGACGATGTGGAACAGGGGGATCTTGTAGTTCGCGGGGACGTAGTAGACCGTCTTCCCCTTGAGGCTGGACAGGTCCCCCAGCTCGGGGCCGGGCGCGGTGAACTCGTCGACCGCCTTCGAGGCCTGGTCGACCTGCTCCCGCGCCGTCGCGGCGGCCGGGTCGGCGGCCGCGCTCGCGCTCGCCGATGAACTCGGACTCTCGGAGGCGCCGGTCGCCTCGGTCGTCCCGCTGCTGCAGCTGGCGAGCAGCAGCGCCGAGGCGGCCACCACGCTCCCCCACAGGACGCTGACGGATCTCTTCATGGGGACCAATTCCGTTCTCTTGGAGGGATTGCTGGACGAGCCGGCGCGTGGCGGTCAGCCGCGCACGCGCCGCTGGAGGAGGAAGGAGACGGTGACGGCGAGCACCAGGGCGATGCCGTAGAAGACGTTGGTGACCCAGCCGGAGAAGCTGAGGAGCTGGAGGCCGAAGACACCGGTCAGGAGGAAGTACACGGCGATGAACATCCCGACCGGGTTGAACCGGCCGGGCACGACGGCGACGGTGCCGAGGAAGACGCTGGCGAAGGTGGGCATGAGGTTGGTCTCCGCCGTCGCCGGGTCGAAGCCGCCCAGCCCGGCCGCGATGATCACGCCGCCCACCCCGCAGATGAGGGCCGACGTCAGGTAGGCGCCCATGCGGACCTTCGTGACCGGGATGCCGGCGAGCCGCGCCACCTCCCGGTTGGATCCGACGAAGAGGATGTGCCGGCCCAGCGGGGTGGCACCCATCATGTAGGCGAATGCCGCCACGAGGATCGCGCCGTACCAGAAGAGCAGCGGCAGGCCGAGGAAGCGGTCCAGCGCGATGGCCGACAGCGCCGAGTCCATGCCGCTGACCGAGGTCTCCTTGGAGATCCAGTACGCCGCGCCGCCGGCCACGCTGCCGATGCCGAGCGTGACGATGACCGAGTTGATGCCCACCAGGACCACGAGGGCGGCGTTGATCGCCCCGATCACCGCGGCGACGACGACGGCGGCCGCGGCGGCGGCGGGGAAGGACCAGCCGTAGAGCACGACCAGCGCGGGCACGGTCGTCGCGGCCAGGCCGAAGATCGAGGCGAACGACAGGTCGAACTCCCCGACGGCCATCGTGCACACGAGCGCCAGCCCGAGGAAGACCAGCGGGGTCTGCTGGCCGAGCACCGCCTTGAGCGCGTCCGGCCCGCTCACCTGGCCGGGCACGAGCACGCCGAACAGGGCGATCATGAGCAGCCAGAGGAGGACGAGGCCGTAGCGCTGGAGCACCACCCGGCCCGCGCGCCCGAGCGGGCCCGGCGCGGTCTTCGGGCCCGGCTGGGTGACGCCGGCCCGCGCCTGGCCGGAGGAAGTCGATGTGGTGGTCATGCCGCGCCTCCTGCGACGGGGGTGAAGATGGCGGTGAGGATGTCCTCGGGGGTGAGCGGTCCGGCGAGCTCGCGGGCGACGACGCCGTCGGCGAGGACGAGGACCCGGTCGCACACGGCGGCGAGGTCCTCGACCTCGGCCGAGCACAGCAGGATCGTGGTGCCCTCCTGGGCCGCCTTGCGGGTCGCCTCGAGGATCGCGGCGCGGGCCCCGACGTCCACCGCCTGGGTGGGGTCGTCCAGGACGAGGAGCCTCGGCCCGCCGAGCAGCCACTTGCCCATGAGGACCTTCTGCTGGTTGCCGCCACTGAGGGTGGCGACGACGGCGTCGCGCCTGCGGGGCTGCACGCCGAAGGTGTCCAGGACGCCGTCGGTCTCGGCGTGGCGCCACCGTCGCCCCGTCCACCACGCCTTCCCGCGGGTGGTGAGGTGCGGGGCGGTGACGTTCTCCTCCACGGTCAGCCCCAGGGCCAGGCCCTGGCCGGCGCGGTCCTGCGGGATGAGGGCGACGCCGGCGCGCAGGAAGTCCGCCACCCGTGCCCGGACGAGGTCCAGTGAGGCGCCGTCGACGACGATGCGGCCCTCCCCCGCGCGGGCCCCGCCGAGCAGCGCGGAGACGTCGAGGAGCCCGGAGTCCACGGCTCCGGTCACCCCGACAACCTCCCCGCGACGGAGCCGGGCGGTGAGGTCCCGCACCCGGCCGCCGGCGACGCCCTGGAGCGCGATCTCGCCGGGCAGCACCTTGGCGGGGAAGGTCGTGACGAGGTCGTCCAGCGTGCCCTCGCGGCCGAGCACGAGCCGGGTCAGCGCGGCCTCGTCGAGGTCGGCAGTGGGCACGCCGGTGTCGACGACCCTGCCGTTGCGCAGGGCGGTGACCCGGTCGGTGACCGCCAGGACCTCCTTGAGGTTGTGGCTGACGAGCAGGACCGAGGTGCCCTGGTCGGCGAGGAAGCGGAGCATCTCGTAGAACGCCGGCAGCGCCTCGCGCGGGATCGCCCGGGAGGACTCGTCGAAGACGATGACGCCGCTGCCCGCCTCGCGGTCCTGCAGCGCCCGCGCGACGGCGACGGCGACCCGCTCGCTCGGCGGGAGGGTGGCGACGCGGGCCTCGGGGGCGATGTCCAGACCGAGGAACTCGAAGGTCTGCCGGACCGCCTCACGGTCGCGGGCCTTGTCGATCCAGCGGGTGAACCGGCGGGTCGAGTGCCGGCCGACGCGGACGTTCTCGCGGACGCTGAGGTCGGCGACCAGGCCCAGGTCCTGGTGGACGAAGGACAGGCCCTCCTGGTGCAGCCGGCCCGGATGCACGGGCGGGCCCACCCGGGCGCCGTCGACGAGGATCTCGCCGCCCGGGTCGGCCCGATAGACGCCGCTGATGAGCTTGATGAGAGTCGACTTCCCCGAGCCGTTCTGCCCCACCAGGGCGTGGATCTCCCCCGGCGCGATGCTCATGGTGGCCCGGTCCAGCACCGTCACGCCGGCGAAGGTCTTCGACAGGTCACGGACCTGCAGGCGCGGCGTGCTCACGGCCGGCCCCCGGGCGGCACCGAGCTCGGACGACGCCGTCGGCGCGCACTCAGCAGGTCCGGGGAGGAGGGGTGCACAGGAACTCCAGGAAGGACGGGCCCGGTGGGGAGGACAGGTCGCGGGCCGAGGGGGTGGAACCGGTGGAAAAACACGCGTCGTTGTGTGCCCTGCTTCACAAGTGAGGACAGTTGTACCAGTCGGTTTACGGAGTGTCTAGTAACATGCCATCTTGTATCCCGAGTACGACCTTGGTCCCGTGGTGTCGCCGGCGACACCTTGTCAGTCCCAAGGTCTTGCTGACCGCTGGCCGAACTGCCCGTATGGAAACGCCGACAGTAGGGTGTGGCTGTGATCCGCCTCCGAGAAGCCCAGAAGCAGATGACCCGCCGCCTGCTGCTGGAGAAGGCGCTGGAGCTCTTCGAGGGGAAGGGCTACGTCGCCACGACGATCGACGACATCGCCGCGGCCGCGGGCACGACGCGGACGACCTTCTACATGCACTTCGCGTCCAAGGCACAGCTCATGCAGGAGCTCGTCGCCGACCTCGACGAGATCTTCACCAGCGCCGACGACCCGCCGCTGCGCGAGGTCGTCCGGTCCGGCGACCGGCGGCTCATCCGTGGCTTCATCGAGACCAAGGCCGACCAGTGGCCGGCCACGCGGTCGTACGTCATCGCGGCCAACCAGGCGGCCGCCGTCGAGCCGGACATCGCCGCCACCAAGGAGCAGTGGTTCGCGGCGACGATCACGGAGATGCAGCACGGGCTCGACGACGCCGGCCGCTTCGACCCGGCCACCCGCTACATCCGGTGCTCGCTGGCCTTCGGTGAGCTGGAGTACCTCTCGCTGCGCTGGATGCAGCGGGGCTGGAGCGTCGTCGACCGCGAGACCGCGCTGAGCGTCCTTGCCGACTCCTGGTGCCACCTGCTCGTGGACGGCGCCCCCGGCAGCTGAGCCGCCGGTCGACCTGACGCCGACGCCGGCGGTCGGGATCGATCAGGAATCGAGAAGTACCGGCCGTGGCGCCGCCGCTAGCGTTTCGCGCCATGGACATCAGAATTCACACCAGCTTCCTGCCCCACGACGACCCGGAGGCCTCCGTGGCCTTCTACCGCGACGTTCTCGGCTTCGAGGTCCGCCAGGACGTCGGCAGCGGCAGGATGCGCTGGATCACGGTCGGCCCGGCCGGTCAGCCCGGTACCTCCATCCTCCTGGCCCCGCCCGCCACCGACCCGGGCATCACCGACGACGAGCGCCGCACGATCACCGAGATGATGGCCAAGGGCACCTACGGCTGGATCCTGCTGGCCACCCCGGACCTCGACGCCACCTTCGAGAAGATCCAGGCCGACGACGTCGAGGTCGTCCAGGAGCCGACCATGCAGCCCTACGGCATCCGCGACTGCGCCGTGCGCGACCCCGCCGGCAACCTGGTCCGCATCCAGGAGCTGGCGTGACCCTCGCGGGCATCGACGCCTGGGCCGCCACGGCCTCGGCCGCGGGAGCCGTGCCCGGGCGCCCCCGCCGAGGGCGCCCGGGTATGGTCGGCTCTGCTACTTCTCCTGCTCCGCCGCCGGTCGGGTGGTGAACGGCAGCACCAGCCGGGAGGGGTGGGCGGCGTCGCGGTAGATCTTGTGCGTGACGGGCCGGCCCACGGGCAGGTGGAAGGCGTCGGGCGGGAGCAGGGAGTTGTGCTCGTCGACCAGCGGCTCGTTGTTGGACAGCTCGACGGTCAGCCGGTGCCCGGCCCGGAAGGTCGCCGCGAAGGGGTACAGGCGCAGCACGTACTCCTCGATCGCCCCGGGCTCGACCGGCACGGAGCGGGTGTGCGGGTGGTAGGGGTTGCCCTCGGTGGTGCGCTCGTCGAGCTCGCGGTGGGAGGCCTTGAGGTAGCCGGTGGTGATCAGCTGCCGGCTCCCGCCCGGGGCCACGTCCCACAGCCGCAGGATGAAGTTGGTGTCGTCCTGGTCGATTGCGGCGAAGAGGTGCGCGGCGCCGGTGCCGATGAGCTCGGTGGGCTCGGCGAACGGCTCGGTGGACCAGGACAGGATCTCGACCTTGTCCGTCACCGTCAGCGGCGCCTGGTAGAAGCCGTCCGGCGCGGCGTGCTCGGTGCCCATCAGCTCGGGCTGAGGCGAGAGCTTGCGGCGCGGGCGCAGGTACAGCGGGAGGTACTCGACGTCCTTGGGCGGCCACTGCGCGGCGGTGACCACCTCGCGGGAGCCCTCGACGAAGACGTTCACGGCGGGTTCGTCCATGACGCCGTTGTCGATGCCCTTGAGCCAGTACTCGTACCAGCGGAACATCTTGTCGTGCTCCTCGACCCAGGGCCGGGACTGCATCGGGGGGTAGGAGCCGATGTCGAGGCGCTTGGGCCCCTGGAGCTCGTTGAAGAGCTCGATGGTCCCGTCCAGGGTCCACCCGCGGCCCTGGTCGATCTGCAGGTAGACCGGGATGTCGATGTTCTTGGCGAGGTTGATCGGGTTGCGCTCCTCGTACCACTCCCCGTCGAGCTCGTTCATGACGATGTCGAACCAGGCCTCGTGGTGCTTGGGGTAGTGCAGCAGGTGCACGAGGTTGGGCCAGGCGGCGATGTCGGGGTCGGCCAGGCGCCTGGCGACGCGCTCCTTGATCTCCTCCTCCGAGTACGTCTCGAGCATGCGGGAGGTGATGCGGTCGGTGAACGCCCAGCCGGAGTCCCCGCCGCGGCCCTCGCGGGCGGCCCGGGGCATGAACCACATGATCCCGCCGTGGTAGGTGGTCTCGTAGAAGTCGTAGTGGCCGCCGGAGACGAAGATGGCCTTGAGGTGCGGGGGCCGCTCGGCCGCGGCGTAGACCTGCATGGAGCCGAAGTAGGAGATGCCGATCATGCCGACGTTGCCGTCGCACCACGGCTGGGCGGCGACCCACTCGATGAAGTCGTAGGCGTCCTGGCCCAGCGGCACGCCGCCGGCGTTGTAGTTGCCGATGTGCTCGCCGCCCGAGGCGCCGGACCCGCGCAGGTCGCCGATGACGTGGACGTAGTCCTCGGCGACCACCCGGGCGATGTCGCCGGCCTCGATGCACCCGTCCCACATCGGGGACGGGCGCCGCTGCGGCGGCATCGTCAGGGCCAGCGCCTGCAGCTCCTTGCCGTACGGGGACAGCGCCACCAGCGCCGGGCGGGGCTTGTCCTCCACGCCGTGGTAGGCGTCGGCGGCGAGCTCGACGCCGTCGCGCATGGGCACGCGCAGGTCCTTGCGGATGCGGATCCTCTGCGCGCCGGACTCCCAGGTGCGGATCTCGGTGATGGTCTCGGTCATCGGTGCAGCTCCTTCTCCGGCGTCGTCGCGCCGTACCTCCGGGCGTACCCGTGCAGGGTGGTGAAGAACGGCGACGGCTCCAGCCGCGGGTCGCCGGTGTAGCCCAGCTCCTCGGCGACCGCCACGAACGGGGCGTACACCGAGTCGGACTCCCCCACGCCGTCGGAGAGGTGGCGGCGGGCGGCGGCGTCGATCCGGGCCTCGATGTCCAGACTCTCCTGCAGCGCCCGGAGCGCCTGCTCGGCGTCCAGCTCGACGCCGAAGGGCTCCCCGTCCGCCGTCCGGTACGGGTGGCCCAGGTACAGGTGCCGGGGGCGGACCTCGTCGCGCAGGTACTCCAGGCTCGCCCGGTAGGCGACCGGGTCCTCGTAGCCGGGGAAGCCGTTGGCCGCGCCGTGGACCTGCGCGGCGTCGCCGACGAAGACGTCGTCCTGCCCGTCGATCACGTACGCGACGGACCCGGCGGTGTGGCCCGGGATGTGGTGGACCGAGACGGTCACGTCACCCCCGAGCGACAGGCGCTCCCCGCCCCTGACCAGCATGGTGGGCTCCATCTCGCCCGAGATCGCGGCCTGCGCCATCGCCGTCTGCTCCTCGACGGCGGCGGGGTTGCGCAGGTACCGCTGGCGCACGTCCAGGTACAGGTCCACGTGGGCCCGGCGCGCGCGCAGCAGCGCGGCGTCGGCCTCGTGGATCACCACCTGGGCACGGCGCCCGGTCAGCTCCCACAACGCGTGCGCCCCGCCGAGGTGGTCGATGTGCCCGTGGGTCAGCAGGATCCAGCGCACCTCCTCGATGCCGCGGCCCAGGTCCTCCAGCGCCGGCACCATGCCCGCGGCCGGCGAGGAGGCGACCCCGGTGTCCACGATCGCCGGCTCGGGCGCGTCGATGAAGAAGCTGTACAGGCCGAACCGGCCCCACGGCGACACCAGGGGGTGCACCGCCACGTCGTGCGTCATGAGTTTTCCCTTCCTAGCGCCGCCGCAGGAACCGGCCCGTCTCGGCGAAGGCCTCGTAGTACTCGGGGATCCAGGAGAAGTTCTGCACGAAGCCGTGGTTGGCGCCGGCGTACCGGTGCACCGTCGCCTCGACGCCGGCCTCCTGCAGCCTCCGGCCGTAGAGCTCGCCCTCGTCGCGCAGCGGGTCGTGCTCGGCGGTGAGGATGAGGGCGGGCGGCAGCCCGGCGAGGTCCTCGCGCTTGATCGGCGAGACGCGGGGGTCGGCCGGGTCGGCGCCGCTGTCGAGGTAGAACGCGTTGAAGGGCTTCAGCCCGGCCGTCTCCAGGCCGTACCCCGCGGCGTTCTCCCGGAGGGACGCGTACCGGTCGACGTCGAAGTCGAGGTCCAGGGACGGGTAGAACAGCACCTGGTGGGTGATGCGGTCGAAGCCGTCGTCGTGGGCCATGGCGGCGACGGCGGCGACGAAGGTGCCGCCCGAGCTGTCGCCCGCGAGCGCCAGGGTCGTCCCGTCCCAGCCCAGCGTGTCGTCGTTCTCCGCGGCCCAGCGCACCACGCCGTAGCAGTCCTCGAGACCGGCCGGGAACGCCGCCTCGGGCGCCCGGCGGTAGCCGACCGAGACCACCCTCAGCCCGGTCTCCTTGGCCAGCGCCCGCGCGACGTGGTCGTGGGTGTCGAGGCTGCCCAGGAAGAAGGCGCCACCGTGGAAGTACACGAGCAGGCCGGAGCTCTCCGCCGCGGTGGGGGTGTAGATCCGCACCGGCACCTCCCCCGCGGGCGTCACCGCCGCGCGGCCCTCGACGGCGTGCAGCGGCAGGCGCTCGGCCGGCGGCGGGACCTGGGCCTCCTCGGCGGCCCGCAGGACCGCGGGGTCGATCGGCCCCGGGGGCGGGGGCGGCAGGGTGGCGACGATCTTGGCGATCTCGGGGTGCAGGGTCATGGCGTTCAGTTCGTCCTGTTCACTTCGCGGCGGTCTTCTGGCCGGGGAAGACGTCGTTGAGCTCGTCCTCGGTCCAGCCCTGGCGCGAGATGCGCTGGAGCTCGTCGGTCACCGGCTTGCGGGTCGCCTGGTACCGGGCCAGGGCCTCCGGGACCGAGTCGGCCTCCCGGAGCGACTCCGCGAGGGCGTCGGCGTCGAGGATGGCCGAGTTGGCGCCCTGGCCCTGGTGGTGGCACATGGAGTGGGCGGCGTCGCCGAGCAGGACGACGGCGTCCGAGTGCCAGGTGTCGACCGGGTCGATGTCGTAGACGGCGCGGATGGAGACCTTGCTCCAGTCGAGGTCCTGCGCGGTCTTGACGATGCGCTCGTCGAAGCCCTCGAGCGTCGCCAGCATGTCGTCCTGGGAGACGTTCGGCGTCCACGTGCCGTCGGGGTTGAGGACGGTGACGTCGAAGGAGAGCTGGTTGCGGTGCCGCAGCGGCAGGGCGTAGACCTTCGTGCCCCTGCCGATGTACATGCGCAGGTTGTCGTCCATCACCAGGCCGTGGGCGGCGTCGGCGTCGACGACGGCGCGGTAGGCGTGCTCGCCGGCGAACACCGGCTGCTGGTCGCTGAACAGCTGGCGGCGCACCGTGGACTTGATGCCGTCGGCGCCGACGACGAGGTCGGCCTCGACGGTCGTGCCGTTGGCGAAGGTGAGGGTCGCCCCGTCGCCGCGGTCGGTGACGGCCTCGAGCTTGTGGCCCACGCGGAGCATGCCCTCGGGCAGGACGCCGACGAGCGCCTGGATGAAGTCGTTGCGGTGGATGAGGTAGGTGTTCTTCTCCTCCCCCGACTCCGGCCAGGTGTCCTTCATGATCGGCTCACCGGTGGCGGTGAGGATCTCGAAGTAGTCGCTCGCCGAGCTCACGGCGGCGATGGCCTCGAAGATCCCCCACCGGCGGAACGCGGCCATGGACGAGGGGCGCAGGCCGATGCCGGCGCCGACCTCCCTGATCTCGGTGGCCTGCTCGTAGACGGTGACGTCGGCGCCCAGGAGGCTCAGCGCCTTGGCCGCGGCCGCGCCGCCGTACCCGGCGCCGACGATGGCGATCCTGAGGTTCGCGAGTTCCGAAGTCTTCATTGTTCTTCGCCTTCTGATCGGGCGCGTCGGTGCGCCATAGGTGGAGGAGTGGTGAGCGGTCGGGGGACGGCTGATGGCCCGCGGGGCCGGTTGCGGGTCAGTTCTGGATGGACAGGGCGGGTCAGTTCTGGATGGACAGGAAGGTGGCGGGGTTCTCGACGAACAGCCGGGTGATCGTGGCCTCGTCGACGCCCGCCCGGCGCAGGTCGGGGATGAGGTCCTCGAAGATGTAGTTGACGGTGTGGCCCTTGACGCCGGGCCAGCCCAGCGGGGAGCAGTTGGCGTCGGCCGAGGCGAGCGCCTTGTCCAGGTGCTTGCCGATGAAGCGCAGGAAGTGGTCCAGGCGCTCCTGGCGGGGGCGGGCCCAGAACGGCGGGTCCTCGAGCTCGGTCTCGTAGCCGAAGGTGTCGAAGCCGACCCGGCCGCCCTGCTCGGCGATCCAGGTGTCCCGCGTCTTCTCGGCGTTGACGCCGTCGTCGGCGTGACCGAAGAGCACCCGGTCCAGCGCCAGCCCCTCCTCGGCGAAGATGGCGATGGCGTTCTCGGCGTCGATGGCCAGGTGGGTCAGGATGGGCACCCCGGTGGCCAGAGCGGCGCGGGCGGCGGCGCGGTAGATGCGCTTGTCCAGGTCCGTCATGCGCCCGCCGCGGCTGACGCCGACCTTGATGACCCCGGCGCGGGCGCCGGTGGTGCCGATGCCGACGGTGATCTCGTGGACGAACTGGCGGGTCAGGTAGTCCACGGACGCCCGGGCGAAGTGCGGCAGGGCGGTGTCGCCGCCGACGAAGCCGGTGCAGGCGACGATGTGGACGCCGGTCTTGGCCGACAGGGACTTGTAGTAGTCGACGTCGCGGCCGTTGCAGATGCCGGTGGCGTCCACGAAGGTCCCGCCGCCGTACTCGTGGAACTGCCGCAGCTTGGGGACGGTCTCCTCGTAGCGCTCCTCAGGGCTCTTCCACCACCGCGTGTCCAGCTCCGAGCCGGGCATCCCGTACCCGATGTGCTCGTGGATGGCGACGACGCCCAGCTCCTCGGCCGGGATCGGCCCGAGGACCGTGTTGACTCTCGACATGTTCAAGCTCCAATACGTCACAAAGCAATAGGCCGGAGGCTCAGGCCAGGGTGAGCAGGTCCCGGGGGTTGTCCACGAGGATCCGCCGGGCATCCGCCTCGTCCAGGCCGAGCGTGGTGACCAGGGGCACGAAGGTCGTCGCGGCGTAACCGAACGGCAGGTCGTAGGCGGGCCGGCCCTTGGCCACGCCGATCGCGTTGCTCGAGACCAGCACCCGGTTGCCGAAGCCGGCCTCGACGAGCTCGACCACCAGGGCGGCGCGCTCCCGGTCGGTGAGGTGGTCGCCGTCGTCGTTCAGGCCGACGTGGTCCAGGGCCACGAACGCCCCGCGGCGCGCGACCTCCAGCGGCGCCCCGGCGGCGACGGCGTCCCGGCGGTCGAGCCCGCCGACGACGACGCGGTCGGCCGGCAGGCCCTCGTCCAGGACGACGTCGAGCTCGGCCACCGCGTCGGCCCCGAACCGGATCGACACCGGTACCCCGGTGACCTGCGCGGCGCGGGCGGCGCCGCGGAACAGGCTCTCGTCGGTGGCGGTCATGCCCGCCCGGGTGGCCGTGGTCGCGACCAGGCCGGCGGCGCCCCGGCGCTCCACGCGCGGGACGACCATGCCGTCGGTGACCTCCTGGGCGAAGAGGTCGGCGAACTTCTCCGCGGGCCACGGCGTCGGGGGGTTGGTCTGGGGGGTGAGGAAGTACCCGCCGAGCATCTCCTCCGGGCCCATGCCGGTCGAGGCGACGATGTGCACGCCGGTCGCCCGCGAGAGCGCCTCGTACAGCCGCACGTCGCGGCCGTGAAACATGCCGGTGCTGTCGACGATCGTCTTCCCGCCGGCCGCGCGGAAGTCCGTCAGCTTCGTGGCGAGGACCTCGAAGATCTCCGCGCGGTCGATCGTGATGTCGTACGCGTGCTCGGCCCCCGGGACCACCGAGAGCAGGGCCTCATGGACCGCGACGACGCCCAGGTCCTCCGCGGGCACGGGCCCGAGAACGGTGTTGACGGTCTTGCTCGCGGCGGTTGTCGTGTCCGTCATCGGCACTGCCTTTCGTCAGCGCGGCGCCCGCTGTGGCGTCACGCAGGGTCGGGGGTCACGAACCGTCACGAGGGGTCAGCTCCCCCCGGGGGCGGGGAGCCGGCGACGGCGGACGGTGCACCGGGGAGCCGGACGTGGGTCCTTCGGCCGTAGCGCACCGCCTCGTGATGTGACCCTCCTTACGTCACGTCCACTAAGTTGACACGGTGTCAGCATGAAGTCAAGAAGGGTCCGGCGGCGGATTCGGGACCGGATCGTGCGTGCCAGCGCTCAGGCCGGCCGCGGCGGCATCCACGTCGGCCAGTGGATCCCGGAGGCGGCGGAGACCCACGGCGGCGTCGACGTGCGGTTCACAGGCCTCGCCGAGCCGGCCCTGGCGCTCATGGACGAGCCGCGGCGACAATGCCGTGCTGAAGAACGCGCTGGACTTCCTGCACGGGCCGGCCGAGCCGGAGCCGTCCCGCCGGTAGCGACCCCGACCACCTCGCTCGAGATAGCGGCCCCGTCGCGTCGCTCGCGGCTACCGCGACCGGCGCCGGCTCAGCCGACGATGCGCCGCAGGTCGCTCCGGCATGCGCGGTAGACCTCGACCGGGTCCCGCACCTCGCCCTCGAGGGCGAGCTCGCCCCACCGGTCCCACGCCGCGCGCCAGACGGCGACGGCGATCTCGGCCACGAGCAGCAGGGACGCCGCGTCGCCGCCGAGCCGGTCGGCGAGCCGGGCGCGCAGGCGGGCGATGAGGAGCTGCTCCTGGGAGGCGGCGAGGGAGCGCAGGTCCCGCTCGCGGGCGAGGAGGCGCGCCACGCGGCGGTGCTCCGCCAGCTCCGGGTCGTTCTCACCGGCCATGACGGCCTCCGCCGCCTGCTCGACGGCGCGCAGGACGGCGGCGGGGTCGGCGTCGGGAAACTCCATGGCGTCGATCGCGCGGACCAGGCGGTGCTGGCCGGGCAGGGCCGCCTGCTCCTTGGTGGCGAAGTAGCGGAAGAACGTCCGGGCGGAGACCCCGGCCCGCTCCGCGATCTGCTGGACGGTCGTCTCCCGCACCCCCTGCTCCTCGAACAGCTCGAGGGCGGCCTCCTGGATCTCCATGCGGGTGTCCAGCCGGCGCCTCGTGCGCAGGTCGGGTGCGGCGTCGTCCTCCATGCGGTCCTTCCTAGCACGCGGCCCGGTGTGACACGGAGCACCGTCGGTGTCCTCTTATGCCATGTTGTCACACAGTGACATCATGTCGGGGTTTGCTCCGCCCAGGAAGAAGGTCCCATGACAGACGCCCCGCGTCAGCACCGCGCGCCCACGCCCGGCTCGCGCCCCGCACCCAGCCCGCAGGCGCCCGCGGCCATCGAGACGGAGAAGGTGGTCGGCCGGGTCGGCCCGGTGCTCGCCGTGCTGGTGGTGTCCGCGTTCGTCATGATGCTCAACGAGACCGCGCTGAGCGTCGCGCTGCCGCCGATCATGGCGGACTTCGCCGTCACCCCGGCCGCGGGTCAGTGGCTGACCACCGGCTTCATGCTCACCATGGCCGTGGTCATCCCGACCACCGGTTTCCTCATCCAGCGTTTCACCAGCCGCGCGCTGTTCACGGCCGCGCTCGTCCTATTCGTCGTCGGGACCGCGCTGGCGGTGCTGGCGCCGAGCTTCGCCGTCGTGCTGCTCGCCCGCGTGATCCAGGCCGCCGGCACCGCGATCATCCTGCCGCTGCTCATGACCACCACGCTGACCTCGGTGCCCGTGGAGAAGCGCGGCATGGTGATGGGCCTCAACTCCGTCGTCATCTCCATGGCCCCCGCCGTCGGGCCCACGCTCTCCGGCGTCGTCGTCGACCACTTCGGCTGGCGCGCGCTGTTCGGGATGATGCTGCCGTTCGGCCTCGTCGTCCTCGCGCTCGGCCTCGTCCTCATCCGGACGACGAACGAGACGATCCAGGCCCGGATGGACGCCGGCTCCGTGGTGCTGGCGGCGCTCGGCTTCGGCGGGCTCGTCTACGCCCTCGCCTCGCTCGGCGCCGTCCTGCAGGGCCACCTGGCGCCGCTGGCCGCGCTCGCCGTCGGCGTGGTCGCGCTCGTGCTGTTCGTCCGGCGCCAGCTGCGCCTGCAGCGCACCGACGCCGCGCTGCTCGACCTGCGCCCGTTCACCGTCCACAACTTCCGGATCTCCGTCGCGGTCGTCGTCATTGCCATGGCCACGATGCTCGGCACGGTCGTGGTGCTGCCCATCTACCTGCAGGCCGGCGCGGGCGTCGGCATCGCGACCACCGGCCTGCTGCTGCTGCCCGGCGGGCTGATCCAGGGCATCCTCTCCCCCGTCGCCGGCAAGATCTACGACGTCGCGGGTCCGCGGCCGCTGGTCATCCCCGGCACGATCCTCATGGCCGGCGGCCAGTTCTGGCTGAGCACCGTGGGCGCGGACACGCCCCTCGGGCTCGTCGTCGCCATGCACCTGGTCTTCTGCACTGGCATGGCCCTGGTCATGACGCCGCTGATGACCGTGTCGCTGGGCTCCCTGCCGCGGCACCTGTACCCGCACGGCAGCGCGATCATGAACACCCTCCAGCAGCTGGCCGGTGCCGCGGGCACCGCGGTGCTGGTCGCCGCGCTGACCATTGGTGCCGCCGCGGCCGCCGCCGGCCAGGCAGGCGAGGCCCAGGCGACGGTGGCCGGCACCGAGGTCGCGTTCGTCGTCGGCGGCTGCCTCGGCCTGGTCGGCGTGCTGTGCGCACCGTTCGTCCGGCGCCTCCGCCCCGACACCGCGCCGGTGCGCGAGGTCGTCGCCGAGCGCGAGGCCGCCCAGGCCTGACGGTGAACCGGCGAGGGCCGGCCGGGGCGGTGCGGCCCGGCCGCCCCCCCCTTCCGTAGTCCCAGGCCGGTCTCAGGCGCCGCGGGCCTGCGGGGCCCCGCCGGCGCCGACCGTGTCCGCGAGCGCCGGCGCGGGCGGGCGGCGGCCGGTCAGCGCCACGCCGGCGAGGACGAGGACGCCGCCGAGAACCTGGGCGAGGTGAAGCGGCTGGCCCATGAGGACCGTCGCGAGGGCCGTGAAGACGGTGATGAGGTTGAGGTAGACGCCGGCCCGCCCGGCCTCGAACACGGTCAGCGCCCGGTTCCACAGCAGGTAGGACAGCACCGAGGGGAACAGCGCGATGAAGACGAGCGACCACGCCCCGCCGGCGTCCCGGGGCAGGTCGAGGCCGCCGGCGACGGCGAAGGGCGTCGTGGCCACGAGCGTCACCGCCGCCTGGGCGGCGGTGGAGGCGATCGGGGGCAGCGCCGGGGCGCGGCGGCCGATGATGGTGTAGGCCGTCCACACCCCGATCGCGCCGAGCATGAGCAGGTCCCCTGCCCCCAGGTCGAGGCTCGCGAGGTCGGCCAGGGCTCCGTCGGTGAGCACGACGAGGACGCCGACGAGCGCCACGAGCACTCCGGCCACGCCCCACAGCGTCAGCCGCTGGCGCAGGAACACCGCGGCGGCGAGCAGGATCAGCGCGGGGGCGAAGGCGTTGATGAGCGAGGCGTTGAACGGGCTGGTGTGCTCCAGCGCGGCGTAGAGCAGCAGGTTGTACCCGGCCAGGCCGGTGAGGCTCAGCGTCACCAGCCAGGGCCAGTGCCGGACGACCTCCCGCCAGTCTGGCTTCTCGGTGAGCTGGGCGATGACCACGAGGGGGACGAGGGCGAGCGCCCAGCGCAGGACCACCAGGCTCAGCGGATCCATCTGCCCGACGGCGACCGCCCCGAGCACGTAGTTCCCGGCCCAGAACAGCGTCGCCGCCACCAGCGACGACCCGGCGACCACTCGCCGACGATCCACGTCTCTTCTCCCTCGGTGCTTCCGGGGCGCCGCTCCCCCTCATGCGCGGCTGGTCCTCGAAGGCTCGGTGGCGACGGGGCGGTGAGACGCCCGCGCCGGGCCGGATCGACAGCGCGTTCCCCCCGATTGTCGCTCGCGACCGCCGTTCCCTCGCCCACCGTCCATCCGGGAGCCACCCGGAAGCTCCCTGGCGGGCGCAGATTTGTGGACTGCCTGACGGAATATGCGCCCGCATGGCACCCGAAATTGAGAAACTGCACGGACAGCGCGCGTGCGGTTTGACGCACTGGCGCTCGGAGCCGCGCGAATCGCGCATCCAGCAAAGGAATCGAGCCGTGGAACTCATCATCGGAAGCATCCCGGTCATCGGGGCCGTCCTCGTGGCCGCCATCGTCGTGTTCGCGATGGTGCGGCGGTCCATCCGGACCGTGGACCTCAACGAGGCGCTCGTGATCGTCGGCCGCAACGACACCAAGGGCGGCCCCACCGGGAGCCTGGACGCGCTGCCGCTCAGCGATGTCGTCGACGGCAAGGGACCGCGGGTCGTCATCGGTGGCCGGGCCTTCGTCAAGCCCTTCTTCGAGTCCGTCACCCGTATCTCCCTCGAGCAGCGTCAGCTCTCGCTGACCGTCGAAGGGGTGGACAAGAACTTCATCTCCGTCGGGGTGAAGGCGTCCGTGCTGTTCAAGGTCCGCGGCGACGCCGACGGCGTGCGCCGGGCCGCGCAGCGGTTCACCAGCCAGCAGGCCAACCTCGAGCAGCCCCTCCAGCAGGCGCTGGAGGGCGCGCTGCGCCCGGTGCTGGGCTCGATGACGGTCGAGGAGATCATCTCCGACCGCGAGGCCCTGCAGAAGCAGGTGTTCGACTCGATCCGCCCGGACCTGCACCAGCAGGGCTTCCACATCGACCTGGTCAACCTCTCGGACATCTCCACCCCGGGGTCGGACTACCTGGCCAACCTCGGCCGGGCGCAGGCCGCCCGGGCGCGGCAGATCGCCGAGGTGCAGGAGGCCGAGGCGCGGCTCGCCTCGGAGACCGCCCAGCTCCAGGCGCAGGAGCGGATCGCCGAGCGCGAGCGTGACCTCGCCCTCAAGCAGGCGACCATCAAGGCCGAGACCGACAAGGCCAACGCCGAGGCCGAGGCCGCCGGTCAGCGCGCCCGGGCCGAGCAGGAGCGGATCGTCGCCACCGAGGAGCGCGCCGCGCTGGAGGAGAAGGCCAAGGTCACCGAGCAGCAGCTCGACATCGACGTGCGCAAGCCCGCCGACGCCGCCGCGTACGCCGCAGCGAAGGAGGCCGAGGGCGCGCGCGACGCCCGGAAGGCCGAGACCGAGGCGGAGGCGTTCAAGCGCACGACGATGGCCGAGGCCGAGCTCGCCGCCCAGGCGAACGAGGCGAGGGCCATCACCGCGCTCGGCGAGGCCCGCGCCGCCGCCGCCCGGGCGGAGGGCCTGGCGACCGCCGAGGCCACCCGGGCGCAGGCGGAGGCGCTGGCCCAGCAGGGCAGCGCCGTCATCATGCAGCAGCTCGTCGGCCTGCTCCCGGAGATCACCCGGGCCGCCGCCGAGCCGGTTGGCCAGATCGACAACCTCACGGTGGTCGGCACCGACGGCGCCGGCGCCGTCACGAAGATCGCGGGCCAGGTGCTCGGCGAGGGCCAGCACGTCATCGGCGCGCTGACCGGCCTCAACCTCGCCAGCCTGCTCGCCGGTGTCGCCGGCAACGGCGGGGAGTCGCTCGACGGCGTCGGGAACCCGTCGGTCGACGGCCGCACGCCCCCGTCGGTCGATGGCGTCGGAAAGGAGCGGGCCGACGGCGTCGCCGCGGTCGAGGCCTGAGCACGCGTGAGGTGGGGTCAGCCCTACCCCCAGCTGGCGTGCAGGCTCCCTGGTGGCGGACGGCGGCGCCCGGAAGGCTCGAGGACATGAGCGCAACCACTGCTACCGTCCCGCCCGTGCCCTCCAGCATCGGGCTCTCGGGCCTCCTCCGCCGCGCCGGCCGCGAGGCCGTCTACCTCCTCGCCGGCCTGCCGCTGGCCATCGTCGGCTTCGTCGTCTTCGTCGCGGGCATCAGCCTCAGCGCCGGACTCCTGGTCACCCTGCTCGGCCTACCCGTCATGGCGCTGACGCTGAGCGCCGCGGGCGGCCTGGGCGACCTGGAGGGCCGCCGCCTCGCCGCCGTCGGCCAGCCGATCCCACGGCCGCGCCCGTACACGCCGCCCGAGCCCCGGTTCTGGCGCCGCGTGCTCGCCAAGCTCCGCGACGGCCAGCGCTGGCTCGACCTGCTCTACCTGCTCCTCGACTTCCCGGTGGCCCTGACCACCTTCATCCTCACGATCACCTGGTGGGCGATCGGCATCGGCGGCCCGCTCTACGTCCTGTACGAGCCGTTCCTGCGCTCGGCGGACCGCTACGGCCTGGCCTGGCTGCTCGGGTTCGACGGCCCGGTCGCCGACGTCGTCGTCACCACCGCGGTGGGCGTCGTCTTCCTCCTCTCCGCGCCGGCCGTGACCCACGCGCTGGTCGTGGTGCACCGGGGGCTGGCCCGGGTCACGCTGGGGGCGACGAGCGAGCGGCAGCTGCGCGAGCGGGTGGAGACCCTCACCGCCAGCCGCGCCGCCGTCGTCGACGCCGAGGCGGAGACCCTGCGGCGCATCGAGCGCGACATCCACGACGGCCCGCAGCAGCGGCTGGTCCGCCTCTCCATGGACCTCCAGGCCGCCCAGCGCCGCCTCGCCGAGGACGACTCCCCGGCCGCCCGGCGCCTGCTGGACGAGGCGGTGACCCACGTGCAGGAGAGCCTGTCCGAGCTGCGCGCCCTCTCCCGCGGCATCGCCCCGCCGGTCCTCACCGACCGGGGCCTGGCCGCGGCCGTGGCCTCCGCCGCCGGGCACAGCCCCATCCCGGTCTGGCTCGACGTCGCCCTCGAGCCCGAGCGGCGCCTGGCCCCGGCGCGCGAGTCCGCCGCGTACTTCGTCGTCACCGAGGCGCTGACCAACGCCGCCAAGCACAGCGGCGCCTCCCGCGTCGGGGTGTGGGTGGCGGAGGAGGCCGACGGCGCCCTGCGGGTGGTCGTGCGCGACGACGGCCGCGGGGGCGCCAGCCTGGGCAAGGGCCACGGGCTCCAGGGCCTCGCCGACCGGCTCGCCGGGGTGGACGGCCGGCTGGAGGTCGACAGCCCCGAGGGGGATGGCACGACCCTGACCGCGGTCATCCCGTAGTCGCCGCGCATGTTTGCTGCCGGGCCTGTGACGGCCCGGCAGCGCCGTCCTGCGCCGCCGACGCCGCGTCCGCCTCACCGGCGGGACGGCGCCGGTCCCGTAGAGTCCGGGACGTGCGCGTCGCCCTGGCCGAGGACTCCCTCCTGCTCCGCGAGGGACTCGTGCGGTTGCTCGAGGAGGCGGGCTGCGCCGTCGTCGCCGCGGTGGGCGACGGCGTCCAGCTGGTCGAGGCGGTGGTGCGGGAGCGGCCCGAGGTGGCCGTCGTCGACGTCCGGATGCCGCCGTCGTTCACCGACGAGGGGCTGCGCGCGGCGCTGGAGATCCGCGACCGGGCGCCGGGCACTGCGATCCTGGTGCTGTCCCAGTACGTCGAGGAGTCCTACGCGGGCGACCTGCTGGCCACCGGCGGCGGGGTGGGGTACCTGCTCAAGGACCGGGTGGCCGCGCTGGAGGAGCTGAGCGACGCGCTCGAGCGGCTCGTCGCCGGCGGCACGGTGCTCGACCCGACGGTGGTGGCCCAGCTGCTCACCGCCCGGCGGGCCCGGCCGGTCGAGCGCCTGACCGACCGCGAGCGCGAGGTGCTCGGCCTGGTGGCGGAGGGCCGGACGAACGCCGCGATCGCCCGGGCCCTGGTGGTCACGCCCAAGGCGGTGGAGAAGCACATCTCCTCGATCTTCGACAAGCTCGACCTGCCGCCGTCGGACGACGACCACCGGCGGGTCCTGGCGGTGCTGGCGTGGCTGCGCGACGGCGCCGCCGCCGGTGCCCCGTCCTGATCCAGCCCGATAGGGCTTGCCGTGGCAGGACGTGCCGGGCCGGGTGCCGTTGCCGTGGCAGGACGTGCCGGGCCGGGTGCCGTTGCCTACCCTCGGAAGACCCCGCACGGCAACGACGCACAGGAGGCAGGACCGTGACCGAGACCGCCAGCGGTGCGCAGAGCACCGACGTCGTCGACATCCTCACCGCCGACCACAAGGACATGCTCGCGCTCCTCGGGCAGATCGAGGGCACCGCCGACGAGACACAGCGTCGGGACCTGGCCGACACCGTGATCGCGGAGGTGATGCGCCACGCCGTCGCCGAGGAGATGTACGTCTACCCCGTCATGGAGGAGCACCTGCCCAACGGCAAGGAGGAGGTCGAGCACGACAAGAAGGAGCACGACGAGATCGTCCAGGTCATGAAGCGGATGGAGGACGTGTCCGCCTCGGACTCGCGGTTCATGGAGCTGGTGCGCGAGCTCGAGGCGCAGCTGCGCCACCACGCCGGCGACGAGGAGACCGAGCAGTTCCCCAAGCTGCGCGCGAACATCCCCCGGGAGAAGCTCGTCGAGCTCGGCGAGAAGGTCGAGACCGCCAAGAAGCTGGCCCCCACCCGCCCGCACCCGAGCGCGCCGCACTCCGAGCTGTTCCACAAGACCCTGGGCCCCGGCGTCGGGCTGGTCGACCGGCTGCGCGACAAGCTCACCGGGCGGCACACGGGCTGAGTGCGCGGGGCGGGTTCTCGCGCCGCCGCGGCCGCGCCGCCCTCCTCAGGGGGCGGCTGCGAGCAGCCGGTGGATCAGCCGGATCGCGATGGAGCCCTCGCCGACGGCGGAGGCGACGCGTTTCGCCGACCCGTGCCGCACGTCCCCGGCGGCCAGGACCCCGGGGACGCTGGTCTCCAGCGCCAGCGGCGGGCGCCCGAGCGTGCGGCTCGCCTCGGCGCTCACGTCCGGCCCGGTCATGACGAAGCCGAGCGGGTCGCGCTCGACCACGTCGGGCAGCCAGGCGGTGTGCGGGCGGGCCCCGATCATGAGGAAGAGGTCGTGGGCGGCGACGCGCTCCTCCGCGCCGTCCGCGCGGTCGCGCAGCACGAGGTGCTCCAGCCAGCCGTCGCCGCCGCCGTCGACCACCTCGGTCCCGGTGCGGACCACGATGTTCGGTGCCGCCTCGACCTGCCGGACCAGGTAGTGCGACATGCCGGCGGCGAGCGTGGCGGCGCGCACGACGAGGGTGACGCGCCGGGCGTAGCGGGCCAGGTGCAGGGCGGCCTGCCCCGCGGAGTTCGCGCCCCCGACGACGTAGACGTCCTCCCCCGCCACCAGCGGCGCCTCCGTGGCGGCGGCGCCGTAGAAGACGCCGGCGCCCTGGAGCGCCTCGAGGGGTGCGACGCCCAGGCGGCGGTAGCTGGCGCCCGTGGCGAGCACGACGGCGCGTCCGACCGCCACCCCGCCGGTGTCGAGGTCCAGGACGGTGGTGCCGTCGTCGTGGCGCAGCGAGGTGACCGAGTGCATGAAGGCGAAGCGCGCCCCGAAGACCCACGCCTGCTCGTAGGCCCGGCGGGCCAGCTCCGCGCCGCTGACGCCCCGGGGGAAGCCGAGGTAGTTGCGGATGGAGGAGCTGAAGGTGGCCTGCCCGCCGATGCTGCCCGAGTCGATGATCAGCGTGCGCAGCCCCTCCGAGGCGCCGTAGACGCCGGCGGAGAGGCCGGCCGGTCCGCAGCCGACGATCACGAGGTCGTACTCGTCGCCCTCGGGGCCGACGACGGTGCCGGAGGTCCGCGCGATGTCCACGTCGCTGGGGTCCTCGAGCACCCGCCCGTCGGGCATCACCAGGACCGGCAGCCGGGTCCGCGCGCCCACGCTGCCCAGGACGGCGCGCCCCTCCGGGGAGCTGGCCAGGAAGAACCGGTGGGGCATCGCGCAGCGTTCCAGCACCGCGCGCAGCTCGTAGGCGCGGCCCGACCAGGTCTCGCCGATGACGTCCGTCGTGTACGGGACCCGGTGGCGCGCCTCGGCCCAGCTGAGCAGGAAGCTGGAGATGGCCTGGTGGAACTGCTCGTCCGGCGGCAGCGCCGGTCGCACGACGTAGTGGTCCATCTGGCCGGTGCTGATCGCCTCGAGGATCAGCTCGCCGGTGACCCGGTGGCCGAGCCGGCCCCACCCGATGAGCAGCACCCGCTGGGCCTGGGGGAACAGGCGGCGCACCTCCGCCAGCAGCCGGGTGCCGGGCTGGCCCGCCAGCGTCTCGGGGGCGAGCACGAGCGCGACGTCCTCACCGGCGGCCGCGAGCGCCTCCAGGATGGCGAGCGCCTCGGCCGGCGAACCCAGGCAGCGCACCTCGTAGTCACGCGCGTACCGGTTGCCCAGCTCCCGCTCGACGTCGCGCAGCAGGTCTGGGTCGTCGTCGACGGCGACCAGCAGGGCCTTGTTCATGACAGCCGGTCGGGTCGTCGGGCAGGTGGTGCCCTCACCTGCTCGATGCTAGAAGGCCAGGTTCTGCGGCGCCAGGGTCGGGACCTCCTGCATGCATGCCCGCGAACGGGGTCAGGGCTGCTCCTGGGTGATGACGACGGCGTCGAGGGCCACCAGCCCGTCGGCGGTGAGCCGCAGGGGGTTGACCTCGATCTCGGCGACGTCCGGGTTGACCAGCAGCACGTTGCCGACGGCGGTGAGCACCCTCGCGAGCTCTTCCGGGTCGACCGTCGGGCCTCCTCGGTGCCCGAACAGCAGCCGCCGGGCCTGCAGGTCGTCGACCATGCCCGCGGCCGCGCGGTCGCTCAGCGGGACGGTGCGGATGGCGACGTCGGCGAGGACCTCGGCCGCCGTGCCGCCCAGGCCCAGCAGCAGCACGGGGCCGAACACCGGGTCGCGGCGTGCCCCCACGATGAGGTCGACCCCGGGGGCCGCCATGGCCTCGACCAGGACCTCGCGCGCACCGGCCGCCTCGAGCGCGTCGAGTGCCCGCTCCATCTCCTCGGTGTTCCGGACACCTAGGTGGACGCCGCCGACCTCGGTCTTGTGCAGCACGGCCGCGTCGACCAGCTTGACGGCCACCGGCCCGCCGAGCGCGTCGAGGGCTTCCACCGCCTCGGCGCGATCGCGGCACCGGCGCCGTGGCGGGGTGGGCACCCCCAGCGCCTCGAGCAGCTCCTTGCCACGCACCTCGTCCCACGGCCCCGTCAGGCCGGGCCACGGCCGCGCCGGGGTCGCCTCCTGGGCGCGCGCGTGGCGTGCCGTGGCGTCCTCGACCAGGGCGGCCACGCCGCGGGCCAGCGCCGTCGGCCCGGAGATCAGCGGGATCCCGGCCTCATCTGCGGCGGCGCGCTTTGCGGCGACGTCGGCGGGCGGGCCGTCCACGCCGAGCAGCACCGGCACCTTGTCGGCTGCGCCCGATGCCGCCACGGCGGCGGGCAGGTCTACCACCGGCTCGGTCAGCGCGTAGATCGCCACGGCGTCCACCGCGGGGTCGTGCGCCACGGCGGCCACCACCCGGTCGAAGCCGGGCCCGGGGCGGCCGGTGTCGACGGGGTTGGCCTGGAAGGTCAGCGGCGGCAGCACCTCGGCGATGTCGGCCTGGGTGGCCAGGGTGAGACGCGGCAGCGTGACGCCGGCGCTCTGCAGGGCGTCCGCCACCAGGAGGCCGGGACCGGCCTGGCCGGTGATGACGGCGACGCCGGGCGCGGGTGACGGCGCCAGGCGCCGCCCGGCCAGCCCCGCCACGGCGTCGACCAGGCCGTCCTCGTCGTCGACGAGCACCGCGCCGGCCTGCCGCAGCACCGCCCGGGTGGTCCGCCAGGAGGTGGCCAGCGCCCCGGTGTGCGACCGGGCGAACTCCGCGACGTCGCTGCGGCCCACGACCAGGGCGACGACCGGCTTGACGGCCGAGAGCC
This sequence comes from Georgenia thermotolerans, assembly GCF_009193185.1. GTDB lineage: Bacteria > Actinomycetota > Actinomycetes > Actinomycetales > Actinomycetaceae > Georgenia > Georgenia thermotolerans. The sequence continues at coordinate 56,676 of NZ_VUKF01000003.1, read as the reverse complement.
GCCGGACCGCCGACAGCAGCGCGGGCCCGTCCTGGACTGTCTCGAGGTGGAGCGCGACGACGCGGGTCTGCTCGTCGGTGATGAGGTGCTCGAGCACGTCCGCGGCGCCGACGTCGACCGCGGCGCCCAGCCCCACGCCGAGGCTGAGGCCGACGCCGGCCTGTTGGAGCCGGAAGGCCAGCGCGTGGTTGACGCCGCCGCTGGCCGCGACGACGGCCACCGGCCCGGCGGCGAGCTGGGCGACCCCCGGTACGAAGCTGGCCAGGAGCCGTCGGCCCGGGACGAAGAAGCCCGAGGTGTTCGGGCCGAGCAGCCGGACGCCGGTCTCGCGGACCACCTGCTCCACCGCCCGCTGGTGCTCCTTCCCCGCCCCGCCGGCCTCGGCGAACCCGCCAGCACAGACGAGCGCGGCACGCACGCCGCCCTCGGCGCACTCGCGCAGCGCCCGCGCCGTGGCGGGGGCCGGCACGCACAGCACGGCGAGGTCGACGCCGCCGCCGGCCGCCAGCGCCTCGCCGACGCTGGGGTGCATGCCCTCGCCCCGGCTGTTCACCAGGTGCAGCGGCGAGTCGTACCCGGCGAGGGACTCGGCCATGACGGCGCCGAGCTTGCCCGGCGTCGCGGAGGCGCCGACGACCATGACGCCGGAGGGCGCGAAGAGGGCATCCAGGGCGGTGGGGGCGACGGCGGCCCCGGTGGTCGCGGGTGCGGACATGTGGGCTCTCCGATCAGGGTGCGCCGACGGCGACGGGGTCGCGGGCGGGCGGCGGTCAGGGCAGCAGGGCGGCGGGGTCGACCGTGTCCTCGGTGATGCCCTGGCGCTGGGCGAAGTCGACGAGGAACTCGACGTCCTTGCGGTCGACGGTGTCCGGGAAGCGCGGCAGCACGAGCTTGTCGGCGACGGCCGGGTCGATCTTCATGTAGCTGCCGAGGACGGCGCGGACCCTGTCCGGGTGCTCCTGCGCGAAGGCCTGCGCCTCGCTCATCGCGGCGGAGAACCGCTCGACGAGGTCGGGGTCGGACTTCATGAGCGTGGCCGAGGTGAAGTAGGCGGCGATGAGCAGGGTGGGGCTGGTCTCGACGTAGTTGGAGGCGAGGACGTTGTTGCCCTGGCCCTGCGCGAGGGTCGAGAAGGGCTCGACGACCCACGCGGCGTCCACCTGGCCCTCCGCCAGCGCGGCGAGCATGTCGGGGAAGGCGATCTCGACGAACTTCACCGCGTCGGGATCCCCGCCGGCCTTGGCCACCGTCTCGCGCACGGTGCTGTCGCCGACGCTCTTCATCGTGTTGACGGCGACGGTCCGGCCGGCGAGGGCGGCCGGGTCGGTGATGTCGCTGTCCGCGGGCACGACGATGGCGGCCGTGTCCTCCCCCGCCACCCCGGTCGATGCCGCGCCGGGGGCGACGATCGGCAGGTCGAGCCCCTGGGAGTGGGCGCTGATGAGTGCCGGGGTGTTGGAGAAGCCGAACTGGAACTGGCCGCTGACCACGCCGGGGATGGTCGCCGCGCCGCCCTGGCCGGAGTCGGTCAGCTCCAGCTCGAGGCCGTGCTCGGCGAAGATGCCCTCCTCGATGCCCAGCCGGATGGGCGCGGTGTCGACGATGGGGATGACGCCGACGGTGACCGTCGCAAGCTGCCCGGCCACGCCGGAGGCCGTCTCGGCCGGGGACGTCGCGGCCGGGGCGTTCGTGCCCGACGACGCGCAGGCGGCGAGCAGGAGGGCGGCGGCGCCGGCGAGGGCGGCGGGGGACAGGCGCATGGGAGTCCTTTCGTCCGCAGCGGTGCGGAGGTGCCGGGCCGAAGCCCGGCGCGCTGGAGAGAGGGGTCGGTGGGCGAAGGCCGGTGGGTCAGTGGGCGGAGGCCAGGGGTCAGTTGGCGGAGGCCGCGGGCGCGAGGCTCTTGAGCCCGAGGATCTGCCGGGCCTCCTCGGGCGTGGCGACCTCGTGGCCGAGCTCGCGGATGATGCGCACCGCCCTCTCGACGAGCTGGACGTTGGTGGCCAGCTGGCCGCGCCGGTAGTAGAGGTTGTCCTCCAGGCCGACGCGCACGTGGCCGCCGAGCAGGACGGCGTGGGTGATGGCGGGCAGCTGGTTGGCCGCGACGGCGGAGACGCACAGCTCCGCGCCTGCCGGCAGCTCGTCGACCATCTGCTGGAGGATCCGCGGGGTGTAGGGCAGCGCCCCCTGGAAGGACCGGTCCAGGCCGAGGACGACGTTGACCCAGTACGGCTGGGTGTCGAACCCGGCGTTGATGAGGCGGGTGGGGTCCTGGAGGATGTGAGCCACGCTCATGACCTCCCACTCCGGCTTGATGCCCAGCTCGGTCATCCGGGCCGCGAGCTCGTCGCACTGGGCCGGGGTGGTGAGGTTGACGATCTCGCGCCCGCCGGCGGTGATGACGAAGGACTCGGCGTCGAAGGTGGCCATCTCCACGTGGGGGGCCTCGAGGCCGCGCAGCCGCTCGGTGAAGTCGATCCGCAGCTGGCCCTCGGAGTTCTCCTTGATCATGTCCCCCGAGACGCCGCCGCCGGTGGAGATGTTGATGACGACGTCGGTGCGCGCGCGCACGGCCTCGTTGATCGCGGCGTAGACGTCGGCGCTGCAGGTGGCCAGGTCGTCCTCGGGCCGGCGGGCGTGGATGGCCGCGACGGAGGCGCCGGCCTCGACGCAGGCGGCGACGTCGTCGGCGATCTCCTCGGGCTGCGTGGGCAGGTGGGGGTTCTGCTGCTTCGACGCCATGCCGCCGGTGGGGGCGATGGTGACGATGACCTTGCGGGGCTTGATGTCGGCGGTGGTCGTGCTGGCCATGAGGGTGCCTCTCTTCGTTGAGTGATCAGGCGGGGAGCGTGAGCCGGGCGGCGCGGTCGTCCAGGGACAGGTCCAGGTCGTCGATCGGGTCGGTGCCGGCCGGGTGGACGTCGACGGCGAGGAGGTGACCGGTGACCGGGCAGGCCCAGCCGGTGACGGCGAGGTCCTCGTGGAGGGTGGCGCCGGCCCGCTCGGGCAGGGCGAGGGCGACACGGTGGGCGCCTCGGCGCCACCGGGTCGAGCCGGTGACCAGCAGCGCGCCGTCGACGGTCCCCACCCGCCACGTCCCGTCGGTGCCGCGGATGGCGCGCAGCCGGTCCGACAGCGGCAGCCACCGCTCCCCCGCGCGCAGGCCCGCGGGTGGCAGCGCCGGGTCGAGGCTGCGGCAGGTCTCCGGCACCCGGTCGGTGGCGACGCCGAGCCGCTGCGCGCGGGCCTGCCGCCGCAGCCGCGCGGTCTCCGCCGCGTCCCAGCCCGTCGCCCGGGCGCTGCCCGACGGGGTGAGGGCGACGCCGTAGGTCTCCCGGGCGGCCTGGGTGCTGACGACGCCGCGGCGCACGTCGGCGAGGACGGCGGCCGGGTCGCGGTCGAGCGGGTCGCCGATCCCGCCGCCGCCCTGCCAGGTCACGGCGAAGACGTCCTGCCCGGTGATGGGGAAGGCGCCGGGCTTGGGACCGAGGTTGGTGAAGCGGGGGTCGGTGTCGGTGCGCCCGCGCAGCAGCGCGGCCGTCCGGGCCGACTCGGTGGCGTCGCGCATGATGGCGCGGGCGAAGGACTGGTGGATGAGCCCGCCGGGCAGGCCGCCGGAGAGCCCGGCGGAGTTGGGGACCTCGGCGCCGTGCGTCATCACCAGGGCCTCGGCCTCGGGGACGGAGATGGTCAGGGCCACCTCGGCGCCCATGCCGCCGCGGTGCCGGCCCGCGCCGCCGGTGTCCTGGGCGAGGCGGCGGTAGAGGTACACGAGCGGGGTGCCCAGCTCGTTGACCTCGACGTCGGCGATGGAGGGGCACGGGGCGTTGATGGGCCCGGCGGCGTCCTGGCCGTCGCGGCTGGCGAAGGCGCCGAAGCCGCCCGCGAGGGGGTCCATGAGGTGCAGCCCGAACACCTCGCCGAACTGGTTGCGGCCGGAGAGGTTGAAGGTGGCCATGGTCCCGCTGCTGACGGCCTGGGCGCGGTGGGCGTAGGCGGGCGTGGCGGCGAGGAGCCGGTTGAGCGCACCGGAGACGACGTTGCTGACCACCCAGACGGTCTCCACCGTGGCGCTGCCCACCGGCGCCGGCGGGACCGCGGTGCACACGAGCCCGTCGGGGGCGACGATCTCCACCGGGCGCAGCAGCCCGTCGTTCCACGGGATCTCGAAGCCGAGCGTGGGGATCAGCGCGCCGGCCACGCCCCCGGCCAGGCCCGCCCGCGAGCAGTTGACGAAGCCGGGAGCCTGCCCCGAGGAGCCTGAGAAGTCCAGGGTGAGCCGGTCCCCCTGCTTCGTCAGCACGAGGTCGACGGCATAGAGCGCGTCGGTGTGGCCGTCGTGCTCGAGGAAGTCGCGGGTGTGCACCACGCCGTCGGGCATCTCCAGCAGCCGGCGGCGCAGCCGGGTCTCGGCGTCGTCGACCATGGCGGCCATGGCGCCCTGGACCACGTCGGTGCCGTACCGGTGGCACAGCTCCACGAGCCGCTCGGCGGCGACGTTGAGGGTGGCGATGAAGGCCCGGATGTCGAGGCCGAGCTGGGCGGGCAGCCGGGAGGCGGACAGGATCATCTCGAGGACGTCCTCGCGCAGCTCGCCCTCGGAGACCAGGGTGACGGCGGGGATGCGCAGGCCCTCCTGCCAGATCTCCTTGGCCTTGGGGGACCAGGACGCGAAGTCCATCCCGCCGATGTCGGTCTCGTGGGCCATCACGCCGGCCCAGGCCACGAGCTCGCCGTCGACGAACAGCGGGGCGCACATCTGCAGGTCGTTCTGGTGCAGTGCGCCGACGAAGGGGTCGTTCCCGACGATCCGGTCGCCGTCGCGCAGCCTGCGGCCGCCAGCGAGCAGGTGCCGGATGAGGGCGCCGACCGGCGGGGCCTCGAAGGTGACCTGGTGGCCCATGGTGGCGAAGGACCCGTCCGGCAGGTAAAGGCCGGTGAAGAAGTCGCTCGCCTCGGTGACCGTGGGGCTGCCGCTGACGGACTGCAGCGCCAGGCGCATCTGGTCGGTGATGGCCACCAGGCGGCTGCGGACGACCTGCGCGACGACCGGGTCGGTGGTGGGCGCCTGCGTCGGGACGTCGATGGTGCTCATGCCTGTCCTACCTTCACGTGGATGGTGCCGGCGTCGTCGGTGGTGGCGGTGCCGCCGGGCGGGACGACGACGACGCACCCGGGGAGCTGGATGAGGGCGGGGCCGGCGAGGTGCTGGTCCGGCGCCGGCCAGTCGCAGCCGTAGACGACTGTCTCGGCCGGTGCGTGGGCGTCGTCGAAGACGACGGGCCGGACGTCCCGGACCTCGAAGGGCTGACCGGAGGACGACGCGGTCACGGTGGCCGAGCGCAGGGCCGCGACGGCGCGCACGGAGAGGATCTCGAAGCCGGCCTCCCGGAACCCGGCGCCCGCTCCGAAGAGCTTGTCGTACTCGGCCTCGAAGCGGGCGAGCAGGTCGGTCACGGCGGCGACGTCCGGGGTGGGCCCGACGGCGACGTCGAGGTGGTGGGTCTGGCCGCGGTAGCGCACGGCGGCGGTGTGGGTGACCGCGGCGTGGGCGGGGTCGGGGATGGCGTCGAGGGCGCGCCGGCCGGTGTCGGCCAGGGCGGCGGCGAGCGCGCCGGCGTGGTGCTCCTCGGGCTGGTGGCCGGGCGAGAGGCGCAGGTAGCTGGTGCGGGAGGCCGTGGTGCGCAGGTCGGAGGTGCCGGCCCCGAAGGCGGACTGAGCGGTGGCGGTGGCGGGGACGACGAAGCCGGTCAGCCCCAGCTCGCGGCACAGCTTCCAGGCGTGGGAGGGCCCGGACCCGCCGCCGGCGACGAGGGTGAACTCCCGCGGGTCGTGACCGCGCTCGATGGTGACCGCGCGCAGCAGGTCGGCCATGGCAGCGTCGAACACCTCGCGCACGGCCCGGGCGGCCTCGACGGCCGTCAGGCCGAGCGGGGCGCCGACCTGCTCGGCCAGGGCCGCGCGGGCGGCGTCGACGTCGAGGCGGATGCCGCCGCTGCCGAACCGGTCGGGGTCGAGCACGCCGAGGACGAGGTCGGCGTCGGTGGTGGTCGGCTCGGTGCCGCCCTTGCCGTAGCAGACGGGCCCGGGGGTGGCACCGGCGCTGCGCGGGCCGACCGTGAGGACGCCCTCACGCACGGCGGCGATGGAGCCGCCGCCGGCGCCGATGCTGGCGATGTCGACGCTGGGCACGCGCATGTCGGCGCCGCCGAAGGTGACCTCCTCGCGCAGCAGCGGTGCGCCGTCGACGACGACGCCGACGTCGAAGCTGGTGCCGCCGACGTCGAGGGTCAGGACGTTGCGCTGCCGCAGGCGGACGCCGAGGGCCTGGCCGGCCACCACGCAGGAGGCCGGGCCGCTCAGCAGCCCGCGCACCGGGGTGGCGGTGAGCGTGGCGGCGGGGACCACGCCGCCGGCGCTGGTGGTCATCATGATGGGGGCGGTCATCCCCAGCGCGCGCAGCTCGGCCTCGAGGCGGCCGAGATAGCCGCCGGCGATGGGGCCGAGGGCGGCGTTGGCCACCGTGGTCGAGGCGCGGGCGTACTCGCCGACCGCGGGGGCGACGTCGTGAGAGGCGCTGACGTACGCGCCGGGGAGGATCTCCGCTGCCAGCTCGGCGAGGGCCTGCTCGTGGGCGGGGTTCTCGGTGGCCCACAGCAGGCAGATCGCCACGGCCTCGACGCCCTCGTCGGCGAGGGCGGTCAGGGCAGCACGGGCAGAGACGAGGTCGAGCGGGGTGACGATCTCGCCCGCGGGGTTGACCCGCTCGGTGACCTCGACGACGAGCTCGCGCGACACGAGCGGGCCGGTGCGCCCGCGCAGGAAGTAGTTGCCCAGGTCCAGGCCCTGCAGGCCGGCGGTGCCGCGGCGCAGCCGGCCGATCTCGAGCACGTCGCCGAAGCCGAGGGTGGTCACCAGGCCGACCTTGGCGGTGCGGCCGGTGAGGAGGGCGTTGAGCCCGACGGTGGTGCCGTGGCCGAATCGGGTGACCTGGCGGCACAGCTCCTCGGCGGCCAGGCCGATGGTGCGGGCGGCGAGGTGGACGGCGTCGATGACGCCGGTGACCACGTCGCCGGTGGTGGGCGACTTGCAGACGATGGACTGCCCGTCCGGGCCACGCAGCCACAGGTCGGTGAACGTGCCGCCGACGTCGGTACCGATGGTCCAGCCGTCGGTGCGGATCTCGGTCGCCGGCGCGGGCTCGTCAAGGATCGTGGTCATGAAGCTCCCCAGAGAGGGCGTGAGGACGACGTCACGGGCGGTGGGACGTCGTCGAGGGCCGGGGAGATGCGTCTGTGCATTCCCGATGCGCCGACTCTAGGAGCAGGGAATCGATCTATTCAAACAATACTTGGCGATGCCAGATATCAATTGGATCGATGAGTCGGGATGACGTCGCGGGCGACCTCGGCGGCGCGTCGGCGCAGCCAGCGGTGCCCGGGGTCGTCGTCGACGTGCCGGCCCCAGATCATCACCATGGTGATGGGGCCGAGCTCCACCGGCGGCTCCACGAGGCGGATGCCGGCCTCGTCGCGGATCATCTCCCCGAGCCGCTCCTGGATGTGCATGACCATCCGGGTGCCGCGCAGGAGGAACGGGGCGACCAGCGGGGCCTGGATGGTCAGGTGGGTGTCGCGGAGGATGCCGCGGGCCTCCAGCCGCAGCTCGGCCGAGGAGGGCAGGGCGCCGATGTTGACGGCGAGGTAGGGCAGGGTGCTGAACTGCGCGAGCGGCAGCTCCTCGCCGACGTCCGGGTGCTCGGCGTCGACCGCACAGACGTAGCGGTCGGTGAAGAGCACCTCGTGCGGGTAGGCCGCGTGCTCGGGGAAGACCTCCTTGGGCATGATGAGGAGGTCGGTCTGGTGCCGGCGGAACTGCTCGGCGTAGTCGTCCCGGGTGGCGTTGACCTCGAAGGCGACGTGCGGGGCCTCCCGGGCGAGGCGCACGAGCAGCGGGCGCAGGAACAGCGTGGAGACGTAGTCGTTCGCGGTGACGGTGAAGGTGCGCCGGGCGGTCGCCGGGTCGAACTCCTCCCGGGCGGCGAGCAGGGCCTCGGTGCGGGCCATGATGTCGCGCAGCGGGACGACGAGGGACTCGGCCAGGGGCGTCGGCGCGAGGCTGCGGCCGCGGCGCACGAGGATCTCGTCGCCGAAGACTCTGCGCAGGCGGGCGAGCGTGGCGCTCATGGCCGACTGGCCCACGCACAGCCGGTCCGCCGCCCGGGTGACGCTGCGCTCGTCGAGCAGGGCGTCGAGGGCGACCAGGAGGTTGAGGTCGATCCGGTGCAGGTCCATCCGTCTTTCCTTGCCGGCGGGTGCTGTCCGCAGGATAGGGCGCCGGTGCCCAGGCCCCCGCACGCCGCAGAGCCCGTTCGCCGGTGTCCAGACCCCGGCCCCCGCACGCCGCTGGCGTGCGGGGGCCGGACGTCGCGAGGCGGCCCTCAGGAGTTGGTCAGCGCCTCGACCATGTCGGGGTGCACGCCGTCCTCGGTGGCGGTCAGGCCGTCCGCCGGCGGGAAGGACTCGTAGATCGACATCGCGGTGGGCGCGTTGCGGTAGAAGTTCATGCCGCCCTTGCCCGGGGTCCAGGTGTTGGGCTCCCAGTCCGGGACGTAGTTGCGATAGCCGCCGGAGTTGAGCTCCACCCGCAGACCGCTCGGCTCACGGAAGTAGAGGTACTGCTGCTCCCCGATGCCGTGCACGCCCGGGCCGTACTCCATCGGGGTGCCGTTCTCCATGAGGACGTCGGCGCTGATGAGCAGCTCCTCGTGGGTGTCCACCCAGAACGCGATGTGGTTGACGCGGCCGGGCATGGTGGAGTGGTCGAGGACGACGCCGAGGTCGTGGGACTTCTCGTTGGTGGTAAGCACGGAGAAGACGCTGACGTTGGTGTCGTCGAGCTGGGTGCGGGCCATGAGCCGGAAGCCGAGCACGTCGCGGTACCAGGCCGCGAAGCCGTCGACGTCGGTGCTGGCGACGGTCACGTGGTCGAGAAAGCGCGGGGCGCCGGCGTGGCTGCTGCGCTTCTCGGGACGGTCGGGGAAGATCGACGCCTGCTCGGGCTCGGCCTCGAACCGCTCGATCTCCCACAGCAGCCGCATGGGGTGGCCGTAGGGGCCGACGAAGTCGTAGGCGCGGCCGTGCGCGTGGCCGGCGTCGGCCCACTGCCCGCTCACGCCCGCGGCCTCGACGCGGCGGGCGGCCTCCGCCAGCGCCTCGGGGCTCTCGGTCCGCCAGGTCATGCGGCTCAGGCGGGGCTGGGGGCCGTGGGTGACCACGAGGCTGTAGCGGTAGTGGTCGCCCCAGCAGCGCAGGTAGACGGCGCCGTCGACGCGGTCGACGATCCTCATCCCGAAGTTGTCGGCGTAGAAGGACGCCGACGCCTCGACGTCGGGGCTCTCGATCTCGAGGTAGGCGAGGTGGGAGAGCAGCTTTTCCATGGATGTGCCTCCAGGCAACGAGTCAGGTCCGCTCGTCCTCGAGCGGTCGTGTCAACTGTGGGTCCGCCGCCGCCGGCCGGGAAAGAGCCAATGGCGGATGGGGCGGATCGATCCGGTCAATGCGGCGGGCGTGCGGCATGGACGGCGCGCCGCCTCACCCCTTGTCGAACGCCGCCAGGTCGACCGGTTTGGACACCAGGCCCTCGTCCTGCGCGAGGCCGGCGAGGGTCTTCAGCGCGTCCATGTTGATCTCCGTCGAGAACCGGTCCATCCGCACCCGCTCGGCGAGGGCCGGGTCCATCTCGAGCTTGTCGACGAGGACCTGGCGCAGCCCGTCCTGGTCGGCCTCGGCGGCCTTGAGCGCGTCGGACAGGGCCGCGGTGAAGCGTTCGACGACCTCTGCATCCTGGTTGGCGGCGGTGACCATGACCTGGGTGGACAGGCCCGGCGCCGACTCGGCGAAGTTCCAGGAGGCGATCTGCGCGCCGTTGCCCTGGGCGATCGTGATGAACGGCTCGACCTCCCAGATCGCGTCGACGTCGCCGGCCTCGAGGGCGCGGATCATGTCGGGGTAGCGGATCTCGACGAACTGGATCTTCTCCGGGTCGCCGCCGGCCGCGCGGACGGCCTCGCTGATGGTGAGGGTGCCCGCCGAGTTCAGCGTGTTGACCGCGACGGTGTGCCCGGCGAGACCGGCCGCGTCCGTGATGCCGGAGTCGGGCCTGGTGAGGACGGCGGAGATGTCCTCGTCCCCGTCCTCCCACGCCTGGCTGAAGCCGGAGGCGACCTGCAGCGGCACGCCGGCGTCGAGGGCGACCATGAGGGAGACGGAGTTCAGGGTCACGAAGTCGACCTCGTGGGCGAGGGTGGCGGCGACCATCGTCTCGCTGCCGACCCCGGTGTCGACCGTGACGTCGAGTCCGTGCTCCGTGAAGATGCCCTTGTCGACGCCGTACCACAGGGCCGAGGTCGCGACGATGGGCAGGGTGCCGACCTTGATCGGGATGACCTCGGCCGCTTCCGTGGCTGTGGCTTCGGCGCCCGCGGGCGTCGTCGTCTCGTCGCCGGCGCCGGAAGAGCCGCAGGCGGCGAGGACGAGCGCGGCGAGACCGAGGAGGGCGGCCCGGCCGGCCGTGGTCGGTCGTGACGTGGTCGACATGAGTGCTCCTTGTCAGGGGGTCCGCCAGGACGTCGTCGTCCCGGGGTCGTGCGAGTGCCAACCGGCCGGGTCGCGGGGGGGTGGCGACCCGGCCGGTGGGACCGGAGGGCGGCGGGGCATGAAGCCCCGGAGACCGCACCGATGAGGTCAGAGGGTCTCGGAGACCCAGTCGGCGATGAAGTTCGTGGCGACGGGCTGGTTGTCGGCGCTGACGTGCTCGACGCCGCCCTCCCGGCGCGTGAAGATCTTCAGCTCCCGCTTGGGGCTGTTGACGGCGTTGTCGTACTGGGCGTGGGCGTACTCGAGCGGGATCTGGCGGTCGTTCTCCCCGTGCGTGACGAGGAAGGGCACGGTGATCTTCTCGACGACGCCGACCAGGCTGACGGCCGGCGCGAACTCCAGAAACTCCTCGAGGGAGCGCTTGCCCCAGACCCACTGGACGTGCTCCCAGTAGTGCGGGACGGGGTTCTCGCCCTCACGCTCGCGCCGGCGGCGCTGCAGCTCGCCCCAGTTGTAGTTCGCCCCCCACGCCACGCACAGGGCGAACCGCTTCTCGAACGCCGCCGCGCGCGGGGCGTAGTAGCCGCCGAGCGACCAGCCCATGACACCGATCCGCTCGGGGTCGACGTCGTCGCGTCCCTGGAGGTAGTCGACGCACGCCGCGCCCCAGCGCTCGCTCTCGGGGAAGGCGGTCAGGCCACGCAGGCGCAGCGCCCCGCCGGTGCCGGGGTGGTCGACCATGAGCGTGGAGACGCCGCGGCGGGCGAGCTCCTGGCCGATGCCGGACCAGTAGATCATCTCCTTGGTGCTGTCCAGGCCGTTGAAGTGCACCATGACCGGCGCGGGGCCGTCGGCGCCCTCGGCGCGGACGAACAGCGCCGGGAGCGTGGTGCCCGCGTACGGCACCTCGACGAGCTCGCAGTTCTCCCCGCCCAGGCGCACGGACCGCTCGAAGGCGTCCAGCACGTCGGTGTACGCCCGCCGGCGGGGGGCGAAGTCACGCGCCTGCATGCGCTCGGCCACCTGGTAGTAGATGGCGGCCCGGCGCAGGCGGGTGCCGGCGCTGAGGGGCCGGCCGGCGGCCTCGTACTCGTCGGCGAGCTCCACCTGCCGGTCGGCGACGGCGCACCAGGACGCGAAGAAGTCCTCGGTGCCGGGGGCGTCCCCGCGCGCGGCGGCGTCGAGGAGCGGGCGGCACGCCTCGAGGATCTCCGCGATCTCGCCGCCGCTGCTCAGGGCGATGTTGGCGGACAGGTTCCACACGTACCTGTCGGGGAAGATCTCGAACACGGCGACGCCTCTCTGCGGGTAGCGGGGCGTCGCGGTCGACGTCGACCGGCACCCTCCTGCCCGCGCACGCTAGAGGCGCCCGACCGGATCGGGGAAACCGATATCTGCGATGCGGAACATCGACTTCGTCAATAGGTCGCTCCCCCGGCGATCTCGCCGGCCAGCTCCAGCAGGCGTGCGCGGAGCCACTGGTGGGCGACGTCGGCGGTGTGGCGCGAGGTCCAGATCATCGTCTCCTGCAGGGGCACCAGCGGCATCGGCGGCTCCAGCAGCCGGAGGTTGGCCTGCTCGGCGAGCAGGCGGCCCAGGTGCTCGTGGATGAGCATGATCAGGCCGGTGCCGCGGAGCAGGAAGGGCGCCACGACGAAGGACTGGGCGGTGACCTCGAGGTTGCGCGGGATCTGCTGCTGGTCGAGCTGGGTCTCGGGCAGGCCGATCAGGGTGCCGGCACGGTAGGCGAGGTACGGCAGCGCGCTGAACTGCTCGACGGTGATCTCGTCCGCGACCTCGGGGTGGTCCCGGTCGACGGCGACGAGGTACCGGTCGGAGAAGAGCGTGGTGTGCGGGTAGCCCACGTTCGCCCCGAGCAGCTCGCGCGGCAGGATCAACAGGTCGGTCTCGTTGCGGCGCAGGGCGTCGGTGAACCCGTCGGGGTTGATCGGCACGATGTTCACCCGCACGTTGGGCGCGGTCTCGTTGAGCCGTTCCAGGAGGGGCCGGAGCAGGACGAGAGCGATGTAGTCGCTCGCGCTGATGGTGAACGTCCGGTGGTCGGTGGTGGGGTCGAAGTCCGTGCGCACCGTGAGGACCGACTCCACGATCGCGAGCGCCTCGCGGACCGGCGCGGCCAGGGACTCGGCGAGCGGCGTGGGCTGCAGGGCGCGGCCCTGGCGCACCAGCAGGGGGTCGTCGAAGATCCGGCGCAGGCGGGCCAGCGTCGAGCTCATGGCGGACTGGCCGATCATCAGCCGCTCGGCGGCACGCGTGACGCTGCGCTCGGCGAGCAGCGCGTCGAGCGCGACGAGCACGTTGAGGTCGACGTTGGCGAGCTTCTGCGACACACCTGACTCCTCTGGAGATTCACTGCCGTTGCTGGTACTTGTTTGCCCACATCGATCCCGGTGATGCCCGGTATCACCACCATCGGTTTCCGCGGCCATGCGGTCCCGCCATATCTTCCGGGCATTCCCTGATGTGGAGGTGGCAATGATGCCCGTTCGAAATGCTCTGGTGGTCGGTGCCGGCATCGGTGGCCTCGGCGCGGCGGCGGCCCTGGGCCGGCACGGTGTCGACGTGGAGGTGGTCGAGGTCCGGCCGGACAGCCGTGTCGTCGGCGTGGGCATCAACCAGCCAGGCAACTCCCTGCGGGCCCTCGACGTGCTCGGCGTGCTCGAGGAGTGCCTGGCGGTGGGCTACCCGTACGACCGCAACGAGCACCTCGACTGGCAGGGCCGACCGATCGTCGTCACGCCGTGCTCGCTCGGCACCGACCGGGTGCCACCCAACAACGCCCTGGCGCGGGCCGACCTCCACCGGATCCTCCTCGGCGCCGCGCGTCGCGCCGGCGCCCGGATCGTCCACGGCGTCAGCGTGGCCGAGCTCGTGGACGACGGCGACGGCGTCTCCGTCACGTTCACGGACGGCCGGGCCGCACGGTTCGACGTCGTCGTCGGCTTCGACGGCATCCGCTCGCCGCTGCGCCGCCGCCTCTTCGGCGACGCGTACGAGCCCGAGTACACCGGGTTCGCCGTGTGGCGGGTGACTCTGCCCCGGCCGGCGGAGGTCACCCACACGATGCTCTTTCACGGCGACCGGTCGAACACCGGGGTGATCCCGTTGTCGCGGGAGGAGATGTACCTCCTGCACGTCACCGCCGAGCCGGAGGACGCCCGCTACGAGCCCGCCGACTTCCGGGAGCTCCTGCGCCGCCGCCTCGCCGGCTACGGCGGGCTGGTCGCCGAGCTGCGCGAGGACCTCCCGCTCGAGGGCATCGTCTACAGCCCGCTGAGCGAGGTGCACCTGCCGGCGCCGTGGCACGTCGGGCGGGTGATCGTCCTCGGCGACGCCGCCCACGCCTCGGCGCCGAACCTCACCCAGGGTGCCGCGATGGCCCTGGAGGACGCCGTCGTCCTCGCCGACGAGCTGGCACGCGACCGCCCGGTGGAGGACTCGCTCGCGGCGGTCTCGGCCGCCCGCTTCGGCCGGACCAAGCTCGTCCAGGACGTCTCCCACGGCATCCTCGTCACGGAGATGTCCATCACCGCCGACGGGCTCGAGGAATTTGCGATGAATCTGCGCGAGCACCTGCCCGGCCAGGCCGCGTTCATCGAGGCCGAGCTCAACAAGCCGTTCCGCCTCGAGCGGTCGGCCGACGTCGTGGCGCCCTGACCCGACCGCCCCCCTCGGCAGGCGCGGATTGATGGCGTCAATGCTCTCTATCCAGATTCATTGCTGTTTTGCGATGTCGCGCGGCTCTTACGCTCACAGGCAGGCCCCGGGCGGGCACCGGTGCACCACCTGATTCCCGGCCTCCGCGCACGTCACTGCCTCACCCCTCACCCAGCTCCACCGTTCCCACCCAGTCGAAGGAGACAGCGGGACATGACCCAGACAGAACCCTTCCGTCCGACGACGTCCGACGCGGGCCTCGACGCGATCCTCGACCGGGTCGAGACCGGCTTGGCCGACGACCTCGTGCCCGTGGAGATCTTCAACGACGAGGCCGTCTTCCGCGCCGAGATCGACCGGATCTTCACGAACAACTGGGTGTTCGTCGCTCACGAGAGCGAGATCCCCAACCCCGGCGACTTCGTCCAACGGCGCATCGGCGTCGACCCGGTCATCGTCACCCGCGACGGCAAGGGCGGCATCAACGTCCTGTCCAACTACTGCCGCCACCGCGGCACCCAGGTGTGCCAGACCGACAGCGGCAACTCGCGGTTCTTCAAGTGCCCGTACCACGGCTGGACCTACAACAACCAGGGCCAGCTCGTCGGCACCCCGCACCTCCAGGACGCCTACGGCGTGCGGCTGGACCCCGACGACTGGAGCCTGATGCGCGCCCCGCGGGTCGACACCCGTCAGGGGTTCGTCTTCGCCTCGCTCAACCCCGACGTGCCCACCCTCGACGAGTACCTCGGCGGCGCCGGCTGGATGCTCGACCTCATCGCCGGCCTGCACCCGAAGGGCATGCGCGTGGCCGGGCCGCCGGACCGCTACAAGGTCAAGGCCGACTGGAAGACGGCGGCGGAGAACTTCTCCGGCGACGTCTACCACCTCGACGTGCTGCACTGGGGCACCGAGGAGATCCACGTCTCCCAGGGCCTGCAGGCCTCCTGCGAGATCGGCCGCCGCTACGAGTTCGGCAACGGCCACAACTTCACCGGCCACGCCTGGACCAAGGCGATCCACCCGGGCTACGTGCTCTGGGGCTACCCGCCCGAGATCACCCAGCACTTCGACCTCTCGGGCCTCGACGAGGCGCAGCTGCACGTGGTCAACCACGAGCCGCCCACCGTCGGCACGATCTTCCCCAACCTGAGCTTCATCCGGTTCAACACCCCCGCCGTCCCCGGCGGGCCCATGTCCGTGGTCACGAGCTTCCGCCAGTGGCAGCCGGTCGGCCCGGGCGAGATAGAGCTGTGGAGCTGGCAGTTCGTGTGGGACTTCATGACCGAGGAGGAGGTCGAGGAGCACTACGTCACCGGCGAGTTCGTCTTCGGCTCGGCGGGCATCTTCGAACAGGACGACACCGTCGCGTGGGAGGGCATCCCGCGCGCCGCCGCCAGCCCCTGGCTGCGCAAGGCGGGTATGCAGTTCAACTTCCAGCAGGGCCGCAACAGCGAGGTCGACCAGTCGCCCGACCCGACCTGGACCGGCCCGGGGCTGCGCCGCAACACCGGCTACGGGGAGCACGTCCAGCTCGCCTTCTACCGCCACTGGCTCGAGGTCATGCGCGGCGCGGCTGCACCGACCTCGCCGACCGAGGGGAACTGACGGACATGACCACCACCGAGACCACCACGACCACCGCCGCCGCGTCCGACGCGGAGCTGCGTGCCCTGGTCACCCAGTTCCTCGCCCAGGAGGCGCGGCTGCTCGACGACGGGCGTGAGGAGGAGTGGTACGAGCTGCTCGACGACGAGCTCGTCTACGAGATCCCCGTCCGGCAGGCCACCGAGCCCCGCAGCCACGAGTTCACCCAGCGCGGCATCCGCGTCAAGGACACCAAGGCGCACATCCGCACCCGCATCGACCGCCTCAACACCGGCCTCGCCTACTCCGAGGTGCCGCCCTCGCGCACCCTGCGGGTGGTCGGCAGCGTCGAGATCCGCGGCATGGAGGCCCCCGACGTCGTCGCCGTCTCCAGCGCCCTGCTGCTCTACCGCCAGCGCGGGATCGACCCGTACTTCGACCTCATCCCGGCGCGGCGGGAGGACACCATCCGGCTCACCGCCGCCGGCCCCCGGCTGCTCTCGCGGCGCGTGCTGACGACCGAGACGAGCCTCGCGACCCCGAACCTGGCGGTGTTCCTGTGAGCGACCTCAAGCACGCCGAGCAGGTGGCCGTCCATCTCGACACGTCCAGGTGCCGCGCCTACGGCATCTGCGTGGGGATCCTGCCCGACGTCTTCGACCTGCCCAAGGGCAGCCCGGTCGCCGTGCTGCGCCTCGCCGTCGCCGACGGCGAGGACCTCGAGGACCTGGAGGAGGCGGTCTTCAACTGCCCGGCCCAGGCGATCTCGCTGTCCCGGCCCGAGGAGACGCGATGACGGTGCGCCACGTCGTCATCGCCGGGGCCTCGGTGGCGGGCCTGAGCGCCGCCGACGCCCTGCGTGCCGGCGGGTTCGACGGGTCCATCACCCTGCTCTCCGACGAGCGGCTCCCGCCCTACGACCGACCGCCGCTGTCGAAGGAGCTGCTCTCGACGGAGGACGAGCTCGAGCTCGCCTGGCTGCGCCCGACGGAGCACTACGCCGCGCAACGGCTGGACCTGCGGCTCGGTCACGCGGCCGTCGGCCTGGACATCGACCGGCGCTACGTCATCACCTCCGACGGCGAGGCCCTGCCGTGGGACGCCGTCGTCGTCGCCACCGGGAGCCGTCCCAAGCCGCTGGTCACCGCCGAGGGGCGAGCCCTACCCGTGCTGCGGACCGCCGAGGATCTGCGGTCCCTGCGCGCCGCCGCCGCCCGGTACGGCGAGGTGACGCTGGTGGGTGCGAGCTTCATCGGCCTCGAGATCGCCGCCAGCCTGCGCGAGCTGGGGGTGGCCGTGACGGTCTTCGGCGCGACGCCGCTACCGCTGGGCGACGTCGTCGGCCCCGAGGTCGCCGCCGACCTCCGCGACCTGCACCTGGCCCACAGGGTGCGGATGCGGATGGGCGTCGAGGTGGTCTCGGTGTCGGGGTCCCCGGGAGCCTTCGACGTCCAGACGGCCGACGGCGCCACGCGCCGTACCCCGTACGTCGTCGCCGGCGTCGGGGTCCAGCCCAACGACGAGTGGCTCGTCGGCTCCGGCGTCGAGCTCGACGCCGGGGTGGTGTGCGACGCCGCGGGGCGCACGAACGTCCCCGGCGTGTGGGCCGCGGGCGACGTCGCCCACTTCGACCACCCGCTGCTGCGCGAGCGGGTGCACGTGGACCACTGGACCAACGCCGTCCAGCAGGGCCGGCTCGTGGGCGACAACATCGTTCGCGGCGAGGCCGCCGAGCACACAGGCGTGCCCTACTACTGGACCGACCAGTACGGACGCCGGCTGCACTCCTACGGGCGCCGCCGGCGCGGCGACGAGGCCGTCGTCGCCGAGGGGGCGCTGGGCACCGACGAGTACCTCGTGCTCTACGGGGCCGGCGACGCCTTCCACTGCGTGCTCTCGTGCGGGCGGGAGCGGTCCCTGCGCCCCTACCGCAAGCTCCTTCAGCGCGGCGGCACCTGGGACGAGGCGCTGACCCTCGCCGGACGCGGCGCCGACGTCACCGCCTGACACACCTCACCACCCACTCATCTCTAGGGAGAAGCATGCAGCTACTCGACGACCACGTCGTCCTCGTCACCGGCGGCGGATCGGGCCTCGGCCTCGGCGTCGGCCGCCAGTGCCTGGCGGAGGGCGCGCAGGTCGCGATCCTCGAGATCGCCCAGGACAAGGTCGACCAGCTCCGGGCCGAGTTCGGCGACGACGTGCTCGTCCTGCAGGGCGACGTCCGTCGGGTCGCCGACCTCGAGGCGACCCGGGACGCCGTCGTCGAGCGCTTCGGCCGGCTCAACGCGCTGATCGGGTGCCAGGGCATCTTCGACGGCAACATCCCGCTGCGGGAAACCCCCCTCGACCGCATCGCGGCACTCTTCGACGAGGTCTTCCACGTCAACGTCAAGGGCTACGTCCTCTCGGCGAAGGTCTTCGTCGACCTGCTCGAGGAGAACGACGGCGCCATCGTCCTCACGTCCTCCACCGCCGCCTACGCCGCCGACGGCGGTGGGCTGTTCTACTCGGCGAGCAAGGGCGCGGTGCGCAGCGTGGTCAACCAGCTGGCGTTCGAGTTCGCCCCGCGCGTGCGGGTCAACGGCGTCGCGCCGTCGGGCATCGCCAACAGCCAGCTGCAGGGGCCGGCCGCGCTCGGGCTGGAGACGTCCAAGCAGTCGGACATCCCCAAGGAGGACTTCCTCAGCCAGTTCCGGCAGCTTATGCCGCTGCAGCACCTGCCCACGCCGGAGGAGTACGGCTGGCTGTACGCCTTCCTCGCGTCGCGGCGCAACACGCTGGTGACCGGGCAGACCATCGTGGCCGACCAGGGCCTGTTCAACCGGGCGGTGCTCAGCTCGGGCAGCAAGGCCGGCGGGATCCCGGTGGGCGCTGGCGCTTCCGAGTAGAACGCGCGGCACCGTTCTCGGTCCGCGCAGAGCTGACGGGTGGTGAGGTAGCCCCGTGGCCATTGCCGTCCAGTACGTCGGCCTCGCTGCGGCCGCTGTCCTGGTGGCCGGCTGCACCGAGGTGGGCGACGGCCTGCGCTCCCCCGGGGGCCCGGCCGAGGTGTGCGTGCCGGCCGACGCCGGTGGGATCGCGACCATCTCCCTCGACCGGTTCAAGAACGTCGCCGGCCACCCGGTGACGATCGTCGGCGTCAGCCTCGTGGGTGGTCACGACCTTCAGGTCGCGGGCTGGTACGCCGTTCTCGGCGACGGTCCGACACCCGGCGTCACTCACGGTTACACACCGCCCTCGGCGCCGACCACCGACTTGCCGGTGGGTGAAGAGGCCACCGTCGTGCTCGGGCTCCAAGTGGCCGGTGACGAGGGACGCGCGGAGGCCAGCGAGGTCACCTACACGGTGGGATCCTCCCGGCCGAGGACCGTCCGCGGGCACATTGCCCACCGAGTCGTAGCTGAGGGCGCACCGGGCTGCTTCTAGCTCGTGCGCTCCACCTGCACCCGCCCGGTGGTGTCAGAGCGCCCCGCAGCGGCTGGCGGCGGCGAGGGCGATCGGGAACGCGGTGACGATGTAGCCAGCCAGCGCAGCGGCCGCCCCTCGAACACAGCCGACCGTCCAGCGGGAGGTCCGGTGCCGACGAATATTCGTGACGGCGAGCAGTGCGGCAACGGACGGTACCAGCGCCGCGGCGGCGAGAAACGCCATAGCAGCCTTCTCGCCAGAACCGGGCGACCCAGGAATGTAGACGACCTCATCAACCACGAGAAGATCTGTCCGCACACCCCAGAGCACGCCGGTGAGCACGACCCCGAGCGCAACCACGGCCGCCACGACGCCCACGGCAATGAGCAGCCACGACGTCGCCCGCGCATGAAACCAGACCGGATCGCCATGGGCCACCATCGCGCCAGCCGCACCGGCGAGGCCGATGGTCACCGGAACGATCACGGCGGCTCGGATCGCGGCGCCCCCCGTCGCAGGCTCCGCGGTGAGTGGGAGGCAGGCCTGCGCGGCCCGGCTCAGATCCTGCATCACCCATGTCTGTGCGACCACGAGACAGACCCACGCCACCGTGAGGACCACCCACAGCAGGCCTTGGGCCCGGCGGGCGCCGTCCGCAGTTTCGCGGACATCGGTCGTGTGGGCAGTCAACGGTGCGGTGGCTCCCTTTGTGACGTGGCGACGCCATCGCAGTGTGCCAAGTGCTCCGGACAGACTGGTCTCGGCGCGCGGCATACCCCCACCTCTGTCGGCACCTCGAGCATCCAAAGCTCCGAGCAGAGTTGCGGGCGCTCACCGACGTGCTCGTCTCGAGGATGGCGGTGGAGTTCTTCGCCGCACGTTGTCATTCGGGTGTGCAGTTTCACCACGCGCTTGTGCCGTTTCAGAGCATCGTTGGCAATTTGTTGTGTGTGTTAGTGCGCCATGTCGACGAATCGCGAGTAGTGCCCCTGGAATGCAACGGTGACTGTGTCGGTGGGGCCGTTACGGTGCTTGGCCACGATGATGTCCGCCTCGCCCGCTCGGGGGGATTCCTTCTCGTAGGCGTCCTCGCGGTGTAACAGCATGACGACGTCCGCATCCTGTTCCAAAGAGCCGGACTCGCGAAGGTCGCTCATCATCGGCTTCTTGTCACCGCGCTGCTCGGGACCACGGTTCAGCTGGGCGACGGCGATCACCGGCACCTCAATCTCCTTGGCCAGGAGCTTGAGCGCACGGGAGAACTCGGAGACCTCCTGCTGACGGGATTCGACGCGCTTGCCCGAGCTCATGAGCTGGAGGTAGTCGACCACCACGAGCTTGAGGTCGTGCTTTTGCTTCAGCCGCCGGCACTTCGCGCGGATCTCCATCAGCGACATGTTGGGGCTGTCGTCGATGAACAGAGGCGCCTCGGAGACCCGGCTCATGGCGGTGGCCATGCGAGTCCAGTCCTCCTCGCGCATGGTGCCCTTACGCATGTTCTGCAGCGGCACCTGCGCCTCGGCGGAGAGCAAACGCATCGTGAGCTCGGTGCGCCCCATCTCCAGGGAGAAGATCACCGACGTCATCCCGTTCTTGATCGAGGCCGAACGGCAGATATCGAGCGCGAGGGTGGAGTTGTGGGTCGGGATCATCGCCCTCGACGCCAGATACAGGTGGCTCGGGTGGTCGATCTGCACGCATCGCACCGGCACGCTCTCGACCTTGCGCACCGCGGTGATGAAGCGCGCCGTCCGCCGCGGCGTCGGGTGGTTGACGCGGCGCTCACGCTGGGCCCGCTGCTTGCGCGGGAGGGCGAAGACCTCATCCGCCGTCGTGAAGGTGATGGTGTAGGCAGTCGATGTCTCGGGAGTGCGTCCGCGCACCGCCTTTTCAGACCAGCCCGTGCGGTAGCCAAGGCTGTGGACAAGCTCCCGGAAGTCGTCGGCGAGGCGCTTGCTGGTGACCGCGAACTGCACCGAGCCGGTGGGATTCACCGTGCCGTCGGTGTCGAGTAGTCCCGCCAGGAGGGCCCGTCGCTGCCGCACGCTGGCACGGAGGTACGAGGCGGGGATGTGCTTGTTCTTGAGGACGCCGAGCTTGCGCAGAAGCGCCCTGACGCTGCCGTGGTCCTGCCAACATGCCGGGCAGAGGTGACGGCCGATTGCCGGAGCACCGCAGTCGGTGCATCGCCGCCCGACAACGCTCATGACTGGCCCCCGCGCTTCGGGCGCGGGCCGGACGATGGTGCCGCTCTGCTGGCTTTGCGCTGCCCCGGTCCGGACGAGGGCAGTAAACACGTGAGCCTCCTTGTCGCCCGACGGCCGGGGCAGGGTGACCGAGTACGTGCGCGAGGCGCCCGGCCGCACGACGTAACCGGCCGCTTCGACGAACGCCGCAACCTCAGGGTCGTCCGAGGTGAATCGCGCACCCGCGCTCTCACCGTCGCCGAGCCACACGCCCAGCACGTATGGGTCGATAAGGAGATCGGCCTCGGGCAGCTCGATGGGCTTGGTGTTGGTCACGCAGTGGTTGAGCCGTCGGTCCGCCGTCGCGCACCGGAGTGTCGCGGCGATTTCCTCGGTAGTGCGGATCTCGGCGAACGTCCGCTGGTTTTTTGTCCGGTTGTACTGCGCTGCCGCTGCCTGCGCGGACTTCCGCGACGCCCGAGTCTCGGTTACCCACTGGTGCTGGGCGTCCGCGACGATCGTCGTGCCGTCGTCGAACGTCAGCTCGTAGCAGGGCCTGTCGACCATGACCTCGGTGGCCGCCACGACCTTTGTCGGGGTGCCGTCGGCGGCGATGAGCTGGTCCCCCACCTGGACCTCGCCCATGGTGATCCACCCGGTGGGGGTGGGCAGCGGGGTGTCGAGGGCGAGCGCCTTCCCGATGGCCGGACGAGCCGCGATGATGATCATCTGCCCGCCGTGCAGGCCGTTGGTGAGCGTATCGAGGTCGGTGAACCCGGTGGGCACCCCCGTCATGCCCTCGCCGCGGTCGGAGGCGTGCTCGATCTCCTCCATCGTGAGGTTGATCGTGTCGCGCAGCGGCACGTAGTCCTCGCTGGTGCGCCGCTCGGTGACCGCGTAGACCTCGGCCTGGGCGCTGTTGACCAGGTCGTCGACGTCCCCGCCGTCGGTGGAGTAGCCGAGCTGGACGATGCGGGTGCCCGCCTCGACCAGGCGGCGCAGCACGGCCCGCTCGCGCACGATCCGGGCGTAGTAGCCGGCGTTGGCGGCGGTGGGCACCGAGGAGATGAGGGTGTGCAGGTACGGCGCGCCGCCCACCCGGGCGATCTCCCCGCGCTTGGTCAGCTCGGCGGCGACGGTGACGGCGTCGGCGGGCTCGCCGCGGCCGTAAAGGTCGAGGACCGCCTCGTAGATCATCTCGTGCGCGGGTCGGTAGAAGTCGTTGCCGCGCAGCTCCTCGACGACGTCGGCGATGGCGTCCTTGGACAGCAGCATGCCGCCGAGCACGCTCTGCTCCGCCGCCACGTCCTGCGGCGGGGTCCGGTCGAACGCCTCGCGACCATCCACAACCTGCTCGTCGACGAGAGACAAACGACCTCCTCCAACTCACACCGGGCGACGGCGGCCTCGGTACATCAGATGTACCTGCCGCCACCCACACCGCCCGGGGGCCGCCCACACGGGCGCCGGAGTGACGGTACGGCCCGCCCCGCCCCCCGGGCCAACCGCCCCTGTGCATAGAGGCGACCTATCCTGTGGACCGCGTGTGGACGTCATCCCCAGGGTTGTGCACAGTCCGTGGATAACTCTGTGGAGGTTGGGCGCGAAGCCGCCCGCCGGGGCCGATTTCCGCTCTCCACACCCTGCACAGACTGTGGACGAAAGAAAGTGGACACATCGGTGGACGACACTCCCGGGGCGCGCACCAACCCTCGACACCACCCCGAGACCGAGCTCACCGGCCGGGCCCTGGACCGGCAGATCCTCGCCCTCGCCATCCCGGCGCTGGGCGCCCTGGTCGCCGAGCCGCTCTTCGTCCTCGTCGACTCCGTGATGGTCGGCCACCTCGGCACCGCCGAGCTCGCCGGCCTCTCGCTCAGCTCCACCCTGCTGACCACCGCCGTCGGCGTCTTCATCTTCCTGGCCTACGCCACCACCGCCGCGACCGCCCGCCGCGTGGGCGCCGGCGACCGCGCCGGCGGGGTGGCCGCGGGCATCGACGGCATGTGGCTCGGCCTGGTCCTCGGGCTCGTCACCGCCGCCGCCACCTTCGCCGCCGCGCCCTGGATCGTCGACGCCATGGGCGCCCCCGCCTCGGTGGCCCCGCACGCCGTCGCCTACCTGCGCGCCTCCGCCCCCGGGCTACCCGGGATGCTGCTCGTCCTGGCCGCCACTGGCACCCTGCGCGGCCTGCTGGACACCCGCACCCCGTTCGTCGTCGCCACCGCCGGCGCGATCAGCAACGTCGGCCTCAACGCCCTGTTCATCTACGGCCTGGGCCTGGGCGTGGCCGGCTCCGGTCTGGGCACCGCCGTCGCCCAGACCGGCATGGGCCTGGCCCTGGTGCTCGTGGTGCTGCGCGGCGCACGCGGCATCGGCGTGAGCCTGCGCCCCCACCCGGCGGGCATCTGGTCCTCCGCGCTGGCCGGGGCTCCGTTGTTCGTCCGCACGCTGACCCTGCGCCTGGCCATCCTCGCCACCAT
Source organism: Georgenia thermotolerans (assembly GCF_009193185.1). Taxonomy (GTDB): domain Bacteria; phylum Actinomycetota; class Actinomycetes; order Actinomycetales; family Actinomycetaceae; genus Georgenia; species Georgenia thermotolerans. Next base: position 32,736 of record NZ_VUKF01000003.1, on the reverse strand, counting down.
CGCGGTGGCCACCTCCCTCGGCGCCGTCACCCTGGCCGCCCACCAGGTCGTCAACGCCATGTGGGGCCTGGCGGCGTTCGCCCTCGACGCCCTCGCCATCGCCGCCCAGGCCCTCGTCGGGCGTGGCCTGGGCGCCGGCGACGTCACCCAGGTCCGCTCGATCATGGGCCGGTGCCTGCGCTGGGGCACCGGCGCGGGGGCCGTGATCGGCGTCGTCTTCGCCGCGGCCGGGTGGTGGCTGGCGCCGCTGTTCACGAGCGACGACGGCGTCCGCCTCGCCGCCGCCGTCGGGCTCGCGGTCGCCGGGGCGTGCCTGCCGATCGCCGGCTGGGTGTACATGCTCGACGGGGTGCTCATCGGCGCCGGCGACGGGCGCTACCTGGCGTGGGCGGGGGTGGCCACGCTCGTCGTCTACCTGCCGCTGGCCTGGGCGGTCGGGGCGTTCGCCCCCGACGGCGCCGCTGGCCTGGCCTGGCTGTGGGCGGCGTTCGGCGGTGCGTTCATGCTCGCCCGCGCCGTGACCACCGGGCTGCGCGCCCGGGGCACGGCCTGGATGGTCCTCGGCGCACGGCGCTGACCAGCACCAACGTCCTACATGTGACGTGGGACACGCGGCTCGCGGGCCGGACGAAGGTCCCCCATTGCCGACGGACGAATCCGACATAGTTCTCGTAGGCGAGGCACTCGCCGAGAACCTGGCCCAGCGGCCCTCGCCGCCAGGCAACGTCTACGAAGGCGGAATCATGCGCAAGACTCTCGACCGGCTGATCTCCTGGACGGGCCTCATCCTGGCGGCCGTCCTGCTCATCGGCGGCGGCCTGCTGACCTGGGCGAGCAGCTTCGTCGCCCAGAACGTCAAGGACCAGCTCGCGATCCAGGAGATCACGATGCCCGAGGGTGACGCCCTCGCGTCCCTGTCGGACGCCGACCGGGCGGCCCTGGAGCCCTTCGCCGGCCAGCCGATGACCACCGGCGACCAGGCCAAGGCCTTCGCCGACCACTACATCCTCGCCCACATGAACGCCTCCAGCGACGGCCGGACCTACGAGGAGGTCAGCGGCGAGTTCATGGCGGCCTCGAAGGACCCGGGCGCCAACCCCGACGACGTCGCCGCCCTCGGCCAGCTGCGCCAGACCCTGTTCATGGGCAACACCCTCCGCGGCCTGCTCCTCGAGGCCTACGCGTTCGGCATGATGGGCACGATCGCCAGCTACGCCGCCGTCGCCGCCTTCGTCGGCGCCGCCGCCCTCGCGGTCCTGGGCGTCCTGGGCCTGCGCCACGCCAAGAAGGTCGAGGCCGCCGAGGTCGCCGCCTCCAGCCGGCCCGTCCCCGCGGGCGTGTAAGACCCGTCCCCGCGGGCGTCCGCCCCACACCTCGCACCGCCCCAGCGGCCCCGGAGCCCCGGCTCCGGGGCCGCTGGCATGCGTTCGGGCCTTCCCCCGTTCGCGGTGTCGAACCGGCGGAGCCTCGTTCGACGCAGGGGTGGAGCCTCCGGCGCACCGAGCCGGAGCCGACGCTCCCGACACGAGGAAGGTCCACCGATGCAGAAGATCGTCCCGAACCTCTGGTTCGACACCCAGGCCGAGGAGGCCGCCAACTTCTACGTCTCCGTCTTCGGCGACGGCCGGATCACGGAGATCACCCACTACGGCCCGGACTCCCCCGGCCCGGAGGGCAGCGTCATGACGGTCGCGTTCGAGCTGCACGGCCAGGAGTTCGTCGGCATCAACGGCGGCCCGCTGTTCCCGTTCACCGAGGCCGTCTCGTTCGAGATCCGCTGCAAGGACCAGGCCGAGATCGACCACTACTGGGACGCGCTGGTCGAGGGCGGTCAGCCCGGCCCGTGCGGCTGGCTCAAGGACCGCTACGGGCTGTCCTGGCAGGTCGTGCCGACGGAGTGGTACGAGATGTTCACCGACAAGGACCCGGTCAAGGTCCAGCGGGTCACCCAGGCGATGCTCGCCACTCAGGGCAAGTTCGACGTCGCGGCGCTGCGGGCGGCCTTCGAGGGGGTCGAGCAGCCGGCCTGAGCCTCCGCGGGGCGCTAGGTGCCCGGGGCCTCGTTCTCCCACAGCCCCAGCCGGTTGCCCTCGGTGTCCTCGAAGTAGGCCGCCCGGCCCATCCCCGGCATGGGCCGGATCGCGCCGACGCGGCGCCCGCCGGCGCGCTCGACGTCGTCAAGCGCCCGCTCGAGGTTCTCGACGGTGACGACGACGGTCGGCGGCTCGGGCCGCTCGCGCCGGTACAGGTCCCCGCCGATCACGCCCGCCTCGCCCTGGTCCCCGGCGGGCTCGATGAGGGCGACGTCGCCGTAGCCCTCGAGTCCCTGGATGGACCAGCCGAAGACGTCGGCGTAGAACGCGCGGGCGCGGTCGACGTCGTCCGCCGGGATCTCGAAGTGCTGCACCTTGCCCATGGCCGGGGACCGTACGCGCGCCCGGCCGCGACACGCCAGATCGCAGCCCGTACGAGCGCCAGGAAGCACGAACGGCCCGGCCCCACCGGGGCCGGGCCGTCGCAGCTGCGACTCAGAAGGTCACTTGGCGGGAACGACGGTGACGTCGAGGGTCGCCTGGACGTCCTCGTGCAGGCGCACGTGGACCTTGTGCGTGCCGAGCGCCTTGATCGGCCTGGGGACCTCGATCTTGCGGCGGTCGAGCTTCGGGCCGCCGGCGGCCTGGACGGCCTCGGCGATGTCCGTGGTGGTCACGGCGCCGAACAGGCGGCCGTTCTCACCGGCGCGCACGGCGACGGTGACCGGGTTGGCCTGCAGGCGGTCGCGGACGTCGCGAGCCTCCTCGATCGTGGCGATCGCCCGCGAGCGGCGCGCGGCCTGGATCTGGTCGACCTGCTTCTGGCCGCCCTTGGTCCAGCGCGTGGCCAGGCCACGGGGAACGAGGTAGTTGCGGGCGTACCCGTCCTTGACCTCGACCACGTCGCCAGCGGCGCCGAGACCGGTGACCTCGTGGGTCAGGATCAGCTTTACCATGAGTGGACTCCTAGTCTCAGCGAGCCGAGCTCGTGTACGGCAGCAGAGCCATCTCGCGGGCGTTCTTCACGGCCTTCGCGATGAGGCGCTGCTCCTGGACGGACACGCCGGTCACGCGGCGGGCGCGGATCTTGCCGCGGTCGGAGATGAACTTCCGAAGCAGCGTGGTGTCCTTGTAGTCGATGTTGTCGATCTTCCCCGCCTTGAGCGGGTTGGCCTTCTTCTTAGGCTTGCGAAGAACAGGCTTCGCCATGGTGGTGCTCCTCGATGATCCGTGCGGCGCCGTGGGGCGCACGCGAAAAGGTCTGACTTAGAAGGGGGGCTCGTCGTTGAACGCGCTCGAGCCGCCGGTGGCCCAGGGGTCGTCGGCCTGGCCGCCGCCGGGGGCGTTGTTGTACCCGCCGCCCTGCTGCGCGCCGGCGGCCGCGTAGCCACCCTGCTGACCGCCGCCGTAGCCACCCTGACCGCCGCCGAAGCCGCCGCCACCGCCGCGCGAGGCGCGGGTGACCTTGGCCGTGGCGTAGCGCAGCGAGGGACCGACCTCGTCGACCTGCATCTCCACGACCGTGCGCTTCTCGCCCTCGCGGGTCTCGAAAGAGCGCTGGACCAGGCGGCCCTGGACGATCACGCGGGTGCCCTTGGTCAGCGACTCGGCGACGTTCTCCGCGGCCTCGCGCCAGACCGAGCAGCGCAGGAACAGGGTCTCCCCGTCCTTCCACTCGTTGGACTGGCGGTCGAAGGTGCGCGGCGTGGACGCCACGGTGAAGCTGGCCACGGCCGCCCCGGACGGGGTGAATCGCAGCTCGGGGTCCGCCGTCAGGTTGCCGACGACGGTGATGACGGTCTCTCCTGCCATGCTGTGCTCCCTGGGGTCAGGTGGTTGCTACGCGGATGCTCAGTGAGCGTCCGGGCGGATGAGCTTGGTGCGCAGGACGGCCTCGTTCAGACCGAGCTGACGGTCGAGCTCCTGGGCCAGCTCCGGCGTCGTCGTCATGTCGACGACGGCGTAGATGCCCTCGGAACGCTTCTTGATGTCGTAGGCAAGACGACGCTTGCCCCAGATGTCGACCTTCTCGACGGTGCCGCCGCCGGTCTTGACGACCGCGAGCAGCTTGTCGAGCGACGGGGCAACCGTGCGCTCATCGATCTCCGGGTCGAGGATGATCATCAGTTCGTAAGGACGCATGCTTGGTACCCACCTCCTTTGGACTCAGGCGGTCACGGTCTTTCCGTGACAGGAGGGTGATGCGTTCGCGGCCCCGGCCCGCACACGGGTGCGTACGAGAAGGGACCAGCGGACCACCTTACCGTAGCCAGCCGCCTTTCCGGCCCGCGACGTGCGTCACAGCGCCTGTGGACGGCCGAGAAGCAGAACGACGGCGGCACGTGCGTGCCGCCGTCGTCCAATGCGTCTCACTCAGTTCTGCGGGAGAAGGTTGACGCCACCTTGGGGTTGCGCACCTTGGCCCCCGCCACCGGTCCCCGAGCCACCGCCGCTGTCGGTGCCCCCACCACCCTGGCCGCCGCCTTGGTCGGCGGGCGGTTCGGTTTGCGTGGGGCTCGGGCTGGGCTTCCCCGTCTTGGTCGGCTTCGGGCTCGGCTCCTCGCTGGGCGCCTCCGTGGTCGGCTCCTCGGTGGGCTCCTCCGTGGTCGGCTCCTCGGTGGGCTCCTCCGTGGTGGGCTCGGCCGTGGGCTCCGGCGGCGGCGTGTACTTAGGCCGCGGCTTGGCGCTGGGCTGGGGGAAGTTCTCCACGGGCAGGCCCTGAGTGGCCACCGACATGTAGTCGTGCCAGATCTGGGCGGGGAAGCGGCTGCCGCTCATCCACTCGGACCGGACGCCGCCGAACCCGGTGAGGGACTGCTCGCTGCCGTCGTCGCCGGTCTGGAACATGTTGACGAACGTCGCCAGCTGCGGCACGTAGCCGCCGAAGTTCGCCGACTTCAGGGCCGTCGACGTGCCGGTCTTGCCGGCGGCCGGGCGCCCGATCGCCGCGGCCGGTGCGCCGCCGTCGTTGATGACGGCCTGCATGGCGTAGGTGGCGTCGGCCATGACCTGGGAGTCGAACTCCCGCCGGCCCTGGCCCTCGCCCGTGTAGACGACGTTGCCGGAGCTGTCGCGCGCCTCGGCGACGATGAACGGGTCGTGGCGCACGCCCTGGGCCGCGTAGGTGGCGAACACGGTGGCCATGTCGATCGCCCGCGGCGAGGCCGAGCCGAGGACGTTGCCCACCTCGTTGGCGAGTCCGGGGGTGTCCTGCGGCAGGCCGGCGCGGATGGCGGCGTCGATGGTGTTCTTCGGTCCGACGTCCTCGTTGAGCTTGGCGTAGACGGTGTTGATGGACCCCGCCGTCGCCTCGACCAGGTTCACCTGCCCGTGGTTCTTCCCGTCGAAGTTCCTGACGTCCCAGTTCCCGATGCTGAGCTTCGCGGGGGCCGGGTACGTGTCGTACAGGCTCTTGCCCTGCTCCAGCGCCGCGACGAGCGTGAACGGCTTGAAGGTGGACCCGGCCTGGGCCCGCGCCTGGGTGGCGAGGTTGAGGGGCTGGGCGACGAAGTCGGCGCCGCCGTAGAGGGCGACGATGCCGCCGCTGGACGGGTCGATCGAGACGAGCGAGACGCGGTTGTTCTCCGGGCGGTCGTCGGGCAGGTTGTCCACCGCCTGCACCGCCGCGTCCTGGTTGCGCTGGTCGATCGTCGTGACGATCTTGAGGCCCCGGGTGTCGATCTCGTCCTCGGTCATTTTGGCCTTCTTGACCAGCTCGTCACGCACCATCTTCAGGAGGTAGCCCTTCGGCCCGCCGTAGGTGTTCTCCGTCTTCGGCGGGACGGTCTGGGGGTACTGCGCGCCGTCGCGGTCGGCCTGGCTGATCCAGCCGTCGCGGACCATGAGGTCGAGCACGCGGTTCCACCGCTGCTCGGCCCGGTCGGGGCTGACCGCCGGGTCCCAGGCGCTCGGCGCCGGGATGATGCCGGCGAGCAGGGCCGACTCCGAGAGCGTCAGCTCGGCGGCCGGCTTGCCGAAGTAGGCCTGGGCGGCCTTCTCGATGCCGTAGGCGCCGCGGCCGAAGTAGATGGTGTTGAGGTAGTTCTCGAGGATCGCGTCCTTGGACTGGGACTGGTCGATCTTCAGCGCGAGGATCGTCTCCTTGAACTTCCCCAGGTAGCTGGTCGTGGTGCCCATGTAGTACCGCTCGACGTACTGCTGGGTCAGGGTGGACCCGCCCTGGGTGGGCAGCCCGCGCACGTTGTTCCACAGCGCCCGGGTCAGGCCCTTGGGGTCCACGCCGTTGTTCTCGTAGAAGTTCCGGTCCTCCGAGGAGATGACGGCGTGCCCGACGTACTCGGGCAGCGTGTTCATCGGCACCGTCTGCCGGTCGACCTGCGAGAAGGAGCCCATCGGGGTCTCGCCGTCGGCGTAGTAGACGGTCGTGGACTGGGCAAGGGCGAAGTCGTCGGGCTCGGGCACCTCGGTGGTGGCGTAGGCGACGACGAAGACGCCGAGCACCGCGGCGATGCCGGCGAGGATGGTGCCGAGCACCACCCGCCAGCTCGGCAGCCAGCGCTGGATCGGGCCCTTGCCCGACCGGGGGTAGTCGAAGAAGCCCTTGCGCCGCGGCGCGGGGCCACGGCCCGACCCGCGGCCACCGCCGGACCCGCGGCCACCGCCGGACCCGCGGCCACCGCCCGAGCCGCGGCCTCCACCGGCGCCACGGCTGCCACCGCCGCCTGCGCGGGACGCCGCGGCGGTGCCGCGGCTCGACGCCGTCCGGGCCGCGCCGCCTGCGGAAGCCGCCCCGGGGCGTGAGCCCCGAGCGGATGCGGATCCGCGGGCGGAGGCGCCGCTCGGGGCGCCGCCGCGCCGGCCGTCCGCCGACCGCCCGGTCGGGGACCAGTTCGGGGTTCGTGCCACGCGGGCCTGCCTTTCGCCATGCCACACCGAGGGGCGCGACTGGAGGACGGGTGCGCCCGGCTCGTCCGATGAGCGGCGCCGACAGGCGCCGGGAATCGGCCGTGCGCGGGCAGATCGTCCTTCAGTATGCGGCAGCCTCCCCGACCCTGCCCATGTCGTCCGTCACACCGGGCGGCGCCGCGCGGCCGGTCGAAGGCCGGCCCCCACGGGTCCGGGCGGACCCCGCCGCCGCCCTTCCCGCGCACCGTTGCGGCGACTCTCGCACGCTCCCAGGACGGACATCCACGTCGCATCGCGTGTCCGATATATCGGTGCGATATATTGCTGCGCTAGTCGCGGTGTGACCCGCGGCGCACGGCACAACCCCCGGCAGCAGCGGCAGGAAGGACGGCGAATGGGCGCACGCACCCAGGTGCTCGAGCTCGCCATCCTCGGCCGCCTGCGCGACGCCCCGACGCACGGCTACGAGCTGCGCAAGCACCTCAACGCCACGCTCGGCGCGTTCCGCACGCTGTCGTACGGCTCGCTCTACCCGGCGTTGCGCTCCCTCACCGAGCGCGGCCTCATCGTCACCGAGGACCCCGGCGCCTCCTCGGCGCCCCTGTCGGGACGGCGAGCACGCATCGTCTACCGCATCACGGAGGCGGGCCGGGCCCACCTGGAGGACTCCCTCGCCGTCGCCGAGCCGGCGGCCTGGGACGACGACGCCTCCTTCGACGTCCGGTTCACGCTCTTCGGGAGCACGGACGCCACCACGCGGCTGCGCATCCTCGAGGGGCGGCGGGCCCGCATGGTCGACCGGATGGAGAACCTGCGCCAGTCCTTCGCCCGGACCTCCCGGCGGATGGACTCCTACACGGCCGAGCTCGCCCGCCACGGCCTCGAGCAGGTCGAGCGGGAGGTGGCCTGGCTCGAGCGGGTCATCGACACCGAGCGGGGCACCCGCGGCGCGCTCGACTACGACGACATCGCGCCGGCGGCGCCGTCGCCGACGTCGACGGGGCCGCCCGGACCTCCCGGCGCCTCTCCCCCGCGGGGCACACGCAGGCCCCCGTCCGCGGACGCCGACGGCGCACCCGCCACCAGCAATGAGAACCCACTGAGCAAGGAGCAACCATGAGCGCCATCCGCGTCGCGATCGTCGGCGTCGGCAACTGTGCGTCGTCGTTGGTGCAGGGCGTGCACTTCTACGCCGACGCCGACCCCGACGGCACCGTCCCGGGCCTGATGCACGTCCAGTTCGGCAACTATCACGTGCGCGACATCGAGTTCGTGGCGGCGTTCGACGTCGACGGCAAGAAGGTCGGCCGCGACCTGTCCGAGGCGATCGTCGCCAGCGAGAACAACACCATCAAGATCTGCGACGTCCCGCCCCTGGGCGTGGAGGTCCAGCGCGGGCACACCCTCGACGGGCTCGGGAAGTACTACCGCGAGACCATCGAGGAGTCCACGGCCGAGCCGGTCGACGTCGTCGCGACGCTGCGCGAGACCCGCACGGACGTGCTCGTGTGCTACCTGCCCGTGGGCTCCGAGGACGCCGCGAAGTTCTACGCCCAGTGCGCCATCGAGGCCGGCGTGGCGTTCGTCAACGCGCTGCCCGTCTTCATCGCCGGCACCAAGGAGTGGGCGGACAAGTTCACCGCCGCCGGCGTGCCGATCGTCGGCGACGACATCAAGTCCCAGGTCGGGGCCACCATCACGCACCGCGTGCTGGCCAAGCTCTTCGAGGACCGCGGCGTCGTCCTCGACCGGACGTACCAGCTCAACGTCGGCGGCAACATGGACTTCAAGAACATGCTCGAGCGCGACCGGCTCGAGTCCAAGAAGATCTCCAAGACCCAGGCCGTGACCTCCAACGTCAAGCACGATCTGGGCGAGAAGAACGTCCACATCGGCCCCTCGGACTACGTCCAGTGGCTCGACGACCGCAAGTGGGCCTACGTGCGCCTCGAGGGCCGCGCCTTCGGCGAGGCGCCCCTCAACCTCGAGTACAAGCTCGAGGTGTGGGACTCCCCGAACTCCGCGGGCATCATCATCGACGCCATCCGGGCGGCGAAGATCGCCCTCGACCGCGGCATCGGCGGCCCCCTGCTCTCCCCGTCGAGCTACTTCATGAAGTCCCCGCCGGAGCAGCGCAACGACGACGTCGCCCGCCAGTCGGTGGAGGCGTTCATCGCCGGTGAGATCGAGCGCTGACGCCCATCCCACCGCCGTCCGAGGCCCCGCCGCGCGAGTGGCGGGGCCTCGGCGTGCCGGCGGTCAGAGGGCGCCGGCGACCCGCAGCACGGCCCCGCTGACGTAGCTGGCCTCCTCGCTCAGCAACCACCGGACGGCGCCGCTCACCTCCTCCGGCTCCCCCGCCCGCCCCAGCGGGATGCGGGCGGCCACCCGGTCGGGCCGACCGGGGTCCCCGGCCGCGGCGTGGATGCCGGTGCGGACGGTGCCGGGCGCGACGGCGTTCACCCGGACGCCCTCGCCGGCGAGCTCCTTGGCGAGCCCCACCGTGAGCGCGTCGACGCCCGCCTTCGCGGCCGCGTAGTGGACGTACTCGTGCGGGCTGCCCAGCGTCGCCGCGGCGGACGAGACGTTGACGATGGCCCCGCCCGCTCCACCCCGCCGGCGTGACATCTCCCGAGCGGCGGCCCGTGCGCACAGCACCGCGCCGACGAGGTTGACCTCGATGACGCGGCGCACGACGTCGGGGGGCGTGTCGGCGAGGTCGCCGACGTGCGCCGTCGTCCCGGCGTTGTTCACCAGTCCCGTGATGTGTCCGAACTCCTCACGGGCGGCCGCGAACAGGTGCGTGACGTCGTCGTCGACCGTGACGTCGGCCCGCACCGTGAGGCAGCCCCGCCCCGCCCGGCGGAGGAGGTCGGCGGCCCGCGAGGCGGCGTCCTCGTCCCGGTGGAAGGCCAGCACGAGGTCGTGGCCGCTCGCCGCGAGGGCGGCGGCGGTGGCAAGCCCGATCCCGCGGGTGCCTCCGGTGATGACCGTGGTCGGCATGCGAGCAGCGTAGGGACGGCGACGGCACCGCCGCCGGGGCTTCGGCGCGAGCTGTTCGCTCCTGCGGAACGGACGGCTGTATCGGTTGCGAGGGGAACATATCTCCGTACCGTGTGAGGCGCCTCACAGGGAGGGTTCGATGACGGCTCCGCACGATCAGCAGGACGAGCGCGGGAGGAACCGCCTCGGCCGCTGGGTCGTGCGCGCGCTGCTCGCCCTCACGGGCGGCGTCGCGATGAGCCTCGCGGGGGCGGCGCTCGCCTCCGCGGCGCCGGCCGACGACGGCGAGCGGCCGGGCCAGCCCCTCGGCCGTGCCGCCGCACCGGTGACGCGGGTGGTGGACCGGGTCGCGACGAGCACCGGCGAGTCAGCAGCTGCCGTGGCCGATCCCCTCTCGCGCGCGGCCACTGTGGTCGACGACGTCGTCGCACCCGCCGCTACGCCCGTCGCCCAGGGCGTCGTGCGGCCGGTCACCGAGACAGCGGCCGCCCCGGCGGTGGAGAAGGTGCTCGCTCCCGCTTCGGAGACGGTGGTCGCCCCAGCCGTCGAGAAGGTGCTCGCTCCCGCTTCGGAGACGGTGGCGGCCCCGGCGCCCGAGGCCCTCGTGCCGCCGCTGATGGACGAGGTGGTCACCCCCGTTGCGCGTCCCGTGCTCGACCCGGTTGCCCGGAGGGTTGTCGAGCCAGTCACGTCCCCGCTGGCGCCCGCGCTGCGGCCGGTGGTCGAGACGGCGATCGATGCAGGGCGGCCGGCCGTCGGGACCGTTGCACCAGTCCTCGACGCCGTCGAGCCGGTCGTCGGCACCGTCCAACCGGTGATCGGCGCGCTCGAGCCGGTCGTCGGGGTGGCCCCGCCCGTCGCCGACGCCGTCGCGCCGGTTGTTCGCACGATCCGACCCGTCGTGGACCTGATCGAACCGGTGGTGGACGTTGCCCGACCCGTCGTCGATGTTGTCTCGCCGGTGCTCGACGCCGTGGACCCGATCGTCGGGCCCCCTCTGGGCCCCGTCCTGGGGGCTGACGAGCACACCGCACCCGACGACGACCGCGCTGCGATACCGGCGCCGGCCGGAGCGTCGCCACCCCGGGGGGCTGCCCCGTCCGGCACGGCGCTCGCTCAAGCACCGGCACGTCCGGTTCCGGGCGAGCCGGAGACGTACCGCAACGCGACCGAGCCGCTCCTCGGAAGCACCTCCGAGGCCCCGGTGGCAGACGGCTTCGATCCCTGGTTCGCCCCCGCTCCGGTGGCCGAGGGGCCGGCGTCGTCCTCGGCCCCGAACGGCCCTGCGCCACCAGGCGGCGCCGCGGGGGCAGGTTCCGCCGGCGGCATCGGCGGCGCCGGGCAAGACCCCGGCTCGATTCTTCATGTGTCCTCGTGGCGCGCGCTCACGGCCCCGCGCAACGCGGACACCTTCCACAGGCTTGCTCAGGACGTCGTCCTCGACGTCGCTGTCGCTCCTGACTGAGGTGGGGCACCGCCGGCACATGCGCCGGCACGGCCCTTGCGCGCACCGCGCGCCCGCACCCATGTCAGGAGATCACCCATGCACATCGTCATTCGGCGAGCGCTGGAGACGGCGCTCATGACCGGCGGGCTCATCGTCGCCCGCACCACCAGGCGCCGAGCAGGCGCGCCGTGAGCGCGACCGAGCAGGCGGTGGAGACCGGCACGTCCCCGACCGCGGTGCCGCTGATCGACCGGCAGCACAACACGCGCTGCTACGTGCTCGGCCACCGCTGGCACGACGAGCGCATCGGGTTCAGCAGCCTGACGCTGTCCGCGTGCATGAGGTGCGGCGAGACCCGCTCGTAGCCGCACGCCCCGTGAACGCCCGGGCCGGCCGTGAGCGCCCCCCAACCTGCGGCCGGTCCGGGTCCCTCCGCGTGCCGGGAGGTCAGGCGCCGCGTCCCCGGTGCCTGAGCCGGTAGAGGAGCTTGCGCGCCTCGTCGAACCACAGCACCACCGAGGCCATGGCCAGGGCCACCGCCCAGTGGGCGAGGTCCAGCGACGCGGTGCCGAACGCCGTCTGGAGGAACGGCACCTCGACGATGGCCACCTGCAGCGCGGCCGCGAGGAGCACCGCCGCCCACAGCCACCGGTTCGCGAACAGGTGGCGGAAGGCGCTCGTCGTCTCCGAGCGGGAGTTGAAGGTGTTGAACAGCTGGGCGAGGACCAGCGTCGTGAACCCGGCGGTGCGAGCCACCTCCAGGGAGTCGCTGCCGGCGACCAGGCCACCGGGCAGGAAGATGTCCATCGTCAGCAGCGTGACCACGCCCATGACCAGCCCGATCGAGAGGATGCCCCGCCACATCCGCCGGTCGATGATCCGGTCGCTCAGTCGCCGTGGCGGGCGCGCCATGACGTCGTCGACCTCGGGGTCCACGCCCATGGCGAGGGCGGGGCCGGAGTCCGTGACGAGGTTGATCCACAGGATCTGGGTGGCCAGCAGCGGCACGACCACCGCCTCCTCGGACGCCCCGCTCAGGCCGATGACCCCGGCGAGGACGACGCCGAGGAAGACGGTGAAGACCTCGCCCATGTTCGAGGACAGGAGGTAGCGCAGGAACTTCTTGATGTTGTCGAAGATGACGCGGCCCTGCCGGACGGCGGCGACGATGGTGGCGAAGTTGTCGTCGCCGAGGATCATCTTGGCGGCCTCCTTGGTCACCTCCGTCCCGGTGATCCCCATGGCGACCCCGATGTCGGCGGACTTCAGCGCCGGGGCGTCGTTGACGCCGTCGCCGGTCATGGCGACCACCTGGTCGCCGGCCTGCAGCGCGTCGACGATCTCGAGCTTGTTCTGCGGCGCGACCCGCGCGTAGACCGACGTGGTGCTGACGACGTCGCGCAGCCCGGCCTCGTCGAGGGCGTCCAGCTCGGGGCCGGTGACGGCGCGGGCCCCGGGCTCGACGATGCCGAGGTCCGCGGCGATGCGGGCCGCGGTGGTGGGGTGGTCGCCGGTGATCATCATGACCCGCACGCCGGCGCGGCGGGCCTCGGCGACGGCGGCGGCGGCCTCCGGGCGCGGCGGGTCGATGATGCCCACCACCCCGACGTAGACCAGGTCGCGCTCGGCCCGCTCCAGCTCGCCCCGCGGCTCGGCGGGCAGGGGCCGGTAGGCGACCCCGAGGGTGCGGAACGCCTGCGCGGAGAGGGCCTCGACGTCGGCCAGCGCGGCGGCGCGGCGGGCGTCGTCGAGCGGGACGACCGCCTCGCCCACCTGCAGCCCGGTGCAGCGGCGCAGCAGCACGTCCGGTGCGCCCTTGGTGACCAGCGCCCAGTCCCCCTCGCCGGGCGGGTCGACGAGGGCGGACATCATCTTGCGCTCGGAGGTGAAGGGCACCTCGCCGCGCCGCTCGAAACGCTCGACCCGCTCGACCGTGCCCTCGAGCTTGTGGGCGGCGACGAGGAAGGCCGCCTCGGTCGGGTCGCCCTGGATCTGCCACTCGCCGTCGCGGAGGGCGAGCTGGGCGTCGTTGGCCAGCGCCCCGCCGCCGATGACCAGGCCGGCCTCGTGGACCAGGGCGGGGTCGGTGGGCTCGCGCCCGTCCTGCAGCGCCGCGCCCTCGGGCCGGTAGCCCACCCCGGTCAGCTCGAGCTGCCCGGAGGCGGTGGCGATCCGCTGGATCGTCATCTCGTTCTTGGTCAGCGTGCCCGTCTTGTCCGAGGCGACGACGGACGCCGAGCCGAGCGTCTCCACCGCGTGCAGCTTCTTGACGACGGCGTTGTGCCGGGCCATCTGCTGCACGCCGATGGCCAGCACCACCGAGAGGATGGCCGGCAGCCCCTCGGGCACGGCGGCGACGGCGAGGGAGACGCCGAGCAGCAGCACGGTGACGAACTCGCTCAGCGTGGAGACCTGGTTGACCACGGCCGTGACCACCATGACGACCACGGCGATGACGATCACGGTGACCCCGAGGAGCTTGCTCACCCCGGCGATCTCCCGCTGCAGCGGCGAGGGCGCCTCGGCGGTGGCGTCGAGCATCTCGGCGATGGCCCCGACCTCGGTGCCCATGCCGGTGCGGGTCACCACCGCCCGGCCTACGCCCTGGACGACGGCGGTGCCCTTGTAGACCATGTCGAGGCGGTCGCCCAGCGGCGCCGGGCCGGGCAGGGTGGCCGGGTCCTTGGTCACCGCCTCGCTCTCCCCGGTCAGGGACGCCTCCGACACGCGCAGCGCGGTGGCACCGAGGAGGCGGGCGTCGGCGCCGACGGCGTCGCCCTCGCCGAGGACGAGGACGTCCCCGCGCACCAGCTCGGCGGCGGGCACGGTGCGCAGCTCGCCGTCGCGCAGGACCGTGGAGGTCGCCGCGGTCATCGTCTGCAGGGCGGCGACGGCGTTCTCCGCCTTGGCCTCCTGGACGAGGCCGAGGAGCGCGTTGAGGAGGATGACGGCCGCGATGACGATCGCGTCGACCGGCGGCCCGGTCGCGCCCTCCGCCGCCCAGGCGACCAGCGAGATCGCCACCGCCACGAGCAGCAGGTACACGAGCGGGTCCTGGAACTGGGCGAGGACCTTGCGCCACAGCGGCACGGGGGGCCGCGCGCGCAGCTCGTTGGGTCCGTCGGCGGCCAGCCGGCGGGCGGCCTCGGTCGAGCTCAGCCCGACCGCCGGGTCGACTCCCAGCTCGCGGGCGACGTCGGCGGCGTCCCTCTGGGCGGGGTCGAGGGAGTCCGTGGCGACGCGGACCCCACCGACGGCGCCATCAAAGTTTGATGCCTCCATCTATCCATGGTGGCCCCCGAGCGTGACGCGTGGCCAGGCCGTCGGTCCCAGCCGCCCCCTGGCACAAGACGCGCGGGCGCGTGGCCCGCGGCGCGCGCCACGGGCGCATGACGCGTGCCCGGAGTGCGCCCGAAGAGCCGCTGGGCCGCGGCGGCGGCGGGCGGCACACCGTCGGATAGCCTGCAGCGGTGCCGATCCCCGCCGCGCGCCGATGAGCGTCCTGTCCGACCTGCGCACGGTCGCCGTCCATCGCGACTTCCGCAAGCTGTTCACGGTCCGCCTGGTCTCCCAGTGCGGGGACGGGATGTTCCAGGTGGGTCTGGCCACCTTGTTCTTCTTCAACCCCCAGAACATGGCGACGGCGGCCAGCGTCGCCGCCGCGTTCGCCGTGCTGCTGCTGCCCTTCACCGTGGTGGGCCCCTTCGCCGGGCCGCTGCTGGACCGGTGGCGCCGCCGGCAGGTGCTCTTCCTCGGCAACGCGCTGCGGGTGGTGCTCGGGCTCGTGCTCGCGGCGCTCATGGCGACCGTGGGGGTCGGCCTGCCGGTCTACGTGCTCGCCCTGGTCACGCTCGGCGTCAACCGGTTCCTGCTGTCCGCGCTCTCGGCCGGCCTGCCCCGGGTGGTGCCCGCGGACCTGCTGCTCATGGCCAACACCCTCACCCCGACCCTGGGCGCGGTCTCGGCGGTCGTCGGCGGGGCGCTGGGGTTCGTCATCAACCTCCTGGCCCCCGCCGGGCCGGTCAAGGACGGCGTGGTGCTCGCCACCGCGGCGCTGCTCTTCGGCGCCGCCTCCCTGCTGGCGCTGCGCCTCGGGCGGGATCAGCTCGGGCCGGCGCACCGCTCGGGCCCGGGCCGGCTGTGGCGCGACGTGCGGGCCACGGCCGGGGACATGGTCGACGGCGCCCGCTACCTCGTCGCCCGCCGCACCCCGGGCATGGCGCTCGGCGTCATGGCGGTCCACCGGTTCCTCTACGGCGTGAACTTCATCGCGCTGCTGCTCATGTCGCGCAACCTCCTCTCGGACCCGGCGGACGCCCAGGCCGGGCTGGCGACGTTCGCGCTGCTGACCGGCGTCTCCTTCGCCGGCAACGGGCTGGCCATCGTGCTCACGCCGATCGCGCACGAGCGGATGCGGCCCTCGGCCTGGATCGTGGTGTGCTTGGGGATCGCCGGGGTGAGCCAGGCGCTGCTGGCCCTCTCCGCGCAGCGGGCGGCCATCATGGCCGCCGCGGTGCTCATGGGCCTGGGGGTGCAGGGCGCGAAGATCGCCGTCGACACCATCGTCCAGCGCGACACCGACGACGCCTACCGCGGCCGCGCCTTCGCCCTCTACGACGTCCTCTACAACGCCGCCTTCGTGGGCGCCGCCGCGCTGGCCGCGGCGGTGCTGCCGGACACCGGCTGGTCCCCGGCGGTGTTCGCCGTCCTGACGTTCGTGTACGTCGCGGTGGCGGCGGCCTACCGGGCCGGCACCGGCCGGGTGCACGACCGGCCCGTGCCGGTGCCGGGCACGGAGCTGCCCTAGAAGGCGATGACGACCTTGAGGGGGTCCCCCTCGCGCTCGCGCATGACGCGCAGCGCCTCCTGGATCTCCTCGAGCGGGAACTCGTGGGTGACGAGTTCCTCCCCCCGCAGCCGGCCCATCTCGGCCAGGGCGACCGCCCGCTTGACGTTGTTCCCGCCCTCGCCGCGGGTGGTGTACATCGTCACGTCGTTGCGCACGACGGCGGAGAGGTCGAACGTGACGGGTTCGGGGTAGAACGCGACGAAGAGGATCCTCCCGCCGCGCCGCACGACGTCGACGCACTGCTGCGGCGTGCTCGTCGAGCCCGACGTCTCGATCACGAGGTCGGCGCCCCGGCCGGTCAGCTCGTGGACGGTGGCGACGACGTCCGCCTCGCGGGCGTTGACGACGTGGTCGGCGCCGAGCCGGCGCCCCATCTCCAGCCGGCTGGCGCGGGTGCCCACGAGGATGACGCGCCGGGCGCCGAGCTGCTTGCAGGCCTGGACCGTCATGAGCCCGACCGGGCCGGGACCGAAGATCACGACGTTGTCGCCCGCGATGTACCCGCCGGTCGCGTCGAGGCCGTACAGGCCGGTGCCGGCGGTGGTGATGAGCACGGCGTCCTTGAACGAGACGTTCTCCGGCATCTTGTACAGCGACGCGACGTTGTGGACCGCGTACTCGGCGAAGCCGCCGTCTGCAGTCATGCCGCTGGCGCGGTGGCCCTTCTTCCAGTCGCCGTAGTTGAGGCAGGCGGTGTACAGGCCCACGAGGCAGTTGTCGCAGCGGCCGCAGCCGTGGTGCGCCTCGATGCACACCCGGTCCCCCGGGGCCAGCTCGTCGACCGTCTCCCCGCAGGCGACGACGGTGCCGGTCCACTCGTGGCCCGGGGTGTACTGGCCGTACGGCGGGGTCTGGGGGAAGTGGCCGTCGTAGATCTTCAGGTCGGTCCCACACATGCCGCACATGGCGACCTTGACGAGCACCTCGTCCGGTCCGGGGACCGGCACCTCCTTGTCGACCACGCGGATGTCGCGGGGCCCGAAGAGGACGGCGGCGCGCATGCGCTCGGGGATCTCGGCCGCGCCCTGCGCGGCGGTGTTCGTGGACGTCGTGGTCATCGTTGCCCCCTGGTTTCTCCCGCGGTTCGGTGGGCCAGCGCGGGCGCGCCGGCCAGCATGCCGAGCAGGGTGCGCGCCGCCGTGACGGCGAACTCCTCGTCGTTGATCGCCAGGTCCAGGCACCGCAGCGGGATGTCCGGCCGGAGCCGGGCCCGCAGCGTGGCGACCAGGGCCTCGTTCGCGACCGGGTCGTGCAGGATCCCGCCCGGGCTGCCCACCTGGGACCACCCGCGCAGCGGGACGAGGACGGCCGCCGGGCCGGTGGCGGCGTTGAGACGCTCGGCGATGAGCGCGGCGACGGCCTCGAGCTCCCCGGCCGTCGTCCGCACGTTGGTGTTGTACGGGTTGTGGATGTGGGTGGGCCGGCCCCGGTAGCGCTCCGGGATGGTCCCGACGCCCCCGAAGCAGAGGTACTCCAGCCCGCCCGGGGCGACGACCTGCGGGATGCCCATCCGCCCGGCGGCGGTCAGCCGCCCGGGACGGACCGGGGCGTAGATGTCGTCCGGGTGCAGCTCGCCGAGCACCTCATGGACCGTGAGGTCGAGGACGGCCTGGATGCGCCCCTCCTCCACCAGGCGCTCCATCGCCGACCCGCACGCCCCCGAGGCGTGGAACGGGACGGTCTCCAGCCCGCTCGCCCGGATCTCCTCGATCGCCCGGACCACCGCCTTCTCGGTGTTGCCGAAGGCCGTGACCGCCACCGCCGGGGCGGGTGCCGCCCGCGGCTGGCGGCGCGCGGCCCGGGCCATCGCGACGATGCCCGCGGCGCACCGGTCCAGGACGGAGGTCGTGACGAGGTTGGGCCCACCCAGGAGGTCGGCCACCGAGAACTGCATGGCGATGTCGTGGTCCCTGACGTAGCTGCGCACGTTGCCCGAGGCCACCGTCGAGACGATGAGCTTGGCCGGGCCGAAGGGCAGGGCCCGCATCGCGATGGCCGCGATCGCGGTGCCCTGGTTCCCGCCCACCGCGATCACGCCGTCGAGCCGGCCCTCGTCGTACCAGCGCCGCAGGTGGATGCCGGCTCCCTCGCCCATGGCCGCCATGGCCACGTCGCGCAGGCCGCGGCGGAGGGCGGCGACGTCGTGCCCGACCGTGGCGGCCACGGCCGGCGCGGTGACCTCGGCGACGTCGTCGGCCGCCTCTCCCAGGCCGATGTCGATCACGCGGGCCCGGCCGCCCTCCTCGGCGATCCGCCGGGCGAGGAAGCGTGCCTCCTCGGCCTTGGTGTCGAGGGTGGCGAGGACGGCGACCGTCGGCTCCACGGTCATCCGCCGTCCTCGGCCAGCGGGGCCCGGTCCACCGCGAGGTGGACGTGCTCGTCGAGTGGCATCGCGGCGATCTGCGCGGCGAGGATCGCCACCTTGGCGTTGTCCTCGAGGTACTCGGTGCGGAAGTACGCGGTGCGCAGGTCCGGGCCGACGGCGATGGTGCCGTGCTCGCGCATGAGCGCCACCCGCAGCTCGGCGTCGGAGAACATCCGGGTGATCACCTCGGCCAGCTCGGGCGAGCCAGCCGGCAGGAGCTCGACCATCTCCACCCGGCGGACGTGACCGCGGGCGGCCGTGTGGACGATCTTCGGGACCTGGTTGGCGACGGCGAAGGCGACCGCGTAGGGCGGGTGCTGGTGCACCACGGCACCGACGTCGGGCCGCACCCGGTAGATGGCGGTGTGCCACCGCCACTCCTTCGAGGGCTTCCTGCCCGGCTCGAGCACCTCGCCGTCCAGGGTCATGACCACCGTGTCGGCGGTGTCCATGTCGCCCTGGCACTGCCCGGTGGTCTTGATCAGCACCAGGTCCGTGCCGGGGATCCGCACGCTGTTGTTGCCGCTCACCCCCGCCACCAGGCCGCGCTCGTACCCCCGTCGCGAGACGGTCACGAGCTCCTCGCGCAGGAGGCGCAGCACGGCCTGGTCGACGCCCTGCAGCTGAGCGGTGGCGAGGTCGCTCATCACCAGGCGCGCTCGGGGTAGTCGCTGGAGTGGACCTTGACGTCGAAGTTGCGCACCTCGCCGACGTAGGCGGAGAGGTGCTCGGCCATCCGGTCGAGCATCGCGAGCCCTTTCTCCTTCGTCGCCCGGAACGGGTTGCCGATGACCGCGGTGTCGGAGTACTCGTGGTGGTCCATGGGGACCCAGATGTTCTCCGAGTTCTGGAACTTCACGGTCGCCGTACCGTCGATCTTGGAGAACGCGGCACCCATGTAGGCCGGGGCGTGCGCCCGGTCCTCCACGGCCCGGTCCATGTTCACGAGGCCGTCCCCGGTGGCCATGAGGGTGGCGGTCTCGAGCTCGCTGGAGTGCCACCCCGGCGTCTCCTCGGGCGGATTCTCGAAGAGGTCCGCGACCACGGTGGCCTCGCGCTCGGTGGGCGTCTTGTAGAAGGAGATGTAGGCGCCGGTCTTGTACCGCAGCTCGCGCATCACCTCGTCGATCGGCTTGGTGTTCGACCCGTGGTGGCTCACGAAGATGATCCGTGTGAAGCCGTGGTAGATCAGGCTCCGGGCGACGTCGTGCAGCACGCGGCGGTACGTCTCCGCGCGCAGGGTGACCGTGCCGGCCCCCTCCTCGTTGCGGCCCATGTGGTGGGGCGAGTAGCCGAACGGCTCGAGGGGGGTGAAGAGCACGTCCATGGCCTGCGCGGCGCGCTCGACGACCTCCATCGTGACGTAGCTGTCCGTCCCGAGCGGGATGTGGGCGCCGTGCTTCTCGGTGCTGCCCATGGGCACGAGGATGGTGTCCTGCCCCGGCTCCTGGAGCCGCTCCTGCACCTCGGCGAAGGACATGCCGAGGATGTTGTGCTTCCGCTCGCGGGTGGCGTCGTTCTTGACGTAGTCCTTGATGGCCATGACTTTCTCCCTGTGAACTGTCCTCGTTGACTGACAAGCGGTCGATGGTGCGCCGGCTGGGCCGTGCCGCCAGCGGCGGTGCGGGTGAGGCGCGACGGGTCTGTGTCGGTGACGGTGGGGATGTGTCGTCGGTGGCGCCGTGGTGGGACCTCTCCTCAGGGGTGGGATGCGGTGGTGGCGCGCTGCGGGGCGTGGGCGCCGCAGCTGGCCCGGACCACCAGCCGGGTCTTGACGCGCACGTGCCGCGGGCGGGCGTCCGGGCCCGCGAGCAGGAGGCGCATCGCCTCGACGCCGAGCTGGCGGGCGGAGATGGACACGCTCGTGAGGGCCGGCCGGACGTAGCTGGCCATCGGCACGTCGTCGAAGCCGACGACGGCGACGTCCTCCGGCACCCGCAGGCCCAGGTCCGCCATCGCCGCCATGGCCCCGATCGCCATCCGGTCGTTGGCGGCGAAGAGCGCCGTCGGCCGGTCCTCACGCTCCATCAGCGCCCGGGCGGCGGCGTATCCCCCCGCCTCGGTGTAGTCCCCGGCCAGAACGCGCTCGGGGCGAGCGGCCAGGCCGTTGTCCTTGAGCGCCCGCCGGTAGCCGCGCAGCCGCTCGACGGTGGCGGCGGAGCTGTCCGCCCCGGAGACGAACGCGATGTCGGTGTGGCCCAGGTCGAGCAGGTGCTGCGTCATGGCGGCGGCGGCCCGGCCGTTCTCGGCGCGCACGGTCGAGAACTTCTCCGAGGGCCGCCCGATGTAGACCACCGATGCGCCGTACCCGGCGACGTCCCGCGGCTGCAGGTTCACCTCGGGGCCGCCGCCGACGACCGCCAGCCCGGCGACGCGCTTCTGGAGCAGCGCGTCGATGTAGGCGGCCGCCTTGCCGCGGTCCCGGTCGGTGCTGCAGAAGAGCACCTGGTAGCCGTGCTCGTTGGCGACGTCCTCGATCCCGCGGGTGACCTCCGGGTAGTAGGCGTTGGCCAGGTCGGGGGCGACGACCCCGACCAGGCGGCTGTTCTTCTGGTTCAGACCGCTGGCGAGCGCGTTGGGCCGGTAGTTGAGCTCCTCGATCGCGGCCAGCACCCGGGCTCGCGTCTCGGCCCCCACCGGGTAGCCGGAGGCGGTCGTGACGCGGGAGACGGTCGCGACCGACACTCCCGCCGCCGCGGCGACGTCCCGGATGGTGGCGCTCATGTGTAACCCTTCTCTGTAACCGTTTTCTAGAACGTAGACGGGCGGGGTGACGGTGTCAAGACACCTGTCGCAGAGTGGAGGCGGGCGCGGTCGCCGCCACCGCCGGCACGGCGCCCGCACGCCACGGCGCCCGTGACCCCGCCCGCCCGTCACGCCGCCCGCCCGTCACGCCGCCCGCCCGTCACGCAGCAGGGCGAGCCCGCGGGTCAGGGCCTGCCCGTAGGTCTCGTCGGGCGCCAGCCCGCGGAGCTCCTCCCGGAGGCAGTCCTCGAGGGTGCGGACGGGGAGGCTGACGAACCGGTCGGGCATGCCGGGCAGGGACAGGCGCGCCTCCTGGGCGTCCGGCTCACGCGCGAGGGTCACCGCGCCGCCGGGGCGCTCCAGCCGCACCTGCGTGATGACCCCCGAGGATGCCGGCACCAGACGCACCGGACAGTCGAGCCGGTCGGCGAGCCAGCCCGCGAGCAGCTCCACCGGGGTGCGCCACCGTGGGCCGACCACCGTCGCCGCCAGCACCGGATCGTGCGGTGGCTCGTCGAGCGCCGCGGCCAGCCGGGCCCGCCACGGCGTGCTCCGCGCCCACGACAGGTCTGTGTCGCCCGGGGCGTACCCCGCGCGCAGCCGCCGGACGGTGGCCGGCGGGTCCGGACAGGCGAGCGCGTCGGTGATGCGGCGCTGCGCCATCGCCCCGACCGGGTCGGCGGCGGGCGCGGCCGGTGGCTCCCCGGGCCACCACACCACCACCGGGACGTCTGGCAGGAGGAGGGGGACGACGAGACTGTCGGTCGCGGTGCCGGCGTCGCCGCCCGGGCGCAGGATGACGACCTCGCTGGCGCCGGCGTCCGCCCCGACGCGCACCTCCGCCGCCAGCCCGGTCGCCTCCCCCGGCGACGGGACGACCACGACGATCCGGCACGGATGCTCACGAGAGGCCGCGTTGGCCGCGGCGACGGCGGTCTCCGCCTCGCCGTCGCCGGTGGCGAGCACGACGAGGGTGAGGACACGGCCGAGGGCGGTGACGCCCCCCTCCTCCCGCAGCGTCACCAGCCGGTCCGCGACGGCGCCCGACCTGGTGCCGGCCAGGTGGACGATCACCGGCCCGCCGTCCCGCGAGCCCGCGCGCCGCAGCCCATGCGACCCTCCCCTTCGGGTGTCGACGAACCTCTTGACACAGCATGACCCGTGAGTACCGTTCTGTAAACGGATACAGAAAACGGTTCCTATGGCGGACGGCGTCGTTGCCGCCGAGAGCACCGGGAGCGTGACCCTTGACCCGCAGCCTGGAAGTCGACAACGTCCGAGTCCAGTTCCGGCAGAACACCATCATCGACGGGCTCTCCCTGGTCGTCGACGACGACGAGTTCGTCAGCATCGTCGGCACCTCGGGGTGCGGCAAGACCACCCTGCTCCGCTCGATCGGCGGTCTGCTCCCGCAGGCCGAGATCGGCGGCATGCAGCTCCACGGCACGCCGTTGCGCACGCCCGAGCCGCGGGTAGCCATGGTGTTCCAGCACTTCGGCCTGTTCCCCTGGAAGACCGTCGAGGACAACATCCGCTACGGGCTCGCCGTGCAGGGACGCACCGACCGGCACGACCGGGTCGACGAGCTCCTCGAGGTCATGAACCTCTCCGCGGCCCGCAAGAAGTACCCCTACCAGCTCTCCGGCGGCATGAAGCAGCGCGTGGGCATCGCCCGCGCGCTGTGCCTCGAGCCGGAGCTGCTCCTCCTCGACGAGCCGCTCAGCGCCGTCGACGCCATCACCCGCGAGGTGATGCAGAAGGAGGTCCTCGGCATCATCGAGCGCGAGACGCGCACGGCCCTCCTCGTCACGCACGACCTGGACGAGGCGATCATCATGTCCGACCGCATCGTCGTCCTCGGCGGTCCGCCGGCCCACGTGCTCCTCGACGTCCGGTCCCCCATCCCGCGCCCGCGGGACCTGGCCAGCGTGCGCAGCGACCCGGCCTACCTCCCGCTGCGCGCCGAGCTGTGGGACACCCTTCAGATGGGACATGCCTCATGACCGCCGCATCCCAGCCCCGCGCCGCACACGACCCGCTCACGCGCGTCCCGCCCGAGCAGGAGATCAAGGCCAGGCGTCGGCTGACCCTGGGGACCAAGACCAAGGGGCAGAAGCGCTTCATCCGCTACACGGCCCTGGTCGTGATCCTCGTCGTGTGGGAGATCTACGGCCGCAGCGTCAACCCGGTCCTCTTCACCTACCCGACGGCGATCGTCCGGGCCTTCTTCGACATGATCGAGGACGGCACCCTCGGGACGGCGCTGGTGCAGACGGGCAGCGTGCTGCTCATCGGGCTGGTCATCGGCACCGTGATCGGCATCGCCGTGGGGCTGCTCGCCGGCCGCAGCGAGGTGGTCAAGCAGGTCCTCGACATCCCGATCAACGCGCTGTACGCCCTGCCCGCCGTGGCGCTGATCCCGGTCATCGTCCTGTGGTTCGGGTTCGGCAGCTCGGCGAAGATCTTCGTCGTCACGTTCTTCGTGTTCTTCCCCGTGGTCATCAACACGACCCGCGGCGTGGAGGAGGTCGACCCCGAGCTGCTCGAGGTCACCAGGTCCTTCTGCTCCAGCGAGAGCCGGGTCTGGCGGGACCTGCTGCTGCCCGGGGCGCTGCCGTACATCTTCACCGGTATCCGCCTCGCGATCGGCCGTGGTCTCGTCGGTGTGATCGTCGCGGAGTTCTTCACCGCGATCTCCGGCCTGGGCAACCTGATCGTCACCAACTCGAACACCTTCCAGACGGCGCGCACGTTCGTCCCGATCGTCATCCTGGCCCTCATCGGCGTCGTCCTCACGGCCATCCTCGTCGCCGTCGAGAAGCGGATGGCGCCCTGGCGCCCCGAGCGCTGACCCGAAACCCTCCGCGCCGGGTCGGCCGGCGCGGAGCCCCTTCAGAAAGGTCGTCGCCATGACCTCCCTCAGCCAGCGCATGAAGAGGCGGGCCGGCGCCGTCGTCGCCGCGATCGGCCTGACCGCCGCCCTCGCCGCGTGCGGGGGCGGGCAGAACTCCGCCGGCGGGGGCGGGGGCGGGAACGGAGGCGGAGGGACGACCACGGTGAGGATCGCCCTGCCCACCAGCGTGACGAGCTTCGCGAACGCCGACATCGTCGTCGCCGACCAGCTCGGCTACTTCAAGGACGCCGGCCTGAGCGTCAAGGTCTCCAACCTCAAGTCCGGGTCGTCGGTGGCCACCGGCGTCGTCGGCAAGCAGTTCGAGGTGGGCGGGGCGAGCATCGAGCCGGTCATCAACGCCTTCGCGGGCGGCGGGAACATCAAGGTCATCGGCGGGTACACCGACCGCCTCGAGGTCGAGATGGTGACCCCTGCGGAGATCAAGTCCCCGGCGGACCTCCGCGGCCAGCCGCTGGGCATCCAGGAGGTCGGTGCGTTCCGTGAGGTGATGACCCGCATGGTGCTCGAGAGCGCCGGCATGACCCCCAAGGACGTGCAGTACGTGTCCGTCAACGCCAACGCCTACACGTCGGCCCTCATCCAGGGGCAGATCAAGTCCGCCATCCTGCACCCGGAGCAGGCGATCCAGGCCCAGGAGAAGGACGCGTCCTTGCACAGCATCGTCAACCTCTACGACGTCGAGCCCAACTACTTCTACGGCGTCTACTTCGTCTCCGGGGACTGGCTCAAGAACAACCCCAAGGCGGCCCAGGGCTTCACCGAGGCGATCACCCGGGCGCACCGGGAGATGTACAACGACAAGGACAAGGTCGTCCCGATCATCGCCAAGGCCACGCAGTTCGACGAGAAGACCATCGCGGCGGCCTACGACGTCTACATGAAGCAGGTGCAGGCCTTCCCCGTCAACGAGGGGCTCGAGCAGAACCGCCTGGAGTACACGGTCAAGCGGATGGAAGAGATGGGCACGCTGAGCCAGGGGGCCAACCCCGACCTCAATGCCTTCATCGACCGCGGCCCGATCACCGCCGCTGTGGAGAAGCTCGGCCGGCAGCCCGAGCGCGCCGCCGCCCCGGCGGGCGGCTCCAGCGCACCGGCGGGCGGCTCCAGCGCCCCGGCCGCGGGCGGCACCGCCCCCAGCCCGAACGGCCCGGCGGCGGGCACGCCGTCCCAGTGACCGCCGCATGAGCGGCGGGACGAGCGCCGCGCCGCCCCGGCTGGGCGTGGTGGCCGACGACTACACCGGCGCCCTCGACGTCGGCAGCGTCCTGCGCGAGCGCGGCCACCAGGTCGAGCTCCGGTTCGGCCCCCCGCCGCCGGACGCGCGGCCGGCGGCGGACGTCGTCGTCGTCGCCCTCAAGACCCGCACGGCGCCGCGGGAGGACGCCGTCGGGCAGTCCCTCGGCGCCGCGACCTGGCTGCTCGACCGCGGCGCCGTGCAGCTGTACCTCAAGTACGCCGCCACCTTCGAGAACCCGGCGAACATCGGGCCGGTGCTCGACGCCCTGTCCGACCTCGCCGGCGCCGACGGCCGGCACCCGGTGCTGGTGTGCCCCGCCGTGCCGAGCTACGGCCGGACCGTCTACCAGGGGCACCTCTTCGTGGGCGATCGGCTCGTCTCCGAGGCGCCGGAGGGCCGGCACCCGCTCACCCCCAAGGACGACCCCCGCCTCGCCCGCCTCCTCGCGGCCGCCACGCACCGGCGGGTGGGACTGGTCCCGTGGGAGGTGGTGGTGGAGGGGGCGGCCGCGACCGCGGCGGCGCTCGACGAGCTGGCCGGGCACGGCGTCGGGTATGCCGTCGCCGACGTGCTGTGCGACGCCGATCTCGACACCCTCGGCGCGGCGGCTCGAGGCCACCGGCTCGTCAGCGGGGCCGCCGGTCTCGCCGGTGCGCTGCTCGGGCGGGCCGGCGCCGGACCTCCGGCCGCCGCGCCCGACGAGGACCTGGCCGGTGCGGTGGTGGCCGGCAGCTGCTCGGTGCAGACCCAGGAGCAGCTGCGACGGTTCGAGGCCGTCCGCCCGGTCTTCCGCTTCGTGCCCACCATGGTCGCCGCGGGGCGGGACGTGGCCGGCGAGGCCCTGGCGTTCGCCCGGACGCACCTGCCCACCGGTCCGGTCGGGATCGCCGCGACGGCGCCGCCGGAGGTGGTGCGGCGCGAGCAGGCGGCGCTGGGCGTCGAAGTGGCCGCGCAGCTGGTGGAGTCCACCCTGGCCGCGGTCGCCGAGGGGCTGGTCGGCGCGGGCGTGCGGCGGCTCGTCGTCGCCGGCGGGGAGACGTCCGGCGCGGTGGTCGCCCGCCTCGGGATCGCGCGGGTGTCGATCGAGCAGGCCGTCGCCCCGGGGGTCGCCTGGGTGCACGCGAGCGAGGCGCTGCCGCGGTGGGTGCTGCTGAAGTCCGGGCCGCTGGGCGACCCCGACCTCCTCCTGCGGGCGCTGCTCGCGGATCGTCGCGCTCAGCGCTGACGCGCGCCGGGCTCCGTCAGTCCCGGGCCGCCCACCAGGCCAGCAGCGCCTCACGGGCGGCGTCCTCGCCCAGCGGCCCGCGCTCCATGCGCAGGTCGAGGAGGAACCGGTAGGCCTCGCCCACCACCGGCCCGGCGGGGATGCCGAGGATGGTCATGATCTGGCGGCCGTCGAGGTCGGGCCGGATGGCCTTGAGCTGCTCGTGCTCCTTGAGCCGGACGATCCGCTCCTCGAGATCGTCGTAGGCGGCGGCCAGGCGCATCGCCTTGCGCTGGTTGCGGGTGGTGCAGTCGGCGCGGGTGAGGCGGTGCAGCCGCTCGAGCAGCGGGCCGGCGTCGGTGACGTAGCGGCGCACCGCCGAGTCGGTCCACACGCCGTCGCCGTAGCCGTGGAAGCGCAGGTGCAGCTCGACCAGGCGGCTGACGTCCTTGATCGTCTGCTTGTCGAACCGCAGCGCCTTGAGCCGCTTGGCGGTGAGCTTGGCGCCGACGAGCTCGTGGTGGTGGAAGCTCACCCCGCCGCCCGGCTCGAACCGGCGGGTGGCGGGCTTGCCGACGTCGTGCATGACCGCCGCGAGCCGGAGCACGAGGTCCGGGCCCGGCACCGGGCCGTCCGTGCCGGTCTCCATGGCGATGGCCTGGTCGAGGACCGTGAGGGTGTGCTCGTAGACGTCCTTGTGCCGCTTGTGCTCGTCGACCGTCTGCTGCAGCTGCGCCAGCTCGGGCAGGACGACGTCGGCCACGCCGGTGTAGACCATGAGCTCGAGCCCGCGGCGCGGCGCCTTGGAGAGCAGCAGCCGCTCCAGCTCGGCGCGGACCCGCTCGGCGGAGACGATCTCCAGCCGCCGGGCCATCTCGGACATCGCACGCATGACGTCGGGGTCGACGTCGAAGCCGAGCTGGGCCGTGAACCGCGCGGCACGCATGATGCGCAGCGGGTCGTCGTCGAAGGACTGGGTGGCCGTGACCGGGGTGCGCAGCAGGTGGTCGGCGAGGTCGCGCAGGCCGCCGGTGGGGTCGACCAGCTCGAGCGAGGGCAGCCGCACGGCCATGGCGTTGACGGTGAAGTCGCGGCGGGTGAGGTCCCCCTCGAGGGTGTCGCCGTAGCTGACGGCTGGCTTGCGCGAGCCCACCTCGTACGCCTCGGTCCGGTAGGTGGTCACCTCGACGACGACGTCCCCCTTGCGGGCGCCGATGGTCCCGTACTCCTTGCCGATGTCCCAGTGGGCGTCGGCCCACCGGCGCAGCAGCCGCTCGGTCTCGTCCGGACGGGCCGAGGTGGTGAAGTCGAGGTCGTGGGAAACCTCACCGAGGAAGGCGTCCCGCACGGGCCCGCCGACCAGCGCCAGCTCGTGCCCCGCCTCGGCGAAGACGTGCCCCAGCTCGGTCACCTCGGGGGGCAGGCTGGCCAGGGAGGCCTGGGCCCGGCGCTGGAGGTCGGCGAGGGTGTCGGTGGTCGCGGAGCGGTCGGGGCTGGGCACCGACCAAGCGTGCCACGCCGCTCCGGCGCAGCCCACACGCCGGTGTCGTGCGCGGATCATTACAGTGGCCACATGCCTGCCGTATTCCCTGTGCCGCGCCCCCGGGTGCCGCGGCCACCCCGGGTGCGGCCGGCGAATGCCCGCGGCAGCGCCCTGCCGGTGGTGGACGAGACCTCCGCGGGGGGTCTGGTGGTCGACGTCGTCGACGGTCGCGCCATGACCGCCGTCATCGCACGGCGCAACCGGGCCGGCCGGCTGGAGTGGTGCCTGCCCAAGGGCCACCTCGAGGGGCAGGAGACGCCCGAGGAGGCCGCGGTCCGCGAGATCGCGGAGGAGACGGGCATCAACGGGCGCATCCTGCGCCACCTGGCCACCATCGACTACTGGTTCGCCGGCACCGACCGGCGGGTGCACAAGGTGGTGCACCACTTCCTGCTCGAGGCGACGGGCGGGGAGCTGACCACGGAGAACGACCCGGACCACGAGGCCGAGGACGTGGCCTGGGTGGGTCTGGACGAGGTGGCCTCGCGCCTGGCCTACCCGAACGAGCGTCGCGTGGTCGCCACCGCGCGGGACGTGCTGGCCGGTCGCGCATGAGGTGGGCACGGGCGTGGGCACGCCCGGTGGCCACGCTGGCGGCGGCGCTGGCCGCCTTCGCCGGCCCGGCCGCCACGGCGCACGCCGCGGCGGCGCCCCCGGCGACCTCCCACGCGGCGGCGGTGGACGGCCCCGCCCCGGGCGCCCGCACGGCGAGCCCCAGCGCGCTCGCCGTCGACATCACCGACATCGCCCCCGCGGTCCTGCGCCCCGACCAGACCCTCACGGTCAGCGGGACGGTGACCAACGGGACCACCGAGGACCTCACCGCACCGACGCTGCGCCTGCGCATGCAGCGCTCCACCCCCATCTCGCGCACCACCCTGCAGCGCTGGCTGGAGCCGGACTCGGTGTTCTCCACGGTCGTCGTGGCCCGCGAGGACCTGCCCGAGCGGCTGCCGGCCGGCGCGAGCACCACGTTCAGCTTCGAGGTCCCCGCCGCCGACCTGCCGCTGACCGACACCTCCTGGGGCCCGCGCGGCATCGAGGTGGCGGTCGACGACGTCGCCGGCGACCCCGTCGAGGCCACCGACCGGTCCTTCATGCTCTGGTACCCGAACGTGGAGGTGCAGCCCACCCCGGTGGGCGTCCTCGCCCCGGTCACGGCCACCGCCGCCGAGCGCACCCGCGCCGAGGGCGAGGGCTCCCTGGCCGCCGCCGCCGAGCCCCGCGTCGGCCCCCTGCTCAAGGCGCTCGACCGGCCCGGCGTGACGACCTTCGTCGACCCCATGCTCCTGACCGGCCCGTCCCCGCGGATCGGCGCCGCCGAGACCCCACCGGGCGCGGAGGGGGCCGAGGCCGCCGCCGAGACCGAGCAGGCGGAGCCGGCGGACCAGGCGGTCAGCGACCTGCGCGCGGCGGTCGCCGCGGCCGCGGACACCCCGGACCACGAGGTCACGGCCCTGCCCTGGGCCGACGCCGACGTCGCCGCCCTCGCCCACACCGGCCGCCAGGACCTCCTCGACCAGGCGCTCGCCCGCTCCACGGCCGCCGTCCGCGACGCCGGGGTCACGGCCCGCACGGACGTCACCTGGCCCGCCGGGGTCCCGGACGAGCGGACGGCGGAGCTCGCCGCCGCCACCGGCGCCACCGCCGTCGTCCTGCCCGCCGGCGCCATGACCCCGGCCGGGGAGCTCACGTACACCCCGTCGGCGCGCACCGACATCCCGCTGGACGACGGCAGCGACCTGCCCGCCGTGCTCGTGGACGAGCGGGCCTCGGCCGTCCTGTCCGGCCGGCTGCTGCCGCGCACCGCCGGCTCGGCCGCCCCCGCCCCGCTCGACGACCTCACCGTCCGCCAGCTCCTGCTCGCCGAGACCGCGGTCGTGGCGCGCGAGCGCCCGAGCGACCCGCGCGCCCTCGTGCTGGCGCTGGGCCGGGACTTCACCGGCGACGCCGCGGCCCTCGGGCAGACGCTGGGCGCGCTCACCAGCGCCCCGTGGGTGCGCCCGACCACCCTCGACCAGCTCCTGGCCCTGGACGCCTCGACGCTGCGACGCAGCCCGCTGCCCCAGGAGCAGGTCTCCACCGCCGAGCTCGACGCCGCGGACCTGGCCCGCATGCGGGCCGCCCGGAACGAGGCGGCCGCCTTCGCCACGGCCACCACTGACCCGGCGGCGTTCCTCCTCCCGGTCGACGACGCCCTCGCCCCGGTCCTCTCCGCGGCCTGGCGGGCGGACCCGGCGGGCCGCGAGGGGCTGATCCGCCAAGTGCGGCGCGACGTCGCCGGGCTGAGCACCGCGGTGACCGCCCTGCCGTCCTCCACCCTCAACCTCATCAACTCCTCGGCGAACGTCCCCGTGCACGTGCGCAACGACCTCGACGTCGACGTCACCGTGCGGGTCGAGCTCAATCCCAACGACCCGCGGCTGCAGGCCCGCGAGGGCGTCCCGCTGACCGTCCCGGCGCACTCCCAGGCCACCGCCCAGGTGCCGGTGCGCGCCGTCGGCAGCGGCGACCTGCCGGTGCGGATCGAGCTGACCACCCCCGCGGGCCACCCCGTGGGCGAGCTCGCCGAGCTGGCCGTGCGGGTGCGCGCGGACTGGGAGAACGTGGGCACGGCCGTGGTCGCCGGCCTGCTCGTCGTCCTGCTGATCGCGGGGCTGGTGCGCACGGTGCGCCGCGGCCCCCGCATGGACCCCGGCACCCCGGTGCCCGACCCGGGGGTGTGAACGTGTCCCAGCCCCGCTCGCGCGGCGTCGCCGGCTCCTCGGCGGTGATGTTCGCCGGCACCCTGGTCTCCCGCCTGCTCGGCGTGGTGCGCAGCCCGCTGCTCATCGGCGCGGCGATCGGCATCAACTACGGCGCGGCCAACGCGTTCTTCGTGGCCAACAAGCTGCCGAACATCATCTACATGCTCATCGCGGGCGGCGTGCTCAACGCCGTCCTCGTCCCGCAGATCGTGCGGGCCATCCGCGAGCACGACGACGGCGGGCAGGCCTACGTCAACCGGCTCATCACCCTGGCCGTGGTCGGGCTCGGCGGGCTGACGGCCCTGCTCACGGCCGGCGCGCCGGTGCTGGTGAGCATCTTCGCCAACACCCTGGCGCCGCAGTGGTACGACGTGGCGGTCGCCTTCGGCTACTGGTGCATCCCGCAGGTGTTCTTCTACGGGATGTACACGGTGCTGGGCCAGGTGCTCAACGCCCGCGGCATCTTCGGGCCGTACATGTGGGCGCCGGTGCTCAACAACGTCGTCGCGATCGTCGGGCTGGGGCTGTACCTCCTGGTCTACGGCGGGGTCTCGGTCACCGACCCGACCGACGCGAGCATCTGGGACGCCGGGCGGGTGTTCCTGCTCGCCGGCACGGCGACGCTGGGCGTGGCCTCCCAGGCCGTGGTGCTCCTGCTGCCGCTGCGGCGGGCGGGCTTCCGCTTCCGGCCCGACTTCGCGCTGCGCGGGTCGGGCCTGGGGCGGGCCAGCCGCATGGCCATGTGGGTCTTCGCCGCGCTGGCGGCGGGGCAGATCAGCACCGTGATGATCTCCCGGGCGGCGGCGCGGGCCTCCGACCTGGGCGGCGGGTCCCTCGCCGTCGCCGGCAACGCCGCCTACGACACCGCCTACCTCGTCTACTCGCTGCCCACCTCCCTCGTCGTCGTCTCCCTCGTCACCGCCCTGTTCACCCGCATGGCGGGCAACGCGGCCGGTCGCGAGCTGGGCGCGGTGCGCGCGGACCTGTCCGTCGGGCTGCGCACGGTCGGGGTGTTCACCGTCTTCGCCACCGGCGGGCTCATGGTCCTCGCGCTGCCGATCGTGCGGGTCATCACCGGCACGGTCTCCTACACCGAGGCCCAGTCGGTGGCCCGGGTGCTCGTCGCGATGCTGGCCGGGCTCGTGGCGGTGGGCGTCTTCACGGTCGTGCAGCGCGTCTACTACGCCTTCGAGGACGCGCGCCTGCTGTTCTGGCTGCAGCTGCCCATCGTCGCCATCGTCACCGTGGGCGCCGCCGCGTCGATGCTGCTGCCGGCGCAGTGGACGGTGGTCGGCATCGGGGCGGCGATGTCGCTGTCCAACATCGTCGGGGCGGCCCTGACCTACCTCGGGCTGCGCCGCCACCTGCCCAGCCTCGACGGCGCCCACGTGCTGCGCACGCACCTGCGCCTCCTCCTGGCCGTGCTCCCGGCGACGCTGCTCGGCTGGGGGCTGCTGCACCTGCTGGGCACGAGCTCGGCGGACCTGGGCGTGGCCGGGGCGCTCTGGCGCACGGTCGTCGTCGGGGTGGTGATGCTCGCGGTGTACGTGGCGCTGCTGCGGCTGCTGCGGGTGGACGAGCTCGCCACGATCACCCGCCCCGTGGGCCGGCTGGGCGCGGCGGCGGGCCGGCGCGTGCCTGGCCCGGTCGGCCGGCTCCTCGTGCGTCTCGGCACGGCGGTGGCGGGCGGGGCCGTGCCCGGCCCGCGCGGCGACGGCGGCCCCGGCCCCGGTGGGCCTGGCTCCGGCGGGCCGGGTCCGGGTGGGCCGGATCCCGAGATCGG
>NZ_VUKF01000039.1 GCF_009193185.1 Georgenia thermotolerans | reverse complement strand
CCGGCCGCTGCGGCGCCGGCGGGCAACCCGGTGGCGGCGGCGCGCGTGCCGTCGGTGAAGGGCGCCGTGGCCGGGCCGCCGTCGAGCGCCCGGGTGCCGTCGCCGTCGTCGTCGCCGAGCAGGGCCGCCGCGGACCCGGCGGCCAGCGCCCCGGCGGTGCCGACCTGGAGCACCTGGGTGAGCTTGTCGTCGCCCCACTGCCCGTCGAGCACCGCGAGGACGCCGTCGACCCCGAGGCGGCGGTCCGGCTCGGGGTCGAGGGCGGCGCGCAGCGCCTTGGCGACGACCGGCTCGAGCCCCTCGGTGTCCGCCTGCCCGGTGGTCACCCGGGCCAGGACGGCGCCGGTGGGCCCGCGCCCGAACGGCGGCCGGCCGGTGGCGGCGAAGAGCAGGACGGCCGCCCAGCCCCACCAGTCGCAGGTGGGCGAGGGCTCGGCGCCGGCGATGACCTCGGGGTCGAGGTAGCCCGGGGTGCCGGTGACCATGCCGGTCTGGGTGAGGCGGGCGTCGTCGGCGACCTGGGCGATGCCGAAGTCGATGACCACCGGCCCGTGCTCGCTCATCATGACGTTGCCGGGCTTGAAGTCGCGGTGGACGACGCCGACGGCGTGGATGGCGCGCAGGGCCTCGGCCAGGCCGTGGGCGAGGTGGGACAGCTCGGAGGGGCTGAACGGGCCGTCGGCGGCGACGTCCTCCTCGAGCGTGGGGCCCTCGATGAGCTCGGTGACGACGAAGGCCTCGGCGTCCTCCACCTCGGCGTCGAGGACCCGGGCGACGCCGGCCTCACGCACCCGGTGCAGCAGGGAGACCTCGCGGGCCAGCCGCCTGCGGGCCTGGGGGTCGGCGGAGATGTGCGGGTGGAGGAGCTTGAGGGCCACGCGCCGCCCGTCGGCGTCGACCGCCTCGTGCACGGTGCCCATCCCGCCGGAACCGAGGCGCCGCAGCAGGCGGTACCCGCCCACCTCGCGCTGCTCGCCGTCGGCCGTCGTCATGGGCTCCAACCTACCTACCGCGAGCGGGCCAGGACCGGCGCGGGGCCGCGCCTTTGCCTCGACCGGAGTCACCACCTGCCTTCCCGTGGAGCCGAGGGGCTGATGGAGCGCGGGGGTGAGCGGCGAACACGAGGGTTGCCGGTGAATACGAGGGTCGCTGGTGAATACGTACTCCAGAACCCTCGTACTCACCACCAACGCTCGTGCTCAGGGACGTCGATGCCGGATCCGTCCGCCCGCGCGCCCCTCACCGGACCACCCTTCGCACCACAGCAGTGACCGGCCCTTCTCACCACAGCAGTGACCGGCCCTTCTCACCACAGCAGTGACCGGCGCCACATGGTCGGGCAACCCCGGGTGGGCGCCGGTAGCGTGGCAAGAGGATTACAGAAGGAGCTGATAGCCCCATGCCTGCCGGTGAGTACGAGTTCGTCGTCGTCGCCAACCGCCTGCCCGTCGACATCACGGTCGAGGATGACGGGACGCTGAGCTGGGAGCGCTCCCCCGGCGGCCTGGTCACCGCCCTGGCGCCCATCATGCAGAAGAACGGTGGCGCCTGGGTGGGGTGGTCCGGCAAGGCGGGCCTCGAGCACGAGCCCTTCGACGCCGAGGGCATCCACGTCTCGCCGGTCACCCTCAGCGCCCAGGAGATCGCCGAGTACTACGAGGGCTTCTCCAACGGCACCCTGTGGCCGCTCTACCACGACGTCATCGTCCCGCCGGAGTTCCACCGCAACTGGTGGAACGCCTACGTGGCGGTCAACCGCCGCTTCGCCGCGGCGGCCGCGGAGGCGGTGGCCCCCGGCGGCACGGTGTGGGTGCACGACTACCAGCTGCAGCTGGTGCCCTCCGTGCTCCGGCTGCTGCGCCCGGACGTGAAGATCGGGTTCTTCAACCACATCCCGTTCCCGCCGGTGGAGATCTTCGCCCAGCTGCCCTGGCGCCGGCAGGTCGTCGACGGGCTGCTCGGCGCGGACCTCGTGGGCTTCCAGCGCCCCGGGGACGCCTCGAACTTCCTGCGCGCGGTGCGCCGGCTCACCGACCTGCAGGTCCGCGGCCCGCAGGTGACCATCCCGGGCCGCTGGACCCGCCCGGACCGGCAGGTGCGCGCACAGGCGTTCCCCATCTCCATCGACTCGACCGCCTTCGACGAGCTCGCCCGCACCCCGGACGTGATCGCCCGGGCCAAGCAGATCCGCAAGGAGCTCGGCAGCCCCGAGATCCTGCTCCTGGGGGTGGACCGCCTGGACTACACCAAGGGCATCCGCCACCGCCTCAAGGCCTTCGGCGAGCTCCTCGAGGATGGCCAGCTCCGCGTCCCGGAGGCCACGCTGGTCCAGGTGGCGAGCCCCTCCCGCGAGCGCGTCGAGCAGTACCAGATGCTGCGCGACGAGGTGGAGGTGACCGTCGGGCGCATCAACGGCGACTTCGGCACCCTCGGCCGCGCCGCCGTGCACTACATGCACCACTCCTACCCGGCCACCGAGATGGCCGCGCTGTACCTGGCCGCCGACGTCATGCTCGTGACCTCCCTGCGCGACGGGATGAACCTCGTCGCCAAGGAGTACGTCGCGGCCCGCTCCGACCTCGGCGGCGCCCTGGTGCTCAGCGAGTTCACCGGCGCCGCGGACGAGCTGACCCAGGCGCTGCAGATCAACCCGCACGACATCGCGGGCACCAAGGCCACCATCATGCGGGCGATCACCATGGACGCCCGGGAGGGCCGCCGGCGGATGCGCAGCATGCGCCGGCGTGTCCTGCAGCACGACGTCCAGCGGTGGGCCGACGACTTCCTCGGCTACCTGGCCATGTCCGTCCCCAGCGAGCGAGAGACCGTATGAGCACCGAGAACATGCCCGACGACGACGCCCGGCTCACCGGACCGGGCGGCGGCCCGCTCGGGGCGCCCGACGACGCCACCGACGACGCCACCGCCGGCCTGGCCGGCACCGAGGCCGCGGCCCGCGGGGAGGGCGCCGCCGAGGTGGGCGCCGACGACCCCGGCGTGCCCGGCCCCGGGGTGGCCGCCCCGCTGTTCACCGCCCACATCAAGGAGGGCCTGGACTCGGCCCTGCGCGAGCTCGCCGCCGCCCCCACGATCCTCGTGGCCCTGGACTTCGACGGCGTCCTCGCCCCGCTCGTGCTCGACCCCGCCACCTCCCGGGTCCTGCCCGAGTCCGCCGCCGCGATCCAGGACCTCACCGGCCTGCCCGGGGTGACGGTCGCCGTCGTCTCCGGCCGCGAGGCCGCCACCCTCACCGCCCTGGCCGACGTCCCGGCCGGCACGCGCATCATCGGCAGCCACGGCGCCCAGTGGGGCACCGTCGTGGCCGGGCCCCGCGGGCGCGAGCTGCGCGCCGACCCGGTCGCCCTGACCGAGGAGCAGAGCGCCCTCCTCGCCCGCCTGGTCCGGGACACCGAGGCGATCGTCGCCGGCGTCCCCGGCGCCCACGTCGAGGTCAAGCCGGCCGCCGCCGTCCTGCACACCCGCGGCGCCGCCCGCCCGGACGCCGAGCGGCTCACCCAGGCCACCCTCGACGGGCCCGCGACGCACCCGGAGGTCCACGTCATCGTGGGCAAGGAGGTCGTGGAGATGTCGGTGCTCAGCGTGACCAAGGGCGACGCCCTGGTCCAGCTGCGCACCGAGCTCGGCGCCGACGCCGTCCTGTACGCGGGCGACGACACCACCGACGAGGACGCCTTCGCCGTCCTGGGCGAGGGCGACGTGGGCATCAAGGTGGGGGCCGGGGAGACCGGCGCGGCCTACCGGGTCACCGACCCGGAGGAGTTCTCCGCCGTCCTGATGCGGCTGGTGGCACTGAGAAGTGGGCCGTTGGACACGTCTGCGTAACCTCCGTGTGGGAGGATAGCGACGGCGGGTGTCGCGGCCGGGTGCCGCGACACTGCTGTGTCAGAGCGGACACGACCTGGCACCTTCACTACGGATCGTCCGGCACGTACCTGCCGGTGGAGGAGAGAAATCACCATGGCCTCAGTCACCTTCGACAAAGCCACCCGGGTCTACCCCGGTTCCGAGCGTCCCGCGGTGGACGCCCTCGACCTCGAGATCGCCGACGGCGAGTTCCTCGTCCTGGTCGGCCCGTCCGGGTGCGGGAAGTCCACCTCGCTGCGGATGCTCGCCGGGCTCGAGGACGTCAACTCGGGCCGGATCTACATCGGCGACCGCGACGTCACCGACGTCCAGCCCAAGGACCGTGACATCGCCATGGTCTTCCAGAACTACGCGCTCTACCCGCACATGTCGGTGGCGGACAACATGGGCTTCGCCCTGAAGATCGCCGGCACCCCCAAGGCCGAGATCGAGACCCGGGTCAAGGAGGCCGCCCGGATCCTCGACCTCACCGAGTACCTCGACCGCAAGCCCAAGGCCCTCTCCGGCGGCCAGCGCCAGCGCGTGGCCATGGGCCGGGCGATCGTGCGCCAGCCGCGCGTGTTCCTCATGGACGAGCCGCTGTCGAACCTCGACGCCAAGCTGCGCGTGCAGACCCGCACCCAGATCGCCTCGCTGCAGCGGCGCCTGGGCGTGACCACCGTCTACGTCACCCACGACCAGACCGAGGCGCTGACCATGGGCGACCGCATCGCGGTGCTCAAGGACGGCGTCCTGCAGCAGGTCGGCACCCCGCGGGAGATGTACGACACCCCGGCCAACGTCTTCGTCGCCGGCTTCATCGGCTCCCCCGCCATGAACCTCGGGGACTTCCACGTGGAGAACGGTGAGGCCGTGCTCGGCGAGGCGCGGGTGCCGCTGACCCGGGCGACCGTCGACGCGCTGAGCGCCGCGGACAACGGCAAGGTCGTCCTGGGCTTCCGCCCCGAGTCCCTCGACCGCGTGCCGACCGGCGGGCCGGGCACCATCCCGGTGACGGTCAACCTCGTCGAGGAGCTCGGCTCGGACGCCTACGTCTACGGCGAGCTGTCCGGCTCGCGCGAGCTGGCCGAGCACCTGGGCTCGGGCGAGGACTCCGACCAGGTCATCGTCCGCATCGACCCGCGCGACGTGCCCGCCAAGGGCGAGACCATCCACGTGCGCATCCGCGAGGGCGAGCAGCACGTGTTCTCCGCCGCGACGGGCGAGCGCCTGCCGCAGTGACGAACTGACACGCCGCCGCGAGGCGGGAGCGGGGCGGGCCGGAACGGCCCGCCCCGTTCGCGTCCCCGGCCCGCGGCCATGCGCGCGAGGCGTCAACTCCGCCGCGAGACGTCAAATCCGGCGCGAGACGGCAACTCGGTCGCGGGCACGCCGCTGTCGCACGGTCCAGCACCAGTTGACGTCTCGTGCCACAGTTGACGTCTCGCCCTCTGAGGTGAATCGGACGAACCTCACAGGTGCGCTGCCGACCACCTCGCCCGGCAATGTCGTCCCCGCTTGGAAGAATGGCCCCATGGCACAGCAGCTCCAGATCACCGCCGCCCGGGTCGACCCGGCGCTGCTGGACCTGCCGTGGGAGGTCCCGCTCGAGGAGTGGCCGGCCGAGGTGCTCGCCGCCCTGCCGCGCGGCATCTCCCGGCACGTGGTCCGCTTCGTCAAGCTCTCCGGCCGCGTCATCGCCGTCAAGGAGATCGGCGAGCGGGTGGCCTACCACGAGTACGAGCAGCTCCGCGCGCTCGGCCGGCTCGAGGCCCCCGCCGTCCAGCCGCTGGCCGTCATCACCGGCCGGACCAGCCCCACCGGCGAGCCGCTCAACTCGGCGCTGGTCACCGAGCACCTGCAGTACTCCCTGCCCTACCGCGCCCTGTTCAGCCAGTACGTCAGCCCCCAGACGGCCGGCCGGCTCATCGACGCCCTGTCGGTGCTGCTCGTGCGGCTGCACCTGCTGGGCTTCTACTGGGGTGACGTCTCGCTGTCGAACACCCTCTTCCGCCGCGACGCCGGCGCGTTCGCCGCCTACCTCGTCGACGCCGAGACCGGCGAGCTGCACCCCCAGCTCACCACCGGGCAGCGCAGCTACGACGTCGACCTGGCGCGCACCAACATCATCGGCGAGCTCATGGACCTCCAGGCCGGCGAGCAGCTGGAGGAGGACGTCGACGTCATCGAGGTCGGCAACCAGATCGTCGAGCGCTACGAGTCGCTGTGGGCCGAGCTCACCGCCCAGGAGTCCTTCGAGTCCGGCGAGCGCTGGCGGGTCGAGGCCCGCATCCACCGGCTCAACGAGCTGGGCTACGACGTCGGGGAGCTGACCATCACCACCGACATCGACGGCACCACGGTGAGCATTCAGCCCAAGGTCGTCGACGCCGGGCACTTCCACCGCCAGCTCATGCGCCTGACCGGCCTGGACGTCCAGGAGAACCAGGCGCGCCGGATGCTCAACGACCTGGACTCCTACCGCGCCGCGACCGACCGGCAGAACGACGACCTGACGATGGTCGCCCACGACTGGCTCGACGAGGTCTTCACGCCCACGGTCCGCGCGGTGCCCCGCGAGCTGCGCGGCAAGCTCGAGCCGGCGGAGATCTTCCACGAGGTGCTCGAGCACCGCTGGTTCATCTCCCAGCAGCAGCGCCGCGACGTGCCCATGGTCGAGGCGGTGCGCTCCTACACCGACACGGTGCTGCGCCACCGGCCCGACGAGCGGGCCTTCCTCCACCACGGCGGCATCGCGGACGAGACCACCGACGCCTGACCTAGTCCGCTTCGGTGTGAGAGGTCGATCCTGCAATCAGGAATTACTCCTGCAAATCAGGAACTAATTGACGTCTCGCGGGGGCAGGGTGGGTGTGCCACCGCCGCGGGAAAGGGCGGGGGCCTACCGTCGCGCGCGGCGCACGACGGCGGACACCGCCGCCCCCGCGGCCAGCGCCCCGAGGCCGGCCACCGCCCCGCGAAGCAGCCGGCGCTGCACGGCCGGCTCGCGCACCGCCCGGCCGGGCACGCTGGACTCGAACGCGATCTTGGCGGCGGTGGCGGCCGCCCTGTCCAGCCGCGCCGGCTCGTGGACGACGGCGCCGGGCAGCTCCGCGGGCGACGTGCGGCCCTCGAGCACCTCCGTGACGGCGGCCGGCAGCCCGAGCGCGGCGACGAACGCCGCGAGCCCGTCGGCGCCGCGCAGGCGCAGCGCGGCCGCGACCGCGTCGGGGTCGGCGCCGGGCACCGCCGCGGCGAAGGCCGCGGCGTCGGCGCCGTCGCCGAGCAGCTCGTGGGCGAGCTCGCGCACCGGGGAGGCCTCGGCGCCGCTCGCGCCGCCGTACACGTACAGGCTCTGCATGGCCCAGCTGAACACGGCCGTGCCCTCGGGCTCGTCGTCGTCCACCTCCGGGCCGGGCAGCAGCAGCGTGGTGCGGTCCTCGGCGTCGACCTGCAGGCGCAGCACCGGGTAGGCGTCGGCGTCCCAGCCGAGCACCCCGAGCTCGCGGCCGGGACCGGTCGTCACGAGCAGGCGGCGGGTCTCCTCCCCCACCGGCTGCTCGAGGACGGTGACCGTGCGCTCGAGCAGCGTCGCGTGCAGCGGCGCCTGGTGGGCCGGCATGGGGGTGAGCACCACCGTGCGGGCGTCGTGGTCGACGTCCTCCTCGGTGACGACCGGCAGCGCACCAGCCCCCTCGGCCCCGGTCGGCTGCGCGGCGGCCCCGGGGGTCTGCGGACCCGCGGCGCCAGGCGCGCCCGCGCCGCCCTCGCCCGCGCCGCCCTCGCCCGGGCCGGCCTCGCCCGCGCCGGCCGCCTCCCCGGCCACCCGCCGTGCCGGCACGCCCTCCATGAGCACGTCGACGTCGAAGGCCTCGGTGAGCGCATCGGCGAGATCGGCGGCGGCCGGGCCGGGCTCCAGCACGCCGTCGGCGTTGCGGGCCACCCGGCCGGCGGCGTCGGTGAGCAGGGAGACCGAGAGCAGGTGCTCGGTGCTCGGGTACCACTCGAGGCGGGCGACCACCGCAGCCGCGGCCAGGTGGCTCGCCACGTCCAGCGGCTCCAGGGCCGCCGCGACGATGACGGCCTCGGTGCGGTTCCAGGTCTCGCTGCTCACGCGGGCTCCTTCTCTCAGGCCTGGTGGCGGTGGCGCGCCACCTCGTACAGCGCGATGCCGGTGGCGACCGCGGCGTTGAGGGACTCCACCGACGCGGCGATGGGGATCGAGGCCACGACGTCGCACGCCTCGCGCACGAGCCGGCTCAGGCCCTTGCCCTCCGAGCCGGTGACCAGCACGAGCGGCTCGGTGGCCAGCTCCAGCTGGCCCACCGTCGTGGCGCCGCCGCCGTCGAGGCCGACGACGAAGCAGCCGGCCTCCTTCAGCTCCGTCAGCGCCCGCACGAGGTTGGTGGCCCGGGCCACCGGCACCCGGGCCGCGGCGCCGGCGGAGACCTTCCACGCGGCGGCGGTCACCCCGGCCGAGCGGCGCTCGGGCACGAGGACGCCGTCGGCGCCGAAGGCCCCGGCGCTGCGCAGCACCGCGCCGAGGTTGTGCGGGTCGGTCACGCCGTCGAGGGCGACGACGAGTGGCGGGTGGCCGGCCCGCTCGGCGCGGGCGAGCAGGTCGGCGACGTCGCGGTAGGCGTAGGGCGGGACCTCGATGGCGACGCCCTGGTGGACGGCGCCCTCGGTGAGCCGGTCCAGGTCGCCGCGGGTGACCTCGATGAGCGGGGTGCCCAGCGCCGTGGCGGTGCGCACCACCTCGGCGAGCCGCTCGTCGGAGGCCATGCCGCCGGCGAGGAACACCTTGGCCAGCGGGATGCCGGAGCGGACGGCCTCGGTGACCGGGTTGCGGCCGGCGATGAGCTCGTGGTCGCGGCCCACGCCGAGGGCGGCGCGGACCTTCGCCGTCGTCGCCTCGCCGCGGGCGGCCTCGCGGGCCCCGTCGCCCCGCCGCCCCGCGACCGGTCGGCCGGTCTTGGCCGAGCCCGTCTTGGCGGCCTGCCGCTCGGCGGCGGCCTTCCGCTTGGCGGCCGGGTGGTACTCGCGGTCCTCGGCCTTGGGCGTGGGCCCGCGGCCCTCGAGCCCGCGACGGCGCTGCCCGCCGGAGCCGACGACCATGCCCTTCTTCGAGCCCGCCTTGCGCACGGCGCCGCGGCGCCGGGAGTTGCCTGCCATCAGTTCGTCCCCTTCAGCTGCCAGCGCGCGCCGTCGGGGCCGTCCTCGACGACGACGCCGGCCTCGGCCAGCTGGTCGCGCAGCGCGTCGGCCCGCTGCCAGTCCTTGTTCTTGCGCGCCGCGACGCGCTCGGTGAGCACGGCGGTCACGAGGGCGTCGAGCGCCTCGCGCTCGGCGCTCTCCGCCCCGCCGGCCGCGGCGGTGCGCCACGGCTCGGCCAGCGGGTCGAGCCCGAGCACGTCGAGCATGGCCCGCACCTGCAGCTGGGCGTCGCGGGTGGCCACGTCGTCCTGCTCGGCCAGGGCGGTGTTGCCCGCGCGCAGGTGCTCGTGCACGACGGCGAGCGCGGCGGAGATGTTCAGGTCGTCGTCCATCGCCTCGACGAAGGCGGCCGGCAGCTCGGCGGGGCCCTTGGCGGCGATCTCCGCGGCGGGCACCTCCCCGACCCGCTCGACGGCGCGGGTGACGAAGCCGGCGAAGCGCTCCCAGGAGCCGGTGGCCTCGGCGATGGTGACGTCGGAGAACTCCACGGTGGAGCGGTAGTGCACGGTGCCCAGGGCGAAGCGCAGCACCGGGGCGCTGGTGCGCTCGAGGGCGTTGGCGACGACGAGGGAGTTGCCGAGCGACTTGCTCATCTTCTCCCCGCCCGTGGTCACCCAGGCGTTGTGCACCCAGTGGCGGGCGAAGCCGTACCCGGCCGCGTGGGACTGGGCCTGCTCGTTCTCGTGGTGGGGGAAGCGCAGGTCGATGCCGCCGCCGTGGATGTCGAAGGTGTCGCCCAGGTAGCGCCGGGCCATCGCCGAGCACTCCAGGTGCCAGCCGGGCCGGCCGCGGCCGAACGGGGTGGGCCACGACGCCGTCTCCGGCTCACCGGGCTTGGGCGCCTTCCACACGGCGAAGTCGTGCGGGTCGCGCTTGTCCGGCTCGGCGTCGTCCTCGGCGACGGTCATGTTCTCCAGCGCCTGGCGGGTGAGCGAGCCGTAGTCGGGCAGCGAGCTGACGTCGAAGTAGACGTTGCCCTCCTCCCCGCGGTAGGCGTGGCCGGCCGCCAGGAGGCGCTCCATGAGCTCGACCATCTCGGTGACGTGCCCGGTGGCGCGCGGCTCGTAGGTGGGGCGCAGCACGCCGAGGGCGTCGTAGGCGGCGGTGAACTCCTGCTCGAAGCGGTAGGCCCAGGCCCACCACGCCACCCCGGCCTCGGCGGACTTCGCGAGGATCTTGTCGTCGATGTCGGTGACGTTGCGGATGAAGGTCACCTCGTAGCCGCACCGGCGCAGCCAGCGCACCAGGACGTCGAAGGCGATGGAGGCGCGCATGTGACCCACGTGCGGGGCGCCCTGGACGGTGGCGCCGCACAGGTAGATGCCCACCTTGCCCGGGTGGAGGGGCTCGAGGGGGCGCACCGACCGCGTGGCGGAGTCGTAGAGTCGCAGGGTCACGGGCCCAGGCTACCGGGGCGGGCTGACGCGGCGCCGCGCCGGGCACCGAGGCGATGTTCACCCCGCGGACGCCCGCGCCCACTAGGTTGCGTGTCGTGACGAACCGTTCCGTCCCCGAACCGTCCGTAGCAGCGGCGGGAGGCCCGGCCGCCCCGCCCGGCGAGGTGCGCCGTCGTGCCTTCGGCTGGCCGGTCCTCGCCTGGGGGCTGTGGGACTGGGGCTCGGCCGCGTTCAACGCGGTCATCACCACCTTCGTGTTCACCGTCTACCTCACCTCCGACGCCTTCGGGCCCGGGGCGGACGCGAAACTGGGCTGGGTGCTCGCCGGGGCGGGCGTCCTCATCGCCGTCTTCGCGCCCGTGAGCGGGCAGCGGGCGGACCGCTCCGGCCGGCGCACGCTCTGGCTGGCCATCAACACGCTGCTGGTGGTGGCGGCGTCGGCGGGGATGTTCTTCGTGGCGCCCTCGCCGGACCTCCTGTGGCTGGGCCTGCTGCTGCTCGCCGCGGGGAACATCTTCTTCGAGTTCGCCTCGGTGAACTACAACGCGATGCTCAACCAGATCGCCACCCCGGCCAACGTCGGCCGGGTCTCCGGCCTGGGCTGGGGGCTGGGATACATCGGCGGCATCGTCCTGCTGCTCGTCGTGTACTTCGGGCTCATCAGCCCCGAGGTGGGCCTGTTCGGCATCACCGGCGCGGACGGGATGGACGTGCGGGTGACCATGCTCATCTGCGCGGCGTGGACGCTGGTGTTCTCGCTGCCGGTGATCCTCACCCTCCGCGACCGGCCGGGGCCGCGGGAGCGCCAGGCGCGCACCGGGCTGATCGACTCCTACCGGCTGCTGTTCCGCTCCGTCGCCGACCTGTGGCGCACCGACCGCAACACCGTGTACTTCCTGCTCGCCAGTGCCGTCTTCCGCGACGGGCTGGCCGGGGTGTTCACCTTCGGCGGCGTCATCGCGGCGGGCACGTTCGGCTTCAGCGCCGGCCAGGTGATCATCTTCGGCGTCGTCGCCAACCTCGTCGCCGGCGTGGCCACCATCCTCTTCGGCGCCCTGGACGACCGGCTGGGCCCCAAGCGCGTCATCGTGCTGGCGCTGGCCGCCATGGTGGTCGCGGGCACCGGGGTGTTCGTCCTGCACGACGCCGGCGCCACCGCCTTCTGGGTGCTCGGCCTGATCCTGTGCATCTTCGTCGGGCCGGCGCAGTCGGCCTCCCGCACGTTCCTGGCCCGGCTGATCCCGGCGGGCAAGGAGGGCGAGGTGTTCGGCCTGTACGCCACCACCGGGCGGGCGGTGAGCTTCCTCGCGCCGGCCGCGTTCTCGGCGTTCCTCGGCTTCGGGGCGGCGGTCACCGGCCTCCAGGGCGACGCCACCCAGTACTGGGGCATCCTCGGCATCGTCCTCGTGCTCGCGCTGGGGCTGGCGCTGCTGCTGCCGGTCCGCCCCGGCACCCGGACCCACACGGCGCTCGACGACGCCCGCTGAGCCGCCGCCGGCCGGGCCACCCCCGGCTCTGCGCGGGTTCCGGCGGGGCGCCCCGGCGCTATGCGGGCTCCTGCGTGCCCGTCTCCCCGGAGGTGGGCACCACGAGCGCCGTGGCCAGGGCGGCCAGGCCCTCGCCGCGGCCGGTGAAGCCGAGCCCGTCGGTGGTGGTGGCGCTCAGGCTCACGGGGGCGCCCAGGGCGCGGCTCATCGCGTCCTGGGCCTCCGCGCGGCGCGGGCCGATCTTCGGGCGCACCCCGATGACCTGGAC
Organism: Georgenia thermotolerans; assembly: GCF_009193185.1. Taxonomy (GTDB): domain Bacteria; phylum Actinomycetota; class Actinomycetes; order Actinomycetales; family Actinomycetaceae; genus Georgenia; species Georgenia thermotolerans. The sequence continues at coordinate 35,089 of NZ_VUKF01000039.1, read as the reverse complement.
GGACACGTTGCCGATCGTGAAGCCCGCCGCGCGCACCCGGCGGGCCGCCTCGGCGAGCATGCCGGCGCCCGAGGCCCCGGCCCACCGCGGGTCGCTCGTGCCGAACTGGGAGCCGAGGTCGCCGAGCCCGGCGGCGGCGAAGAGGGCGTCGCAGGCGGCGTGCGCGGCGACGTCGCCGTCGGAGTGCCCGGCCAGGCCCGTCACGCCGGGCCAGATGAGGCAGGCGAGGGCCATGGGCCGCTCCCCCTCGGGGGCGAAGGCGTGGACATCGGTCCCGATCCCGGTGCGCGGCAGCATGCGGCTCACGGTAGCGGGCGGGCAGCCGGCCGCTCCCGGTCGGGCCTCGCCGTCGAGCAGCACGCGCGCGAGGACCGCCCAACTTGACGTCTCGCGCCCAACTTGACGTCTCGCGCACAACTTGACGTCTCGCCGCGGGGCGGAGGGGGCGCGGTCAGGCCTCGCCGTCGAGCAGCACGCGTGCGAGGGCCAGGTCCCGCGGGGTGGTGATCTTCAGGGCCCGGTCGTGCCCAGGGACGACCCACACCGCCTCGCCGAGCGCCTCGACCAGCCCGGCGTCGTCGGACGCGGCCAACGCCTCGTCGGCGGCACGGGCGGCCCCGGCGGCGTGCGCGGCCTCGAGCAGCGCCCGGTCGAAGCCCTGCGGGGTCTGCACGGCGCGCAGCGCGGCGCGGTCCACGGTGGCGGTCACGGGCTCGGCGCCGCTGCCGTCCGGCGCGCCGACGGCCTTGATCGTGTCGGTGACGGGCAGCGCAGGGACGACGGCGCGGTGCCCGGCGCGCACGGCGGCCGCCACCCGCTGGACGACCTCGGGCGGGGTGAGGCAGCGCGCGGCGTCGTGGACGAGGACGACGTCGACGTCCTCCGCCAGCGCGGCCAGCCCGGCGGCGACGGAGGCCTGCCGGGTCGCCCCGCCCGGGACGATGCGCACCGGCAGGCGGGGGCCGGGCACCCGGGCGCCGGCGAAGAGCGCCTGGAAGCCGCGCACCTCGTGCGGCGGGACGGTCACGACGACGGCGTCGACGCAGCCGGCGAGCGCCAGGCCGCGGGCGGCGCGGACCACCAGCGGCACGCCGGCGAGCTCCACGAGCGCCTTGGGCATGCGGTGGCCGAGCCGGGTGCCCGACCCGGCGGCGGTGAGGATGGCGCCGGTGCTCATCGCGCCCCAGGACGCAGAACGCGCGTGGCGACCACGGTCACCACGCGCGCGTTGCGGGTCGTCACGTCGAGGATCAGGAGGCGAGGACCTCGTCGAGCATGGCCTCGGCCTTGGCCTCGTCGGTCTTCTCCGCCAGTGCGAGCTCGGAGACGAGGATCTGGCGCGCCTTGGCGAGCATGCGCTTCTCGCCGGCGGACAGGCCACGGTCGGTGTCGCGGCGGGACAGGTCCCGGACGACCTCGGAGACCTTGATGATGTCGCCGGAGGCGATCTTCTCGACGTTCGCCTTGTACCGCCGGGACCAGTTGGTGGGCTCCTCGGTGTACGGAGCGCGCAGCACCTCGAACACCTTCTCGAGGCCCTCGGTGCCCACGACGTCGCGTACGCCGACGAGGTCGACGTTCTCGGCGGGAACCTGGATGGTGAGGTCACCCTGCGCGACGCGCAGGTGCAGGTAGAGCTTCTCCTCCCCGCGGATGGTCCGCGTGGAGATATCCTCGATCAGCGCCGCCCCGTGGTGCGGGTAGACAACGGTCTCGCCGACAGCGAAGGTCATTTTCAGGTGCTCCCTCAGTCGTGAAGGGTTCCATTCTAACACGGAGAAATGGCGTAATTCTGCGGCTCGTGAGCAAAGAGACAGCCGCGGTCCGTCGGGACGCCGCCGAGGCGGCACCGCCGGGACGGCGGGCGCGGCCGACAACGCCGGACGGGAATCGACGGCAAACGGGATCCGCGTCGGGCCGCCGCTGGGCGCGGGCCCGACCAGCACGGAACCTCCGGTAACCTCCCCCTGGGGAAGTGCCGCGCGGCGGCTGCCCCGCCGGACATCGACGAAGGAGACCTCCCGTGGCTCGCACCATCCGCCGCACCGCCATCGCCGCCACCACGCTCGGTGTCGCGCTCGTCCTGGGGGGCTGCACGGCGACCAACCCCATCACGACGCAGTACTCCTACGCCCCGAGCGACGGGGTGCTGGTGCAGGTCGGTGACGGCGTGAGCGTGGAGAACCTCATGGTGCTCACCGAGGGCGAGGGCCAGCCCGGCCACGTGCTCGGCGCGGTGGTCAACCGGTCCACCGAGGACGTGCGCGTCTCGCTGCAGATCGGCGACGGCGGCGCCACCGTCCCGCTGCGGGTGCCGGCGAAGGGCACGGTCAACTTCACCAACGACAAGATCACCACGCCGTCCGTCGGCATCGCCCCGGGCGGCGTGCTGCCCGCGACGGTCAGCGCGGACAACGCCGGCAACGTCAGCGTGGACATCCCCGTCCTGGACGGCACCATCCCGCCGTACGACGAGTACCTCCGCCAGAACCAGGCCTGACCCGTCGCACGCGACCCGTGGGCGCCGACGCCGCCGCTGAGCCGGCCTCCGGCCGCCCGCGGCCGGCCGGACCGCGCCCGCCGGCGCGCGCGTCCCGCGAGCGGGCCAAGGCGGCCCGCCCCTCCGCGGCCGCGGCGTGGGCGCTGGTGGGCGCCCTGACCGTGCACAACGCCGAGGAGGCCCTGACGATGGGGCCGTTCCTGCGCTCGGGCGCCGCGGTGGGCCCCGTGGCGCCCGGACCGGACCTGCTGGTGCCGTTCCTCGTCGCCGTCACCGTGGTCACGGTGGGCGCGTGGGCGCTTGCCGCGGCGGCGACGGCGGGGCGCCGCTGGGCCGGCGACGCCCTGGCCGTGCTCGCCGTCGTCATGGTCGTCAACGTGGCGGTCCCGCACGTGCCGGGGGCGCTGCTCACCGGCGGCTACGTGCCCGGCGTGGTGAGCGCCGTCGTCGTCAACCTCCCCATCGCCGTGCTCTACCTGCGCGCCCGGCGTCACGGCGGGGACGGGCCTGGCGCCGGGCGCGGCGCGCGGGCTCAGGACGTCGAGACGAGCTTGTAGCCCAGCCCCCGCACCGTCTGCAGCATGGCCGGCCGCGCCGGGTCCTCCTCGATCTTTGCCCGCACCCGCTTGACGTGGACGTCGAGGGTCTTGGTGTCCCCGACGTAGTTCGGGCCCCAGATGCGGTCGATGAGCTGCCCGCGGGTGAGCACCCGGTCGGGGTTGCGCAGGAACAGCTCGAGCAGCTCGAACTCGCGCAGCGGGATGGCCACCGTCTCGCCGTCGACCTGCAGCTCGTGGCGGTCGACGTCCATGCGCACCCGCCCCACGCTGAGCACGGCCGGCTCGCCCAGGTCGTCGGCGGCCCCGCCGCGGCGCAGCACCGCGTGCACCCGGGCGACGAGCTCGCGGTAGGAGTACGGCTTGGTGACGTAGTCGTCGGCGCCGATCTCCAGCCCGACCACCTTGTCGATCTCGCTGTCCTTGGCGGTGAGCATGATGACCGGCACGTTGCCCCGCTGGCGCAGGTGCCGGCACACCTCGGTGCCGGACAACCCGGGCAGCATGAGGTCGAGCAGGACGAGGTCGATCCCGCCGCGGTCGTAGGCCGTCAGCGCCTCGAGCCCGTCGGCGACCGGCACCACCTCGAAGCCGTCGCGTTCGAGCTTGAACGTGAGCGGCTCCCGGTAGGACTCCTCGTCCTCGACGAGCAGGATGGTCGTCATCAGCGCGTTTCCTCCATGGCACGGCCGGGCCGGTGGCCCGTGGTCGTGGTCGTGTGCGCGGCCCGCGCCGCGGCGTCGTCATCGTGGGCGTCGGTCAGCTGGGGCCCGTAGGCCTCCGGCAGCACGAGGGTGAAGGTCGAGCCCTTGCCCACGGTGGACCATACGTCGACGCGTCCGCCGTGGTCGTTGGCGATGTGCTTGACGATGCTCAGCCCCAGCCCGCTGCCGCCGGTCTCGCGCGAGCGGGCGGCGTCGAGGCGGTAGAAGCGCTCGAACACCCGCTCGCGCTGGTCCTCGGGGATGCCCGGGCCCTGGTCGACGACGGCGATGCGCACCTGGCCGGACCCGCGGGAGATGCCCACGGAGACCCGGGAGGTCGGCGGGGCGTAGCGGATGGCGTTGTCGAGCAGGTTGCGCACCGCGGTGGTCAGCAGGGCCGGGTCGCCGTAGACCTTCACCCCCTGGGTGCCGCCGAGGACGAGGGTGACCTTGCGGGACTGGGCCTCCACCCGCACCCGGTCGACGGCCTCGGCGACGACGTCGTCGACCTCGACGAGCTCGGGCTCGACCAGCGCGTCGGGCTCCTGCAGGCGGGAGAGCTCGATGATCTCCTGGACCAGGGCGGCGAGGCGGCGCGACTCCTTGCCCATCCGGCCGGCGAAGTGGCGCACCGTGTCCGGCTCGTCGGCGCTGTCGGCGATGGTCTCGGCGAGCAGCGAGATGGCCCCCACCGGGGTCTTGAGCTCGTGGGAGACGTTGGCGGTGAAGTCCCGGCGCATCTCCTCCACCCGGCGCGCGGCGGTGCGGTCCTCGGCCAGCACCAGCACCCGGCCGGCCTTGAGGGGCGCCACGCGCACCTGCATGCGCAGCGTGCCCGAGCCCTCCAGGCCGCGGGCGAGGGTGAGCTCGGCGTCGCGGATGACCCCGTCGCGGCGCAGCCCGGCGACCATCTCGCGCACCTCGGGGTGGGCCAGGGTGTCGTTGCGGACCAGGCCGAAGCCGTAGGCCGACGCGGAGGCGCGCAGGACGTCGTCGTCGGGCTCGAGCACGACGACGCTCTGGGGCAGCACGGACAGGACCGAGACGGCGTCGTCCTCGATCCCGGTGCGCTCGGCGCGCGGGCCGCGGCGCTGCTCGCGCTCGCTGAGCCGGAAGCTGAGGACCCCGACGGCGCCGACCAGCACGCCGAGCAGCGCCACGCCGGCGAGCAGCCACATCTGGTCCACGGACGAAGATTAGGCCCGCCCCTGCGAGTTCACCGAGCCACCGCCCGCCGCTCGCCTGCCGTTCACCGGCGCGGCACCGCGTGTACACCTGTGCGGGTTTGGCTACGGTAAAGGCAGGTATGGCCCCAGCGGGCCGTGTGACTATCAAGGTATGTGGGCCCACAGCGGGCCGCGTGAACCGAGGTGAGGAGCCGTCGTGCGGGAGATCTTCAAGCAGGAGATGCAGGAGCTGGCCACGGGCCTCGTCACCATGGCGGACCACGTCGCGACGGCGATCGAGAAAGCCGACCAGTCCCTGCGCGAGCGGGACCTGCAGCTGGCCGAGGAGGTCATCGACGCCGACGACAGGATCGACGAGCTCGAGCGGCAGATCGACGACCTGGGCATCTCGCTGCTCGCGCGCCAGCAGCCGGTGGCCACGGACCTGCGCATCGTCGTCTCGGGCCTGCGGCTGTCCGCGACCCTGGAGCGGATGGGCGACCTGGCGCGCCACGTGGCCTATGTGGCCCGGGGCCGCTACCCCGAGCACGCCCTGACCGGGCGGATGCGCGACGTCGTCTCCGAGATGGGCGCGCAGGCGGTCAAGGTGGGCCAGCAGGTCTACGAGCTGCTCAAGACCCACGACCTGAGCCTGGCGGCCGTGGTCGAGGCGGAGGACGACGTCCTCGACCGCCTGCACCGGGAGTCCTTCCAGGTGCTGCTCGACGAGGACGAGTCGCTCACCCGCCAGCAGGTCGTGGACGCGGTGCTGCTGGGCCGCTACCTCGAGCGCTTCGGCGACCACGGCGTGTCCGTCGCCCGCCGCATCTCCTACCTCGTCACCGGGGACACCGCCAACGCCGTGCACGTGCCGATGTCCCAGGACCAGCCGGGCCAGACGAGCGAGCGCCTGGGCTGACCCGCTTCGCCCGGAGGGGCGCGCCGCCTCGGCGGTGCGCCCCTCCGGCGTTTCTCGGCACCCGGGGGCGCGACCGCGTCGCCGGGTTGGCGGGCCTCCTGGCGGCCTCAGCCGGCGGCGTCTGGCGCCCTCTCAACCGGCGGCGAGGCCGCGCAGGATGGCGGCGAGGTCGTCCGCCAGGGGCGCGGGCTCGGCCACGCTGCGGCGCAGCAGCCCGACCGGCTCGGCCGTCCCGCGCGCCGGGACGTCCAGGCGGACCAGCACGCCGTCGTCGAGGTCGACCTGCGGGGTGCGCTCGGGGGTGAACCAGACGGCGTCCGAGCGGCGCACCAGTGCCCGGGCCACGGACACTTCCAGTGTCTCCACGCACCCGCCCGGCAGGCGCAGCCCCTGGCGCTGCAGCAGCGCCTCGGTGTGGTGGCGCGGCACGGTGCCGGCGGTCGCGACCACCAGCGGGTGCTCGAGGACGGCGGCCAGCGGCACCGGGCCGGGCCGCCGGGTCAGCGGGTGGTCGGGGTGGACGACGACGGCGAGCGACTCGGCGTAGAGCAGCTCGAAGGACAGCCCGCGCATGGTGGCCGGCTCCGCCATGCGCCCGATGACGAGGTCGAGCTCGGCGGCGCGCAGCGCCTCCAGCAGGCCCCGGTTCGCCCCCGAGCGCACCTGCACGCCCACGCCGGGGTGGCGGGCGCGCAGCCGGGCGACGGCGTCGGGCAGCAGCACGCTGGCGACCGTGGGCAGGGCGCCGACGCGCACCGGCACGGCGGCCGGCTCCCCCGCCCCGGCCAGGGCGCCGGCGGCGGCGCCGAAGGCCTCCGTGACGCCGACGGCATGGCGCAGGAACTCCTCGCCGGCGGGGGTGAGGCGGGCCCCGTGCCGGCCGCGGTCCAGCAGCCGCGCCCCCGCCAGCGCCTCGAGCTCGTTGAGGGTCTTGGTGACGGCGGGCTGGCTCAGGCCCAGCCGGTCCGCGGCCCGGCCCAGGTGCTCCTCCTGCGCCGCCGCGACGAAGCAGGACAGGTGGCGCAGGCGCAGGCGGCGCAGCAGGTGCGCGACGTCCGGCGGGACGTCCTCCGGCAGGAGACCCTCCGGCGACGGGTTCATGACAGGACGTTATGAAACATCGGGCATTTGGTCAATTAACATCACCGCCGCTCAGTTATAGAGTCGCGGCATCCCGCGGCGGGCCTACCGGCCCCGCCGCCGGGCACGACGGCGGCCCACCCGTGCCGACCGACCCGCGCGGGCGGGGCGCCACCACGCGTCCCCGCCCGGGCACCGCTCGGCCCCGTTTCACGGTGAGACGTCAACTCCGGCACGAGACGTCATCTCGGTCACGAGACGTCATCTCCGTCCCGGGGAGGGCGGCCCGACCGGTCGTGACGCCGCGACCGAGGGGGCGCCGTCGTCCCGTCCGCCCGACCCGTCACGCGACTGGAGAGTTCATGATCATCGCTCCCCCCGGCGGTGCACTCGGCGAGTTCGTCGAGCGCGACCGCAACAACCACCCCCAGGCGCTGACGCCGGGGTACCGCACGAGCGTGCTGCGCGCCCCGCGCAACGCCCTCATCGTCGCCCGCAACACCATCTCGGAGATGACCGGGCCGATCTTCCAGCAGGGCGAGCTCGGCGAGCTGGACAACGACCTCATCCTCAACTTCTCCAAGGACAGCCTGCCGATCGGTGAGCGGATCATCGTCCACGGCTACGTGCGCGACGAGTTCGGCAACCCGGTCAAGGGCGCGCTCGTGGAGGTCTGGCAGGCCAACGCCGGCGGGCGCTACCGGCACAAGAAGGACCAGTACCTCGCGCCGATCGACCCCAACTTCGGCGGGTCGGGCCGGATGCTCACCGACGACAACGGGTACTACTACTTCCGCACCATCAAGCCCGGCCCCTACCCGTGGTTCAACAGCACCAACGCCTGGCGCCCGGCCCACATCCACTTCGCCATCAGCGGCGACGGCTGGGCGCAGCGCCTGGTCACCCAGCTGTACTTCGACGGCGACCCGATGATCGAGCGCTGCTCGATCGCCCAGACCGCCCCGCGCGACCTGCTCAACACCCTCATCGCCCAGGAGGACCCGGCGAACAACGTCCCGTTCGACGCCCGGACCTTCCGCTGGGACATCACGCTGCGCGGGCGGCGCGCGACCTTCTTCAACAACGTCAACGGGGTGAAGCGATGAGCGGCATGGCGGCACGACCGATGGTGGTCCGGTACCCCGAGACCCCGTCGCAGACCGGCGGTCCCTACGTCCACATCGGGCTCGCCCCGGCCCAGGCCGGCTTCGACATCTTCGAGAACAACTTCGGCAACGTGCTCACCACGCCGGAGACCACGGGCGAGCGCATCCGGCTCGAGGGCCGGGTGTTCGACGGCTCGGGCTCGCCGGTCAACGACGCCCTGCTGGAGATCTGGCAGGCCAACGCCGCGGGCCGGTACGCCCACCCGGGCGACACCCAGGACAAGGAGCTCGACCCGACGTTCCGCGGCTTCGGCCGCACCGGCACCGACTTCGACACCGGCATCTACACGTTCGAGACGATCAAGCCCGGCCCCACGCCGTCCCCCAGGGGCGGCGAGCAGGCCCCGCACATCCTCATGCTGATCTTCGCCCGCGGGATCAACCTCGGCCTGCACACCCGCGTCTACTTCGACGACGAGGCGGAGGCCAACGCCGCCGACCCGCTGCTCAACAGCATCGAGTGGGTGGTGCGCCGCGACACCCTCATCGCCCGGCGCAGCGAGCGCGACGGCGAGGTCGTGTACACCTTCGACGTGCGCCTGCAGGACACCCCGGACGGCGGCGCGGAGACGGTGTTCTTCGACGTCTGACCTCGCGACCGGCGTGCCGGTCCGGCCGCCGCCGGACGGGCACCCCGGCCGCCCGGGGAGACACGAGGACGGCCCCGGTGGGGCGGTCTGCTGACCGCCCCACCGGGGCCGTTTCGCGTCGCTACCGGGCGGGGGTCACTTGCCCTGGTTCGCCACCGCGGCGATGGCCGCCTTGGCGGCCTCGGGGTCGAGGTACTTGCCGCCGGGGACGGTGGGCTTGAGGTCCTCGTCGAGCTCGTAGAGCAGCGGGATGCCGGTGGGCACGTTCAGGCCGGCGATCGCCTCGTCGGAGACGCCGTCGAGGTGCTTGATGATCGCGCGCAGGGAGTTGCCGTGGGCGGCGACGAGGACGGTCTTGCCGGACTTCAGGTCCGGGACGATCTCGCCCTCCCAGTACGGCAGGGCGCGCTCGAGGACGTCCTTGAGGCACTCGGTGCGCGGGATCGGCTCGCCGGCGTAGCGCGGGTCGGCGTCCTGGGACCACTGCGAGCCGAGCTCGATCGGCGGCGGCGGCACGTCGTAGGAGCGGCGCCACTGCATGAACTGCTCCTCCCCGTACTCGTCGCGGATCTCCTTCTTGTTCTTGCCCTGCAGGGCGCCGTAGTGGCGCTCGTTGAGGCGCCAGTTGCGCTTGACCGGGATCCAGTGCCGGTCGGCGACGTCGAGGGAGAGGTTCGCCGTGTTGATGGCGCGGCGCAGCAGCGAGGTGTGGAGGATGTCGGGCAGGACGCCGGCGTCGACGAGCAGCTGCCCGCCGCGCCGGGCCTCCTCGACGCCCTTCTCGGACAGGGGCACGTCCACCCAGCCCGTGAAGAGGTTCTTGGCGTTCCACTCGCTCTCGCCGTGGCGGAGCAGTACCAGCGTGTAGGTCATGGCCGCCATTCTCCCATCCGGCGGCGACGACGTCCTCGGGACCTCCGTCCAGCGGGACCGGCACGCCCGACGGCGCCCGCGTCACCGCGACCGGGCGACGGCGCCCGCGTCACCGCCACCGGGCGACGGCGTGCATCACCGTCCCCCAGGAACGGCGACGGCCGGCCACCCCCGGGGAGGGTGGCCGGCCGTCGCGGGATGGGCTTAGTTGGCCTTCTCGTACGCCTCGCGGATCTCCGCCGAGATCCGGCCGCGCTCGGAGACCTCGTAGCCGTTCTGGCGGGCCCACTCGCGGATCTTCCCCGCGTCGCCCGAGTCGCTGGCGCGGGTGGCCCCGCCGCGGCGAGCGGGGGTCCTGCGCCCGCCGGAACGGCGCGCGTGGCCGACCCACTCGGCGAAGGATTCGCGAAGGGCCTTGGCGTGCTCCTCGGTCAGGTCGATCTCGTAGGAAACGCCGTCGAGAGCAAAGGTGACGGTCTCGTCGGCCGCGGACCCGTCGATGTCGTCGACGAGCATGACCTGAACTTTCTGCGCCATGGGATGTCTTTCTTCTCGGCTCTTCCCCCGGGAGAGCTCCCGCGGACACGATCTGATATCGCGTTGATCGGCAGCGTAATTGTTCGCCGAACAATTGTCATCTTCAGGACGCAAGTTGGTGGAAAAACCGACGCTCGATGAACAATGCCGGTCCGGGCGCAGTGATACTCGCCGCCCGGCCGAACCGGAGCTACGGCTGATCGGGAGAGGCGGCCTTTCTGGCGTCCTCCTCCTCGAGCCGCTTGAGCGCGGCCCGTTCATTGCGGTCGGCGTTCACCAGGGCACGGATGACGATGTAGAAGAGAATTCCCACACCGATCGAGGGGAGCAGTGCCACGAGATAGTTCACGCGCACGAGTCTACGTGCCGACACGGCGCCCGCCTCACGGTGAGGTCACGCGACCTCGGGGAACGCACCTTTTCGTGACGCCACTCACAAAACCCAATTTTGCACCAGACAGTCCGCAATAAGAATGTCGGCGGGGGCAAGTGCCGACGGCGCCTCTCAGGCTTTGTTCAGGCAGCCGCGGTCACCGGGTTATTACCGACGAGGTCGGACGCTCGGCGAGCGTGCGGCCGGGGGCCGGAGGCGGCGCCTCCGGCGCTCCCGGGATGCTGAATTGCGCCGACGTGGGCAGCGCCAAGCGACAGGACCAATCGGGATCCCGCCTCCCCCGGCCGGGGAACGCCACGGGGCCCGGTCCGAAGGACCGGGCCCCGTTCTGAGCCGCCTGTGGGAATCGAACCCACGACCTATTCATTACGAGTGAATCGCTCTGCCGACTGAGCTAAGGCGGCGTGCCTCCGGGCAGCCCCGGACGCGCGGACCACTGTACCGGGCGCGGCGTGGCTGGGACAAAGCGGGGCCACCTGGCCTGACGTGATGTGCGGCACTGTGCGGCACGGTCGCGGGACGCGAGCCGGCACCCTCGCGGGACGCGAGCCAACGCCGGCGTCGCGGCCTCAGCAGGTGAGCCCCTCCTTGGGGCGGGTGCCGTCGATGAGGAAGTCGTCCACGGCGCCGGTGACGCAGGCGTTGGACCGGCCGTAGGCGGTGTGTCCCTCGCCCTGGTAGGTCACGAGGAAGCCGCTGTCGAGCTCCTCGGCCAGGGACTGGGCCCAGGCGTAGGGGGTGGCGGGGTCGCCGGTGGTGCCGACGACCATGATCGGGTTCGCTCCGGGCGCGTGGATCGGGCCGCGCTCGCCGGCCGGGTGGCCCGGCCACTCGGCGCACAGGACGTCGCCGTAGGCGAGCATCTGCCCGAACGTCGGCGAGGCCTGCTCGAGCTCCTTGGCCTGCCGGGCCCACTCCTCCGGGTCGCCGGTGGAGCCGAAGTCCGCGCAGTTGATCGCCCAGTTCGCCTCGGTGGACCCGTCGGGGTAGGTGCCGTCGGAGGCGCGGCCGGCCATGAGGTCGGCCAGATAGAGCAGCATGGACCCGTCACCCTCGCGCATGGCCTGGGTCAGGGCCTGGGTGAGGACCACCCACTGCCGGTTGTCGTACAGCGGCAGGAGCATGCCCGAGAAGGCCAGCGGGGCGGTCAGCTCGCGCCCGTCGGAGGTGGGCAACGGGGTGTGCTCGGTGACCTGCAGCAGGGTGCGCACTTGGGCGACGCCGTCGTCCACGCTGCCGCTGAGCGGGCACGCCTGGCCCTTCAGGCAGTCCTCGACGTAGGCCCGCAGGGCCTGCTCGAAGGCCTTCGCCTGGCCCAGGGTGGTCTCGTGCGCGCTGAGGGCGGGGTCCATCGCGCCGTCGAGGACGAAGCGCCCGACGTGCTTGGGGAACAGCTCGGCGTAGGTCGCCCCGAGGTAGGTGCCGTAGGAGTAGCCGAGGTAGTTCAGCTCCTTCTCGCCCAGCAGGTGGCGCAGGACGTCCATGTCCCGGGCGGCCGACTTGGTGTCGACCTCGCCGAGCAGGGCGCCGGTGTGCTGCTCGCAGCCCTGGGCGATCTTCTTCGCGTCCGCCTCGTAGTCCGCCAGCCCCTGGGGGGTGTCGGTGTCGTACTGGGTCGCGCGGATGCGGTCGAGCTCGCCGTCCCCGACGCACTCCACCCGGCTGGAGCCCCCGGTGCCGCGCGGGTCGAAACCGACGATGTCGTAGGCGTCGCGCAGGTTCGCGCTGAACATCGTGGTCGCGGAGTCCACCAGCGTGGTGCCCGGGCTGCCCGGGCCGCCGGGGTTGACCAGCAGCGAGCCGACCCGCTCCCCCTGCCGGGCGCTGAGCAGGCGCTTGACGGCGATGGTGGCGTGCTCCCCGTCCGGGTGGTCGTAGTCGAGCGGGACCGTGACGTCGGCGCACTCGAGGTCGCTGCCGCACCGCTCCCAGGCCACCTGCTGGTCGTAGTACTGCTCGAGCCCGGCCGGCACCTCAGCGGTCGTGGCGGATGACGAGGCGGCCGGGCCGCCCTGGGGCGAACCTGACGCACAGCCCGCCAGCAGCAGGAATGTGGCGAGGAGGGCGGGCAGGGCGCGGCGCAAGGTCACCCGGCCACGCTACCTGGCACGTCGCGCCGACCGGCACCCGGGCCGGGGGCGACCCCGCTCACGCCAGGCGCGTCAGGCCTGCGGGCGCAGCGCGATCATCATCGCCTCCATCGCCAGCAGCGGGGCGACGTTGCCGGCGAGCCGCTCCCGGGCCACGCCGACGGCGTCCATCCGCCGCACGGTCTGCTCGGGCGTGGAGTCGGCGGCGAGGCGGCGCACCTGCTCGGCGGCGTCGGCGTTGACGAGCTCGACGTCGGCGCCGAGCTGGACGACGAGGACGTCGCGGTACAGGGAGAGCAGGTCGACCATGGCACGGTCGAGCACGTCGCGCTGCGCGCGGGTGGCGCGTCGCTTCTGGTCCTCCTCGAGCTGCTTGACCTGCCCGCGCAGCGCCGGGGGCAGGCGGGCTCCGGCCTCGGCGCCGAGGGTGCGCAGCAGCGCGGCCTTCTCGGCGGCGTCGCGCTCCTCGGTGGCCGCCTTGGCGTCGGTGGCGGAGAGGTCGATGAGCTGGGCGGCGGCGAGCACCGCGTCGCCCACCCCGCGGATCGTCGTGGGCACCGCCAGCAGCCGGCGGCGCCGCTCGCGCGCCTCGGGGTCGCGGGCGAGGCGCCGGGCGAGGCCGACGTGCGACTGCGCGGCGCGGGCGGCGGTCAGCGCCACCTGCGGGTCCACCCCGTCGCGGCGCACCAGCAGGTCCGCCACGGCGCGCGGGTCGGGCACCCGCAGGTGCACCGCGCGGCACCGGGAGCGGATGGTGGTCAGGACGTCCTCGGGGCTGGGCGCGCACAGCAGCCAGACGGTGCGCGGCGGCGGCTCCTCGATGGCCTTGAGCAGCACGTTGGAGGTGCGCTCGACCATGCGGTCGGCGTCCTCCATGAGCATGACGCGCCAGTGCCCCTGGGCGGGCGAGCGCTGCGCCTGGGACACCAGCGGGCGGATCTCGTCGATGCTGAAGACGACCTTCTCGGTGCCCACCAGGGCGACGTCGGCGTGCGTGCCGGCCAGCGCCGTCGTGCAGGCCTGGCACCGGCCGCACCCGGGCTCGTCGGGGTCGGTGCACTGCAGGGCGGCGGCGAAGGCGCGGGCGGCGACCGAGCGGCCGGAGCCGGGCGGGCCGGTGATGAGCCAGGCGTGCGTCATGGCGCGGGCGGCCGCCTCGTCGGTGGCCGCCCGGGAGGCGTCGACGGCGGCGCGCAGGGTGGCCACCACCTGGTCCTGGCCGACCACCTGGTCCCACACGCTCACGGCCGGCCTCCGGCCCGCGCCCCGGGCACCGCGGGGGCGGGCAGCAGCGGCGCCAGCCGCTCCCGGACCGCCGCGTGGATCCGCTCGGGCGGCCAGGTCGCGTCGAGGACGAGGTAGCGGGCGGGGTCGGCGGCGGCGAGGGCGAAGTAGTGCTCGCGCACCCGGGTGTGAAAGGCGGCGGACTCGCGCTCGATGCGGTCCGGCGCACCGGTGATGCGGGCGGCCCCGGCGGCGGGATCGAGGTCGAGCAGCACGGTGAGGTGCGGCAGCAGGCCCTCGGTGGCCCACAGCGACAGGTCGCGGATCTCCGCGGCGCCGAGCTCGCGGGCGGCGCCCTGGTAGGCGACGGAGGAGTCGATGTAGCGGTCGGTGACGACGACGGCGCCGCGCCCGAGCGCCGGGCGGACGAGCTGGTGGACGTGGTGGGCGCGGTCGGTGGCGTAGAGCAGGGCCTCGGTGCGCGGGTCGACGTCACCGCCGTGCAGGACCGCCTCGCGCAGCACCCGCCCGAGCTCGGTCCCGCCCGGTTCGCGGGTGAGGACCACCTCGTGGCCGAGCCCGCGGAGCCAGCGGCCCAGCAGCTCCTGCTGGGTGGTCTTGCCCGCGCCGTCGCCGCCCTCGAGCGCGACGAAGCAGCCGGTCGCGGGGAGGGCGGTGGTGGGGCGCGGGGGCGGGGTGGTCACGGGGTCAGCGTAACCAGCCCCACCGACACGCCCGCCGAGCATCCACCGGGCCGCGGGCGCCGTCCGGGGCACGACACGAGCGCGCCTACTCGCCGGGGTAGACCACGCCGAGCTGGCGGCGCACCTCGTCCATGATCTCCATCACCTCGACGGTGTCCTGCCACGGCATGGTCGCCGACTCCTGCCGGCCCGCGGCGATGCAGCGGGCCACCTCGGCCGCCTCGAACTCGAAGCCGCCGCCCACCAGGCCGTCGGCCTCCCAGCGCCACGGCTCCCCGCGCAGCGGGGTGACGGTGAAGGCGCTGGGCCGGTAGAACTCCCCCGCCACGTCGACCCGGGCGTCGGTGCCCACCACGGCCGCCGCCGTCGCGCTGCGGGCCCACATGTTCGCCCCGCACACCGCCACCGCCCGGCTGTCGGCGTAGGTGAGGGTGATGGCCTCGTACGCGTCCACCCCGAGGTCGGTGAGCACGCCGGCGGCCTGCACGGTGGCCGGCGCCCCGAGCAGGCTGTGCGCGAAGGAGAGCGGGTAGACGCCCAGGTCGAGCAGCGCGCCGCCGGCCAGCGACGGCGCGAGCAGGCGCTCGACGGTGTCCAGCCGCTGGCCGTGGTCGGCGGTGACGGCGAGGACCTCGCCCAGCTCGCCGGAGCCGGCGAGGGCGCGCAGCGCCACCATGTGCGGCAGGAACCGGGTCCACATGGCCTCCATCACGAACCGGCCCTGGGCCCGCGCCGCGGCGAAGACCTCCCGCGCCTCGGCGGCGTTGCGGGTGAAGGCCTTCTCGACGAGGACGTGCTTGCCGGCGGCCAGGGCCAGCAGCGCGTGGTCTCGGTGGAGGCTGTGCGGCGTGGCGACGTAGATAACGTCGACCTCGGGGTCGGCCACCAGCGCCTCGTACCCGCCGTGGGCGCGCGGGACGCCGTGGGCGGCGGCGAAGGCCTCGGCCCGGGCCCGGTCGCGCGAGCCGACGGCGACGACCCGCTGACGGGTGCGCGCCGGGACGTCCCGGGCGAAGGTGGCCGCGATCCCGCCGGCGCCGAGGATGCCCCAGCGCAGGGGCGGCGCCTCGGCGGGATCCGGGAGCGCGGGCAGGGAGAACGGCGTCCGATCCACAGGACCCACCGTACTCGCCTATGTAGACAGCCTGACTAGGTAGACGTACTGTCTAGCGCCATGGAGACGGAGCGGCCCCCCGAGTGGCCCAGCGAGTGGCTACGGGGTGTGCTCGAGGTGTGCGTGCTGCGCATCCTCGGCGAGGGGCCCACGTACGGCTATGCGATCTCCGCACGGCTCGCTCAAGAGGGCATCGGGACCGTCAAGGGCGGCACTCTCTACCCCCTGCTCGCGCGCTTCGAGCGCACCGGCCTGGTCCGCGTGGAGTGGCGCACCGGCGAGACCGGCCCAGCCCGCAAGTACTACGCGCTCACCCCGGCCGGCCGCGCCGAGCTCGCCACCCTCGCCGGGCGGTGGGCGGCGTTCGCCGACCTCACCAGCCGCTTCGTCGTGCACGACCCCACCGAGCGGCCCCGTGCCGCGCCCCCGAGAGAGGCCCGACCATGACCGCACCGCACCACGCTACAAGCACCTGGGAGACCGACTTCGTCGTCGAGCTGCGCCTGCGTGACGTCGACGGCGCCGCCATCGGCGACGCCCTGGCCCAGGTGCGCTCGCACTGCGCCGAGAGCGGCGAGGAACCGGCCGAGGCCTTCGGCCACGCGGCGGCGTACGCCCGCAGCCTTGACCTGCCCCGTGAGCGCGCCGGCGGGCTGCCCGGCGTCCTCGTGCGCAGCGTGGTCGGTCTCGCCGCCGTCTACCTCACCCTGACGGCCTTCCTGGCCTGGCGCGAGGGCAGGACGTACATGCTGACGGCGGGCAGCGTGGTGGCGGTGGTGGTCGTCGCGGCGGCGCTCGTCGCGCTGGCCCGGCACCTTCGTGCCGTCCTCGACCATCCGGTCCAGGTGGCCGTCGCGGCAGGCACGGCCGCCGCGGGCGCCGTCCTCGCGGCCGCGCTCTGGCGGCCGGTGGTGCTCGAGGTGCCGGCCCCGGCAGCCGTCGCGGTCGGCGCCGTGCTGCTGGTGGGCACGGCAGTCCTCGACCACCGCGCCGCCGCGGCGATGGCGGACCCCGTGCTCAGTCCCACGGACGGCGCGGCCCAGCTCGCGCGGGAGCGGGGCCGCGCCCGCCGGTCCGCCGTCCTCCAGGCGTGGCTGCTACCGGCCGGCGCCGTCGTGCTCATGACGCTGACCTGGCTGCTGGTGGGCTGACCCGCTACTTCTTCGCGGCGGCCTTGGCCTTGGTGGTGCTCGCCTTCGTCGTGGTCTTCTTCGCCGCGGTCTTCCGGGCGGGCTTCTTGGCCGGCCCCTTGGCGCGCTTCTCGGCCAGCAGCTCGTAGCCGCGCTCGGGCGTGATCGTCTCGACGTCGTCGTCCTTGCGCAGGGTGGCGTTGGTCGTGCCGTCGGTGACGTAGGGGCCGAACCGGCCGTCCTTGACGACCACCGGCTTGCCGCTGGTGGGGTCCTCCCCGAGCTCGCGCAGCGGCGGCTTGGCGGTGGCGCCGCGCCCGCGCTTGGGCTGGGCGTAGATGGCCAGGGCCTCCTCGAGGGTGATGTCGAAGATCTGGTCCTCGGTGGCCAGCGACCGCGAGTCGGTGCCGCGCTTGAGGTAGGGCCCGTAGCGGCCGTTCTGGGCGGTGATCTCCACCCCGTCGGGGTCGGTGCCGACCACCCGGGGCAGGGACAGCAGCCGGAGGGCGTCCTCGAGGGTGACGGTCTCGAGCTGCATGGACTTGAACAGCGAGGCGGTGCGCGGCTTGGCCTTCGCGGCCTTCTTCCGGGCGGGCTTCTTCCCGTCCGCGGCGGCGGCGGGGGCGGCGTCGTCGTCCTCCTCGGGCAGCACCTCGGTGACGTAGGGCCCGAAGCGGCCGACGCGGGCGACGATGGCGTGGCCGGTGGCGGGGTCGGTGCCGAGCTCGCGGCCGTCGTCGCTCTGGCGCTCGAGGAGCTCGCGGGCCTTCTCGACGGTCAGCTCGTCGGGGGCGACGTCGTCGGGCACGCTGGCGCGCCGCTCCTCGCCGTTCTCCCCCAGGGCGGTGAGGTAGGGGCCGTAGCGGCCCACCCGCAGGGTGATCCCGTCGCCGATCTCGATGCTGTTGACGGCGCGGGCGTCGATGTCGCCCAGCCCGTCGACGAGCTCCTTGAGACCCGGGTTCTCCGTGGCGGCGTCGCCGCGGTAGAAGCGGGAGAGCCAGTCGACCCGGTCCTGGGCGCCCGAGGCGATGCGGTCGAGGTCGTCCTCCATCTCGGCGGTGAAGTCGTAGTCGACCAGCCGGGGCAGGTTGTCCTCGAGCAGGCGCACCACCGAGAACGCCAGCCAGGTCGGCACCAGCGCCTGGCCGCGCCGGTCGACGTAGCCGCGGTCGGTGATCGTCGAGATGGTCGCGGCGTAGGTGGACGGGCGGCCGATGCCGCGCTCCTCCAGCGCCTTGACCAGGGACGCCTCGGTGTAGCGCGGCGGCGGGGTGGTCTCGTGGCCCTCGGCGGTGACCGCGTCGGTGTCGACCGGGTCTCCCTCCGTGAGCACCGGCAGGCGGGTCTCCTTCTCGGCGCCGCCCTCGTAGCGGTCGGCGTCGCGGCCCTCCTCGTAGGCGGCGAGGAATCCGCGGAAGGTGATGACGGTGCCCGAGGCCGAAAGCTCGGCCCGGCGCGCGCCGTCCTCGAGCGCCGCGGTGGCGGCGAGGCGGACGGTGGCGGTGGAGCCGCGGGCGTCGGCCATCTGCGAGGCGACGGTGCGCTTCCAGATGAGCTCGTAGAGGCGGAACTGGGCGCCGCTGAGCTGGTTGGCGACCTGGGCCGGGGTGCGGAAGGAGTCCCCGGCGGGGCGGATGGCCTCGTGCGCCTCCTGCGCGCCCTTGGCCTTCGCGCCGTAGAGGCGGGGCTTGTCGGGGACGAACTCGGGGCCGTACAGCTCCGCCGCCTGCCGGCGGGCGGCGGCGATGGCCTGCCCCGACAGCACCGGCGAGTCGGTACGCATGTAGGTGATGTAGCCGTTCTCGTACAGGCCCTGCGCGGTGCGCATGGTCTCCCGGGCGCTCATGCGCAGCTTGCGGGAGGCCTCCTGCTGGAGGGTGGAGGTGGTGAACGGCGCGGCGGGCCGGCGGGTGTACGGCTTGGTCTCCATGGAGACCACCCGCGCCTCGGCCCGCTCCAGCGCCGCGGCCAGCGCGGCGGCCTCGGCCTGGTGCAGGTGGACCACGCCGGCCTTCCCGGCGGCGCTCTTGAGGAGGCCGTCGTCGCCGAAGTCCCGGCCGGTGGCCACGCGGTGCCCGTCGAGGGTGGTCAGGCGGGCGACGAACTGGCCGCGGTCGTCCTCGGGCCCGCCGGTGAACGTGCCCTTGACGTCCCAGTAGGACGCCGACCGGAAGGCCATGCGCTCACGCTCGCGCTCGACGACCATGCGGGTGGCCACGGACTGCACGCGCCCGGCGGAGATGCCCGGCTTGATCTTGCGCCACAGCAGGGGCGAGACCTCGTAGCCCACGAGGCGGTCGAGGATGCGGCGGGTCTCCTGGGCGTCGACGAGACGGGTGTCCAGCTCGCGGGTGTTCTCCAGGGCCCGGCTGATCGCCTCCTTGGTGATCTCGTGGAACACCATGCGCTTGACCGGCACCTTGGGCTTGAGGACGTCGAGCAGGTGCCAGGCGATCGCCTCGCCCTCGCGGTCCTCGTCCGTGGCCAGGTAGAGCTCGTCGGCGTCCTTGAGGGCCCGCTTGAGCTCGGTGACCTTCTTCTTCTTGTCCGAGTCGACGACGTAGTAGGGGTCGAAGTCGCCCTCGACGTCGACGGCGAACTTCCCGTACGGGCCCTTCTTCATCTCCGGCGGGAGCTCGGAGGGCTGCGGGAGGTCGCGGATGTGCCCCACGCTGGCCTCGACCTCGAAGTCGGGCCCGAGATAGCCGCCGATGGTGCGCGCCTTGGCGGGCGACTCGACGATCACGAGCTTGCGGGAGCTGGTCACGCGGACATACCTCACTTCGGTGGGGGTCGGACGGCCGTCCGGCCCCGGGGTTTCGTGGCGACGGTACAACGTCGCCCCGACAGGTGCGGCGTGGACCCGTGTCGGCGGTGTGGACGGAGACGACCGGGAGGACGGCCCGCTCTGGCCGCGAGCCTCAACGGCGCGGCCGGGTGCCCACGAGCAGCACGGCGCAGGTGGCGAGGCAGACGACCGCCAGCACGCCCACGCTCGCCCCACCATAGGCGATGAGCATCTGAGACCGGGAGGGGTCGGCGACGTCGGCCCCGCGGGTGAGCAGCATCGCCGCGGCGGCCACGCCCGCGCCCAGCCCGCCGGCCACGCCGAGCAGCCCGGCGACGGCGCCGACGGGCCCGAGCGGCTCGACCGGCCCGGCCACCGCCTGGGCGAGCAGGGCCCAGGCGGCGACGACGAGCACGGCGGCGACGACGTCGGAGGCCCGGTGCCAGCCGTTGGCCATGGTGGCGATGCCGGTCCCGCCGGTGTAGGCGGCGCCCAGGAGCGCGACGAACCACCGCGAGCGCCGCGGCGCGACGAGCAGCGCGGCGGCGGCCACCGACCCCGCCACCGTGGTGTGCCCGCTGGGCAGGGTGTTCTCCTGGTACCCGTCGGTGTAGCCCAGGTCGGGGCGGGTGAATAGCTGGTACTTGAGCAGCTGGGTGGTGAGGTTCATCCCCGCCACCATCGCCCCGACCCCGACGGCGAGGCGCCACTGGCGCCGCAGCGCCGCGATCACCGCCGTGACGAGGATGACGAGCACGAGGAAGGGGACGGAGACGACGTCGAGGATCGACTGGGTGACCTCCGACAGCCGGCTGCGGCCGATGCGTGAGCCGGTGTAGGCGACCTCGTCGACGTGCTGGCCGGCGGGCGTAGTGACGAAGAACCACCACACCGCGACGACGGCGGCGGCCGCGAGCACGGCGAGGGCGACGGCCACGAGCCGGCGGTCGACGCGGCGCGTCTGGCGAGGAAGCGTCTGGGTCACCGCGACACGGTAACCGCCCGCGGGGCGTCCGTTCCGGTCGGCGACACCGTCGGCGCTCAGCCGGCCGGTGCCACCGGCGGGTCGGTGGCGGCCACGAGGCACCGGCGCAGGGCGACCACGACGCTGGCGGCGACGAGGTGGCCGGCCGCGGGGCCGTGCGTGACCTCCGCGGCGAAGCCCTCCAGGGCCCGCCGGGCCTCCGCGACGGCCTCGGGGTGCTCGGCGGTGCCCTCGACGTGCACGAGCACGTCCGCGAGGGTGCGCAGCGTGCGCGCCGCGTGCGGGCGCAGCCGCGGGCCCAGCGCGACGTCCTCCAGGTCGGCCCGCTCGGCCTCGGTGACGGTCCCGGTGAGGTCCTCGACCACCAGCGCCGTGCGCTGCAGCGCCGCGGCCATGCGGTCCTGCCGGGCGGTGGCCGCGTCGTAGCGGCGGCTGCGCCGGTTCCACCGGCGGGCCGCGGCGGCGTCGGCGACGACGTCGTGCATCTCCCGCAGCGCCGGCGCCAGGTCCCGCCGGCGCTGGGCCCACTCCGCCGCCTCCGGCGGCTCGTCGCGGTCGAGGCCGTCGGCGAGATCGCGCAGCTGCTCGACGATCAGGCCGCGCACGCGCTCCATCGCCAGCTGGGCGGGGGCGAGCGGCAGCGGCGGGAGGACGAGGTTGACGCCGACGCCGATCAGCGCCCCCAGCAGGGTCAGCCCCGTGTAGGCGCCGATGAACCCAGTGGGGTCCGGGCCGCCGATGACGAGGGTGAACAGGGCCGCAGTGGGCACCCACGAGGCCATCGCCCCGAGGCGCCGCCAGCCGGCGATCAGCACGCCGAGCGCGACGACGACGGCCACCGCCGGGGCGCCGGTGCCCGGCACCAGAGCCCCCACCACGTACGCGACGGCGGCGCCCAGGGCGATGCTCCCGACCGCCTGGACGGACTCGCGCACCGACCCCACGAGGGTGAACGTGGTGGCGATGACGGCGCCGAGCGGGGCGTAGTACGGGTAGTCGGCGGCCGGGCCGGGCACCGCGTGGGCGGCCATCCAGGCGAGGGCGGTCGCGACGGCGGCCCGCGCGGCCATCGCCAGGCGGGGGTGGCGCGCCCAGGTGCGCCGGACCCAGCCCGGGCGGCGCGCCCGCCAGGTCTCGCGGGCCGCCCGGGCCTGCCGGGCCGCTCGGGCCTGACGCTCCGCCTGCGCCTGGTGGGCCGCCCGGGCGAGGCGGGCCACGTGGTCCTGCCGCGCGCGCTGGTCGGCCCGGTCGGAACGGCCGCCCCTCATGCCGGCTGCGGTGCCCCGACCCGCACGTGGACGCCGGGGCTGAAGTGGACGAGTGGCTCGACCCAGGGGGCGGGCAGCCCGGCGGCGTGGAACAGGTCGCCGGCGGCCACGCGCGCGGTCGCCCGGCGCAGCGGCCACGGCTCGTGCTCGACCGGCACGCGCCACAGCCGCTGC
The DNA here is from genome assembly GCF_009193185.1 of Georgenia thermotolerans. Taxonomy (GTDB): domain Bacteria; phylum Actinomycetota; class Actinomycetes; order Actinomycetales; family Actinomycetaceae; genus Georgenia; species Georgenia thermotolerans. Next base: position 13,123 of record NZ_VUKF01000039.1, on the reverse strand, counting down.
CCCCACAGGGTGTAGGCCCACCACCGGGCGGTGAGGAAGACGGCGAGCGGGTCCGTCTCGACCGGCTCCCCCACCCGGACCGCGGCGCGCATCCCCAGGCCGGTGCCGTACCGGCGGGTGCGGTAGGCGATGCGGGCCGGGCCGGTGGCCACCTCCGCCCGGGCCCACTGGTAGGGCAGGGACAGGGCGCGCAGCGCGAGGACGACGGGCAGCCGGGCGCACTCGAGGGAGAAGAACCAGATGCCACCGGTGCCGTCCGGGCCGCGGACGTAGGTGCGCAGGTTGACCTCGACGTAGTCCGACAGGTGCGGGAGCGCGGGCACGTAGGGCGCCCGCACGTCGCGCATGACCAGCGGGGTCAGCCCGACCCAGGCGCGCCCGTCGAAGGTGTCGACCTCCAGCCCCGGCGGCAGCTGCTCGGCCACCGCGGAGACCGGCAGCGCCCAGTGCAGGAAGGTCAGGTCGGACCACCGCTGCAGGCTCAGGGCGCGCGGCACCCGGTGGTCCGGACCGCGCCCGGTCATCGCGCCACCGCCGTCCTCAGAAGACCGGCTTGCCGCCGGTGACCCCCAGCACGGTGCCCGAGACGTAGCTCGCCTCGTCGCCGGCCAGGTACACGAAGGCGGTGGCGACCTCGACGGGCTGCCCGGGCCGGCCGAGCGGGGTGTCCGAGCCGAAGCCCTCGACCTTCTCCCCGGGGAAGGTGGTCGGGATCAGCGGCGTCCAGATCGGGCCCGGGGCGACGGCGTTGACGCGGATGCCCTGCGGGCCCAGCTCCGCGGCGAGGTTGACGGTGAGGTTGTTGAGCGCCGCCTTGGTCGCGGCGTAGTCCAGCAGCGGCTGGGAGGGCTGGAAGGCCTGGATCGAGGTGGTGATGGTGATCGTCGAGCCGGGCTCGAGGTGGGGCACGGCGGCCTTGGCCACCCAGAAGGTCGCGAAGACGTTGGTGGAGAAGGTGCGCTCGATCTGCCCGTCGGGGAAGTCCTCCAGGGACTGGTGGGCCATCTGGAAGCCGGCGTTGCTCACCACCGTGTCCAGCCCGCCGAGGCCCTCGACCGCCTGGCGCACGGCCTGCTCGGCGGCCTCCTGCGTGCGCAGGTCGGCGGGCACGAGCACGCACGTGCGGCCGGCTGCCTCGACCTGCTTCTGGGTCTCCTCGGCGTCGGCCTGCTCCTCGGGCAGGTAGACGATGGCGACGTCGGCGCCCTCCTTGGCGAAGGCGATGGCGGTGGCGCGACCGATGCCGGAGTCGCCGCCGGTGATCAGCGCCTTCTTGCCGACGAGGCGGTCACGGCCGGTGTAGCTGGTCTCGCCGTGGTCCGGGGCGGGCGTCATCTCCCGGGTGGTGCCGGGCCACTGCTGCTGCTGGGCGGGGATCTGGTCGTTGGCCATGGGCCCATCGTGAAGGCGGCCCGCACCGGCCGCATCCCGGACCTGCGACGGCGCCCGCCGCGCGACTCCGGTGCCCCGCGCCGCGCCACCCGGCGCCCGGGTGGTCAGGCGGCGGCGTCGTCGAGCACGACGGCGTGCCCGCCGGCCGAGGCCAGCGCGCGCCGGGCGCCGTCGTCCGCCCGCACGCACAGCAGGCAGCCGCCGCGGCGCTCCAGGCCGTGCGCGGCGTCGTCGATCACCGCCGCGGCGGCGGGGCTGCGCAGGGCGGCGGCCTCCAGGTCGACCACCACGAGGGAGGCCGACGCGGCCAGCGCGTCCAGCACGTCGCGCAGCCGGTCGGTGTCGTCGCGGTCGATGATCCCGGCCGGGCGCAGCGTCGCGGTGAGCCAGCTGTCCGCCTGCGTCGCGGTGTCGAGCATCGTGTCCCCTTCTCCGGCCGGGGTCCCGGCCACGGGACCCACCGTGCCGCGCGAGGCTGGGACGGGGCTGGGAGGGACGGCGCTCACGCCGCCGGGCGCAGGAACCCGTCGAGCACGAGCTCCCGGGCGGCCGGGAGCACCTCGGCGGCCACCTCGTCGGCGGGCACCTCGAGCAGCGCGGCGAGCCCGGCGACGATCTGCCCCAGGGTGAGCTCGCCGTCGCAGGCGCCCACCGCCCCGGCCACCACGGTCCCGGGGCGCACGACCCGGCCGAGCCCGCCGCCCTGGCGCAGCTGCAGCACCTGCGGGTCGGCCGCGCCCGGGGCGAGGTAGCGCTCCTCGGTGACGTCGGGCCCGACGACGAGCCGCTGCCGGGCCAGCGCCGCGAGGCCCGTCGGCCCCCCGGCCTCGTCCGCCCCGAGGTCGGCGAGCCAGGCGCGGGCGGCGAGCACCTCGGCGACGTGCCGGCCGAGCGGCCCCTGCACCGGCCCGCTGACCTCCTCGACCCGGTGCCAGGGGGTCCGGGAGGCGGCCGGGCGGTGCAGGACGACGTAGCCGAAGCCGATCCCCTCGACGCCGCGCGCCTCGAAGTCGCCGAGCCAGGCGGCGTACGCCGCCTCGTAGGCGGCCCGGTCGAGCTCGGGGCGCAGCCCGCCGTCGCGCAGCCACAGCTCGGCGTACTCGGCCGGGTCCTGCACCTCGCGCTGGACCACCCAGCCGTCCAGGCCGGAGGCCGCCAGCCAGCCGCGGACCCGCTCGGGCCACGGCTGCCCGGCGTGGTGCTCCCAGTTGCCCAGCAGCTGGGCGACCCCGCCGGGGGCCAGGTGCGCGCCGACGCCGGTGACGAGGTCGCGCACCAGCAGGTCCCCGCCGCGCCCGGCGTCGCGGTACTCCATGAGCGGCAGGCCGGCGTCGTAGGCGGCGGCCGGGGTGATGACGAAGGGCGGGTTGGACACCACCAGGTCGAAGGCCTCCCCGGCGACCGGCTCGAGCAGGGAGCCGCGGCGCAGGTCGAAGGTCGTCCCGGCGAGCGCGGCGTTGAACGCGGCGAAGCCCAGGGCACGGGCGGAGACGTCGGTGGCGACCACGTGCTCGCTGTGCCGGGCGGCGTGCAGGGCCTGGATCCCGCAGCCGGTGCCGAGGTCGAGGACGCGGGGGCGGGCGTCGCGCACGGTGAGCTGGGCCAGGGTGAGGGACGCCCCGCCGATGCCCAGGACGTGGTCGGCGGTCAGCGGGGCGCCCGTCTCGACCTCGCCGAGGTCGGAGGCGACCCACCAGCGGGCCGTGCCGGCGGCGTCGGTGGCGCCGTACGGGCGCAGGTCCACCAGCGCCCGCACGGGGTCCTCCGGTGCCGCGCCGGCGGCCGCGACCAGGCCGAGGGCCTGCGCGCCGGCGGCTCCCGGCCCGGGCAGGGCGGCGGACACGTCGGCGGCGGTGACCTCGTCGCCGAGCATGAACAGCCGCACGAGCGTGGCCACCGGATCGTCGGCCGCCCGGGCCAGGCGCAGCGCCGGGACGCGCTGCTCGCGGTGCAGCGCGGCGCCGGCGACGTCCCCCAGCAGCGCGGCGACGCCGTCGACGGTGAACCCCGCCGCGGCGAGGTCGTCGCGCAGGGCGGCCACCTGCGCCGCGGTGCCGGCGGGTGGGGCGGGGCTCGTCCGGGTGCTCATGGGACGAGAGTAGGCAGGCTCACACGGTCAGCTCGTGCAGCAGCCGGGGCAGCTCAGGGACGAGCTCGCGGGCGAGGAAGCCGACCTTGCCCACGCTGGCCGTGAGGGAGTCGCCCGCGCTGGCGTGCAGGTGCGTGGCCCACACCGCCGCCTGGGTGCGGTCCGCGCCGCGCGCGAGCAGCCCGGTCAGCGCCCCGGCGAGGACGTCGCCGCTGCCCGAGGTGCCCAGCCCGGTGTGCCCGGTGGTCACCTGCCACGTCGCGGACCCGTCCGTGACCAGGCCGTGGCTGGTCACCACGGCGCCGTAGCGGCGGGCGACCTCCTGGGCCGCCTCGGTGGCGTCGGGCTCCTCGACGTCGGCGACGTCGAGGAGCCGGGCCATCTCGGCCAGGTTCGGGGTGAGCACCAGCCGTCCGGCCAGGGCCGTCCGCGCGTCGTCCAGGCCGGGCAGCACGCCGAGCGCGAAGGCGTCGAGGACCACCGGGACCCCGTCGGGCAGGCGGGGCACCAGGCCCCGCACCAGCGCGCCGGTGCCGTCCGGCTCGCCCAGCCCGGGGCCGACGAGGACGGCGTCGGCGCGTTCGAGGTCGGGGGCCAGGGCCGCCGCGTCGCTCCCCCGGACGTCCCCGGCGTCGTCCTCCGCCAGGCCCCGGACCCCGGCCTCGGGCACCGCCACCGCCAGGGAGCCGGCGACCGACCGCGCCACCGCCAGGGTGAGCCGGCCGGCGCCGACCCGCAGGGCCGCCTCCCCGGCGAGGAGCACCGCCCCGGGGGTGGCCCGGGCGCCGCCCGCCACGAGGACCTGCCCGCGGCCGTACTTGCTGCCCCGCGGCTCGGGCAGCGGCCACTCCCGCAGCAGGGCCGGGGTGATGGGGGTGGCGCTCACGCGGTCCCCCGCTCCCCCACGGCGGGCTCGGAGGTGACCGGCGTGCCGGCCTGCGCGAGGTGCTCGTCGACGTTGTAGGCGGCCAGGCGCCACTCGTCGCCGGCGGCCACCAGGCGGGTGATCGCGCCGTTGCGCACGCCCTGGGAGGCGGCGATCGCGAGGATCTCGCCCTCGTCGAGGCGCTCGCAGACGTAGCGGAAGAGGAGGACGACGGCGTCGTGGGCGGTGACGAGGACCCGCTCGGCCCGGTCCTGGCGGGCGAGGTCGGCGAGGACCGAGCGCACGCGCAGGGCGACGTCGGCCCAGGACTCCCCGCCGGGGGGCCGGTGGTAGAACTTCCCGAGCCACCGACGTCGCTCCGCCTCCTCGGGGTAACGGGCCCGGACCCCGGCCGCGGTGAGGGTGTCGGTGATGCCCAGGTCACGGTCACGCAGGCGCTCGTCGAGCAGGAGCGGCAGGTCGAGGCGTGCCTCGGCCAGGGCGACGCGGGCCGTGTCGGCGGCGCGGCGGTAGGGCGAGGACCACACCGCCTGCGGCCGGTCCTGCTCGGGCAGGGCGGCGAGCCAGGCGCCGAGCGCGCGGGCCTGGGCCAGCCCGTTCTCGGACAGCTCGACGTCGGCGTCGCGGGCCGGCACGTCGATCTGCTCGGCGCCGGCGGCTTCGGCGCGAGCGGCCGCGACGTTGGCGGCGCTCTCGCCGTGCCGCACGAGGAGGAGTTCCGTTGCACCCATGGCCCGAACCTACGGTTCGCCTCCGCGGGCCGCACGACGTCGCGCGTCCGAGATCACGGTCGCCCGGATACGCGGAGGCCCGGGCGTCGGGCCGCCGCTCAGTGCGACCCGGCGGCGGCCTCCTGCCGGGAGTCCCGCTCTCCGCCGATCTCCTCACGCCCGGCCCGGACGCGGGAGAGCACGATGGCCCCGCCGGCGATCGCGGCGGCCAGCACCGCGATGGTGAGGCGCACTGTGTGGTTGGCGTCCGCGGGCGCGGTGAGCTGGACGACGGCCGGGGCGATGAGCAGCGAGACGAGGTTCATCACCTTGATGAGCGGGTTGATCGCCGGGCCGGCGGTGTCCTTGAACGGGTCACCCACCGTGTCGCCGATGACCGTGGCGGCGTGCGCCTCCGAGCCCTTGCCGCCGTAGTGGCCGTCCTCGACGATCTTCTTGGCGTTGTCCCACGCGCCGCCGGAGTTGGCGAGGAAGACGGCCATGAGCACGCCGGTGGCGATCGCGCCGGCGAGGAAGCCGGCGAGCGGGCCCACGCCGAGGCCGAAGCCCACGGCGATGGGCGCCGAGGCGGCCAGCAGGCCGGGGGTTGCCAGCTCGCGCAGCGAGTCGCGGGTGCAGATGTCCACGACCTTGCCGTACTCCGGCCGGGTCTCGCCGGTCATGATCCCGGGGTGCTCGCGGAACTGGCGGCGCACCTCGAACACGATCGCGCCGGCGGCCCGGGTGACGGCGTCGATGGCCAGGCCGGAGAAGAGGAAGACCGTCGCCCCGCCGAGGATCACGCCGACGAGGGTGATCGGGGAGATGATCTCGTAGTCCATCATCGCCCCGACGACCCCGCCGGCGACCCGCGTCCCGGCGTTGGTGAACTCGGCGAGGGCCACGCGCACGGCGTCGGAGTAGGAGCCGAACAGCGCCGTGGCCGCCAGGACGGCGGTGGCGATCGCGATGCCCTTGGTCACGGCCTTCGTCGTGTTGCCCACGGCGTCGAGGTCGGTGAGCACCTGCGCGCCGGCCTCGTCGACGTCGCCGGACATCTCGGCGATGCCCTGGGCGTTGTCGCTGACCGGGCCGAAGGTGTCCATGGCGACGATGACCCCGACGGTGGTCAGCAGGCCGCAGCCGGCGAGGGCCACGAGGAACAGCGCCAGGCCGATCGAGCCGCCGGAGATGAGGAACACCCCGCAGATCGCGGCGGCGATGATGCCGGCGGTGAACACCGCGGACTGGAAGCCCACCCCGATGCCGGAGAGGACGACCGTCGCGGCGCCGGTGCGGGAGGTGGCGGCCACGTGCCGGGTGGGCCGGGCGGTGGTGCCGGTGAAGTAGCCGGTCAGCCAGAGGATGACGCCGGCCAGCACGACGCCGATGAGCACCGCGACCGAGACGATGAGCCGGGGGTCCCCGGCGTGCCCGGCCAGCTGCTGGCTCACGCCCGGGACCGCCGCGAACGTGGCGGGCAGGTAGACGTAGGCGGCGACGGCGGCGAGGACGACGCCGGCGAGCGCGGCGAGGTAGAAGCCGCGGTTGATCGCCCGCAGCCCGGACTCGTTGCCTCGCACCCGGGTGATGAACACCCCGAGGACGGCGACCAGCGCGCCGACGGCGGTGATCAGCAGCGGGAGCACCAGGCCCCGCTCGCCCAGGGCGGCGGTGCCCAGGATGAGGGAGGCGACGAGGGTGACGGCGTAGGACTCGAACAGGTCGGCGGCCATGCCCGCGCAGTCGCCGACGTTGTCGCCGACGTTGTCGGCGATGGTGGCCGCGTTGCGCGGGTCGTCCTCGGGGATGCCCTGCTCGACCTTGCCGACCAGGTCGGCGCCGACGTCGGCGGCCTTGGTGAAGATCCCGCCCCCGACACGCATGAACATCGCCAGCAGGGCGGCGCCGAAGCCGAAGCCCTCCAGCACCGCCGGCGCGTCGGCCCGGTAGATGAGCACCACGCCCGCCGCGCCGAGCAGGCCCAGGCCCACCACCGACATCCCGACGACGCCGCCGGTGCGGAAGGCGATCTGCGCCCCCTCCGCGCGTCCGCCCTGGCGGTTGGCCGCGGCGGCGACGCGGACGTTGGCGCGCACCGCCAGCGACATGCCCAGGTATCCGATGGAGGCGGAGAACCCCGCGCCGAACAGGAAGGCGATGGCGCGCCCGATCTTGACCTCCGCGTCGCCCGGCAGCAGGAACAGCAGCGCGAAGACGACGACGGCGAAGACCGCCAGGGTGCGGAACTGGCGGTTGAGGTAGGCCGAGGCCCCCTCCTGCACCGCTCTGGCGATCTCCTGCATCCGTGGGGTGCCCGGGTCCGCGGCGAGCACCTGCCGCCGCAGCACGACGGCGATGACGAGTGCCACCACGGCGATGACGCCGATGGCGCCAACGATGATCAGGCTTGAGGTCCCCATCTCCAGCATCCGCCCTCCTCGGCAGCGTGTAGCCGACCGCAGGCTTCGCCGCCCCCGGTGGCAGGTTCCTGGGAGCCTACTCGCCGCGTCAACGGCCCGACGCGTGAATGGGATGCGCCGCGACCGCAACCCGCGGGTCCGGCAGGAGCGAGGTGAGTGCGTCCGGGATCGACCGGTGCAGGTCCACCCCCTCGGCGAGACCGGTGAGGCGGAACACGTCGCGGATCCGCTCGGCCACGGCGACGACGAGCACGGTGGTCTCCACCGCGACGCTGGCCGCGCGCTTGCGCACGACGACGTGGACCCCGGTGGAGTCGATGAACGTCAGGCCGCCGAGGTCCACCACCATGGCGGGCGGGCGGGCGTCCAGCGCCAGCTCGAGCTCGGCGGAGAGGCGCTCGGCCGACTCGCCGTCCAGCTCCCCGCGGCAGCTCACCACCGCGACGCTGTCGACCTCGTGCCGGCACACGGACAGGTTCATCACCCGCCCCCCTCCAGTCGCACGATCGGCCCTCGACCGCTAGCACGTGCGTCACATCGTTTCACGGGACCCCCTGAGCACCAGCCCCCCAGCGGGGGGGACTTGTGCGCCTGGCAGGTCGCTGCCACCCGGGCCGCGGCCCTCGCCGGCGCCCCGTCGGCCGCTGTCACCGCGGTGGCGCACACTGGGACGGTGCCCGCACCCGACCTCGTCCAGCTGCTGCGCGCCGCCGGCGCGCGCGACGGGCGGCTCGTCCACCTCGAGCAGCTGCCCGCCCGGCCGGGGCGCACCGGCGCGTGGCCGGGCTGGGCCGACCCCGACGTCGTCGCCGGCTACCGGCGCCTGGGGGTCGCCGCGCCGTGGCTGCACCAGGTGGCCGCCGCGGAGGCCGCCTGGGCCGGGCGGCACACCGTCGTCGCCACCGGCACCGGCTCGGGCAAGTCGCTCGCCGCGTGGCTGCCGGTCCTCTCGGCCGTGCGCGAGGGTGCCGCGCAGGCGGCCAGCCCGGCGGCGGGCAGCATCGGCACCTACAACCGGCGCCCGACCACGCTGTACCTCTCGCCCACCAAGGCCCTGGCCGCCGACCAGCTCGCCGGCCTGCACCGCCTGCTCGACGCCGCCGCGCTGCGCAGCGTGCGGGTGACCACCTGCGACGGGGACACCCCGCTGACGGAGCGGGACTGGGCCCGCGACCACGCCGACGTCGTCCTGTCCAACCCCGACTTCCTCCACTTCTCCCTGCTGCCCAACCACCGCCGCTGGCAGCGGCTGCTGCGCGGGCTGCGCTACGTCGTCGTGGACGAGTGCCACGCCTACCGCGGGGTCCTCGGGGCCCACGTCGCCCTGGTGCTGCGCCGCCTGCTGCGCCTGGCCGCGCACTACGGCGCCCGGCCGAGCGTCATCTGCGCCTCGGCCACCACCGCCGAGCCGGCCCTCACCGCCGCGCGGCTGGTGGGGGTGGCTCCCGAGGACGTCGTGGCCGTCACCGACGACGCCGCGCCGGCCGGGCGGCGCAGCATCGCGCTGTGGCAGCCGGCGCTGGCGACCGGGTGGGCCGCGTCGTGGCCGGGCGAGGGCGTGGACCTGACCGCCGCGGACGCCGAGGGCGAGGCCCTCGAGGACGGCCCGCGGCGCAGCGCCACCTCCGAGGCCGCCGACCTGCTCGCGGACCTCGTCTCCGCGGGGGCGCGGGCGCTGGTGTTCGTCCGCTCCCGCTACGGCGCGGAGGTCATCGCCGAGCAGACCCGCCGCCACCTGCGCGAGGTCGACGCCGACCTCGCCGCCCGGGTGGCCGCCTACCGCGGCGGGTACCTGCCCGAGGAGCGGCGCGAGCTCGAGCGGGCCCTGCGCAGCGGCGAGCTGCGGGCGCTGGCGACGACCAACGCCCTCGAGCTCGGCGTCGACGTCGCCGGGCTGGACGCCGTGGTCATCGCCGGCTGGCCCGGCACCCGGGTCTCCCTGTGGCAGCAGGCGGGCCGGGCCGGGCGGGCGGGCACCGACGGCGTCGCGGTGCTGGTCGCCAGCGACGACCCGCTGGACGGGTTCCTCGTCCACCACCCCGAGGCGATCTTCGACGCCGGGGTGGAGGCGACCACCTTCGACCCGGCCAACCCCTACGTCCTCGCCCCGCACCTGTGCGCCGCCGCCTCCGAGACGCCGCTGACGACGGCGGACCTGGCCCTGTTCGGGCTGCCGGACGCCACCCTGCTCGACGAGCTCGTGCGCCGGGGCCTGCTGCGCCGGCGGCCCAACGGGTGGTTCTGGAACTTCGCCCGGCCCGAGCGCGCCCAGGACCTCACCGACCTGCGCGGCGGGAACGCCCCGCCGGTGCAGGTGGTCGAGCTGGGCACCGGCTCGGTCCTGGGCACGGTCGACGGAGCCCGCGCCGACGCCACCGTCTTCCCCGGCGCCGTCTACGTCCACCAGGGCCGCACGTTCGTCGTCGACGCCCTCGAGGACGAGGTGGCCCTCGTCCACGCCGACCCTGACGTCGCCCACCGCACCAAGGCCCGCTCGACCGCCTCGGTGCGGATCATCGGCACCCGGGCGCGGGAGGAGTGGCGCGCGGGAGACGCCGAGGTGCTGTGGTCCTTCGGTGACGTGGAGGTGACCAGCCAGGTCACCGGGTACGACAAGCGCCGGGTGCCCGGCCTGGACATCGTCGGCTCCTACCCGCTGGACATGCCCGAGCGGGTGCTGCCCACCACGGCGGTGTGGTGGACGCTCTCGGCGGAGGCGTGCGAGGCCGCCGGGGTGGGCAAGGACGCGCTGCCGGGGGCGCTGCACGCCGCGGAGCACGCCTCCATCGGCCTGCTGCCGCTGCTGGCCACGTGCGACCGGTGGGACATCGGCGGGCTCTCCACGGCGGTGCACCCCCAGACCGGGCAGCCCACGGTGTTCGTCCACGACGGGTACCCCGGCGGGGCCGGCTTCGCCGAGCGCGGCTACCGGGCGGCCGGGCGCTGGCTGCAGGCGACCCTGGACGCCATCACCGCCTGCGGCTGCCAGGACGGCTGCCCCAGCTGCGTCCAGTCGCCCAAGTGCGGCAACGGCAACTCCCCGCTGGACAAGCAGGGGGCCGTGCGGCTGCTGCGGCTGCTGCTGAGGGCAGCTCCGCAGGCCCGCCCGGCCGAGATCGGGATGGCGCCGGCGCGCTGACCGGCGGGCCCCGCCCGATCAGGGGGCCGGGCCCGCCCGGGCGCTGGCCCGGGCGACGAGCACCCCGTCGGCCTGGCCGAGCACCACCACCCGGGCGCCCACCTCGACCACCGCGCCCGCCACCGCGCAGCCGGCCGGCTCGGCGCCGTTGGCGCGCACCACCGCGGTCGCCACGGTGCACGGGTCGCCCGCCGCGTCCCGCAGCGCGGTGGCGGCCGCCAGCGCCGCCAGGTCCGCGGCCGCCTGGGCCGCCGCCCGGGCGTGCACCGCGCGGGCCAGGCCCACCACGGCGAGCGTGAGCACCAGGAGGACGGCCACCAGCGCCAGGGCGAGCACGGTGCCCGCGCCGCAGTCGGGCGCACGCCCGCTCACCCCGGCTCCCCCGGCTCGGGCAGCGCCCGGGCGGTCGCGCTGGCACGCAGCCCGGCCACCGCGAGCGGGCCGGGCAGGTCCCGGGCCACCGCCACGACGACGTAGCCGCCCTCGCGGCCCACCTGCACCGCGGCGGCGCCGCCGGCCAGCTGGGCGGCCACCGCCGTGACCTGGCCGGCCGGCTCCCCCAACGCGGCCGCGCGGGCCCCGGCCCGGGCGGCGTCGGCCACCCGGACCTGGGTGAGCGCCGCGCTGGCCGCCGTGAGCAGCACCAGGATGAGCAGCACCACCCCCGGCAGGGCGACGGCCAGCTCGGCGGTCACCCCGCCGCGTGCCCGTCGGCCCGGCGGCGGGCACGGTGCCGTGCCCGCCGCCGGTGCTGGGCGGGGACTCATCCCAGCCCGAGCGCCGACCGGATGAGGTCCGAGATCAGCTCGCGGACCCACTCGCTCTTGAGGATGGCGAGCAGCACGCCGGCCAGCGACGCCGCCGCCACCGTGCCCACCGCGTACTCGGCCGTGGCCATGCCGGCCTCGCCGTCGGCGACCAGCCGCACGACCCGCCGGTCCAGCGCCGCCCGCACCCCTCCCCGCTGTCGTCGTACCTGCATCCCGCTCCCCTTCCGTCGGGCCCCGCGGGGCCGCCTCGGCCCGGCTCGTGCCGGTCGCTGTCGAGCCTGCTCGGGATCGCCCGCGCGTCGCGGCCGGGCGTCGCGGGCCTGTGGACGGGTTGGCAGCAGCGCGCGGCTCGGGCCCGGCGAGGGTCAGCCGCCGAGGAAGCCGCCCCCGGCCGCCACCACCACGGGCACGATGCCCAGCAGCACGAACGCCGGCAGGAAGCACAGCCCCAGCGGCAGCACGAGGCGGACGCCGAGCCGGGCGGCCGCCTCCTGCGCCTGGCGCTGCCGGTCCGCCCGCACCGCCTCGGCGGCGCGCCGCAGCAGCGGGCCGGGGGCGGCGCCGTCGACCCAGGCCGGCTCGAGCGCGTCGGCCAGCGGCGCCAACCAGCCCGGCGCGGCCTGCCACGCCTCCGCCCACGACGCGCCGAGCACCAGCGCCGCCCCCGCCTGCCGCAGCGCCGGCCCGACGGCGTGCGGGCCGGCCGTGTCTGCCAGGTCCGCCGGGTCCACTGCCCGGCCCACGGCCTGCAGCGCGCGAGGGATCGACGCGCCTGCCGCAAGGGCGGCGTCGGCCAGGTCGAGGAGCACGGCGATGTCGACGGCCCCGGCGGTGCGGCGGTGGACCGGCCGGCCCGCCGCCGGCCGCGGCGGCACCCGGGCCGGCCACGCCCAGGGCAGCGCCGCGAGCAGCGCGAGGGCGATGAGGAGCGGCGTCACGGTGCCCCCGCGTCCGCCGCCGCGTTCGCCGCGCGCTCGAGGGCCCGGACCCAGCGCCGCCCGGCCGCCACCAGCGCCATCCCGGCCACCAGGCACGCGGTGCCGAGCCGGCCGTCGAGGAGCACGGCGAGCGGGTCCGCGCCCACCGCGACGCCAAGGCCGAGACCGACCAGCGGCAGCCAGCCGAGCAGCCGGGCGGTGGCCCGGGGCCCGGCCAGGGCCACCGCCCGGGCGGCCCGGGCGTGGCCGGCCTCGGTCAGCCCCTGGGCGCACCGCTCGAGCACCTGGGCGAGCGGTGCGCCGAGCTCGTGGGTGAGCCGGCAGGCCGCCAGCGCCCCGGGCAGCGCCGCGATGGCCGCCTCTCCCAGGGGTGGCCCGTCCCGGGCACGGGTGTGGCCGGCGCGACCCGTGGTACCGGTGGCCAGGCGCTCCAGGGCGAGCGGCACCCCGCCCTCGCCGAGCACCGTGGCCGCGGTGGGCTGCCGCACGTCCAGGCCGCTGCGGGCCAGCGTTTCGGCCCACGCCCGCTCCACCGGCACTCCGGTGCGCAGCCGGGTGGCCACCTCCGTGACGAGGACCCCCAGGTCCACCTGCCGCGCCCGGGCCCGGCCCCGCCGGTCGCGGCGGTGCGGGAGCGGCGGGTGCGCCCGCCACGGCGGCCACGCCCACGTCGCGCGCGTCTCGGCGCGGCGGGGGTGTCGCGACGGCGCCAGGAGCAACCAGGCGGCCGCCGCGACGAGCAGCCCCACGGCCACCGCGGTCACGGCGGTCCCGCG
>NZ_VUKF01000038.1 GCF_009193185.1 Georgenia thermotolerans | reverse complement strand
GTCGCGCTCCGCGCGAGCCTTGACCCCGACGCCTCATGCCCGACGCACCCTCAACTACGCGAAGGGGACCAGACCGCCGGTCACCAACCCCCTTGACTCACCACGCTCCTTCAGGGATGACGTCTCGCCGGAGGGCGGGGGTGTCAGAGCTCGGCGAGGGCCTTGCGGATCCGCTTCTCCGAGACCTTGATCGGCGTGCCGAGCTGCTGCGCGAAGAAGCTGACCCGCAGCTCCTCGAGCATCCAGCGCACCTGCTCGAGCCGGTCCCGCCGGGCCGGGTCCGGGGCGAGCCGGTCGGAGGCCTCGACCGCCGCGTCGTAGGCGTCCTCGAGCTCGCCGACCTTCCACGCCAGGTCGGCGTCCTGGTGGACGTTGACCTGCGCCCGCTCGATGCGCCGCTGCGCCGCCTTGAGGTAGCGCGGCAGGTGCACCAGCTGCCCGGGCGGGGTGGCGGAGACGAACCCGGGGTGGACGAGCCGGGCCACCTGGTCGCGCACGTCGGTGAGCGTGTTGAGCAGGGCGATCGACGAGGCCGACTTGATCGTCGCCTCGAGCTCGCGGTGCGCGTCCAGGGTGGTGACGACCTGCCCGATGACCCGGTACACCCGGTCCTCGAGGGCGGCGCGCACGTGCGCGACGAGCTCGCGGTACCGGTCGGCGTCGACCACCTGGTGCCCGCCGTGCGCCGCGGTCCACTCGTCCACCAGCGCCCCGACCGCGGCGAGCTGGACGTCGGCCACCAGGGCCTCGGTGGCCGGGTACGGGCTGGCCGCCAGGGTCAGCGCCTCCTTGCCGGTCCACCGGCTGGTGACCCGCGGGGTGTTCAGCGCGGTCTCGGTCAGCACCAGCCGGCGCAGGCCGAGCCGGTGCGCGCCGGCCTGGCTGCTCGCGTCGGCGAGCACCCGCAGGGACACCGTGGGCGCCGCCCCGCGCGGGCCGGGCACCTCGACCAGCGCGGGGTAGCCGCGCACGACCAGGCCCTGCGCGCCGGTGGACTCCACCTGGCGCGGGATGACCCCGTCGGGGACCTCGGGCCAGGTGGTCAGGTCGTCCTGCTCGGGCAGCATCGGGAGGACCGCCCCCGCGCCCGCCCCACCTGGGGCAGCAGCGGCTCCCGAGGCGACCGTCCCGCCGCCGGTCGCCCCACCGGCCCCAGTCGTGCTCGAGGCCGCGCCACCGCCGCGGGCCTGGGCCTCCTCCATGGCCACCCGGACGGCGCCGCGCACGGCCGCGCGCACCGCCTGCTGGGCCTGCGGGGCGAGCTCGCGCTGCAGCGCCACCAGGTGCTTGCCCTCCGAGAGCACGGCGCCGCGCTCGGAGAGCACCCGGAAGGTCATCCGCAGGTGGTCGGGCAGCTTCTCGTCGTCCCAGGCGTCCTCGGGGATCTCCACCCCGCGCAGCCGGCGCACCGCCGCGGCGAAGGCCTCGTGGTAGGACGGCGCACCCGGCGGGGCGGGGGCCACCTCCGCCCAGGGCGGGAGCAGCTCGACGACCTGGCGGGCCACGTCCGGGGCCGGCACGAGCTGGACCCGGACCTTCTTGGGCAGGGCCTTGATCGTCGCCGTCGCCAGCTCGTGCGCCAGGCCGGGGACCATCCAGTCGAAGCCGTCGGGGCGCAGCCGGGAGAGCACGGCGACCGGCACGTGCACCGTCACGCCGTCGGCGTAGCTGCCCGGCTGGAACTGGTAGGTCAGCGGCAGGGTGAGGTCGCCCTGGTGCCAGGTGTCGGGGAAGTCCGCGCCGCTGACCGCGCCGGCCTCGGGCACGAGCAGGTCGAGGGTGAAGGTGAGCAGCTCCGGGTCGTCCCGGCGGGCCTGCTTCCACCAGGCGTCGAAGTGCCGGGCCGAGACGATCGCGTCGGGCAGGCGCTCGTCGTAGAACGCGAACAGCCCGTCCTCGTCGATGACCAGGTCGCGGCGGCGGGCGCGGGCCTCGTACTGCCCGGCCTCGGCGAGCAGCTCGCGGTTGCGGGCGTAGAACTGGTGGTGGGTGCGCCACTCCCCGCCCACCAGGGCGTGGCGGATGAACATCTCGCGGGCCAGCTCGGCCGCGGTCACGTCGCCGATGGGGGTCTCGCCCAGCCGCCCGAGCAGCACCGGCCGGTCGGCGACCAGCGTCATGCCGTAGAGCAGCACCTTCTCCTTGATCATCGCCGCGCCGTGCTTGGCCGACCAGTACGGCTCGGAGTACGTGCGCTTGACCAGGTGAGCCGCCAGCGGCTCGACCCACTCGGGCTGGATCCGCGCCACCGTGCGGGCGAACAGCCGGGAGGTCTCCACCAGCTCGGCGGCCATGACCCACGCCGGGGTCTTCTTCGCCAGCCCCGAGCCGGGCCAGACGACGAACCGGGTGCCGCGCGCGCCGGCGTACTCCCGGCGCCGCTCGTCCCAGGAGCCGAGGTTGGACAGCAGACCGACGAGCAGGGAGCGGTGGACGGCGTCGGCGCCGGCGGCGTCGGCGGAGCGGCCGACGGCGACCACCGCCCGGGCGGGGTCCGGCCGCCCGTCCGGAGTCGCCTCGGCGGTGGCGGCGATCTCGGTCTCGTGCGGCAGGGCCAGCGGGCGCAGGCTCAGCCCGAGCGGCTTGGCGAGCTGGCGCAGCTGGGCGACGACGTCCTGCCACTCGCGCACCCGCAGGTAGTTGAGGAACTCGGCCCGGCACATCCGGCGGAACGCCGAGCCGGACAGGTCGCGCTGCTGGGTGCGCAGGTAGCGCCAGAGGTTGAGGTAGGCGAGGAAGTCCGAGGTGGGGTCGGTGAAGCGGCGGTGCTTCTCGTCGGCGGCCTGCTGGTGCTCGCTGGGGCGCTCGCGCACGTCCTGCACGGACAGGGCGGCGACGATGATCATCGCCTCGGCGGCGCAGCCGTTCTTCTCCGCCTCGAGCAGCATCCGGCCCAGGCGCGGGTCGATCGGCAGGCGGGCGAGCTGGCGGCCGATCGGGGTGAGCCGGTCGGCGCCGGCGGCGTGGACGTCCAGGGCGCCGATCTCGTGCAGCTGCTGGACGCCGTCGCGCACCGCGCGGGTGTCGGGCGGGTCGACGAACGGGAAGCGGGCGACGTCGCCGAGCCCCAGCGCCGCCATCTGGAGGATGACCGCGGCGAGGGAGGTGCGCAGGATCTCCGGCTCGGTGAACTCCGGGCGGGCGGCGAAGTCCTGCTCGTTGTACAGGCGGATGGCGATGCCGTCGGCCACGCGCCCGCACCGCCCGGAGCGCTGGTTGGCGCTGGCCTGGGAGATCGGCTCGATGGGCAGGCGCTGGACCTTGGTGCGGGTGGAGTAGCGCGAGATGCGCGCGGTGCCCGGGTCGATGACGTAGCGGATGCCCGGGACGGTCAGCGACGTCTCGGCGACGTTGGTGGCCAGCACGATCCGGCGGGTGGCGTGCGGCTCGAAGACCCGGTGCTGCTCGGCGGAGGACAGCCGCGCGTAGAGCGGGACGATCTCGACCGCGCCGGGCACCGCCGACCGGCCGCCGGGGGCGACGTAGCGCGGGCCGAGGTGCTCCTGCAGGGCCACGTGGGCGTCGCGGATCTCCCGCTCCCCGGAGAGGAAGACGAGGATGTCGCCGGGCCCCTCGGCCATGAGCTCGGCGGCGGCCTGGACGATGCCGGTGACCTGGTCCAGCGGCTCCTCGCGGGGGGCCTGCCTGTCGCCGCGGCCGTGCCGGCCCGCGGCGCGCTCGCCGTCGTCGTCCTGCTCGGCGTCGTCGTCGGCGTCCGGGACCAGGGGGCGGTAGCGGATCTCGACGGGGTAGGTGCGTCCGGAGACCTCGACGACGGGCGCCGGCTCGAGCAGCTCGCCGTCGGGCCGGCCGCCCTCGTGGGTGCCGAAGTGGGCGGCGAATCGCTCGGAGTCGATGGTCGCCGAGGTGATGACGACCTTGAGGTCGGGGCGGCGGGGCAGCAGGTTGGCGAGGTAGCCGAGGATGAAGTCGATGTTGAGGGACCGCTCGTGGGCCTCGTCGACGATGATCGTGTCGTAGCGGCGCAGCAGCGGGTCGCGCTGGATCTCGGCGAGCAGGATGCCGTCGGTCATGAGCTTGACCAGGGTGGTCGCCGAGACCTCGTCGGTGAAGCGCACCTGGTAGCCCACCGCCCCGCCGAGCTCGACGCCGAGCTCCTCGGCGATGCGCTCGGCGACCGTGCGCGCGGCGATCCGCCGCGGCTGGGTGTGCCCGATGGTCCCGGTGATCCCGCGGCCGAGCTCGAGGCAGATCTTCGGGATCTGCGTGGTCTTCCCCGAGCCGGTCTCGCCCGCGACGATGACCACCTGGTGGTCGCGGATCGCCGCGGCGATCTCCTCGCGCCGGGCGGAGACGGGCAGCTGCTCGGGGTAGGTGATCCGCGGCAGGGCGGCCTGGCGGGCGCGCAGCTGGTCGGGGGTGAACGGGCGGAAGCCGTGGCGCCCGTCGCCCGGTCCCCGCCGCTCCCGGCCGCGCTCGCCGCCGCGCCCGCGCCGGCGCCGGGGGGTGCGCTCGCCCGACGGCGCTCCCGCCGCCGTCGTCGTCCGCTCGTCCTGGTCGCCGCTCACGATGTCCCATTCTCACCGATGCGCCCCGGGCCCCGCCCCACCGCACCGCTCACAGCGAAACGGACGACGTCACGCACGGCGGCCGGCGCCCGCGCGGCGCCGGCCTACGCCTCGCTCGGCCACGACCGCAGGGTGGCCGTCGCCGCCGCGGCGAAGGCGAGGTGGGGGACGACGTCGGCGGCCCAGTCCTTGGCCGCCCAGGTGCGCGGGTCGGTGACGCCGAGGGCCGTCATGGGGCCGTTCCCGGCGATCATGGCGAGCACCCACGACAGCGCGAGCGTCCCCGCCGCGCCGCGGGGGTGGCCGGTGGCCCGCACCGCGCCGAGCACGGCGCCGGCCCCGACCCCGGCCGCCGAGCCCAGCAGCGAGCCGAGCGCGGTCCGGCGCGCGTCGCGCTGGGCGTCGTCGCCCGGGATGTCGACGTCGAGCAGGTCCGCGGCCCGGTCGACGGTGCTCTCCGGCGTGCTGCTCGCCGGCCGGCCGCGCAGGACCATGTCGAGGTAGGTCGCGGCGTTCAGCGCCGTGGTCCCCGCGGCGCCGGCGATCAGCCCCCGGCCCAGCGCGGTGGTCAGTCGTCCCACGATGACGTCCTCCGTTCGTGTGCCCTCCCGGCATGGGATCGCACCGCGGCGCGCCGTGCCACTCGGGCGGCCGGAATGCGGGGGAGCGGCGGCGGGTTGCCCCGAGGGTCGCGCCGCGGCCCGTCGTCCCGTCCCCGGCCACCGCGCGGCCCGTCCTTCCCGGGCCCCCGCGGCCCACCCCTGACCAGGAGCGTCCATGCCCGTGCCCGTCATCGATCCCGACGTCGTCCTCTGGTCCGCGCCGCCGGCGGACCGCGCCGGCCGCCCGCTGCTCGTGCTGCTGCACGGCTACGGCTCCAACGAGCGCGACCTGTTCGCGCTGGCCCCGCACCTGCCGCCGACGTACGTCGTCGCCTCGCTGCGCGCACCCGGGACCAACCAGTTCGGGCACGAGTGGTTCTCCCTCGACGGGGAGCTGGCCGGCGCCCGGGGGCACGAGCAGAGCGCCGTCACCGACCGGCTGCGGGAGGACGGCGCCAACGCCGCCGCCCGGGCCGTGCGCGCCTGGCTGAGCGGCCTCGGCGAGAGCTTCTCGTCGGTGGCCCTGGGCGGGTTCTCCCAGGGCGGGGCGATCGCCACCCAGGTGCTGCGCCAGGACCCCGAGGGGGCCGCGTTCGTCGTCAACCTCTCGGGGTTCGTCGCACCCGGCGAGCTCGACGGCGACGCCGTCCTCGCCGAGCGGCGCCCGCCGGTGTTCTGGGCCCGCGGCGCGGCGGACCAGGTCATCGCGCCGTTCCTCGTCGAGCGCGCCGAGCGGTGGCTGCCCGCCCACGCCACGCTCACCCGCCGGGTCTACCCGGGCCTGGGCCACGGGATCTCGGGCCAGACCCTCGCCGACCTCGTCGCGTTCCTCGACGAGCGCGCGGACGGCGGCGCCGGCCCGGCGACCTGACAGACTCGGCGCATGGACACCACCCCGCCGGAGGACGAGGCCGTCGAGCGGTTCTGGGCCCAGGCCCGCAAGGTCGCCGGGTTCACCCGGCTCGACGTCGTCGTCGGCGAGAACGAGGTGGCCGCGCTGACCCCGCCGGCCTGGTCCTTCGGCACGAACGCCGAGGAGGCGGACGAGCTCCTCGCGCTCGTCCTGGCCGGCGTCAAGACCGCGACGTCGAGCGCCCGCTGGGAGTGGGAGGCGGAAGGGGAGGAGCTGCCGCGCCCCGGGGACCTGTCGATCATCTGCGACGGCGCGGGCGAGCCCCACGTGCTGGCGCGCACCACGGCCGTCGAGGTCGTGCCCTTCGACCAGGTGCCCGCCGACCACGCCGCCGCGGAGGGCGAGGGCGACCGCACCCTCGAGCACTGGCGCCGGGTGCACGAGACCTACCTCCGGCAGGTGCTCGGCGCGTACGGCAAGGAGCTCACCGCGGACACGCCCGTCGTGCTCGAGCGGTTCACGGTGCTCTACCCCCGGCGGCGCCGCCGGTAGGCGGCCCCGTCGTCTGCCCCGGAACGCCGACGGCCGGCTCCACGCCCCCCTGCGCCGTGGAGCCAGCCATTTCGGTCAAACTGAGTCCAGTGTGGGGGTGGCGCGGCCGACGCGCATCTCGGGACGAGCGGACCGCGTGGAGACGGCCGTCCTCGTGAGCCACGCGCGATGACCGCGACGCGACCGGCAGGGTCGTTCCGCCTCCGCGGCAGGCGTGGGCCGGCGGCAGTTTCGGCCCACGAAGTGTTGATATCCCGCCAGTTCTGGGTCTAGACGCGTTTCCGGGGTAAGGCTAGCCTTACCTTCGCTCGTACCCCGTCACGAAGGAACGTCCGTGATCGCCAACCTGCTCATCGGCCTGCGCGAGGGCCTGGAGGCCTCGCTCGTCGTCGGCATCCTCGTCGCCTATCTGGTGCGCACGGGCCGGCGCGACCGCCTCCCGCTCGTCGCGACGGGCGTCGTGGCCGCCGTCGCGCTGAGCCTGGCGTTCGGCGCCCTGCTGCAGTTCACGTCCCGGAACATGACGTTCGAGCAGCAGGAGATCTTCGGCGGCACGCTCTCGATCGTCGCCGTCGGCTTCGTGACCTGGATGATCTTCTGGATGCGCCGGGCGGCCCGCGGGCTCAAGCGCGAGCTCGACCACCGGATGGCGGGCGCGCTGGCCATGGGGGCCGGCGCCGTCGTGCTCACCGCCTTCCTCGCCGTCGCCCGGGAGGGGCTGGAGACCGCGCTTTTCCTCTGGGCGGCCATCCAGGCCACCGGGCAGGGCGGGGCGCCGGTCACCGGCGCGGCGATCGGCCTGGCCCTCGCCGTCGTGCTCGGCTACCTCATCTACCGCGGCCTGCTGCGGGTCAACCTGAGCAAGTTCTTCACCTGGACCGGCGCGGCCCTCATCGTCGTCGCCGCCGGGGTGCTGGCCTACGGCGTGCACGACCTGCAGGAGGCCGGCGTGCTGCCGGGCCTGACCACCTTGGCCTTCGACGTCAGCGCCCAGGTGCCCCCGACCAGCTGGTACGGCACGGTGCTCAAGGGCACCCTGAACTTCTCGCCGCAGACGACCGTCCTGCAGGCCGTCGCCTGGCTGACGTACGTGACGGTCATGATGGTGCAGTTCTTCCGCCCCGCCCGGCCGCGGGTGAGCGCCGCGTCGCCCACCCCGGCGGTGGCCTGACCCGTCCGCGCGGGCCGCAGCCGCCCCGCGCCGGCCCCGCCCGACCCTTTCGAGGAGACCACGTGCCCATTCGTCGTCTGCTGCCGGTCCTGGCGGCGCTGCCGCTCCTGGCCCTGGGGGCCTGCTCCTCCGACCAGGGGGCCACCGGCGCGGCGTCGTCCGCCGCGGGCACGATCCAGGTGACGGCCTCCGACTCCGCCTGCAAGCTCTCCACCGCCACGGTCCCGGCCGGCCGGACCACGTTCGCGATCACCAACTCGGGCAAGGAGGTCACCGAAGTCTACGTCTACGCGGGCGACAAGGTGGTCACCGAGAAGGAGAACATCGGTCCCGGCACGGGCGCCAACGTCGCCGTCGACCTGGCCGCCGGCACCTACGAGGTGGCGTGCAAGCCGGGCATGGTCGGCAACGGCATCCGCTCGGAGCTGACCGTCACGCCGTAGCGGCGCTCAGGTGTCGCTGGGCAGGTGCTCGGCGAACCAGGCCAGCGCCAGCTCGGCGACGACGTCGAGGCGGTCCTTCATGCCGTGCTGGGCGCCGGTGACGATCTGCAGGCGGGCGGGGGTGGGCACGAGCCGGAGGCCCTCGCGGGCCATCGCCACGAGGTCGGTCTCCTCGTCCGCCTCGCCGTAGAGGAAGAGCACGGGCACGCGCACCTTCCCCAGCAGCTCGTGCTGGTCGATGAGGGAGTAGTCGGCGAGGGTCTCGCGGGAGATCACCGAGTACTCCCGGGTGGAGGCCTCGTTGTCGTCGGGCACGCGGGTCACGCCGTGCGTCTCGAGCTCGTCGAGCTGGCCGGGGGAGAAGATCTGCTCCCACGGGTAGTTCAGCGGCCCGGTCAGCGCGCCGGTCACCACCATGGCGACGACGTCGGCGGGCTGGCCGCGCAGCGCGGCGAGCGAGCCGAAGGAGTGGGCGTGGACCGCCTGGACCGGGTAGCCCTGCTCGCTCAGCCAGGCGGAGGCGGAGCGCAGGTCCTCGATCTCGTTGGTGACGGTCACGACGTCCTCGTCGCTGGCCCCGCAGCCGGAGAAGTCGAACTGCAAGGTGGCGTAGCCGGCCGTGCGGTAGGCGGAGGCGAGGATGTCGAAGCGCAGCGAGGAGTGGCGGTCGGAGAGGAACCCGTGCGCGAAGAGCACCGCGCGCGGCCCAGGCCCGGGCTCGAAGGTCCCGGCCAGCCGGACGCCGCGCGGCGTGGTGATCGTGACCTCCATGCGACCACGGTAAAGGTTTGGTATGACGTCCGTCAGGACCTCAGGCATCGGGTCTCAGCATTCAGGCAGGTGCCGTCCCGAATACTGGCGGTCACTCCTGCTCGACCAGCCCGGCGAGGGCCTGCAGGCTGTCCTTCCAGAACTTCCGCGTCTCGGCGACCTCGTCGGCGTCGCGCAGCCGGGTGTGGGCGGCGGCCACGCGGGTGCGGGGCCGGCCGTCCCGGGCGGGCGGCAGCTCGGAGAGGGCGAGGAGGACCCGCGAGTCGTCGTCGCCGCGGAACCGTGCCGTCCGCGGCGCGGTCAGCCCCATGACGGGCCAGTCGACGTCGAGCCACTCGCTGCGCAGGTCGTCGTCGGCGAGGTAGGGCCAGGCCTGGGCGAGCGTCGCCCGCAGCGTCTTCGTCACGGTGGTCTCGTAGGTCCCGTCGGGGCGCTGGCCCGGCGCGCGCAGCCCGCGCGACTGCTCGTAGCCCACCGTCACGCCCTGCGCCCACCAGGCGTCCACGTCGTGCTCGCCGCCGAGCCAGCGGGCGATGTGGGTGTGGTCCCACTCGCGCGCCCCCGCCTCGTCGAGCAGCGCGTACCACCCCTCGCGGGTGCGCCCGGTGGCGGCGAGGAGCCGCTCCTCGCCGACCTGCTCGGCGTGGCTGCGTGTGGCCATGCATCGAGCCTAGAACCGCAGGTCGAGCGCCCGCGACGGCCTTTCGTCGGCCGACCTGCTGCGGGCCTGCTGCCGTGCCTGCTGCCGTGCCTGCTGCCGGCCCGGCCTGACGCCGGCCGGCGTGCCGCGAGCAGTTCCGCTACACCCCGCTCGGCCGGCGCAGCCGTTCCATCTCGGCCGCGACCTCGGCGGGTCCGGGCTCGGGCGAGACGACGTCCATGACGTGGAAGGCGAGGCCGATGCCCCAGCCGAGGATCGGGAAGATGGGCCAGAAGAAGCCGCCCGACGTCATGTACCAGAGCACGACGAGGAAGGCGTTGACGGCGACGTAGGCGAGGACGTGCGCCTTGAGGTCGCGCTTGGCCTTCAGACGCTTGAGGGCCAGACGGCGCAGCTCGGCCTCGTCGCCGAGAGGGTCGGGATAGGGGTGGGAACCGATGTCGGACATGGTGGACCTCCGGTGGTCACACCAGCAGGATCGCCGAAGCGACCGCCTCCGACGAGAGCCGAAGGTCCCGCCTCAGGGGGTGCGTCGACGCAAGGTGGCGGCGCCGAGCAGGAGGACCGCGACGATGAACCCCGCCAGCACCGCCACCGGCAGCGCCAGGTCCGGGCTCGCCTGCCCGGACACCTCGTTCATCGCGTCCACGGCGTAGGACAGAGGCAGCACGTCCGAGACGTACTCGAGCACCGGCGGCAGCTGCGCGCGGGGCACGAGCAGCCCGCACAGCAGGAGCTGCGGCAGCACGATCGCGGGCATGAACTGCACCGCCTGGAACTCCGAGCTGGCGAACGCGGAGACGAACAGCCCCAGCGCGACGGCGAGGAGCGAGTCGAGCACCGCGACCAGGACCAGCGCCCCCCACGGCCCGGCGACCTCCAGGCCGAGGGGCCCGAGCATCAGCGCGCAGGCCACCAGCGCCTGGACCACGGCGACGACGGCGAAGGCGAGGGCGTAGCCGAGCAGGAAGGGCACCTTGCCCAGCGGCAGGGTGAGCAGGCGCTCCAGCGTGCCCGAGCGCCGCTCGCGCAGCGTGGTGATGGAGGTGATGAGGAACATGATGATGACCGGGAACAGCGCCAGCAGCGCCGGGCCGATCCGCTGGAAGATGGGGCCGCCCTCGTCGTAGATCCACCACAGCAGGGTCAGGAGCACGCAGGGGACGACGAGGATCATCCCGACGGTGCGCGGGTCGTGGCGCAGCTGGAGCAGCACCCGGTGGGCGGTGGCGATCACGGCAGCTCCCGGACCGGGGCGGCGTCCCGCACGAGGCGGAGGAAGGCGCGCTCGCCGTCGCGCTCGCCGGTGCGCCGGAGCAGCTCGGGCAAGGTGGTGCGGGCCAGGATGTGGCCCGCCCGGAGCAGGACCAGCTCGTCGCAGCGCGCCGCCTCGTCCATGACGTGGGAGGAGACGAGCAGGGTCGTGCCCGTTCCGGCGATCTCCCGGAAGGTCGCCCACAGCGACTCGCGCAGCACCGGGTCCAGGCCCACGGTGGGCTCGTCGAGCACGAGCAGCTCGGGGGAGCCGAGCAGGGCGGCGGCGAGGGAGACCCGGGACAGCTGCCCGCCCGAGAGGGTCCCGACGAGCTGGCGGCGCTGCGCGGCGAGGCCGACGACGTCGAGCGCCTCCGCCACCGTCGTCACCCCGCGGGCGCGGCGGTCCACGCCGAGGACGCGCGCGAAGTAGCGCAGGTTCTCCTCGGCCGTGAGGTCGGGGTAGACGCTCGGCGCCTGGGTGACGTACCCGATCCGCCGGCGCAGCTCCCGGCTCCCGGCCGGCCGGCCCAGCACCGTCACGCGCCCGGCGGCGACCCGCTGGACGCCGAGCACGCAGCGCATGAGCGTGGTCTTGCCCGAGCCGGAGGGGCCGAGCAGCCCGGTCACCGTGCCGGCGGCGACGTCCAGGTCGACGCCGGCGAGCGCCGTCGTGCGGCCGCGGACCACGCGCAGGCCGCGGACCTCGACGGCCGCGCCCATCTCAGGCACCCGCTACTGCGCGGTGCGCCGGCCCCACTTGAAGTAGGACAGCGGCCCGACGATGTTCACCGCGATCGCCGCGGCCCACAGGGACTTGCGGCCGTTGACCGCATCGGCCGGGCGCCGGGCCAGGTCCGTCCACGCCGCCGCCGCCAGCGCCACCTCGACCGCACCGAGCGCCACCAGGGCCGCCCGCTGCCCGCCGCTGAGCTCCGCCCACGTGATCCGCTTCCTGTCCACCGTGACCTCCCGTGCTGCCGGACCCCCATGGTCCGGTGGTGCCAGCATGGCGGCCACCGTCGGCCGGCGCCAGGGCCTGGCGGCCCACGCCTGGCCCGGCGGCCGCCCGCCCCGCCCCGGGCTGGACCGGACGCCGTCCACCCGCCACCCTGGTGCCCCGGGCACAACCGGCCCATCCACCACGGGAGCGTGAGGGGCATGAGACCACGCAGCGCCGTCAAGCTGGCCCTCGCCGGCAGCCTGCCCGAGCGGCTGCGCAGCCTGCGCGACGGCCAGGCGGCGATCCGCGTGGCCACCGTCGGCGCCGCGCTGGAGTCCGGGGTGCTCGACGCCTTGGTCGAGCCGCGCACGACGGCGGCGCTGGCCGACACCCTCGCGGTCACCGACGTCCGGCTGCTCGAGGCGTTCCTCGAGGCGCTCGAGGCGGGGCGGCTCGTGCGCAGCGGTCCGGCCGGGCACCGGCTGACCCGCCGGGGCCGGGCCGTGCTCGCCGACGACGTCGTCCGCGCCGCCTACGAGGGGTTCAGCGGCTACCACACCGGCCTGTACCGCGACCTGCCGGTCCAGCTGCGCGGCGGCCCGGCTCGCTCGGACATCGCCCGGCACGGGGACGTCATCGCCCGCCTGTCGCGGGCCTTCGAGCCCCTGGTCCACGACGCGCTCGCGGCCGAGGTCGAGCGGCTGCGCCCGGCCCGGGTGCTCGACGTCGGCTGCGGGGACGGCACCAACCTCGAGCACATCCTGCGCGCCGCCCCGGAGGCCGAGGGCACCGGCGTCGAGGTCGACGCCGTCGCCGCCCGCATGGCCCAGGAGCGCCTCGCCCGGGCCGACCTCGCCGACCGGGGGCGGGTGCTCGCCATGGACGTGCGCGGCCTGCTGGCCGACCCCGCCCGGCTCGGCGGCCCGGTGGACCTCGCGCTGCTCGCCAACGTCGTCTACT
Organism: Georgenia thermotolerans; assembly: GCF_009193185.1. GTDB lineage: Bacteria > Actinomycetota > Actinomycetes > Actinomycetales > Actinomycetaceae > Georgenia > Georgenia thermotolerans. Next base: position 34,620 of record NZ_VUKF01000038.1, on the reverse strand, counting down.
ACCTGCCCGCGGCGGAGCGGTCCGACTTCCTCCACGACGTCGCGGCCCTGGTGCGCCCGGGCGGGACGGTCATGGTGGTCTCCACCGTCGCCGAGCCGAGCGCGTTCAGCCGCCACTTCGACCTGCTGCTGCGCGCCCAGGAGGGCGAGATGTCCCTGCCCACGGCCCGGGACCTGGCCGGCTACCTCGCCGCGGCCGGGCTGGAGGTGACCGGCGCGCGCCGCCTGACCCCCGGCGACCCGCTCCACGCGGTGACCGGGCGGCGCCGGGGGTGAGCCCGCCCCGCCGGGCGGCGGGCGGGGGCCGGCCTCAGCCCAGCCGCCGGACGAGCGTCCAGACGTTCGCGTCGCCGATCCGCTCGTAGCGCAGCTCGTCGAGCATCGCCCGGGACAGCGCGAGGCCGCGGCCGTCCTCGGCGAGCGGGTCGGGCATCTCGGCCGCGACGACGTCCGGGGCCACCGCCTGGCTCGCCTCCCGCAGCCGTGCCTCGACCCGGTCGGGCAGGACCCGCAGCCGGAAGGTGTAGAGCACCTTGCCGTGCGGGCGGCCGTGCTCGACGACGTTGCCCGCGACCTCGATGACCGCGGTCTCGAACATCATGAGGTCGCCGGGGTCGACGTCGGGGTGGTCCGCGGCGACGCGCTCGAGGAGGTCGTGCAGGTCCGAGAGCGACTCCGGGACCGCGAGTCCCTCGAGGAGGTACTCACCAGCCACGAAGGGCCTCCTCGACGGTGGGGTAGGGGCGCAGCACCTTGTCGAGGTTGGTCAGCCGCAGGACGGTGAGGATCTGCTGGCCGGGTCCCGCGATGCGCAGGTCCCCGCCCGCCTGGCGCGCCTCCTTGAGGCCGCCGATGAGGGCGCCGAGGCCCGAGGAGTCGATGAAGCTCGTCTCGCTCAGGTCGACGACGACGCGGCTCGTGCCCGCCTCGACCGTCGAGCGGAGCTCGCCGCGCAGGTGCGGCGAGGTGACCATGTTGAGCCTGCCGGTGCAGGCCACGACGGCCACCCCGTCGCGCTGCTGCGTGTCGATCTCCATCAGGCCTCCTAGTTGTGGGCTGGTGCGGGGCGGTAGAGCGCGGCCCGGAAGACCACGCTCATGATCACGAGGTCGTAGGCGACCCACGCGACGTTCACGCCGGTGCCGATGATGCTGCTCGCCGCGCCGGTCCACAGCCGGACCACGCCGACCACGCACGCGATCACGAGCGCGGTGCAGGCGAGCAGTTGGGGCAGGACCAGCCGCCACGGGAAGGCGTCCCCGCCTTGGCGGGACTTCGGCGTGACCGCGAAGCCCAGCGGCCGGCCCCAGAAGACGTTCGCGGCGGCGGTCCAGCAGGCGCGGATCCAGATGGGGAAGAGGGCGAAGCTGTACTGCTGCCCGCGCCAGGTCTTCACCCCGTACCCGACGGCGGCGAAGAGCAGCTGGTTGACCACCATGTACGGCACGAAGCGCTCGAGGAACTCCATGCCGTAGGCGTTGACCGGCAGGACGCCGAAGCACAGGTACAGCACCGGCGCGACCATGAAGACCACCGCGGCGAACCCCGACAGGTAGCTCCACATCGTCGCGAAGTACATGAGGCGCTGCCCCAGCGACAGGCCGCGCTGGACCAGCGGGTTCTCCCGCAGCATCACCTGGATGGTGCCCTGCGCCCAGCGCAGCCGCTGGGTGAGCATCGTGCCGAGGTCCTCCGGGGCCAGGCCGTGGGCCAGGATCTCGTGGTGGTACACCGACGACCAGCCGAGGGCGTGCAGCCGCATGCAGGTGGCCATGTCCTCGGTGACCGACACGGTGGCCATCGGCATCATCGGCTGCGCCTCGTCACCCCGGTCGACGTCCACCGCCGTGACCAGGGCGCGCACCGACTCCAGCGCGCCCAGCGGCGAGAACTCACGGTCGGCCAGCCGGTCGAGGGCCCGCTCGTTGACCACCAGCTCCCCGAGCTCGTCGTCGACGGCGACCGGCAGCGCGGCGATCGCCGCGAGGTCGGCCTCGATGCCGGCGAAGTCCTGGCCGACGAGCCGGCGGGAGGCGGCGTCGACGGCTTGGCGGAAGTCGTAGGTGACCGAGGACAGGTCGTCCCCGTCGGCGAGCCGGCGGGAGGCGGTGGCGACGGCGGCGCGCACCTCCTCGACGGCGGCCACCGTGCCGGGGCCGTACCGGTCGGCGGTGCGGGCGGCGCGCCGCAGGATGCGGCCCGCGGCGCGCAGGGCGGCCCGCACGCCGGCCTCGACCTCGCGGACGTAGCCGACCACGCCGAGCTGCATGAGGGCCTCGCGGCGCAGCACGGCGTTGGACCCGCAGAAGAAGGCCGCGTTCCAGCCGTCCTTGCCCTGCTGGATCGGCCCGTAGAACAGCGGCGCCTGGCTGCCGAGCGGGTCGGCGTCCTCGACGTTGGTGAACCACTGCGGCGTCTGCACCAGGGCGACGTCCGGGTCGGTGAAGTAGCCGAGGGTGCGGTCGAGGATGCGCGGGTCGGGCACCTGGTCGGCGTCGAGGATGAGGAGGAACTCGCCCTCGGTGGCGAACAGGGCGTTGTTGAGGTTGCCGGCCTTGGCGTGCCGGGGGCGGTTCGTCCAGCCCTCGGTGCGGGTGATGTACCCGACGCCGAGGCGCTCGGCGGCGGCGGCCATCTCCGGGCGCGCGCCGTCGTCGAGGATCCACGTGGTGTGCGGGTGGGTGATGCGCCGGGCGGCGGCGGCCGTCGCGGCGACCAGGTCGACCGGCTCGTTGTACGTGGTGATCAGCACGTCCACGGTGGCGCCGGGGTCGGGCCGGGGCGGCTCGCCGCGCCGCTTGCTCCGCCAGACGGTCAGGCCGAAGAGGTAGGCGTCGACGAGGGCGTACGTCTCGGCGACCACCAGCGGGACGGCGATCCACCAGTTCTCCCAGTTCACCGAGTACAGCCACCGCCACCCGACGTAGACGGTGCCGGTGGTCAGGGTGAGGACGACGAGGGTGCGGACGAGCAGCTGGCGGGTCACCGGCCCACCCGGTGCAGCACGAGGACGGTCGCGTCGTCGGCCAGGCTCCGCTCGCCGGCGTAGTCGGCGAAGCTCGCGACGACCTCCTCGGCCGAGGTGCAGGCGGCGACGACGTCGGCCGCCACCTGCAGCGCCTCCTCGACCACCGGGAAGAAGTCCAGGTACCCGTCGCTGACGACGACCAGCGACTCCCCGGGGGCGAGACGGGTGGTGTGGGCGGGGTAGGTGAGGTCGGGCAGCACGCCGAGCGGCGGCCCGGAGGGCTCGAGCCGCCGGTACCCGCCGCGGCCGTCGGCGATGCCGGCCAGCCCGTGCCCGGCGTCGACGTAGGCGAGGTCGCCCGTGGCGGGGTCGAGCCGGGCGCTGAAGAGGGTGACGAACGTGGAGGTCCCGGTCAGGTCGGGGTCGAGCGCCGCGGCGGCCTTCGTGACCGCCGAACCCTGCTCGTTGAACCGGGCGCCGCCGCGCAGCAGCGCCCGGACGGAGGAGGCGATGATCGCGGCGGCGAGACCCTTGCCCATGACGTCCGCGACCTCGATCTGCAGCTGGTCGCCCAGCAGGTACCAGTCGTAGAAGTCCCCGCCGACCTGCCGCGCGGGCAGGTACCGGCCCGCCAGCTCGTACCCGTTCAGGGGCGGCGGCGCGGCGGGCAGGAGGAGGCGCTGGACCTCGACGGCGTGGTCCATCTCCTGCTGGTGGGCGAGCTCCCGCTCCACCCAGTCGGCCATCTCCCGCAGGAGGGCCCGCTCGCTCTCGCCCAGGTCGTGGGGCCGGGTGTCGACGAGGCAGAGCGCGCCGACCCGCTCGCCGCCCGGGGCCCGCAGCGGCTCGCCGGCGTAGAACCGGACGTGCGGCTCGCCGACGACGTGCGGGTTGCCGGCGAAGCGGGCGTCCTGGGTGGCGTCGGGGACGACCAGGATCTCGGGCCGCTCGACGGTGTGGGTGCAGAACGACTCGTGGCGCGGGCCCTCCCGGAACCCGTCGAAGCCCGCGTTCGCCTTGTGCCACTGCCGGTCCTCGTCGATGAGGGTGATGGCCGCCATGGGCACGTCGAACACGCGGCGGGCGAGCCGCACCATGCGGTCGAAGCGCTCCTCACGGGGGGTGTCGAGGACGCCCAGCGAGCGGAGGGCGGCGAGGCGTGCGGCCTCACTGGCGTGCATGGGACGGAACCTTGCCGAAACGTCGCCCGCGTCGCAACAGAGACCGCCACGAACGAGTGTCGCCACAGACACCGCCACGAACGGGTGCGGCACCCGGTCGGTGGACCGGGTGCCGCACGGGTCGGGCCGCCGCGGTGAGGGGCGCCGTCCGGCACGCCTCACCGGGCGCGCGGGTTACTCGACGACCTCGAAGGTGAGCGTGTCGGTGAAGGTGCGGCCGTGGACGTCGGTCGCGCTGACCTCGGCGGTGTGCTCGCCGGCCGGAAGGTCGGCGGGGAGCTCGAGGCGCCACAGGTGCATGGTCCGGTCGGCCAGCCCGCCGCCGTGGACGAACTGCTCCTGGATGGCGACCGGGTCGGACCACTCGGCCCCGATCCGCGGCCGCTCGCCGCGCAGCTCCTGGGTGCGCACGGCCTCGACGGTCTCGCCGCCGTCGAGGGCGACCTGCACGGTGGAGCCGGTCGACCCCATCCAGAAGTTGGTGGTCAGCCAGGTGGTGCCGGCCAGGTCCTCGCGCGAGACGGTGAGGGCGTCGTCCAGGGCGGGGGCCGTGCCGCGCGGCTTGGTGACGTTCTCGGCGTACCAGGCGCGGTAGGTCGGGGTGTTCAGCCCCAGGGCCATCTGTGCGGACTCGTCCCCGCCGGTCACGGTGTAGCGCTCGGTGACCTCGGTGTTCTTGATGTCCAGGGTCAGGACGCCGGGGGGCGTGCCGTCGCGCTGGATCGCCGTCGGGTAGCCGCCCTCGAGCACGCGCCCGGCGTACCACTGACCCGAGACGGCGCCGACGGTCAGGTGCGTGAACGGCAGCCCCTCCTCGCCGACGATGTCCTTCCAGCCGGCCATGAGGTCGCCCTCGCGCAGGTTCTCCGACATGTGGGTGTGCCCGCTCACGGCCACCACCTCGCGGCCCTCGAGGAGCGCGTAGATCTCCTCGAGCTGCTTGGTCCGGTGGGAGTCGGAGTAGTAGAACTCCAGCAGCGGGCTGTGGGAGGCCAGGACGATCAGCTGGTTGTCCGGCACCTGCGCGAGGTCGTTGCGCAGCCACTCCATCTGCTTCTCGCCGAGGCCGTAGGTGTAGTCGCTCTTCCTGGGCTGCGGCTTCGTGGGGTACTCGATCGAGTTGAGCGCGATGACGTGCGCCTTGCCCGAGTCGTAGGAGTAGTAGTCCGGGCCGAGCTGGGCACGGAACGTGTCGAAGTTGTGCTCGCGCCGGGGGGAGTCGAAGTCGAGGTCGTGGTTGCCCGGCAGGAACCGGGCCGGCCCGTTGAGCATCCCCGTCAGCTCGCGGGTCTGCGGGAAGAGGGAGAGGTCGTCGCCGACGACGTCACCGACGAACAGCGCGCCGCAGCCGGCGTAGTCGGTGCGCGCGGCGAGGTCGGCGAAGACCCCGTTGCGCGCGTACTCGACCTCCTTCGGGTTGTACGTCTGCACGTCCGCACCGATGAGGCAGTGCTGCTCGGGGGACTGGGTGAGCTGGCTCTTGGCGAGCGGGAAGTTCACCTCGTCCGGCAGCGGCCCGGTGGGCTCGATGCCGCCGTAGCGCAGCTCCGGAGAACCCTCGGGCAGGTGGTGGTAGAAGAACTGCGCGACGTTGTCGGCGTCCACCGGCACCTGGTAGCCCCGGGGCTGGGTGACGAAGACGGTCATGTTGTCGAACGCCGGCAGCTCGTAGCGGCCCTGGCTGTCGGTGGTGGTGACGTCGCGCCCGTTGGACACGGTCACCCCGCCCAGGCCCCGCTCGGTCGGGTCCTGCACGGAGTCCTGGTCGGCGTCGACGAAGACGGTGCCGTCGATGACGTCCGGGGTCTCGTCGCCGCCCTCGACGACGTGGACGCCGCCGCGATAGGCGGTCCCGGCCCACGACGCCGGGTCGGCACCGGGCTGGGCCGTGGCGGCGGCGGGCACCAGCACCGCCCCGGAGACGGCCAGCGCGAGCGCGGTCGCGGCCAGCCCGGCGGGCCGGTGCAGCACGGATCTGGATGGGTTGAGGTTCACGGTCAGATGACTCCTGTCGCATGTCGGCCGGCCCCTCCCGGCCGATCGGCCCCACCGTCCCAACCCGACATGAACAAAATCGGACGGATCGCCGACCGTGGGGTGGCGCCCGGTCGACGACTCGGCGCGGGACGACGAAGGGGCGGGGCCCGCAGGCCCCGCCCCTCGCCGTCGTCCCGGTTACTCGGTGATCTCGAAGGTGATGGTCTCGGTGAAGGCGCGGCCGTGGACGTCGGTCGCGGTCACCTCCGCGGTGTGCTCGCCGGCCGCGAGGTCGGCGGGCAGCTCGAGGCGCCACAGGTGCATGGAGCGGTCGGCGACGCTGCCGCCGTGGACCAGTTGCTCCTGGACGGCGGCCGGGTCGGACCACTCGGCCCCGACGAGCTGGCCCTCGCCCTGCAGCTGCTGGGTGCGCACGGTCTCGACCGTCTGGCCGCCGTCGAGCGTGACCTGCACGGTGGAGCCGGTCGAGCCCATCCAGAAGTTGGTCGTCAGCCAGGTGCCGCCGGCGAGGTCCTCGCGTGAGACCGCGAGCGGGTTCTCGAAGGCCGGCGCGGACCCGCGGTTGGCGAGGTTCGCGGCGTACCACTCGCGGTAGCGCGGGGCGTTCAGGCCGAGGGCCATCTGGTGGGCGCCGTCACCGCGCACGGTGAAGCGCTCCTGGAACGTGGTGTTCTTGATGTCGAGCGTGAGGACGCCGGGCACGCCGCCGTCGCGCTGGATCGCCGTCGGGTAGCCGCCGTCGAGCAGGCGGCCGGAGTACCAGTCCCCGGAGATGGCGCCGGAGGTGATGTGGGTGAAGGGCAGGCCCTCCACGCCGAACAGCTGCGACCACCCCGCGAGGCTGTCGCCCTCGCGGAGGTTCTCGATGCTGTGGGTGTGCCCGCCGACGGCGACGGCCTCGCGGCCCTCGAGGATCTCGTAGATCTCCTGCACCTGGGCCACCTGGTGGCGGGCGGCGCCCTGGTCGGCGTAGTCGAGCAGCGGGATGTGGGCGGCGAGCACGATGAGCCGGTCCTCGGGCACCTGGGCGATGTCGTTGCGCAGCCACTCCAGCTGCTGGTCGTCCAGCGCGCCGGTGTAGGCGGTGCCGGCGCGGTACTCGACCGTGTTCAGCGCGACGACGTGCACCTTGCCGGTGCCGTAGGAGTAGTACTCCGGGCCGAGCTGGGCGCGGAAGGTGTCGAAGGTGTGCTCGCTGGTGGTCGCGTCGAAGTCGAGGTCGTGGTTGCCCGGCAGGAAGCGGGCCGGGCCGTTGAGCATGCCGGCCAGCTCGCGGGTCTGCGGATACAGGGAGAGGTCGTCGCCGACGACGTCGCCGATGAAGGTCACGCCGCAGCCGGCGTAGTCGGTGCGCGCGGCGAGATCGGCGAAGGCGCCGGCGCGGGCGTACTCGACCTCCTGCTCGTTGTAGGTCTGGATGTCCCCGCCGATGACGCAGTGCTGCTCGGGGGACTGGGTGAGCTGGCTCTTGGCGAGGGGGAAGTTGACCTCGTCCGGCAGCGGCCCGGTGGGCTCGATGCCGCCGTAGCGCAGCTCCGGTGAGCCCTCGGGCAGGTGGTGGTAGAAGAACTGCGCGACGTTGTCCTCGTCGACGGGCACCTGGTAGCCGCGCGGCTGGGTGACGAAGACGGTCATGTTGTCGAAGGCGGGCAGCTCGTAGCGGCCGTGGCTGTCGGTGGTGGTGACGTCGCGCCCGTTGGACACGGTCACCCCGGCCAGACCCTGCTCGTTCTGGTCCTGGACGGAGTTGTGGTTCTTGTCGGCGAAGACGGTGCCGTCGAGGACGTCCTGGTCCTCGCCGGTGCCCTCGACGACGTGGACGCCGCCGCGGTAGGCGGTCTCGGCCCAGGGCGCCGCCTGCGGGCCGCCGGGCGCGGCGGTCGCGGCGGCGGGCACGAGCGTCGCGCCGGAGACGGCGATCGCGACGGCGGTCGCGGCGAGGCCGGTGCGGCGGTGCAGCAGGGATCTGGACAAGTTGCGGTTCACGGTCACGTGGCTCCTGTCGGGATGTCGGCCGGCCCCTCCCGGCCGATCGGACCCGACGCTCCCAGCCGGCGGTGAACCCGAGTGGGCCGCGGGGCGACCCCGGCGTGGAGTCCCTCCGACGGGTCGCCGACGGCTCAGCAAACCCGCAGTGAACCGTCCGTATCTATCGAGGAAGGGCGGTATGGCCGGGCCACCGCGGGCCCCGGCGACGGTCCCCGGGAAGGCGCGCCGCCCTCACGGCGCCGCGGCGCCCTCGCTCCGCGGTTCCCTCCCCGAGAGCTCGAGGATGACCACGCCCACGACGACGGCGAGCAGGCCGAGGACCTTGGTGGGCGTGAGGGTCTCGCCGAGGAAGAGCACCCCGATGGTGGCGACGACGGCGGTGCCGATGCCCGACCACAGGGCGTAGGCCACGCTCAGCGACACCGTGCGCAGCGCCCGGGTCAGCAGGTAGAAGGCCAGGGCGTACCCGGCCAGGGCGAGCACGCCGATGCCCGCGCGGGCGAAGCCGTCGCTGCGGGCCAGGAGCGTGGTCGCGAGGATCTCCGCCACGATGGCGCCGGCGAGGGAGAGCCACCCGGCCATCAGTGGCCGCCGGAGAGGTTGAGCAGGACCGCGCCGGCGATGACGAGCGCCAGGCCGGTGAGCTTGGCGGCCGACCGTCGCTCGCCGAGGACCAGCATCCCGACGACGGCGACCGCGGCGGTGCCCAGCCCGGCCCACAGCGCGTAGGCGACGCCGACCTCGAGCTCGAGGAGCACCCGGGAGAGCAGCACGAAGGCCACCCCGTACAGCGCGAGCACGACGGCGGTGGGGCGGAGCGCGCGGAACTCCTGGGTCCGGGGCAGGAGGCTCGTGGCCACGACCTCGGCGGCGATCGCCCCGACGAGCAGGACCCAGATCATCCAACCTCCGCTTCTCGCCGCCCGTGACGGACCTCCCGGACCTCTGACGGCGTCCGGAACGCCCGCCGCCAACCTAACCGGCCGCGGACCGGGGCCGGGCGCCGGTCCCGCCGGTAGCCGCGGTCCGGGGTGCGGTCCGGGGTGTGCCGACGTCGGCCGGCGGGCGCGGTTCGCCGGGTGCCCTCCCGGCCCGTGCGCAAGGATGCGCCCATGTCCCAGGTGTTCGTCTTCCGCGACTACGGCGGCCCCGAGACCCAGGCCTTCCTCGACCGCCCGGTGCCCGAGCCGGGCCCGGGGGAGGTGCGCGTCGCGGTCCGGGCGGCCGGGGTCAACCCCGCGGACTGGAAGCGCCGCTCGGGGCGCTTCGGCACGCGGATCGCCCTGCCGGCGCCCATGGGCCTGGAGTTCACCGGCGTCGTCGAGGCCGTGGGGCCGGACGTCGAGGGCCTGGCGGCGGGCGACGCCGTCCTCGGCGTGCCGGCCCGCGGCTGGGGCGCCCTGGCCGAGCACACGATCGCCCGCGTGGGCGACGTCGTGCCGAAGCCCTCCCAGGTCTCCTTCGTCGACGCCGCCGCGCTGCCGGTGGCGGGGGCCACCGCCTACGACGCCGTCCACCAGGTCCCCCTCGCGCCTCACCAGACCCTGCTCGTCAACGGCGCGGGCGGCGGCGTGGGGGTCATCGCCGTCCAGCTCGGCGCCGCCGTCCTGGGGCTGCGGGTCGTCGGCACGGCCAGCGAGGGCAAGCGGGCGCTCGTCGAGGAGCTCGGCGCCGAGTTCGCGCCCGCCGGCGCCAGCGTGACCGGCCGGCTGCGGGCGCTCGCCCCCGACGGCGTGGACGCCGTCGTCGACCTGGTCGGCGGCCAGCCGCTGCGCGACGTCGCGCCGCTGGCCAAGGACCCCGCCACGATCGTCACGACGGCGGATCCCGCCACCGCCCGCGAGCTCGGCGGCACGGTGGTCCAGCGCCACCCGACCCGCGAGTCGCTCGGCGCCCTGCTCGGGCACGTCGCAGCCGGGAAGGTGCGCCCGCGCGTGAGCGCGGTGCTGCCGCTGGGGCGGGTGGCCGAGGCCATGGCGGCGGTGGAGTCCGGGCACGCGACCGGGAAGGTCGTCGTCGAGGTCACCGGCTGAGCGGCGGTGTTCCGGACCGGCTTGGAGCGTGATCTGCGTCATGCCACCGCTTAGCCTGATGTCCGTGAGCGTCGCGACGCACCCGACGGTCTCCTTCGAGCTCTTCCCGCCACGGCGTCCCGAGCTCGACGAGACGGTCTGGCAGCGCGTGCTGCGCATGGCCGACGCCGGGCCGGACTTCTTCTCCGTCACCTACAGCGTCTCCGCGGCGGCCCGGGCCGCCTCCGCCGAGCTCCTGCGCCGCCTGCTGGCCCAGACCCGCATCCCGCCCATCGCGCACCTCACCTGCGTCGCGGCCACCCGCGCGGAGATCGCCGCCCGGGTGGGCCGCCTGCTCGACGCCGGCGTGCGCGACTTCCTCGCGCTGCGCGGCGACCCGCCGCCGGGCGAGACCGCCTGGCACGCCCCGCCCGACGGGCTGAGCCGGTCCAGCGAGCTGGTCGCGCTCATCCGCGAGGTCGAGGCCGAGCGCCGCGAGGACGGATGCCTGCGCGCCGCCGCGCCCAGCGTCGTGGCCCTCGACCTCGGCGTGACCCCGGCCGACGTCGTCTCGGTCGCCGTCGCCGCCTACCCCTCCGGCCAGAGCCACACCCGGCGCGCCGAGCTGGCCGCCCTGCGCGAGAAGCAGGACGCCGGCGCCGACTTCGCCATCACCCAGGTCTTCTACGACGCCGAGGCGTACGCCTCCCTGTGCGCCGACGCCCACGCGGCCGGCGTGCACATCCCCATCCTGCCCGGCATCCTGCCCCTGACCGACCGCCGGCGCCTGCACCGCCTCGAGGAGCTCAGCGGCGTGCCCGTGCCCGTCACCCTCGACGCGCTGCTGGACACCGACGAGGACGCCGAGCGGCTGCGCCGCGGCATCGACGCCACCTTGGCCCTCATCGACCGCGTGCTCGCCGTCGGCGCGCCGGGCCTGCACCTGTACACCTTCAACCAGGACCGTCCCGCCCTGGACGTCCTCGAGCACCTGCGCGCCCGGGGCATCCGCAACCCCGCCCTCGAGACCCGCCCGGCCGTCCCGCCCGCCCGCACCTGAGGAGCCCCCATGACCCCCACCGCCAGGCCCCAGGGCGACGGCGCCGGCCGCGACCGCACCGTCCCGTGGTTCCCCGACGCCACCGTCCTGGGCTACCCGCGCATCGGCCCGAACCGGGAGCTGAAGAAGGCCGTGGAGGCCTTCTGGGCCGGGCGCAGCGAGCTCGACGACCTGCTCGCCGCCCTCGAGGCCCTGCGCCGGGAGACCCGCGGACGCCTGGCCCGGCTGGGCCTGCCCCCGGGCGACGGGTCCATCCCCGGGGACTTCTCCGCCTACGACCACGTCCTCGACGCCGCCACCACCCTCGGCGCGGTGCCCGCGCGGTTCGCGGACCTCGTCGGGGAGGACGGCATGCTCGACCTGCCCGGCTACTTCGCCCTGGCCCGCGGCGACGGGCAGCGCGCGCCGCTGGAGCTGACCAAGTGGTTCGACTCCAACTACCACTACCTCGTGCCCGAGATCGGCCCGGACACCCCGCTGCGCTACGGCGACGACCGCCTGCTCTTCAAGTTCCTCGAGGCCGCCGCCGACGGCGTCACCACCCGTCCCGTCATGGTCGGCCCGGTGACCTTCCTCCTCCTGAGCAAGCCCGCCGCGGGCGCCCCGGCCGGCTTCCACCCCCTCGACCGGCTCGACGACGCCGTCGCCGCCTACGCCGACCTGCTCCGCGCCCTGGGCGTCGCCGGCGCCCCCTGGCTCCAGCTCGACGAGCCGGCGCTGGTCTCCGACGCCTGGGACGTCCCGCGCGATCGGGTGCTCGCCGCGACCGAGCGCGCCTACGCCGCCCTGGCCGACGGGCTCGGCCGGCCCGAGCGCCCGGCGCTGTTCGTCTCCGCCGGGTACGGCCCGCTCGGCGACGCCCTGCCGGTGCTCGCCCGCTCCGCCGTCGAGGCCGTGGGCCTGGACCTGGTGCGCGGCGCGCTGCCGCCCGCCGCCGAGCTGGCCACCCTGGCCCCGAAGGTCGTGGTGGCCGGCGTCGTCGACGGGCGCAACGTCTGGCGCACCGACCTCGACGCCGCCCTGGGCCTGCTCGAGCGGCTGCGCGCGGGGATCGGGGAGGGCGCCCGGGTCGCCGTCGCGACCTCCACCTCGCTGCTGCACGTGCCGCACGACGCCGCCCGGGAGAAGCACCTGAGCCGGGAGCTGCGCGGCTGGCTGGCCTTCGCCGACCAGAAGGTCGAGGAGGTCCTCATCCTCGCCGACGCGCTGGCCCGCGGGCGCGAGGCGGTCGCCGAGCCGTTCGCCGAGGCCGCCGAGGCCCGGCGCGCCCGCCTGGCCCACCCGGGGGTGCGCACGGGCGTGCGCGAGCGGCTGGCGGCGCTGGACGACACCGCGTTCACGCGGGCGCCCTACCCCGAGCGCCGCGCCGCCCAGCAGGCTCGCCTGGGGCTGCCCACGCTGCCGACGACGACGATCGGGTCCTTCCCGCAGACGCCGGAGATCCGCCGGGCCCGCGCGGCGGTGCGTCGCGGGACGCTGAGCGAGGCGGAGTACCGCCAGGCGATGCGCGCCGAGATCGAGCGGGTGGTCCGGCTGCAGGAGCGCCTCGGCCTGGACGTGCTCGTGCACGGCGAGCCCGAGCGCAACGACATGGTGCAGTACTTCGCCGAGCTGCTCGACGGCTTCGCCGCCACCGAGCACGGGTGGGTGCAGTCCTACGGCTCGCGGTGCACCCGCCCGGCCATCCTGTGGGGCGACGTCGCCCGGCGCGGCCCGATGACGGTGGAGTGGACCGGGCACGCGGCCTCGCTGACCGACCGGCCGGTCAAGGGCATGCTCACCGGCCCGGTGACCATCCTGGCCTGGAGCTTCGTGCGCGACGACCAGCCGCTGGGGGAGACGGCGCTGCAGGTGGCCCTGGCGCTGCGCGACGAGATCGCCGACCTGGAGGCGGCCGGCATCGGCATCGTCCAGGTCGACGAGCCCGCCCTGCGCGAGCTGCTGCCGCTGCGCACCGCCGAGCGGGCCGACTACCTCGACTGGTCGGTGCGCGCCTTCCGGCTGGCCACCTCCGGCGCGCCGGCCCACACCCAGGTCCACACCCACCTGTGCTACTCCGAGTTCGGCGCGATCCTGGGGGCGATCGACCGGCTCGACGCCGACGTGACGAGCGTCGAGGCGGCGCGCTCACGGATGGAGGTCCTCGCCGACATCCGGCGCGCGGGGTTCGGCCGCCAGATCGGTCCCGGCGTGTACGACATCCACTCCCCGCGGGTGCCCTCCGTGGACGAGCTGACCGAGCTGCTCGAGGCCGCCGTCGCCGCCGTCCCGCCGCGCCAGCTGTGGGTCAACCCCGACTGCGGCCTGAAGACCCGCCGCTACGAGGAGGTCACCGCCGCGCTGGAGCACCTCGTCGCCGCGGCGCACGCGGTGCGCGCGACCCTGCCCGCCCCCGAGCACGGCGAGATGTCAACTCTGTCCTGAGACGTCATCTTGGGCGCGAGGCGTCCACCGCCGACGAGGCCCCACCTTCACGGTGAGACGTCAAGTTCGCCGCGAGACGTCAACTCGGGCAGGGCGCATCCCCGCGGAGGCGCGCGCGGGCCGCGGCGTCCGCGTCCTAGCGCCGGCGAGTTGGGACACTGGCGCTGTGACCCTGCCCTGCCAGCTCCCCGACGGCGTCGTCCTGCGCCGGGCCCGCGCGGCGGACCTGCCGGCGCTCGTCCGCCTGCTCGCCGACGACCAGCTCGGCGCCACCCGCGACGGCGGCGACCTCGAGCCGTACCGGCGCGCCTTCGCGGCGATCGACGCCGACCCGGCCCAGCTCCTCGTCGTCGCCGAGGCCGACGGCGCCGTCGTCGGCACGCTGCAGCTGACCGTCATCCCCGGGCTGGCGCGCCGGGGAGCGTTGCGCGCCCAGGTCGAGGCGGTGCGCGTGAGCGCGGCCCGGCGGGGACGGGGCCTGGGCCGGGCGATGATCGGCTGGGTGATCGAGGAGGCGCGCCGGCGCGGCTGCGCCCTGGTCCAGCTGACCACCGACAAGCGCCGCACCGACGCCCACCGCTTCTACGAGCGCCTCGGCTTCGCCGCCTCCCACGAGGGCATGAAGCTCCTCCTCGGAGGCTGACGCGTCGGCGGGCGCCGGTGGCCCCACACCGGGTCGGCCGAGCCCGGCGACCCCCGGCGCCGGGCCGGAATCCGACGGCCGTGGCCGTGTTCGACGGGCCTAACTCGGGGTCGAAGCGTCCGCAAACGACGCCACCTGCGCAGATGCAGCGATGTGGCGCACGTCTCATGGAATCGATTTCACGACGGTCGGTACACCCGATTACGGTGCCCGTGTAATCGATTCCATACGGCCCGGTACCCAACCTCCACAGGACCGGGCGAAGGGGGACAACGATGTCGAAGAAGATCATCCTCGACTGCGACCCGGGGCACGACGACGCGATCGCCATGCTCCTCGCGCACGGAAGTCCGGAGATCGACCTCCTGGCCGTCACGACCGTCGGCGGCAACCAGACCCTCGCCAAGGTCACGCGCAACGCGCTCGCGGTGGCCACGGTCGCCGGCATGGTTGACGTGCCGATCGCGGCGGGATGCGATCGCCCGCTGGTCCGGGCGCAGGAAGTCGCGCCGGACGTCCACGGCGAGTCCGGCATGGACGGTCCCGAGCTGCCCGAGCCCACGGTCTCGCTCGACCCCCGCCACGCGGTCGACCTGATCATCGACATCGTCATGCGCGAGGAGCCGGGAACGGTCACGCTCGTGCCCGTCGGCCCGCTGACGAACATCGCGATGGCGGCGCGCAAGGAGCCGCGGATCGTCGAGCGCGTCAAGGAGGTCGTGCTCATGGGCGGCGGCTACCACGTGGGCAACTGGTCCCCGGTCGCGGAGTTCAACATCCTGGTCGACCCGGAGGCCGCCCACATCGTCTTCTCGGCGGGCTGGGAGCTCACCATGGTCGGGCTCGATCTCACCCACCAGGCGCTGGCGACGGACGAGGTGGCGGCGCGGATCCAGGCGCTCGACACCCCGGTGTCCGACTTCGTGCTCGGGCTCTTCGACTTCTTCCGCGCGGCGTACAAGGACGCCCAGGGCTTCGACTTCCCGCCGGTGCACGACCCGTGCGCCGTCGCCTACTGCATCGATCCCAGCGTCATGACCACCCGCCGGGCGCCGCTGACGGTCGAGCTGACGGGCACGCACACCCTGGGGATGACGGTGGCGGACTTCCGCGCCCCCGCGCCCGCTGACTGCCCCACCCAGGTGGCCGTCGACCTCGACTTCGAGAAGTTCTGGGGCATGGTCGTCGACGCGATCGACGCCGTCTCCACCTCGAAGATCGCCGCATGAGCGTGACCACGGCCGCGCCCACCCTGGGCACGCGGCGGTCCGTGGCCGCCGTGATGACGGCCCTGCTCGCGGCCTGCTTCGCCTTCCAGCTCAACGCGTCCATGCTGTCGCCGGCGCTGGCGCTCATGGAGAAGCAGCTCGATGCCACCACGGCGGAGATCGGTCTGACCCAGACCGCGTTCTTCACCTCGGCGGCACTGTTCAGCCTCTTCCTTCCGCGCCTGGGCGACATGATCGGGCGCCGCCGGCTCCTGGCCTGGATGATGGCGCTGACCGGAATCGGGTGCGTGGTCTCCGCGCTGGCGCCGAACGTGACCGTGCTGTTCGTGGGCCGGATCATCCAGGGCGTTGCGGGACCCACCGTGCCGCTCGCGCTGATCATGCTGCGCGTCGCCGTGCCGGACCCCAAGCGCTACGCGGTGCTGCTCGGCGTGGTGACGGCGATCAACGGCGGCATCGCCGGTGTCGACGCCCTCGCCGGCGGCTACCTCGCCCAGCACTTCGGGTTCCGGTCGATCTTCTGGGTCATGGCCGTCATCGCCGGCCTGGCCGTGCTCGCCGTCCGGTACCTCACGGACGAGTCTCGCGTCGACGAGCCGCAGCCGATGGACTGGCGGGGCGTGCTGCTCCTCGTCGTCGCGGTCGGCTCCGTCCTGACGGCGTTCAACGAGGCGGGCAAGGTGGCCGACGCGCCCTGGGCGCTCATCGCCGCGCTCCTCGCGGTCGGCATCGTGGCGTTCGTGGCGTTCTGGAAGTCGCAGGACGCCTCCGCCCACCCCCTCGTGCCCACGGTCTACCTGCGGTCGCGCGCGACGTGGGCGCTTCTCGGCACCACCGTGCTGACCATGACCGGCGTGTTCGCCATCATGAACGGCATCATCCCGGCCCTCGCCCAGGACGAGGCGGTCGGGGCGGGCATCGCGGCCGACGTCGCGCCGCTGGTGACGCTCACGCCGTACGCCCTGGCCGGCCTGGTCATGGGGCCGATCGCCGGCAAGCTCGCGGGGACGTTCGGCTACCGAGCCGTCCTCCGGGTCGGCCTCATCGGCACGGTCGCCGGTCTCGTGCTGTGCCTCGTGACGGTCACCCACCCCACCGGCTGGCTGCTCCTCGGCGTCTCGGTCTTCGTCGGCATCACCTACGCGGGCATCGGGAACATCATGCTCAACGGGCTGGGGATCGTGCTTTCGCCGGCCGACAATCCCGGTTACCTCCCTGGATTGAATGCCGGGGCATTCAACCTCGGGGCGGGCCTGTCGTTCGCGGTGCTGTTCGCGGTGAAGACCGCGCTCGACGCCAGCGGTCCGACCGCCGGGTATTCCGGTGCGATCATCGTCGGTGCAGTGTTTCTCGGACTGGCCTTCCTCATGAGCCTGCTCATCCCGAAGCCGGCCGGAGACAAGGCCTAGACCGTCGCCCGAGCGGGAGGTGCGGCCGCCATTTCCTGGCCGCCGCACCTTCCGCTCGCCGAGAATCCGGGAAATACATGACCACCATCAGGGAAGTTGCCGAGCACGCTGGCGTCTCGGCGGCAACGGTGTCGCGCGCCCTGTCGGGCCACGAGGCCGTCTCTCCCGACACGCGGGCGCGCGTGCAGGCGGTTGCCGACCGGCTCGGGTACCGCCCGAGCCTCGTCGCCGCGGCCATGCGGACGGGGCGCACCGGAACGATCGGACTGGTGATCGGCGACATCACCAACCCTTTCATGACGCTGCTGGCGTTCCACGTGGAGCAGGAGGTGCGCCGGCGCGGCTGGGTCCTGGCGATGGCGAACGGGATGGAGGATCCCACCCAGCAGGAAGCGGTGACGGACATGCTCCTGCGGCAGCAGGTCGACGGCCTCCTGCTGGTCCCGGCGGGCCCTCCCACCCCGCGGATGCGCAGCCTCGTGGGCGGCGCGACTCCCGTGGTGTTCCTCGATCGCCGGCCCGCCGCGGAGGTGCCCTACTCCGTGTTCGTCGACCCGGCATCGGCGCTGCTGGACGTCGCCCGCCACCTGGCGCGGGAGGGCTATGAGCGTCCCGCGATCATCGCCGGACCCCGGCAGGCGTCCACCGGGAGGGGGCGGGCGCAGGCTGCGGTCGACGCGCTCGGTCGCGCCGGCTACGACGTCGACGGTGTGCGTGTCCTCGAGGGCGACTTCTCCCAGCACTCAGGCCGGCGGGCCATGCGGGACCTCCTCGAGGCGCCCCGTCGGCCGGACGCGGTGATCGCCCTGTCCAACCTGCTCACCCTGGGGGCCATGGAGGTCCTCCAGGAGCAGGGACTGGCCATCGGCGAGCAGGTCGGGCTCGTGAGCTTCGACGACGACACCTGGTTCCACGTCACGCGGCCGAGCATCTCGGCGGTGCGGCAACCTGTCGCCGAGCTCGCGGCCGCGGGCGTGGAGGCGCTGGCGTCGATCCTCGAGGGGCGACCGCCGGAGGCCCCGAACCTCGTCATCACCGGCGCTGAATTCATCGCCCGGGGTTCCACCTCGCGGGGCCGGTCGGCCCGCGACGGCGGGCCAGGGCACGAAACAGGAGGACCACCATGACCATGCTCCAGACCGCACCCACGGCTCTCCACGGCCCGGTCTGCGTCGTCGGCTCCCTGAACGCCGATCTGGTCGTTCGCACCGAACGGCTCCCTCGACCCGGCGAGACCGTCGAGGGGGGCCCGCTGCGCGTGACGTCGGGCGGGAAGTCCGCCAACCAGGCCGCGGCGGCGGCCCTGATGGGGGCGGCCGTCCGACTCGTCGGCGCGGTCGGCGACGACGCCAACGGCACCGTCGTGCTCGACCAGCTGGCCCGGGCGGGCGTGCGGCTCGACGCCGTGGCCCGCCGCAGCGGGGTGCCGACCGGGACCGCCGTCGTCTGCGTGGACTCCTCGGCCGAGAACCTCATCATCGTCTCCCCCGGTGCGAACGGGACGCTGACCACCGCGGACGTCGCCCGCGCCCGTGAGGCCATCGCCGCCTCCCGCACGCTCGGTCTCGCCTTCGAGGTCGCGGACGACGTGGTGCTCGCCGCCGCCCGCATCGCCCGGGAGGAGTCCGTGACGACGGTGCTCAACCCCTCGCCCTACCGGCAGCCCTCGGCGGAGCTGCTCAGCCTCGTCGACGTGCTGGTCCTCAACGAGCACGAGCTGGCGGACGTGCTCGGGCGCTCGCCGCTGGACACCTCGTGGGCGGAGTGCGGACGCGAGGTCTTCGACCGGTTCGGCGTCGCGGACGTGGTGGTGACGCTCGGGGGCGAGGGGGCGGTGGTCCTGCGCACCACGGCGGCGGGCACCGCCGTCGAGGAGATCGCGCCGACGCCGGTCGAGGCGGTGGACACCACCGGCTGCGGCGACGCCTTCACGGGCGCGCTGCTCGGCGGCCTGGCCTCGGGCCTCGACCTCGTCGGCTCCGCCCGGCTCGCCTCGCTCGTGGGCGCGTACGCGGCCACGGGGGAGGGGGCCCAGGCCTCCTACCCGCGACCGGAGGACCTGGCGTCGTTGGCGGTCACGCCCAGCCACGGATGAGCGGACCCGCCCAGCCACGGATGACGGTCCCGCCCAGCCCCGGATGAGCGGACCCACCGGCGGGTGCGGCAGCGGGCGGGTTATCTCCCTCACAGCGACTCCGGGAAGCGGCGGAATCCCGCGGGATCCGGCGTGGGCCGGCCGCCTGGCCGGCGCCGGACAGGGGCGCGGAGTGGCTTAGGATGGTCACGCACGCCGGAGCTCGCTCCGGACGCGCGGATGTGGCTCAGTTGGTAGAGCATCACCTTGCCAAGGTGAGGGTCGCGGGTTCGAGTCCCGTCATCCGCTCCGAAGCCCGCCTGCCGGACGGCAGGCGGGCTTTTGCCATGTCAGAGCAGCGCCGCGGCCCGGCCGAGCACGTCGCGCAGGATCTGCTCCATCTCGTCGAACTCCGCCTGCCCGACGATCAGCGGCGGGGCGAGCTGGACGACGGGGTCGCCGCGGTCGTCGGCCCGGCAGTACAGCCCGGCGCGGAAGAGCTCGGCCGAGACGAAGTCGCGCAGCAGCCGCTCG
This sequence comes from Georgenia thermotolerans, assembly GCF_009193185.1. GTDB lineage: Bacteria > Actinomycetota > Actinomycetes > Actinomycetales > Actinomycetaceae > Georgenia > Georgenia thermotolerans. The sequence continues at coordinate 15,100 of NZ_VUKF01000038.1, read as the reverse complement.
CTCTCCGCGGCGTCGAACGTGGCCCGGGTGGCCTTGTCCTTGACGAGCTCGATGCCGTAGAAGAAGCCCGCCCCGCGCACGTCCCCGACGATCGGCAGGTCGAGCAGCCGCTCGAGGGTGGCCCGGAAGGCGCCCTCGTGGGCGCGCACGTGGGCGTTGAGGCCCTCGCGCTCGAACAGGTCGAGGTTGGCCAGGGCGACGGCGGCCGCGACCGGGTGCCCGCCGAAGGTGTACCCGTGCGCGAAGGAGGCCGCGCCGTCGGCGAAGGGCTCGAACAGCCGGTCGCTGGCGATCATCGCGCCGAGCGGGGCGTACCCGGACGTCAGCCCCTTCGCGCAGGTGATGATGTCCGGCGTGTACCCGTAGCGGGTGCCCGCGAACATCTCGCCCAGCCGGCCGAAGGCGCAGATGGTCTCGTCGGAGACCATGAGCACGTCGTAGGCGTCGCAGATCTCGCGCACCCGCTGCAGGTAGCCCGGCGGCGGGGGGAAGCAGCCGCCGGCGTTCTGCACCGGCTCGACGCACACCGCGGCCACCGTCTCCGGGCCCTCGAACTCGATCGCCTCGGCGATCCGGTCCGCGGCCCAGCGCCCGAAGGCCTCCAGGTCGTCGCCGTGCTCGGTCGCCCGGTAGAAGTTCGTGTTCGGCACCTTGATCGCGCTGGGCACCAGCGGCTCGAACATCGCCTTGGCCTCGGGGATGCCGGTCAGCGACAGCGCCCCGTGGGTGGTGCCGTGGTAGGCGACGGCGCGGCTGATCACCTTGTGCTTGAGCGGGCGGCCGGTGAGCTTGAAGTACTGCTTGGCCAGCTTCCACGCGCTCTCCACGGCCTCGCCGCCGCCGGAGGTGAAGAAGACCCGGTTGAGGTCGCCGGGCGCGTACCCGGCGAGCCGCTCCGCCAGCTCGACGGCGCGCGGGTGGGCGTAGGACCACAGCGGGAAGTACGCCAGCTCGGCCGCCTGCCGGGCGGCCGCCTCGGCCAGCTCGGTGCGCCCGTGCCCGACCTGGACGGTGAACAGCCCGGCGAGGCCGTCGAGGTAGCGCCGGCCGGCGTCGTCGTAGACGTAGGCGCCCTCCCCGCGCACGATCATCGGCACCGGCTCCCCGGGCGCGTGGCGGGCGAAGTGCATCCACAGGTGCCGCTGCGCGGCCGCCTGCGTCCCGGGCGCGACGACGGCGCGGTCGGTGAGCGTCATGGGTTCCTCCGGTCGGCGGTTGCGTCGACCCTAGCGCCGGCTCCGCCGCTGCGCCACGGATTCCATCGCATAACGCCGATTTTGCGACGGAATCCCTTGTTAGGGTCGGGGCTGTCTGTCAAGATCGGCGACAACCCGGCGGGACGTGCCCGCGCAGCAGAGAAGGTGGACGTGGCAGCGGACAGCGAACTCCGACCCGCGAGGGCCGCGGCCCGGCGCGCGCAGCGCCGGACCGCCTACGAACGGGCCGAGGCCGAGGTCCCCCGCGCCGAGGTCCGCGCCGCCCTGGCGGGCGCGCGGCGCCGCCCCTTCTGGCTCGACGACCCGCGCCGTCCCGACGCCGCCCCGGCCCTGGCCGGCGACGTCGCCACCGATCTCGCCGTCGTCGGCGGCGGCTTCGCCGGGCTGTGGACCGCCCTGCGCGCCAAGGAGCGCGACCCCGCCCGGCGGGTGGTGCTGCTCGAGGCCCGCCGCGTCGGCTGGGCGGCGTCCGGGCGCAACGGCGGCTTCTGCGAGGCGAGCCTGACGCACGGCGACGCCAACGGCGCCCGCCACCTGCCCGGCGAGGTCGACCGGCTGCGCGAGCTGGGCCGGGAGAACCTCGCCGAGCTCGTCGCGACGATCGAGCGCCACGGCATCGACTGCGACCTGGAGCGCACGGGCACCCTCAACGTCGCCACCGAGCCGCACCAGGTCGCCTGGCTGGCGGAGGAGGCGGCCGAGACCGGCGCCGCGACGGTCTACTTCGACGCCGCCGCCGTGCGCGCCGAGGTCGCCTCCCCGCTGTACCACGCCGGCCTGTGGGACACCGCCGGCACCGTGCTGCTCAACCCCGCCAAGCTGGCCTGGGGCCTGGCGCGGGTGTGCCGGGAGCTGGGCGTGGAGATCTACGAGCACACGCCGGTGCGCGCGCTCACCGCCACCCCGGTCGCCGTCACGCTCGACACCGACGGCGGCACCGTCACCGCCCGCCGCGTCGCCCTGGCCACCAACGCCTTCCCGTCCCTGCTGCGCCGCACCCGGCTGCACACCGTCCCGGTCTACGACTACGCCCTCATGACCGAGCCGCTCAGCGCCGAGCAGCTCGAGGCCATCGGCTGGCGCCGCCGCCAGGGCCTGGCGGACCTGAGCAACCGCTTCCACTACTACCGGCTCACCGCCGACAACCGGATCCTCTTCGGCGGGTACGACGCCGTGTACCACTACGGCCGGCGGGTGCGGCCGGAGCACGAGACCAGCGAGGCCACCTTCGAGCGCCTCGCCGCCCACCTGCTCGCCACCTTCCCGCAGCTGCGCGGCATCCGCTTCACCCACGCCTGGGGCGGGGCCATCGACACCTGCAGCCGCTTCTTCGCCTTCTTCACCACCGCCCACGGCGGCCGGGTCGCCTACGCCGCCGGCTTCACCGGCCTGGGCGTGGCCGCCACCCGCTTCGCCGGGGACGTCATGCTCGACCTGCTCGACGGCGTGCGCACCGAGCGCACCGCCCTGGCCATGGTCCGCCGCCGCCCCCGGCCCTTCCCGCCCGAGCCGCTGGCCTGGCTCGGCATCACCCTCACCGTCGCCGCGCTCGCCCGGGCCGACCGCCGCCAGGGGCGGCGCGGGCCGTGGCTGCGGCTCCTCGACGCGCTCAAGCTCGGCTTCGACTCCTGACCCTGCCGGCCCCGCCGCACCCACCCCTCGGAGGCACCCATGCACCAATACATCGCCGGGAACTACCGCGACGGCCGCGGCGCGACCGGCACCCGCATCGACCCGGCCACCGGCGAGGCCGCCGAGACCGTCCGGTACGCCGACCCCGCGGACGTCGACGACGCCGTCGCCGCCGCCGCCGCCGCGCTGCCCGCCTGGTCCGGGCTGACGCCGGGGGAGCGGGCCGACGCGCTGCTGCGCCTGGCCGCCGAGCTCGACCGCCGCGCCGACGAGCTGGCCGCCGTCGAGACGGCCCAGACCGGCAAGACCATCCGCATGTCCACCGAGTTCGACGTGCCCGGCACCATCGACAACGCCACCTTCTTCGCCGGCGCCGCCCGCCAGCTCCAGGGCCTGGCCGCCGGGGAGTACGCCGGGCGGGCCACCTCGATGGTGCGCCGCGAGCCGGTCGGCGTCGTCGGCTCCATCGCACCGTGGAACTACCCGCTGCAGATGGCCGGGTGGAAGATCCTGCCCGCCGTCGCCGCCGGGAACACGATCGTGCTCAAGCCCTCCGAGCTCACCCCCGGTACCACCCTGCTGCTCGCCGAGGCCGCCACCGCCGCCGGCCTGCCGGCCGGGGTGATCAACGTCGTGACCGGGCCGGGCCCCACCGTGGGCGAGCACCTCGTACGCCACCCCGGGGTGGCGATGACCTCCTTCACCGGGTCGACGGCGGTGGGCCGGCGCATCATGGCCCTCGCGGCCGAGACGGCCAAGCGCGTCCACCTCGAGCTCGGCGGCAAGGCCCCCGTCGTCGTCTTCGACGACGCCGACCTCGAGGCCGCGGCCCGCGGCGCCGTCGCCGGGGCCATCATCAACGGCGGCCAGGACTGCACCGCCGCCACGCGCGCCTACGTCCAGCGCCCGCTCTTCGCCGCGTTCACCGCGCGGGTCGCCGAGCTCATGGACCAGGTGGTCGTGGGCGACCCCACCGACCCCGGGACCGATCTCGGGTCCCTCATCACCCACGCCCACCGCGACAAGGTGGCCGGCTTCGTCGACCGCGCCCGCGCCGCCGGGGCCCGGGTGCTCGCCGGCGGGGCGGCGCCCGACGGCGCCCTCGCGGCCGGGGCGTTCTACCGGCCCACCCTGGTCGTCGACGCCGCCCAGGACAGCGAGATCGTCCAGCAGGAGGTCTTCGGCCCGGTGCTCGTCGCGCTGCCGTTCGACACCGACGACGAGGGCATCGCGCTGGCCAACGACACCCCCTACGGGCTGGCCGCCTCGGCGTGGACGACGAGCCTGGCCCGCTCCATGCGCGCGAGCGAGGAGCTCCAGGCCGGGTGCGTGTGGCTCAACGACCACATCACCATCACCTCGGAGATGCCGCACGGCGGGTACAAGGCCTCCGGCTTCGGCAAGGACATGTCGGCGTACTCCCTCGAGGAGTACACGAACGTCAAGCACGTCCTCGCCAGCCGCGAGAGCGGCCCGGAGCGGCCCTGGCACGACACGGTCTTCCGGGTGCGCGCGTGAGCCCCACCCCTCCCGGCGAGACGTCAAGTTCGCCGCGAGACGTCAACTCGGTCACGAGACGTCACGAACGACCGCCCCTGCTCGGCGACGTGCCGGGCACGCGCATGCCGGCGGAGTGGGAGCCGCACACGCGCACCTGGATGGCCTTCCCGACGGCGAACGCCACCTTCGGCCCCGACGGCTCGGCCACGCTGGCCACCGCCCGCCGCGCCTGGGCGGCGGTGGCCGCGGCCGTGGTGCGCCACGAGCCGGTGACCATGGTGGTCGCCCCCGGCGACGCCGAGGCCGCGGCCGCCGTCCTGCCCGCCGGGGTGGAGACGGTCGAGCTGCCGCTGGACGACGCGTGGATGCGTGACAGCGGCCCGACGTTCGTGCGCGGCGCCGCCGGCGCCGTCGTCGCCGTGGACTGGGTGTTCAACGGCTGGGGCGCCCAGGCCTGGGCCGCCTGGGGGCAGGACCGGCACCTGGCCCGGCGGGTGGCCGCGCTCGCGGGCGCCGAGGTGGCGCCGTCGTGGCTGGTCAACGAGGGCGGCGGGATCCACGTCGACGGCGAGGGCACCGTGCTGCTCACCGAGACCGTCCAGCTCGACCCGGGCCGCAACCCCGGGGCCGACCGCGCGGCGGTGGAGGCCGAGGTGCACGCGCGGCTGGGCACCACCGCCGCGATCTGGCTGCCCCGGGGCCTGACCCGGGACTACGACGAGTTCGGCACCCGCGGGCACGTGGACATCGTCGCCGCGTTCGTGCGCCCCGGCGTCGTCGTCCTGCACGACCAGCGCGACCCCGCCCACCCCGACCACGCGGTGAGCGCCCAGGTCCGCGAGGTGCTCGCCGCCGCCACCGACGCCCGCGGCCGGCGCCTGGAGGTCCTCGACCTGCCCGCCCCCACCGTCCCGGCCGCGGACGGGGGGATCAGCGACTACTCCTACGTCAACCACTACGTGGCCAACGGGGTCGTCGTCGTGGGCACCTTCGGGGACCCCCACGACGCCGCCGCCGTCGAGATCCTCGCCGCCGCCTACCCCGGCCGGGAGGTCGTCACCGTCGACGGGCGGGACATCTTCGCCTTCGGCGGCGGGGTCCACTGCATCACCCAGCAGCAGCCGGCGCCCGCGCCGGGAAGGGAGACACGATGAAGGTCCTGACCGCCCAGGCGCCGCCGTCCCCAGCCCGCGTCCACCCCTCCCCGGCGCGGCCGGTGCGGGTCGGCGCGGTGCAGACCCGCTGGCACCCCGACCCGGCCGAGCACCGCGCCGTGCTGCGCGATGGCGTCCTGGCCGCCGCCGACGCCGGCGCGCAGGTCGTCTTCCTGCAGGAGCTCACGCTCTCGCGCTACCTCGCCGACACCCGGCCCGCCGGGCCCGCCGACGCCACCGCCGAGCCCCTCGAGGGGGGCCCCACCCATCGGTTCGCCGCGGAGGCGGCCGCCGCGGCCGGCGTCCCGGTCCACGCCTCGCTGTTCGAGCGGGCGCCCGGGCCGGACGGGCGCGGGTACAACACCGCCATCCTCGTCGCCCCGGACGGCGCCCTGCTGGCCGCCACCCGCAAGCTGCACATCCCCGTCACGGCCGGCTACCACGAGGACGCGTACTTCCGCCCTGGTCCGGCCGAGCCCGAGCCGTACCCGGTCGTCGCCCTGGACACGCCCGCGGGCCGGGTCGCCCTGGGCCTGCCGACCTGCTGGGACCAGTGGTTCCCCGAGGTGGCCCGGGCGTACGGGCTGGCCGGCGCCGACGTCATCGCCTACCCGACGGCGATCGGCACCGAGCCGGACCACCCCGCCTTCGACACCCAGCCGCTGTGGCAGCACACCATCGTCGCCCACGGCATCACCAACGGGACCTTCATGGTGGCGGTCAACCGGTGGGGCGACGAAGGCCTGAACACCTTCTACGGCTCCTCGTTCGTCTCCGACCCCTACGGGCGCGTCCTCGTGCAGGCCCCGCGCGACGCCGACGCCGTCCTGGTCGCGGAGCTCGACCTCGCCCAGCGCCGCGACTGGCTCGACCTCTTCCCCCTCGTCGCCACCCGCCGGCCGGACACCTACGGCCGCCTCGCCGACACGTCCGGCGCGGGGGAGCGACCGGCGGCCGTGGGCGGCGTGCCGGGTGGCGCCTGACGGCCCGCTCCCTCTCGTTGACCTCTCGCGCCCAACTTGACGTCTCGCGGTGGGGGGGGGTGGGGTCAGTGGATGCCCCAGGCGTACGTCTGCTTCTCGAGCTTGAGGTAGACGAACGTCTCCGTCGCGCGCACCCCGGGCAGTCCGCGGATGCGCGAGGAGAGGATCTCGAGCAGGTGCGCGTCGTCCTCGGCGACCACCTCCGCGAGGATGTCGAAGGACCCCGCGGTGATGACCACGTAGTCGACCTCGGGCATCTCGGCCAGCTGCGCGGCGACCGGCTGGATCTCGCCCTCGACCTGGATGCCGATCATCGCCTGGCGGCCCACGCCGACCTGCACCGGGTCGGTCACCGCCACGATCTGCATGACGCCGCTGTCGAGGAGGCGCTGGACGCGCTGGCGCACCGCCGCCTCGGACAGCCCCACGGCGCGGCCGATGGTGGCGTAGGAGCGGCGTCCGTCCTGCTGGAGCTGGGCGATGATCGTCTTGGAGACGTCGTCGAGGCCGTTCGTCCGGTGCCTGGTCACGCTGTCCATGATGTCAGCGGTGACCGATTCGTGACCACTGAATCCGTAGCGAAACAAGAAATTTACGACGGATCTCTATGTGATCGGGGCCACCTCGTGCCAGTATCGGCGTCAACTTACTCCGAGCATGGCAAGGAGGTGGTCGGACCTATGACGTTCCGCACCGCCATCGCGGCGCGAGACCCGCGCGCCGCCCGTCGCCGTGCCCGGGTCGCTGCACCGCCCCGACCCTTCGAAGGACGCTGATGGCTCCCCACGCTCGCCCCTCGCTCCCCGCCCGCCGCACCCTCACGGTGCCCTCCGCCGTCTCCCGCCGGGCGTTCCTGCGCACCGCCGGCGCCGGCGGCCTGACCATCGGCATGGCGGCCCTGCTGGCCGCCTGCGGCACCCCGGCCCAGAAGGGCCCCCAGGGCGCGGCGGCGGAGGACCTGTCCGACAAGGACAAGACGCTCAACTTCTCCAACTGGCCGCTGTACATCGACTACTCGGAGGACGAGAAGTCGCGGCCGAGCCTCGAGGCGTTCGAGGAGAAGACCGGCATCAAGGTGACCTACACCGAGGAGGTCAACGACAACGCCGAGTTCTTCGGCAAGGTCCAGGGCCAGCTCTCCCAAGGCCAGCCCACCGGGCGCGACCTGTTCGTGCTCACCGACTACATGGCCGCCCGCATGATCACCAACGGCTGGCTGCAGAAGCTCGACAAGGGCAACCTGCCCAATGTCGAGAAGAACCTGCTGCCCAACCTGGCCTCGCCGTCGTGGGACGCCGACCGCAACTACGCGGTGCCGTGGCAGTCCGGGCTGACCGGCATCGCCTACAACGCCGCCAAGACCGGCGAGGTGCGCAGCTTCGAGGAGCTGCTGACCAAGCCCGAGCTCAAGGGCCGCATCACCTTCCTGTCGGAGATGCAGGACACCATGGCCTTCATGCTGGCCCTGGTCGGCAAGGACCCGTCGAAGTTCACCGACGCGGACTTCGACCTGGCGCTCGAGCGCCTCCAGGGCGCCGTCGACGTCGGCCAGATCCGCGCCTTCACCGGCAACGACTACGCCCAGGACCTCGTGCAGGGCAACATCGTCGCGGCCATGGCGTGGTCCGGGGACGTCGTCCAGCTGCAGTTCGACAACCCGGACATCAAGTTCGTCGCCCCCGAGGAGGGCCTGAACCTCTGGAGCGACAACATGCTCGTGCCCAACGGCGCCACCCACAAGAAGAACGCCGAGCTCCTCATGGACCACTACTACGACCCGGTGGTGGCGGCCCAGGTCGCGGCGTGGGTGAACTACATCTGCCCCGTCGCCGGCGCGCAGGAGGAGGCGGCGAAGATCGACCCGGCGCTGGCCGAGAACCCGCTGATCTTCCCCACCGACGACTTCCTCGCCAACTCCTACACCTTCATGGGGATGACCGAGGAGCAGGACCGGGCCTACACCGAGAAGTTCCAGAAGGTCGTGGGGGCCTGACATGGCACGGATGGCCCGCACCGCCCGCAGCAAGGACCGCGCCGGCGCCATCGAGGGCGACCTCGAGCTGGTGGACGTCTCCAAGCAGTTCGGCGAGCACACCGCCGTCGACCACCTCACCGTGACCATCCCGCAGGGCTCCTTCTTCGCCCTCCTCGGCGCCTCCGGGTGCGGCAAGACGACGACGCTGCGCATGGTCGCCGGCCTCGAGGAGCCCACCGCCGGGCAGATCCGCCTGGGCGGGCAGGACGTCACCCGGCTCAAGCCCTACCGCCGGCCCATCAACACCGTCTTCCAGAACTACGCCCTCTTCCCGCACCTGGACATCTTCGAGAACGTCGCCTTCGGCCTGCGCCGCCGCGGCGTCAAGGACGTCAAGGCGCAGGTCGAGCGCATGCTCGAGCTCGTCGAGCTCGCCGGGTACGGCGCCCGCCGCCCCGCCCAGCTCTCCGGCGGCCAGCAGCAGCGCGTCGCCCTGGCCCGGGCGCTGATCAACCAGCCCAAGGTGCTCCTCCTCGACGAGCCGCTCGGCGCGCTGGACCTCAAGCTGCGCCGGCAGATGCAGATCGAGATCAAGCGCATCCAGACCGAGGTCGGGCTGACCTTCCTCCACGTCACCCACGACCAGGAGGAGGCCATGACCATGGCCGACACCATCGCGGTGATGAACGCCGGGCGCATCGAGCAGATGGGCAGCCCCGCCGAGCTCTACGACCGCCCCGCGACGACCTTCGTGGCCAACTTCCTCGGCCAGTGCAACCTCGTGCGGGCGACGGCGACCCCGGCCGGCGACGACGTCGCCCTGACCGTGGAGGGGCGCCGCTGGGCCGTCCCGGCCGCGCGCAGCTCGGCCACCGGCACGGACGTGTGGCTCGGCGTGCGCCCGGAGAAGCTGCGCCTGACCCCGGCCGGGACGCCCGTGCCCGAGGGCGTCAACGCCGTCGAGGGCGTCATCACCGACACCAGCTTCGTCGGGGTCAGCACCCAGTACCTCGTGCGGGTGCCGTGGGGCCAGGAGGTCAGCGTCTTCGAGCAGAACGTCGGCCTCGAGGGGCCGCTGCAGCCGGGGGCGGAGGTCAGCGTGCACTTCCGGCCCGCGCACGGGTTCGTCCTCGACGCCGACGGCGCCGCCACCGCCGGCGTCGTCGTCGAGGACAAGGTCGGAGCGGTGGCATGACGGCCCTCGCCGGGCTGGCCCCCACCCAGGTCGCCGAGGCCCCGGCGCGGGCGCGCCGCGGCCGGCGCCGCACCGCCTACCTCCTGCTCCTGCCGGGCGGCCTGTGGCTGCTCGTCTTCTTCGCCCTGCCGCTGGTCCAGCTCTTCGCGACGAGCCTGTACGACCCCTCCGGCTCGCTGACCACCGGCTACCGGATGGCGTTCGCCTGGCAGAACTACGTCGACGCCGTCGCGGCCTACGCCCCGCAGTTCCTGCGCGCGTTCCTCTACGCCGGCATCGCGACCGTCCTGGGCTTCCTCCTCGGCTACCCGCTGGCCTACACCATGGCGTTCAAGGCGGGGCGGTGGAAGAACGTCATGCTCGTGCTCGTCGTCGCGCCGTTCTTCACCAGCTTCCTCGTGCGCACGCTGGCGTGGAAGTCGATCCTCGCCGACAACGGCCCGGTCCTCGACATCCTGCGGGCGGTGGGCCTCGTCGCGCCGGACGGGCGGCTGCTGGCCACCTCCGTCGCCGTCGTCACCGGCCTGACCTACAACTTCCTGCCGTTCATGGTGCTGCCGATCTACGCGGCGCTGGAGAAGCTCGACCCCCGCCTCGTCGAGGCGGCCGGGGACCTGTACGCCAACCCCGTCACGGCGTTCCGCAAGGTGACGCTGCCGCTGTCGGCCTCCGGGGTGGTGGCCGGGACGCTCATGACGTTCATCCCGGCCGCCGGGGACTACGTCAACGCCCAGCTCCTCGGCACGCCGAACCAGTACATGGTCGGCAACGTCATCAACAGCTCGTTCCTCGTGACCCTGAACTACCCGCAGGCCGCCGCGCTGTCGTTCCTGCTCATGGCGATCATCCTGCTGCTGGTCGTGCTCTACGTCCGCCGCATCGGGACGAAGGAGCTGGTCTGATGGACACCCTCTACCGCACCCGCCGCTGGCTGGGGCGCAACCTCGTCGTCATCGTCGCCATCGGCGTGCTGGCGTACATGCTGCTGCCCAACGCGGTCGTCGCGCTGCTGTCGTTCAACAAGCCCGCCAGCCGCCTGAGCTACGACTTCGAGGCCTTCACCCTCGACAACTGGCTCAACCCGTGCGCGGCCGGCGACATGTGCGCCGCGCTGGCCACGAGCTTCCGCATCGGGTTCGTCGTCACGCTGGTGGCCACCCTGCTCGGCACGCTGATGTCCTTCGCCATGGTGCGGCACCGCTACCGCGGGCAGGCGGCGACCAGCGTGCTCATCTACCTGCCGATGGCCACCCCCGAGGTGGTCATGGGCTCCTCGCTGCTCACGCTGTTCGTGGCCGCCGGGGTGCCCCTGGGCACGGTGACGGTGGCGATCGCGCACGTCATGTTCTGCCTGTCCTTCGTGGTCGTGACGGTCAAGGCCCGGCTGACCGGGCTCGACCCCCGGCTGGAGCAGGCGGCGATGGACCTGTACGCCAACGAGTGGGAGACGTTCCGGCGGGTGACCCTGCCGCTCGTCGCGCCGGGCATCGCCGCGGCCGCGATGCTCAGCTTCGCGTTGTCCTTCGACGACTTCGTCATCACCAACTTCAACTCCGGCACCACCGTCACCTTCCCCATGTACGTCTGGGGCAGCGCCCAGCGCGGCGTGCCGATGCAGGTCAACGTCGTCGGCACGGCGATGTTCGCCGTCGCCCTGCTGGTCCTGACCGTGGGGGAGGCCCGACGCCGGCGCGCCGGTCGACGCTGACCGCGCCCGCCCGCTCGCTGACCCCGCACTCACCTGAACGGAGCTCCCGTGCGCATCCTCCTCGCCGGCGCCGGCGGCGTCGGTTCCGCCCTCGTGCGGATCGCCGCCCGCCGCGCCTTCTTCGACCGTCTCGTCGTCACCGACTACGACCCCGCCCGCGCCGAGGCCGCCGTCGCCGCCGTGGCGGGCGACTCCCGGTTCGTCGCGGACCGCCTCGACGCCTCCGACGAGGCGGCCGTCGCCGCCGCCCTGGCCCGCCACGGCTGCGACGTGCTCGTCAACGCCGTCGACCCCCGGTTCGTCATGCCGCTGTTCCGCGGCGCGCTCGCGGCCGGGGCCGACTACCTCGACATGGCGATGAGCCTGTCCCGCCCCCACCCCGAGCGCCCGCACGAGCAGCCCGGCGTCAAGCTCGGCGACGAGCAGTTCGCCATGGCCGAGCGCTGGGAGTCCGCCGGGCGCCTCGCGCTGGTCGGCATGGGCGTCGAGCCCGGCCTGTCCGACGTCTTCGCCCGCTACGCCGCCGACCACCTGTTCTCGCAGATCGACGAGATCGGCGTGCGCGACGGCGCCAACCTCGCCGTCGCGGGCTACGACTTCGCGCCCTCCTTCAGCATCTGGACCACCATCGAGGAGTGTCTCAACCCGCCCGTGGTGTTCGAGCGGGACCGGGGCTTGTACACCACGCCGCCGTTCAGCGAGCCGGAGGTGTTCGACTTCCCGGAGGGCATCGGGCCCGTGGAGTGCGTCAACGTCGAGCACGAGGAGGTCCTCCTCATGCCGCGCTGGCTCGACGCGCGGCGGGTGACCTTCAAGTACGGCCTGGGCCAGGAGTTCATCGACGTGCTCCAGACCCTGCACAAGCTGGGCCTGGACCGCACCGACGAGGTGCGCGTCGGCGGCGTCGCGGTCAGCCCGCGCGACGTCGTCGCCGCGTGCCTGCCCGACCCGGCGACCCTCGGCGAGGCGATGAGCGGCAAGACCTGCGCCGGCACCTGGGTGCGGGGGCTGGGCCGCGACGGCGCGCCGCGGCAGGTCTACCTCTACCACGTGGTCGACAACGCCTGGTCGATGCGCGAGTACGGCTCCCAGGCGGTGGTCTGGCAGACCGCGATCAACCCCGTGGTGGCCCTCGAGCTGCTCGCGACCGGTGCCTGGCACGGGGCCGGGGTGCTCGGGCCCGAGGCCTTCGACGCCGCCCCCTTCCTGGAGCTGCTCACCGAGTACGGGTCGCCGTGGGGGCTGCGGGAGGAGGCGCCGGGCGTCCCGGGTCCCCTGGCCGATCGTCCCGCGCTGCTACCTTCAGAGCCGTGACGAACTGGGAGGCGGTGTACGCCGCCGGGTGCGCCGTGCCGGCCGGGCGGGCCCTCGACGAGCTGACCGACGAGCTCGCCGCGGCGCTGCGCCACCCCGACCCGGCGGTGCGCGACGGCGCGCCGTACGGCGTCCTGCGGGCGTGGATCGCCGACGGGGTGCTCGGCCCGGAGCTGCGGCACCGCCTGGGTGACGAGATGGCGCGGCGGTTCACCGACCCCGAGCCCCAGGCGCGGACGTTCGCCCCGCTCGTGCTCGACATGCTCGTCCGGCGCGGGGCGTTCGACCCGGCCTGGCTCGCCGCCTTCGCCGCCTGGTACCCCACCGAGCCCGACCTGCGCGGCTACGACGCCGCGCTCGGGTGGCTGCACGCCGTCGCCCACGGGGCGGACCTGCTGGCCGCCTTCGGCCGGTGCCCCGCGGTGGAGCCGACCTCGATGCTCCGGCTGGCGGCGGCGCGCCTGCTCGCGCCGACCGACCACGTACTCCGCGAGCAGGAGGACGACCGGCTCGCCCGGGCCATCGCCCTGACCCTCACCCGCCCCGAGCTGACGCCCGCGGACGCCGCAGGCTGGCTGGACCCGGTGGCGGCGGCGTTCGCCGCGCTGCCCTCCGGTCCCACGCCGGCCTGGGCGTCGAACGCCATGCGCACCCTGCGGGCCCTGTACGTCGTCCTCGACCGCGGGGTGCGCGAGCGGCGGGGCGGCCCGCTGCTCGAGGTGCCGCACGCGGAGGCGGTCGGGGCCCGGCTGGGCGAGGTGCTCGAGCCGGTGTTCCAGTACAGCTGAGCCCCACGTGGCGAGCCCGGCGCGCCCAGCCCGGCGCGGTGACGCTCCCGGCGGCCGGCTCGGTCGCCGAGACGCCCTCGCGTCGCAGGTGGACAATCGGGCGATGGGGACCACCACGCGCACCGTGGCGCGATCGTCCCGGGAGCAGGCGGCCGCCGAGCTGCCGCTGATCCGCCGGGACGTCGTCGCGCTCGTGGAGGCCGAGACGTCCAGCTACGACGTCGCGGCGCTGCACGCCGGCTCGCGGCACGTGGCGGCGCTGGCGGCGCGGCTGTGCGGGGCGCCGGCGGAGGAGCGGCGCCACCCCGGCGGCGCCCACGGCGACACCCTCACCATGACCTGGCCGGGCACCGACGCCGGGCGCGTGCTCGTGCTCGCCCACTACGACACCGTCTGGCCCACCGGCACCCTCGCCGGGTGGCCGGTGACGAGCGCGAGCGACGCCTCCGGCCGGGAGACGCTCACCGGCCCGGGCATCTTCGACATGAAGGCCGGGCTGGTGCAGAGCCTGTGGGCGCTGCGCCTGCTCCAGCGTTCCGGCGCGCCCACCCCGACGGTGACGTTCCTGTTCAACGGCGACGAGGAGATCGGCTCACCGGTCTCCCGCCCGCTCATCGAGGCGGCCGCCCTCGACGTCGACGCCGTCCTGGTCGCCGAGCCGTCCGCCGGCGGCGCGGTGAAGACCGGCCGCAAGGGCGTGGGGTTCTTCCAGGTCGACGTCGTGGGCATCGAGGCCCACGCCGGGCTCGACCCCGAGGCCGGGGCCAGCGCCATCCACGCCATCGCGGAGATCATCACCCAGCTCACCCGCATCGCCGACCTCTCCCGGGGCACCTCCATCAACGTCGGGCTCATCGACGGCGGCTCGGGCACCAACGTCGCGGCCGGCCACGCCCGCGCCATGGTGGACATCCGGGTCCAGGACCCCACCGAGCAGGAGCGTGTGGACCGTGCGTTCGACGCCGTGACGGTCAGCGACCCGCGCGTGCGGGTGACCGTGGGGCACCACTGGAACCGCCCGCCGATGTTCCCCAACGAGGCCTCGGCCCCGCTCGTCGCCGTGCTGCGGGACACCGCCCGCGAGCTCGGGTACGCGCTGCGCGAGGCCTTCGTCGGCGGGGCGAGCGACGCCAACTTCGTCGCCGGCCTGGGGCGCCCGGTGGTGTGCGGGCTGGGCGCCGTCGGGTCGGCGCCGCACGCCCGCACCGAGTTCATCTACCCCGACACCATCCCCACCCAGGTGGCGCTCACCGCCGGCGCCCTCGCCCGCCTGGCCCACGGCCTGCCGACGGCGTAGCGGGCTCGCCGGGGACCGTGCGGTCAGGGCGCTGCTCGGGGTCGGCTCGGGGCCGGATCGGGGCAGGCCCCGATACCGCCCGGGCCGCCCCGCTGGAACGGTGGACGTCGACGGCCCTTGCCGCCACTCCACGTCCGATTCCCCCGGAGAGGCCACCCATGTCCCGCCCTGCCCCCACGCCCGGACCCAACCCGGCGCCGACGACAGACGGGCTGACCCTGCGGTCGCTCGCCGCCTTCTTCCCTGACTTGGCTCACGAATCGGGGCTGACCGGTGGGGCGCCGCGCTGACCTGCAGGTTTGTCCGTTCGGTGCTGGGAAATGTGGCACTAAATCGG
>NZ_VUKF01000037.1 GCF_009193185.1 Georgenia thermotolerans | reverse complement strand
CCTGCTGCTGATCTCCCTCGACTCACCCATCGGCCAATGACGGCAGCCGAAGTGTCACCACGAGCGCGAGACATACCGTCACCGATGTCTTGAGACACAACCGTCACCGATGTCCTGAGACTTCACAGTTGACGCCTCGTGGCCGAGTTGACGCCTCGCGACCGAGCTGACGCCTCGTGACGCAGGTGACGTGTCGCGCCGGACTTGACCTCTCGCGGGGCGCCGTAGGCTCGGGGGGTGGATCTGTTCGAGGCCGCGGGGGCGGACGAGGCGGGCGGGCCCGCCGTCGGGGCGACGGCGCCGCTCGCCGTGCGCATGCGCCCCGCCAGCCTGGCGGAGGTCCTCGGCCAGGAGCACCTGCTCGAGACCGGCTCGCCGCTGCGCCGGCTGGTCGAGCCGACCGAGCACGAGCGCCGCCGCGCCGGCCCCTCCTCGGTGATCCTCTGGGGCCCGCCCGGCACCGGCAAGACCACCCTGGCCTACCTCGTCGCGCACGCCTCCGGGCGCCGGTTCGTCGAGCTCTCCGCCGTCACCGCCGGCGTCAAGGACGTCCGCGCCGTCGTCGAGGAGGCCCGCCGGCGCCTGGTGACCTCCGGCGCCGAGACGGTGCTGTTCATCGACGAGGTGCACCGCTTCTCCAAGACCCAGCAGGACGCCCTGCTGCCGAGCGTGGAGAACCGGTGGGTCACCCTCGTCGCCGCCACCACCGAGAACCCGAGCTTCTCCGTCGTCTCGCCCCTGCTCTCGCGCTCCCTGCTGCTCACCCTGCGCCCGCTCGAGGAGCGGCACGTGCGGGCGCTGGTGCACCGGGCCCTGACCGACGAGCGCGGCTTCGGCGGCTCCCTCACCCTGGCCGGCGACGCCGAGGACCACCTCGTGCGCCTGGCCGGCGCCGACGCCCGCAAGGCCCTGACCATCCTCGAGGCCGCCGCCGGGGCGGCGGAGTCCGCCGACGAGCCGGAGATCACCCTCGAGGCCGTCGAGCGGGCCATCGACGTCGCCGCGGTGCGCTACGACCGCGCCGGCGACCAGCACTACGACGTCACCAGCGCGTTCATCAAGTCCATGCGCGGCTCCGACGTCGACGCGGCCCTGCACTACCTCGCCCGGATGGTCGTGGCGGGGGAGGACCCGCGGTTCATCGCCCGCCGCATCGTCATCGCCGCCGCCGAGGACGTCGGCATGGCGGACCCGTCGGCCCTGCAGACTGCGGTGGCGGCCGCGCAGGCGGTGGCCCTCATCGGCATGCCCGAGGCCCGCATCATCCTGGCCGAGGCGGTCGTGCACGTGGCCACCGCGCCGAAGTCCAACGCCGCCTACACCGCCATCGACGCCGCGATCGCCGACGTCAAGGCGGGCAAGGCCGGGCCCGTGCCGGCCCACCTGCGCGACGCCCACTACGCCGGCGCCAAGCAGCACGGTCACGGGCAGGGCTACCGCTACGCCCACGACTACCCGCACGGCATCGCCGCCCAGCAGTACGCCCCGGACGAGCTGGCCGGCACCACCTACTACCGGCCCACCGGCTACGGCCACGAGCGGGACATCACAGCCCGGCTGGCCCGGATCCGGCAGATCCTCGCCGGGCGGTAGTGGTAGTCTCTTCCGGTTGCCACGCGGGCCCTCAGGCCCCGGCAGCCACCTGGGGTCCTGGCCCATCGAGGCCGACCCCACGCCGCACGGGCGAACCTGCCCGCACGGTGTGACGTCACACAACCACGACAGGACGAAACATGGCAGTGAGCCGCACGCGCCGTCAGGTGCGCCTTTCCCGCGCCCTGGGGATCCCGCTGACCCCCAAGGCCGTCAAGTACTTCGAGAAGCGCCCGTACGGGCCCGGCGAGCACGGCCGCGCCCGCCGCCGCACCGAGTCCGACTACGCCGTCCGCCTCAAGGAGAAGCAGCGCCTGCGCGCCCAGTACGGCATCCGCGAGGCCCAGCTGGTCCGCTACTTCGAGGAGGCCCGCCGCGAGCCGTACCTGACCGGTGAGTCGCTGGTCGAGCTGCTCGAGATGCGCCTGGACGCCCTGGTCCTGCGCGCCGGGTTCGCCCGCACCATCGCCCAGGCCCGCCAGGACGTCGTGCACCGCCACATCCTCGTGGACGGCAAGCTCGTCGACCGCCCCTCCTTCCGCGTGAAGCCGGGCCAGGTCATCCAGGTCAAGCCGAAGAGCCAGGCCATGGTGCCGTTCCAGATCGCCGCCGCCGGCGCGCACCGCGACGTGCTGCCGAACGTGCCGGCCTACATCGACGTCGACATCGCCAAGCTGCGCGCCGAGCTGGTCCGCCGCCCGAAGCGTGCCGAGGTGCCGGTGACCTGCAACGAGCAGTTCGTCGTCGAGTACTACTCCCGCTGACGTCCCCGACGTCCGCGATGCGCTGCGCCCCGGGCAGCCGGCCTGTGCCGGTGCCCGGGGCGTCGCCGTCGAACCGGTAGCCTCACCTGTGACGGGCCGGGCGCTGCGCCCGACGCGCGCCCGGTCCGTCCCCGTCCGTTAGGAGAGTTCATGTCCGTCGGTGACATCGCCGGCCTCATCGCCGCGCTGGCGTTCGTCGCGCTCGTCGTCGTCCTCGCCGTCCCGCTGGTCAAGCTCGGCCGGGTCCTCGACGAGGCCCGGGGCACCGTCCGCGAGCTCACCACGCACACGCTGCCGGCCATCGACGAGGCCGCGCAGACGATCCGCGAGGCCAACGGCCAGCTGGTGAAGGTCGACACCATCACCACCTCCGCCGCCCGCGTCAGCGAGGACGTCTCGGCCCTGACCACGCTGGTCGCCGCCACCGTCGGCGGCCCGCTCATCAAGCTCTCCGCCTTCTCCTACGCCGTGCGCTCCGTGCTCGGCGGCCGGAAGGCCCGCTGAGATGCGCCCGCGGCTGCTCCTCGCCGTGACCGTGGGCGCCGTCGCCGTCACGGCCCTGATGGTCGCGCGCGCCCCGGGCCTGCGCGACCGGCTGCGGGCCCTGCCCGCGGACTTCGCCGCCGCGTTCCGGGAGCGGGAGGCCGAGCTGCGCGCCGCCCTGCTGCCCGACGACGACGCCGTCGCCGCCGCCCGCACCGAGGTGGCCCGCCGTCGCGGCCGCCACGCCGCGGACGAGGAATCAGACGACCTGCCGTACTCGTTCTACTGAGACCACCCTGCGTCCTGGACGCCGGCGCCCGCCCGCGCCCGCCGACCACCCGCCCCGACCCCGAGGAACCATGCGCACCGCTGAGATCCGCACCCGCTGGCTGGACTACTTCGCCAAGCAGGACCACCACATCGCCCCGAGCGTGCCGCTGGTCTCGCCCGACCCCTCGATCCTGTTCACGATCGCGGGCATGGTTCCCTTCATCCCCTACATCGTCGGGACCCAGCAGGCCCCGTGGCCGCGGGCGGCGTCGGTGCAGAAGTGCATCCGCACCAACGACATCGAAGAGGTCGGCAAGACCACCCGGCACGGCACCTTCTTCCAGATGGCCGGCAACTTCTCCTTCGGCGACTACTTCAAGGAGGGGGCCATCACGATGGCGTGGGAGCTGCTGACCAGCTCCCCGGCCGACGGCGGCTACGGCCTGGAGCCCGAGCGCCTGTGGATCACCGTGTGGGACCAGGACGCCGAGGCGAAGGACATCTGGCTCAACAAGATCGGCCTCCCCGCCGAGCGGCTGCAGTTCCAGACCCGCGAGGAGAACTTCTGGGACACCGGCCAGCCCGGCCCGGCCGGCCCCACCTCCGAGATCCACTACGACCGCGGCCCCGCCTACGGCCCCGACGGCGGCCCGGAGGCCGACACCCAGGGCGACCGCTTCGTCGAGATCTGGAACCTGGTCTTCGACCAGTACCTGCGCGGCGAGGGCGCGGGCAAGGACTACCCCCTGCTGCACGAGCTCGAGCAGAAGGCCATCGACACCGGCCTGGGCGTCGAGCGCCTCGCGTTCATCCTGCAGGACCGGGCCAACATGTACGAGACCGACGAGGTCTTCCCGGTCATCGAGGCCGCGGAGGCGCTGTCCGGCCGCAGCTACACCCGCGGCGCGAGCTCGGCGAACCCCGACGACGTGCGCATGCGCGTGGTCGCCGACCACGTCCGCTCCGCCATGATGCTCATCGCCGACGGCGTGCGCCCCGGCAACGACGGGCGCGGCTACGTGCTGCGCCGCCTCATCCGCCGCGCCGTGCGCTCCATGCGTCTGCTCGGCGTGGAGGAGCCGTCCCTGCCGGTGCTGCTGCCGGCCTCGAAGGACGCGATGAAGGGCTCCTACCCCGAGCTCGAGACCGACTTCGACCGCATCTCCCAGGTCGCGTACGAGGAGGAGGAGGCCTTCCGGCGCACCCTCACCGCCGGCACGACCATCCTCGACACCGCGGTGAACCGGGCGAAGTCCTCGGCCGGGACCGCCAAGCCGGTGCTCTCCGGCGCCGACGCCTTCGCCCTGCACGACACCTACGGCTTCCCCATCGACCTGACCCTGGAGATGGCCGCCGAGCACGGCGTGAGCGTGGACGAGACCGGCTTCCGGTCCCTCATGGACGAGCAGCGGCAGCGCGCCCGCGCCGACGCCCTGGCCAAGAAGACCGGGCACGTCGACACCTCGCTGTACACCGACCTGCAGAACCGCCTCGGCGGGCCGGTGCAGTTCCTCGGCTACACCGACACCACCGCCGAGGCGCGCGTCGTCGGCCTGCTGGTCGACGGCGTCCCCGCGCCCAGCGCAACCGCCCCGGCCGACGTCGAGGTCGTCCTCGACCGCACCCCGTTCTACGCCGAGGCCGGCGGCCAGCTCGCCGACCAGGGCACCATCACCTTCGAGGGCGGCGCGATCGTCGACGTCGCCGACGTCCAGGCGCCGATCAAGGGCCTGTCGGTGCACCGCGGCCAGCTCACCGAGGGCACCCTGACCCTCGACGAGCGCGGCGTGGCCGCCATCGACACCGCCCGGCGCAAGGCCATCGCCCGCGCGCACACCGCCACCCACATGGTGCACAAGGCGCTGCACGAGTTCCTCGGCGACCAGGCCACCCAGGCCGGGTCGGAGAACGCGCCCTCGCGCCTGCGGTTCGACTTCCGCCACGGCTCCGCGGTGCCCGCCTCCGTGCTCGGCGACGTCGAGGGGCGGGTCAACGAGCGCCTGGCCGACAACCTCGACGTCACCGACGAGATCATGGACATCGACGACGCCAAGGCCGCCGGCGCCATGGCCCTGTTCGGCGAGAAGTACGGCCGCAACGTGCGGGTGGTCTCCATCGGCGGCGACTGGTCCAAGGAGCTGTGCGGCGGCACCCACGTGCCCCAGACCGGCACCCTCGGCCTCGTCACGGTGCTGGGGGAGTCCTCCATCGGCTCCGGCGTGCGCCGCGTCGACGCCCTGGTCGGGGCCGGCGCCTACGGCTACCACGCCCGGGAGCACGCCCTGGTCAGCCAGGTCACCAGCCTGCTCGGTGGGCGGCCTGAGGAGCTGCCCGAGCGGGTCGACTCCCTCATGACCAAGCTCAAGGCGGCCGAGAAGGAGCTCGCGGCCCTGCGCCAGAAGCAGCTGCTCGCCGCCGCCGGCACGGTGGCCGACGGCGCCACCCAGGTCGGCACCGGCCGCGTCGTCACCCACGACGCCGGCGAGGTGGCCGCCGCGGACGACCTGCGCACGCTCGCCCTCGACGTGCGCGCCCGCCTCGGCGAGTCCGCCCCCGCGGTCATCGCGGTGGGCGGCGTGGCCAAGGAGCGCCCGGTCGTCGTCGTCGCCACCAACGCCGCCGCCCGCCAGGCCGGCGTGCGCGCCGGTGCCCTGGTGCGCGGCGCCGCGAAGACCCTCGGCGGCGGCGGGGGCGGCAAGGACGACGTCGCCCAGGGCGGCGGCACCGACGTCGCCGCGCTCGGCGCCGCGCTCGACGGGGTGCGCGCCGAGGTCGCGACGCTGCTGGGCGCATGAGCGAGCCCCCCGGCGCCGGCGCGGTCGCGGGCGGGGCCGCCGAGACGCGGCCCCGCCACGGCGTGCGGCTCGGCATCGATGTCGGTACCGTCCGCATCGGTGTCGCCCGGAGCGACCCCAGCGGGATCCTCGCCACCCCCGTGCGCACGGTGGCACGCGCCAAGGACGGCTCGGACCTCGCGGAGATCGTCGCGCTCGTGCGCGAGCACGAGGCCATGGAAGTCGTCGTCGGGTTGCCGCGCAGCCTGTCGGGGAAGGAGGGCAGGTCGGCCGACGCCGCGCGCGGGTACGCTGTCCGGGTCGCCGAGGCCCTGGCCCCGCTCCCCGTGCGGCTGGTCGACGAACGCCTCACCACCGTCAGCGCGCACCAGGCGCTGCGTGCCTCCGGACGCCCCGGGCGTCGGCACCGGGAGGTCGTGGACCAGGTCGCCGCGGTGATGATCGTCGAGCAGGCGCTCGAGGTCGAACGGCGCACCGGCGCCCCCGCCGGTGAGCTGGTCGTGCCCGACCCGCCCCCCGCGAGCAAGGAGAGCGAGTGAACGACCTCTTCACGGACGCCGAGCCCGAGCTGGACGCGGCCGCGGTCCGGCGAGCCCGGCGCGAGCAGCGCCTGGCGCGCGAGGCGCGCCGCCGGCGGCGTCGCCGGCGCAGCGCCGTGGTGCTGTTCGTCGTGGTCGCGGCCCTCGCCGCGCTGTCCGTCTGGGCCGTGCCGAAGGTTTCCTCGCTGCTCTCCGTCGGCGGCGGGCCGGAGGACTACCCCGGCCCCGGCACCGGCGAGGTGCTCGTCTCCATCCCGCAGGGATCCACCGGCCACGACATGGGCACGGTGCTCGAGGAGGCCGACGTCGTCGCCTCCGTGCGGGCCTTCACCGACGCGTACAACGACAACGTCAACGCCGCCCGCATCCAGGCCGGCAGCTACAACCTGAAGAAGCAGATGGCCGCGCGCGACGCCGTCGCCGCCCTGCTCGACCCGGCCAACAAGGCCGAGATCACCGTCACCGTGCCCGAGGGCTTCCACGCCCAGCAGGTCTACGAGCGCATCGCCAGCGTCTCGGGCCTGCCGATGGAGGAGGTCGAGGCGGCCGCGAAGGACCCGGCCGCCATCGGGCTGCCCGCCGAGGCCGGCGGCAACCCCGAGGGCTGGCTCGCCGCCGCCACGTACACCTTCGAGCCCGGCGACGACGCCGCCAGCATGCTGCGCAGCATGGTCACGCTGACCGTCTCCCGCCTCGACAAGCTCGGCGTGCCCGCCGCCGAGCGCCAGCGGGTGCTCACCGAGGCCTCCATCGTCGAGCGGGAGGTGAACCTGCCGCAGTACTACGGCCAGGTGGCCCGGGTCATCGAGAACCGCATCCACGACACCGCCCAGGTGGGCGGGCTGCTGCAGATGGACTCCACGGTGCTGTACGGGGTGGGGAAGGTCGGCGGGGTGCCCACGCGGGCGGACCTCGACAACGACAACCCCTACAACACCTACCTGCACCCCGGCCTGCCGCCGACGGCCATCGGTGCCCCGGGCGAGGCGGCCCTCGACGCCGTCATCAACCCGCCGCCGGGGGACTGGCTGTACTTCGTCACCGTCAACCTCGAGACCGGCGAGACCAAGTTCGCCGCGACGCTGGACGAGCACAACGCCAACGTGGCCGAGTTCCGCAAGTACATGGCGGAGAACCCGCAGTAGGTCGGCGCGGGTGCGCCGTCGCCGGGACGGGGCGGCCCCGGCGGCGGCGCCGCGTCGGTCCCGGCGGCGCGGTGCGGGCCGTGGCGGCCGGCGCGACGGTGTGGACGGCGCCGCCACGGCGACGTCGCGGGCTGGTAGACCTGGCACCGTCGGCGGCCGGCGGCTGAAGGAGGAGGCGTGCACGTGGCAACGGAGGCACTGGGCGGGCAGGACCTGCGCGCACCGGGCATCGAGCGGCGCGCCGCGGTGCTGGGCCACCCCGTGGCCCACTCGCTCTCGCCGGCGCTGCACCGCAGCGCGTACGCCCAGCTCGGCCTGTCCGGCTGGGGCTACGGGCTCCAGGACGTCACCGCCGCCGAGCTGCCCGCCGTCGTCGCCCAGCTCGACCCTGCCTGGGCGGGGCTGTCGCTGACGATGCCGCTCAAGCAGGCCGTCATGCCGCTGCTCGACGTCATCGACCCGCTCGCCGAGGTGACCGGGGCCGTCAACACCCTCGTGCTCCAGCCCGGGCAGGGCGGGGCCGGTCTGCTCGTGGGGTTCAACACCGACGTGCACGGCATCGTCGCCACCGTCCGGGAGGTGGCCCCGGCCGGGTGGCGGGCCGAGCGGGCCGTGGTGCTGGGCGCCCGGGCCACGGCGTCGTCCGCGCTGGCCGCGCTGGCCGAGCTCGGCTGCACCCGCCCCACCATGGTGGCCCGCTCCTTCGCCGGCCCCGGGTCGGCCGCGGCCGCGGCGCACCGGATGGGGGTGACGACCCAGAACGTGCCCTGGTCGGCGCCCGAGGCGGTCGCCGCGACGCTGCTCGAGGCGGACGTCGTCGTCTCCACGGTCCCGCAGGGCGTGGCGGACCCGGTCGCGCTGGCCCTCGCCGAGCTGCTGCAGCGATCCGCCCGGCCGGACGCCCTGGCCGGCCGGGTCCTGCTCGACGTCGTCTACGAGCCCTGGCCCAGCCCGCTGGTGCGGGTGTGGACCGACGCGGGCGGCCTCGTCGCGCCGGGCTGGGGCATGCTGCTCCACCAGGCCGCGGCGCAGGTGCAGCTCATGACCGGCCGCGCGCCCGACGTCGAGGCGATGCGGGCGGGCCTGCTCGGCGAGCTGGCGCGACGCCGCGACGGGGGCGCCGTGCCCGACGCCCCGCCGCCCTTCGACCTGCCGGCCCGATGACGGGCGAGCGGGACGGGGCGGGCGGGCCCCCGGCTGTGGGGGCGGACGCCGTGCCCGCGGCCGAGGGCCCGGGGGGTGAAGGCGTGCCTGCGGCCGACGGTGCCGACGCGGACTGGCACACGCCGCCCCTGAGGGAGGACCTGGCCACCGCCGGACGGCCCACGATCGCCGTCGGCGCCGTGCTCGCCGTCCTGGCCTGCTGGGGGCTGGCCGGGCAGGGCTGGGCCGTGGCCCTGGCCGGGGCGTACCTCACCCTGGTGGGCACCGTCCTGACCGTCATCGACTGGCGCACCCACCGGCTGCCGGACCGGATCGTGCTCGCCGGCACCGTCGGGGTGCTGGTCCTGCTCGGCGCGGCGGCCGCGACCGGAGACGCCTGGGCGGTGCTCGGCCGCGGCGTCGCCGCCGCGCTCGTGTCCCTGGTCGGGTACTTCATCCTCGCCCTCCTGCGCTCGGGCGGGCTGGGGCTCGGGGACGTCAAGCTCGGCGGGCTGCTGGGCCTCTGGCTGGGGTGGTTCGGCTGGCCGCACGTGCTGGCGGGCGCCCTGGCCGCGTTTCTCCTCGGCGGCGTGATCGCGCTGGTCCTGCTGGTGACCCGGCGGGCGAGCCGCACCTCGGCGATCGCCTTCGGCCCCTGGATGGTGCTCGGGGCGGCGGTCACGACGGCCCTGGCCGCCGCCGAGGTGCCGCTCGCGGGCTGAGGCACGCGTCACCCCCGTCCCGCGTGGACGCCCCGGCAGCACCGCGCCGCGCCATGGCAGGATCGCACGCATGCTCAGATGGTTGACCGCAGGTGAGTCGCACGGCCAGGCCCTCGTCGGGATCCTCGAGGGCGTGCCCGCCGGTGTGGCCGTCACCTCCGCCGACGTGCAGGCCGCCCTCGCGCGCCGTCGTCTCGGCCACGGTCGCGGCTCCCGGATGAAGTTCGAGCAGGACGAGGTGCGCCTGCTCGGCGGCGTGCGCCACGGCCGGACCATGGGCGGCCCCGTCGCCATCGAGATCGGCAACACCGAGTGGCCCAAGTGGCAGACCGTCATGTCGCCGGACCCCGTGCCGCGCGAGGCCCTGCTCGTCGACGCCGGCACCGGCGACGAGCGGGAGATCGCCCGCAACAGGCCGCTGACCCGCCCGCGCCCGGGACACGCCGACCTGGTCGGCATGCAGAAGTACCACCTCGACGACGCCCGGCCGATCCTCGAGCGGGCCAGCGCCCGCGAGACCGCCACCCGCGTCGCCCTGGGCACCGTCGCGGCGGCGCTGCTCGAGCAGGTCGCCGGCGTCCGGCTCGTCGCGCACGTCGTGGGCATCGGCCCGCTCGCCGTGCCCGACGACGCCCCGCTGCCCGGCCCCGACGACGTCGCCGCGCTCGACGCCGACCCGGTGCGCTGCTTCGACCCCACCAGCTCCGCCGCCATGGTGGCCGAGATCGACCGGTGCCAGAAGGACGGCGACACGCTCGGGGGAGTGGTCGAGGTCCTCGCCTACAACCTGCCCCCGGGCCTGGGCTCCCACGTCTCGGGCGACCGCCGCCTCGACGCGCGCCTTGCCGGCGCCGTCATGGGCATCCAGGCCGTCAAGGGCGTGGAGATCGGCGACGGCTTCCGCACCGCGGCCCGCCGCGGCTCCGCCGCCCACGACGAGATCGTCCCCGGCGACGACGGCCACCTGCACCGCCGCACCAACCGCGCCGGCGGCACCGAGGGCGGGATGAGCAACGGCGAGGTCCTCCGGGTGCGCGCCGCCCTCAAGCCGATCTCCACCGTGCCCCGCGCCCTGGCGACCGTCGACGTCACCACCGGCGAGGTCGCCCAGGCCATCCACCAGCGCTCCGACGTGTGCGCGGTCCCGCCCGGCGCCGTGGTCGCCGAGGCCATGGTGGCCCTGGTGCTCGCCCAGGCCCTGCTGGAGAAGGTCGGCGGCGACTCCGTCGCCGAGGCCGCGCGCAACCTGCGCGGCTACCTCGAGGCCATCCCCGAGCACATGCGCTGAGCCCCGGCATGCCGGGACGCGAGACGCCGCGTCCCGGCATGCGGGCACAGAGGTACCGTGCACGGGTGGCTACCGCACGTCCGCACGTCGTCCTGGTCGGCCCGCCCGGTGCGGGCAAGACCACCATCGGCACGCTCATCGCCCGGGTCCTCGGCGTCGACTTCCTCGACACCGACCACGAGGTCGAGCGGGTCGCCGGCATGTCCATCCCCGACCTCTTCCTCGCCCGCGGCGAGCCGGAGTTCCGCCAGCTCGAGCACGAGGTGGTCTCCGAGGTCCTCAAGGACCACCCGGGCGTCATCGCCCTCGGCGGCGGCGCCGTCCTCCACCCCGGCACCCAGGAGGCCCTGCGCGGGCACGAGGTGGTCTTCCTCGACGTCGACGTCGCCCAGGCGCTGCCGCGCGTGGGCCTGTCCGGCGTGCGCCCGCTCCTCATGGGCGACCCCGTGGGCAAGTTCAACGCCCTCATGACCGAGCGCCGGCCCATCTACGAGGGCGTGGCCACGATGCACGTGGTCACCACGGACCGCCGGCCCCAGGAGATCGCCGAGGAGATCCTGCTGGCCCTGTCGGGGCGCGGGGACGTCATCGTCGACCCCGCCCAGGTCCGTGAGGCCGTCGCCGAGCACGGCCCCGCCTCGCGCGTGCATGTGTCGGGCACGGCCGGCTACGACGTCGTCGTCGGGCACGGCCTGGAGGAGAGCGTGCTCGAGCTGGTGGGCGAGGCCGCCACCCGCGTGCTCGTCGTCCACCCCGCCTCCCTGACCGCGGCGGCCGAGCGGCTGCGCGCCACCCTGACCCGCGAGGGGCGCACCGCGGTGCTGCACGAGATCCCCGACGCCGAGCAGGCCAAGACCATCGACACCGTCGCCGCCTGCTGGGCGTTGCTGGGCGAGCAGCGCTTCGGCCGCGAGGACGCCGTCGTGGCCCTGGGCGGCGGAGCCACCACGGACGTCGCCGGGTTCGTCGCCGCCACCTGGCTGCGCGGGGTCCGCCTCGTCAACGTGCCCACCACGCTGCTGGGCATGGTCGACGCCGCCGTCGGCGGCAAGACAGGCATCAACACCGCCGAGGGCAAGAACCTCGTCGGGGCCTTCTACCCGCCGGCCGGGGTGGTGTGCGACCTCGACACCCTGCCCACCCTGCCGCCCGAGCAGCTGCGCTCGGGCCTGGCCGAGGTCGTCAAGGCCGGCTTCATCGCCGACGAGCAGATCCTGCGCATCGTCGAGGCCAACGGCGGCGCCGGCGCCCAGGACCCGCGCTCGGCCGCGCTGCGCGAGCTCGTCGAGCGCGCCGTGGCCGTCAAGGCCCGGGTGGTGGGGGAGGACCTGCGCGAGGCCGGGCTGCGGGAGATCCTCAACTACGGCCACACCCTCGGCCACGCCATCGAGCGCACCGAGGACTACCGCTGGCGCCACGGCGACGCCGTCGCCGTCGGCATGGTCTTCGCCGCCGAGCTCGCCCGCGCCGCCGGCATGCTCGACGCCGACGTCGTGCGCCGCCACCGCGACATCCTCGGCATGCTGCACCTGCCGGTCTCCTACCGCGGCGACCGCTGGCCGGAGCTCTACGACGCCATGGCCCACGACAAGAAGGTGCGCGGCAACGCGCTGCGCTTCGTCGTGCTGGAGGACGTCGCCCGCCCGACCATCCTGCGCGCGCCGGACCGCGAGCTGCTCGAGGAGGCCTACGCCCGGGTGAGCGGGCGGTGACGTACGGTGCGGGGATGACCGGCACCCCCGAGCCCGCGCCCCCCGCGACGACCGATCCGGGCGAGCCCGCCTCGGCGCCTCACCCCGCTGCGACGACCGCGTCGGAGTCTGAGCCCGCCGCGACGACGGCGAGGCCCGGTACCCGGCCGCTGCTCGTCCTCGTCGGGCCGCCCGGATCGGGCAAGAGCACGGTCGGCGCGCTGGTCGCCGAGTGGCTCGGCGTCGCGCTGACCGACACCGACGCCCTGCTGGCCGAGCGGGCCGGGCGCGGCGTGGGCGAGCTGTTCGTCGACGTCGGCGAGGAGCGGTTCCGCGACCTCGAGGACGCCGCGGTGGCCGAGGCGCTGACCGCGCCCGGCGTGCTCGCCCTCGGCAGCGGCGCCGTCGAGCACGCCGCGCCGGCCCTGGCGCGGTACCGGGCCGACGGCGGCACGGTCGTCTTCCTCGACGTCTCCCTGGCCGCGGGCATGCCCCGCGTCGGGCTCAACGCCCCCCGGTCGGTCACGCTGGGCAGCCCCCGCGCCCTCTTCTCCTCCATGGCGGCCCAGCGCCGTCCGGCCTACGAGGCGGTCGCCACGACGATGATCGACACGTCCGACAGGACGGTCGAGCAGGTCGCCGAGGCGGTGCTGGCGGCCCTGTCGGCGGCCGACTGAAGGATCCGGCGGGCCTTGATCACCGGCACTCAATGCCTAGGCCTTGATTCGGTGCTCTTAAGGATCTAGCCTTGATCCATGTTCGTCGTGACGGCCGACCAGCACGCCAGCACCGCCCACGGCGACAAGGTGGCCGAGCTTCTCGCCACGCTCGCCCCGTGGGCGGCCCGGCCGCCGGCGCGCGGCGCCGTCGCCCTGCCGCTGGAGCGCACGGTCGGCGACGAGGTCCAGACCGTCCTCACCACCCCGGAGGCGGCGCTGGACCTGGCGCTGCATCTCATGCGGCTGGGGGAGTGGGCCGTGGGCATCGGCGCCGGGGCGGTCAACGAGCCGCTGGCCGAGACGTCCCGGGCGAGCTCGGGTCCGGCGTTCGTCCACGCCCGCAACGCCGTCGAGCGCGCGCGCGGCCGCGGGGTGCCGGCCCCCGTCGTCGTCGCCGGCGAGGACACGGAGGCCGCCCGGCAGGCGACCGCCCTCGTGCAGCTGCTCGCCTCCGTCGTCCGGCGCCGGTCCGCCGCCGGCTGGGAGGTGGCCGACCTGCTCCAGCCGGACGTCCGGCAGAAAGACGTCGCGGCACGCCTGGGCATCTCCGAGCAGGCGGTCAGCCAGCGGGTACGGTCGGCCCTGCTGGAGGAGGAGCTGGGTGTCCGCCCGCTGGCGGCCGCCCTGATCGAGCGGGCGGCCGGCGCGGCGCGCGGCGAGGACGAGGGGAGCGCGACGTGACGTTCGACACGGGCCGGCTGCTGCCGTCCGCCGTCGCCATCGCCGTGGTGCTGGTCCTCTCGGTCTTCCTCGGCCGCCTGCTGGTCGGCTACGTGCTGCGCCGGGTCGAGCCGGGGCCCGCCGTGCCCGGGCTGCTGCGCGGCGGCACCTGGATCGGCATGCTGGAGCGACTGACCATCACCGGCGCGATCCTCGCCGGCTTCCCCGAGGCCGTCGCCGTCGTCCTCGCCGTCAAGGGCCTCGGCCGCTACCCCGAGCTGCGCGAGGCGCATCCGGACAAGCGCAGCCCCGCCGCAGAGCGGTTCATCATCGGCACGCTGGCGAGCTACGCGTGGGCGGCGGCGTGCGGCCTCCTCGGCGTCTGGGCCCTGACCGGGGTATCCTGACGGGCGCTCTGGACCGCCGGCCGCGACCTGCCGGTCGGACCGACCTCCCAGTTCCCGACGAAGGACGGCTCCTCAAGTGGCTTCGACCAACGACCTGAAGAACGGCATGGTGCTCAACATCGACGGACAGCTCTGGTCCGTCGTGGAGTTCCAGCACGTCAAGCCCGGCAAGGGCCCGGCCTTCGTCCGCACCAAGCTCAAGAACGTCCTGTCCGGCAAGAGCATCGACAAGACCTTCAACGCGGGCGTGAAGGTCGAGACCGCCACGGTGGACCGCCGCGACATGCAGTACCTGTACAAGGACGGCACCGACTTCGTCTTCATGGACTCCTCCACCTACGAGCAGCTGCCGATCGCGGCGGAGACCGTGGGCGACGCGGCGAACTTCCTGCTCGAGAACCAGGAGGCCATCGTCGCGATGCACGACGGGCAGGTCCTCTCCGTCGAGCTGCCCGCCTCGGTGGTCCTGGAGATCACCTACACCGAGCCCGGCCTGCAGGGCGACCGCTCCTCCGCGGGCACCAAGCCCGCCACCCTCGAGACCGGCTACGAGATCCAGGTCCCGCTCTTCCTCGACAACAACACCAAGGTCAAGGTGGACACGCGCACCGGGGAGTACCTCGGCCGCGCCAGCTGACCCGCCGGCTCGTCACCAGGCGCCCGGCGAGGCGCCACAGCACCACCTGGCCGCCGCTGGCCGACCCGCTCCCGCACCGCGAGGCCGGCGGGTCAGCCGGCGGCGGCGCCCGTTCCCGACCGGCCCGCCGGTCACCCCTCGCAACCAGGAAGGACCTCGGTGTCCGCACGCAGCAAGGCCCGTCGGCGGGCGCTGGACGTCCTCTTCGAGGCTGACCAGAAGGGCCGCACCTCCGCGGAGGACCTGCTCGACCTGCTCGGCCAGCGCGAGCAGGTGACCGTCGCGCAGGGCCCGTTCCCGGCCTACGCCGGCGAGATCGTCAAGGGCGTTGCCGCCCACCGCAGCGAGATCGACGAGCTGCTCACCACCTACTCCCAGGGCTGGACGCTCGAGCGGATGCCGGTGGTCGACCGGTGCATCCTGCGCCTGGGCACGTGGGAGCTGCTCTACAACGACGAGGTGCCCGACGCCGTCGCCGTCGACGAGGCCGTCGCCCTCGCCGCCGAGCTGTCCACCGACGAGTCGCCGTCGTTCGTCAACGGCCTCCTCGGGCGCCTGCTGGAGCTCAAGCCGACGCTGCTCGACTGAGCGCTGAGCCGGCCGGCGGGGCCGCTGCGGCGCCGGCGGGCGCCGCGCGGCACGTGGGCGGCGCCGGGTGCCGCGCGGCACGTGGTCGCCGCGCGGTCCGTGCGCCTGACCTCCCAGGCCGGCCGGCAGTGAGGCCCGTCACACCTCGTCTCAGAACTGGGACGCCGCCGGGGAGGGCACCCGCGCCGGAGGTACGATCGCCGCCGTCAGACATCCTTTAAGGCCCGTCCTGTGAGGCGGGGAAGGAGGTCCCCCGTGGCCACCATGCCCACGAGCCCCGGCGCCGCGCGCCAGGTGCTCTCCGACTCGGACGTCGCGCGGTCCCTGACCCGCATCGCCCACGAGATCCTCGAGCGCAACCACGGCAGCGACGACGTCGTCCTGCTGGGGATCCCCACCCGGGGAGTCCCGCTCGCCGAGCGCATCGCGGCCCGGATGGCCGCCACCGAGGGGCGCGAGTCCCTCCCCGTCGGGGCGCTCGACATCACGATGTACCGCGACGACCTGCGCGGCCAGCCCACCCGCACCCTCGGGCTGACCACGCTGCCCGACGGGGGGATCGACGACAAGGTCGTGGTCCTGGTCGACGACGTGCTCTTCTCCGGCCGCACCATCCGCGCGGCGCTGGACGCGCTCAACGACCTGGGCCGCCCGCGCGCGGTCCAGCTCGCCGTCCTCGTCGACCGCGGCCACCGCGAGCTGCCGATCCGGGCCGACTTCGTCGGCAAGAACCTGCCCACCGCGCGCGCCGAGCGGGTGCGCGTCCAGCTCGCCGAGACCGACCGGGTCCCCGACTCCGTGACCATCTCCGACGGCACCCCCAGCCCGGCCGGCGCCGGTCGCGCCGGCGGGACGGGCACCGCGGCCGGCGCGGAGGCGCAGCGATGAGGCACCTGCTCTCCGCCGCGGACCTCAGCCACGCCGAGGCCGTCGACATCCTCGACACCGCCGAGGCCATGGCCGCGACCCAGCAGCGCACCATCAAGAAGCTGCCGACGCTGCGCGGGCGCACCGTGGTCAACCTCTTCTTCGAGGACTCCACCCGCACCCGCATCTCCTTCGAGGCCGCCGCCAAGCGGCTCAGCGCGGACGTCATCAACTTCTCCGCCAAGGGCTCCTCGGTCTCCAAGGGCGAGTCCCTCAAGGACACCGCCCAGACGCTGCAGGCCATGGGCGCCGACGGCGTGGTCATCCGCCACCAGGCCTCCGGGGCGCCCTACCGCCTGGCGCACGCCGGCTGGATCGACGTCCCGGTGCTCAACGCCGGCGACGGCACCCACCAGCACCCCACCCAGGCGCTGCTCGACGCCTTCACCCTCCGGCGCCACCTGCACGGCGGCGGCGCGGCGGCCCCGACCGGCACCGACCTCGCCGGTGCCCGCGTGACGATCGTCGGGGACGTCCTCCACTCCCGGGTGGCCCGATCCGACGTCGACCTGCTCACCACCCTGGGCGCCCAGGTCACCCTCGTCGCCCCGCCCACCCTGCTGCCCGTGGGCATGGAGGGCTGGCCGTGCACGATGCGCTACGACCTCGACGAGGCCATCGCCGCCGACGCACCCGACGCGGTGATGATGCTGCGCGTCCAGCGCGAGCGGATGTCCTCCGCCGGCGGCGGGTTCTTCCCCTCCCCGCTGGAGTACCACCGTCGCTACGGCCTGGACGGCGCCCGCCTGCGCGCGCTGCCCGGCCACGCCGTCGTCATGCACCCCGGGCCGATGAACCGGGGCCTGGAGATCAGCGCCGAGGCCGCCGACTCGCCCCGCTCGGTCGTCGTCGAGCAGGTCGCCAACGGCGTGAGCGTGCGCATGGCGGTGCTCTACCTGCTGCTGGCCGGCGAGGAGGGGGCGGGCCACGCCGCGCCCGCAGCCCACGCGGAGCCGGGTGCCGCGGCCGTGCCCGCCGCCCCGGCCGCGACCGAGCCCGCCGCCCTGGCCGACGCCACCACCCGCACCACCGAAGGGACCGCCCAGTGACCGACCACCTCCTCCGCGGCGTCCGGCCCCTGGGCGCGGAGCCGACCGACCTGTTCCTCGCCGGCGGCGTCATCGCCGCCGTCGGCGCCGACGCCGCCCGGATGGCCCGCGAGTCCGCCGACGTCGTCACGGTCGAGGCCGACGGGCTCGTCGCCCTGCCCGGCCTCGTCGACCTGCACACCCACCTGCGCGAGCCCGGCCGCGAGGACACCGAGACGGTCGAGACCGGCACCCGCGCCGCGGCCCTGGGCGGCTTCACCGCCGTCCACGCCATGGCCAACACCACCCCGGTCGCCGACACCGCCGGCGTCGTGGAGCAGGTGTGGAACCTCGGCCGCCAGGCCGGCTGGGTCGACGTGCACCCCGTGGGCGCCGTCTCCGTCGGCCTGCAGGGGGAGATGCTCGCCGAGCTCGGCGCCATGGCCGCCTCCGCCGCCCGGGTGCGGGTCTTCTCCGACGACGGCAGGTGCGTGGCCGACCCGGTGCTCATGCGCCGGGCCCTGGAGTACGTCAAGAGCTTCGACGGCGTCATCGCCCAGCACGCCCAGGAGCCGCGGCTGACCGAGGGCGCCCAGATGCACGAGGGTGTGGTCTCCGCCGAGCTGGGCCTGGCCGGCTGGCCGGCCGTGGCCGAGGAGTCGATCATCGCCCGCGACGTCCTGCTGGCCGAGCACGTCGGCTCCCGCCTGCACGTGTGCCACCTGTCCACCGCCGGCTCGGTCGACATCATCCGCTGGGCCAAGTCCCGCGGCATCGCGGTCACCGCCGAGGTCACCCCGCACCACCTGCTGCTGACCGACGAGCTCGCCCGCTCCTACGACCCGCGCTTCAAGGTCAACCCGCCCCTGCGCACCGCCGAGGACGTCGAGGCGGTGCGCGCGGGCCTGGAGGACGGCACGATCGACATCGTCGCCACCGACCACGCCCCGCACGCGGCGGAGGACAAGGACTGCGAGTGGGCCGCCGGCGCCTTCGGCATGACCGGGCTGGAGACGGCGCTGCCGGTGGTCCAGCAGGTCATGGTCGACACCGGCCGCATGACGTGGGCCGACGTCGCCCGCGTGCTCTCCACGGCGCCCGCCGCCATCGGCCGGGTGAGCGACCACGGCCGCCCCCTGGCCGTCGGGGAGCCGGCCAACCTCACCCTCGTGGACCCGGCCGCGCGCCGGGTCGTCGACCCGGCGGCGCAGGCCACCCGGTCGGCCAACACCCCGTTCGCCGGGCGGGAGCTCCCCGGCCAGGTCATGGCGACGTTCCTGCGGGGACGCGCCACCGTGCTCGACGGCGCCCCCGTGGCGCGTGAGGAGGTCGGCGCATGAGCGCGCCCACCACGAACACCCCGGCGACCCGGACGGGCTCCGGCCCGCGCCGGGCGGTGCGCGAGCCCGCGCTGCTCGTGCTCGAGGACGGGTACGTGCTGCGCGGCAGCGCGTACGCCGCCACCGGCCGGACGGTGGGCGAGATCGTCTTCTCCACCGGCATGACCGGCTACCAGGAGACCCTCACCGACCCCTCCTACCACCGCCAGATCGTCGTCATGACGGCCCCGCACATCGGCAACACCGGCGTGAACGAGGAGGACCCGGAGTCCTCCCGGATCTGGGTCGCCGGGTACGTCGTGCGCGACCCCGCCCGCCGCGCGTCGAGCTGGCGCGCCACCCGCGAGCTCGAGGACGAGCTCGCCGACCAGGACGTCGTCGGCATCTGCGACGTCGACACCCGCGCCCTGACCCGCCACCTGTGCGAGCGGGGCGTCATGCGGGCCGGGATCTTCTCCGGCGCCGCGCTGCCCGCCGGCGCCGACCACCTCACCGACCAGGCGATGGAGGTCCTCCTCGACGTCGTGCGCGAGTCCCCGCAGATGCTCGGCGCGGACCTGGCCCGGGAGGTCTCCACCGAGGAGGCCTACGTGGTCGAGCCGGCGGGGGAGTTCGCCGGCCAGGAGCCGGTGGCGACCGTCGTCGCCGTCGACCTGGGTATCAAGGCCCGCACGCCGCAGCAGCTCGCCGCCCGCGGGGTGCGGGTGCACGTGGTGCCCCAGCGCACCACCCTCGCCGAGGTCCTCGCCCACGAGCCGGACGGGGTGTTCTTCTCCAACGGCCCCGGCGACCCCGAGGCCGCCACCCACGAGGTCGACCTGCTGCGCGGCGTCCTGGACGCGGGGCTGCCCTTCTTCGGCATCTGCTTCGGCAACCAGCTGCTCGGGCGGGCCCTGGGCTACGGCACCTACAAGCTCGAGTACGGCCACCGCGGGGTCAACCAGCCGGTCCTGGACCGCACCACCGGCAAGGTGGAGATCACCGCCCACAACCACGGCTTCGCCGTCGACGCCCCGGTGTCCGCGCCCTCGACCGCCCCCTACGAGGACGGCCGGTACGGCCGGGTCGAGGTGTCCCACGTGGCCCTCAACGACAACGTCGTGGAGGGGCTGCGCGCCCTGGACATCCCCGCGTTCTCGGTGCAGTACCACCCCGAGGCGGCCGCCGGCCCGCACGACGCCGAGCACCTCTTCGACCGGTTCGTCCGGCTCATGCTCACCCACCGGCGCCAGCGCACCGGCGACCCGGACGCCCCGCCGCTGGCCGGCTCCGGCGCCCCCGCCGCCGCCGGACCCG
The DNA here is from genome assembly GCF_009193185.1 of Georgenia thermotolerans. Taxonomy (GTDB): domain Bacteria; phylum Actinomycetota; class Actinomycetes; order Actinomycetales; family Actinomycetaceae; genus Georgenia; species Georgenia thermotolerans. The sequence continues at coordinate 28,008 of NZ_VUKF01000037.1, read as the reverse complement.
CCACCACCATCATCCCCACCGACGAGAGCGAGGCCCGCTGATGCCCCGGCGCACCGACATCTCCAGCGTCATGGTCATCGGCTCCGGCCCGATCGTGATCGGCCAGGCCGCGGAGTTCGACTACTCCGGCACCCAGGCCGTGCGCGTGCTGCGCGAGGAGGGCCTGCGGGTCATCCTCGTCAACTCCAACCCGGCCACGATCATGACCGACCCCGAGCTGGCCGACGCCACCTACGTCGAGCCCATCACCCCCGAGGTCGTCGCGACGATCATCGCCAAGGAGCGCCCCGACGCCCTGCTGCCCACCCTGGGCGGGCAGACCGCGCTCAACACCGCCCTGGCGCTGTACGAGAACGGCGTGCTCGAGGAGTACGGCGTCGAGCTGATCGGCGCCTCCATCGACGCGATCAACGCCGCCGAGGACCGCCAGGCCTTCAAGGACGTCGTCGAGCGCTGCGGCGCCGAGAGCGCCCGCTCCGCGATCGCCCACTCCCTCGAGGAGGCCCACGCGATCGCGGCCGAGCTCGGCTTCCCGCTGGTGGTGCGCCCCTCGTTCACCATGGGCGGCTTGGGCTCGGGCATGGCCTACGACGCCGCGGACCTCGACCGCATCGCCGGCGCGGGCCTGCACTACTCGCCGACCACCGAGGTGCTCCTGGAGGAGTCCATCCTCGGCTGGAAGGAGTTCGAGCTCGAGCTCATGCGCGACAAGGCGGACAACGTCGTCGTCGTGTGCTCCATCGAGAACGTCGACCCCGTCGGGGTGCACACCGGCGACTCCATCACCGTCGCCCCGGCGCTGACGCTGACCGACCGCGAGTACCAGAAGCTGCGCGACGTCGGCATCGCGATCATCCGCGAGGTCGGCGTGGACACCGGCGGCTGCAACGTCCAGTTCGCCGTCGAGCCCACCACCGGCCGCGTCGTCGTCATCGAGATGAACCCGCGCGTCTCGCGCTCCTCCGCGCTGGCGTCGAAGGCCACCGGCTTCCCGATCGCGAAGATCGCCGCGCGCCTGGCCGTGGGATACACCCTCGACGAGATCCCCAACGACATCACCGGCTCCACCCCGGCCTCCTTCGAGCCGACGCTGGACTACGTCGTCGTCAAGGTCCCGCGGTTCGCGTTCGAGAAGTTCCCCGCCGCCGACCCCACCCTGACCACCACCATGAAGTCGGTGGGCGAGGCGATGGCGCTGGGGCGGAACTTCACCGAGGCGCTGCAGAAGGCCATGCGCTCGATCGACAAGACCGGCAGCGTCTTCCACTGGGACGGCCCCGTGCCCGACGCCGCCCAGGTCGCCGCGCTGCTGGAGTCGGTGCGCACGCCCACCGAGCACCGCCTGGTCGACGTCCAGCAGGCCCTGCGCGGCGGGGCGACGGTGGAGCAGCTGTACGAGGCGACCGCGATCGACCCGTGGTTCCTCGACCAGCTCGTCCTCATCGAGGAGGTCGCCGCCCAGGTGCGCGAGGCCGACGCCCTCACCCAGGGCGTGCTGCGCCTGGCCAAGCGGCACGGCTTCTCCGACGCCCAGATCGGCCGGCTGCGCGGGCTGGGCGAGGAGGTCGTGCGCGAGGTGCGCCACGCCTACGGGCTGCGCCCGGTCTACAAGACCGTCGACACCTGCGCCGCAGAGTTCGCCGCCCGGACCCCGTACCACTACTCCGCCTACGACACCGAGACCGAGGTGGCCCCGCGCGAGCGCGAGGCCGTGATCATCCTCGGCTCCGGGCCCAACCGCATCGGCCAGGGCATCGAGTTCGACTACTCCTGCGTGCACGCCACCCTGGCGCTGGCCGAGCGGTACGACACGGTGATGGTCAACTGCAACCCGGAGACCGTCTCCACCGACTACGACATCTCCGACCGGCTCTACTTCGAGCCGCTGACCTTCGAGGACGTCCTGGAGGTCTACCACGCCGAGCTCGCCGCCGGGCCGGTGGCCGGCGTCGTCGTGCAGCTCGGCGGGCAGACCCCGCTCTCCCTCGCCCAGCGCCTGGCCGACGCCGGGGTGCCGATCCTGGGCACCCCGCCCGAGGCGATCGACGCCGCCGAGGACCGCGGCGCGTTCGGCGCCGTCCTGGACCGGGCGGGCCTGCCCGCCCCCGCCTACGGCACGGCGACGACGGCGGAGCAGGCGTTCGCCGTCGCCAACCGGATCGGCTTCCCGGTGCTCGTGCGGCCCAGCTACGTCCTGGGCGGGCGCGGCATGGAGATCGTCTACGACGAGGACGGGCTGCGCGACTACGTCGCCCGCTCCTCCCTGGGCGGGCACGCCGGCGCCACCGATGCCTCGCGCCGCGTGGCCCCGCTGCTCATCGACCGGTTCCTCGACGACGCCATCGAGATCGACGTCGACGCCCTCTACGACGGCACCGAGCTCTACCTCGGCGGCGTCATGGAGCACATCGAGGAGGCCGGCATCCACTCGGGCGACTCCGCCTGCGTGCTGCCGCCGGTGACCCTGTCGCACAAGGAGATCGCGCGCATCCGCCGCTCCACCGAGGCCATCGCCGCCGGGGTGGGGGTGCGCGGGCTCATCAACATCCAGTTCGCGCTCGTCTCCGACGTCCTGTACGTCATCGAGGCCAACCCGCGCGCCTCCCGCACCGTGCCGTTCGTGGCCAAGGCCACCGGGGTGCCGCTGGCCAAGGCCGCGGCGCTGATCATGGCGGGGGAGACGGTGGCCTCGCTGCGCGAGCGGGGCGTGCTGCCCGAGCAGGACGCGACGGTGATCGACCTCGACGCCCCGCTGGCCGTCAAGGAGGCGGTGCTGCCGTTCAAGCGGTTCGCCACCGCCTCCGGGTCGATCGTCGACACGGTCCTGGGCCCGGAGATGCGCTCGACGGGCGAGGTCATGGGCTTCGACACCACGTTCCCGCTGGCGTTCGCGAAGTCCCAGACGGCGGCCTTCGGCGGCCTGCCGACCTCGGGGCGGGTGTTCGTCTCCGTGGCGGACCGGGACAAGCGCTCGCTCGTCTTCCCGGTCACCCGCCTGGTCGAGCTCGGCTACGAGATCCTCGCCACCGAGGGCACCGCCGCGGTGCTGCGCCGCCACGGCGTCCACGCGCGGGTGGTGCGCAAGGCCTCCGACGGGCGCGGCCCGAACGGCGAGCCGACGGTCATCGACCTCATCACCGACGGGGACATCGACATGGTCGTCAACACGCCCAACGGGCAGGGCGCCCGCGCCGACGGCTACGACATCCGCACCGCCACCACCGCCGCGGACAAGGCGATCATCACCACCGTCCAGCAGTTCGGTGCGGCGGTTCAAGCCATCGAGGCGGTCACCGCGGGGGCGTACACGGTGCGCAGCCTGCAGGAGCACGACGGCGACCGCCTCGCCCGCCGGCACGCCCGGCACGCGGCGGCGCCAGCCGGAGCCGCGGCGGCGGCGCCCGCGGCGGCGGGGCTGGCGTGAGCAGCGCGACGGGTCCGGGAGCCGCGCCGGCTCCCGGCCCCGGGCCGGCTCCCGGCGCCGCCAAGGCGAGCGGTCCGGCGGACGCCGCCGGCGCGCCCGCCCCCTTCGGGACCCGGCTCGCCGCCGCCATGACGCAGCACGGCCCGGTGTGCGTCGGGATCGACCCCCACCCCGCGCTGCTCGCCCAGTGGGGCCTTGCGGACGACGTCGACGGGCTGCGCCGCTTCAGCCTCGGCGTCGTCGAGGCGCTCGGCGGCCGGGTGGCCGCGCTCAAGCCGCAGTCGGCGTTCTTCGAGCGGCACGGCTCGCGGGGGATCGCCGTCCTGGAGGAGGTCCTCGCCGCCGCCCGCGATGCCGGCACGCTCAGCGTGCTCGACGTCAAGCGCGGCGACATCGGCTCCACCATGGCCGGCTACGCCGACGCCTATCTGCGCGACGGCGCCCCGCTCGCCGCCGACGCCGTGACGCTCTCGCCGTATCTCGGTTTCGAGTCGCTGCGCCCCGCGCTGGACGCGGCCGGGGCCGGCGGGCGCGGGGTCTTCGTCCTGGCGCTGACCTCCAACCCCGAGGGCGCCCAGGTCCAGCACGCCTTCGGCGTGGAGGGCTCGGTGGCGGGGCAGATGGTGGCCGGCGCGCGCGCCGAGAACGCCGCCGACGACGGCGCCCCGCTAGGGTCCGTCGGCCTGGTGGTCGGCGCGACCGTCGGGGCGGCGGTGCGCGACCTCAACCTCGACCTCGCCGCCGTCCACGGCCCGCTCCTGGCCCCTGGCGTGGGCGCCCAGGGCGCCGGCGCGGCCGAGCTCGCGGAGGTCTTCGGCGAGGCCCGCTCGCAGGTGCTCGCCTCCACCTCCCGCGGCGTGCTGCGCGGCGGGCCGGACGCCGCGGCGCTGCGCGGCGCCCTGGCCCAGGCGGTCGACCAGGCCCGGGCGGCCCTGGCGGGCTGACGTGGCCGGCGGCCGCGGCCCCGTCCCGGACATCCCCGCGGGCGACGTCCCAGCGGGGGGCGTCCCAGCGAGCGACGTCCCAGCGGGCGAGGCCCCGGCGAGGGACCTCCCCGCGGGGACGCTCCGGGTGGAGGTCGCGCCCGCGCTGCGCTTCCACCTGCCGCCCCCGCGGCGCCGCCCCGCGCTCACCGTGCCGGCGGACCCGGCGGTGACGGTGGGGCACGTCGTCCAGGCGCTCGGCGTGCCCCTGACCGAGGTCGGACAGCTCGTGCTGGACGACGACCCGGTGGACCCGGCGGCGCGCGCCGTCGGCGCCCGGCTCCTCGTGCCGGCGGTGCCGGCGCCGCAGCCGGCGCCCACCTCCCCGCCGCGCTTCGTCCTGGACGTCCACCTCGGTTCGCTGGCGCGGCGGCTGCGCCTGCTCGGCCTCGACGTCGCCTACGCCCGCGACGCCGCCGACGACGACCTGGCCGCCACGGCACTGGCCGAGGACCGCGTGCTGCTCACCCGCGACCGGGAGCTGCTGCGCCGCCGGGCCCTGTCCGTCCCGCCCCGCCACGCGGCCTTCGTGCGGGCCACCGCCGTCGAGCCCCAGACGGCCGAGGTGCTGCGGCGCTTCGCCCCGCCGCTCGCGCCCTGGACGCGCTGCCTGGTCTGCGGCGGCCCGCTCGAGGCCACGACGAAGGCGGAGCTGGGGGAGCTGCTGCCGGCCGGGACCCGGCGCACCTACGACGAGTTCGCCCGCTGCGCCCGGTGCGGGCGGCCGTTCTGGCGCGGCGCGCACAGCCGGGGCCTCGAGGAAGCGGTGCGCCGTGCGCAGGAGGTGCTCGAGGAGATGCCGCGGGTGATCGGCGAGACGGCGCACGACGTGCAGGGCGATGCGGCCCAGCAGGTGCCGGGGGAGGCCGCGCCGGGGGTCCCGTGACGACGCGCGGAGCGGGGGCGGCGGCTGTCACGGTTCCCTCACCAGCGGCGGAGCTTGCCGGTACCGTGGAGAGATAGCGAGTCCCCTTGCGAGTCCCCACCGCCCTCCCTGCTCCAGACGAGGTGACCGACGTGGCCCTGCCGCCGTTGACCCCCGAACAGCGTGCCGCCGCCCTGGCAAAGGCCGCCGCCGCGCGCGCGACCCGCGCCGAGGTCAAGAGCAAGCTCAAGTACTCCCAGGTGCGGCTCTCCGAGGTCCTCGAGGCGGCGCGCACCGACGACGCCCTCGCCAAGCTCAAGGTCGTCTCCCTGCTCGAGGCGCTGCCCGGTGTGGGCAAGGCCACGGCACGCTCCCTCATGGCCGAGATCGGGATCTCCGAGGCCCGGCGCGTGCGCGGCCTGGGCCCGCACCAGGCCGCCTCGCTGGTCGAGCGCTTCGGCTGACCGCCCGCCCCCACCCCAGCCACAGACGGTCTCCGGCCGTTTTCCGCCCCGCGGTGCCGCCCTGGCAGGATGGGCAACCATGACCGACCCCGCCCCCGCCAGCCCGCCGCCGACCACCACGCCCGCCCGCCTTACGGTGCTGTCCGGGCCCACGGCGGTCGGCAAGGGCACGGTGAGCGCGGAGATGCGCCGTCGTCGGCCCGACCTGTGGATCTCGGTCTCCTGCACCACCCGCCCGCAGCGGCCCGGTGAGGTCGAGGGCGTGCACTACCACTTCGTCACGCCCGAGCGCTTCGACGAGCTGGTCGCCACCGGGCAGATGCTCGAGTGGGCGGTCGTGCACGGGGTGCACCGCTACGGCACCCCCCGCGAGCCGGTCGAGCGCCAGCTCGGCGCCGGCCGCCCGGTCCTCCTCGAGCTCGACCTGCAGGGCGCCCGGCAGGTGCGCGTGGCGATGCCCGAGGCCCAGTTCGTCTTCCTCGCCCCGCCCACGTTCGACGAGCTCGTGCACCGCCTGGTCGGCCGCGGCACCGAGGGGCCCGAGGAGCGCGAGCGGCGCCTGGCCACCGCGCGCCAGGAGCTCGACGCCGTCACCGAGTTCGACCACGTCGTCGTCAACGACGACGTGACACGTGCCACGGACGAGCTGATGCGCCTCATGGGGTTGCAGGAGCAGGTAGCATAGAAGGCTGTATGCGCCCACGCCGGCGCGTCACCGAACCATCGAGCCCTAAGAAGGTCACGCATGTACGGAACCGTCGCCGCCCCCGAGGGCATCACCGACCCGCCGATCGACGAGCTGCTCGAGAAGGTCGACTCCAAGTACGCCCTGGCGATCTACGCCGCGAAGCGCGCCCGGCAGATCAACACCTACAACGCCCAGCTCCAGGAGGGCCTCCTCGAGTTCGTCGGCCCGCTCGTGCCGGCCGCGCAGGAGGACAAGCCGCTGTCCATCGCGCTGCGCGAGGTCAACGAAGGCATGCTCACCCTCACCCGGATTGAGGACTAGCCTCGTCGGCATGACGGAGAGTCCCGGCACACGCGCCGCCACGCCCCCGCAGGGGACGGGCGGCGCGTTGCGCATCGTCCTGGGGGTCACCGGCGGGATCGCCGCCTACAAGGCCGCCTACGTGCTGCGCCTGCTGCGCGAGGCCGGGCACCACGTGCGGGTCGTCCCCACCGAGTCCGCCCTGCGCATGGTCGGCCGGCCCACCTGGGAGGCGCTGTCCGGGGAGCCGGTGCGCACCGGCGTCTTCGACGACGCCGAGCACGTCGACCACGTGGCCCTCGGCCGTGGCGCGGACCTGCTCGTCGTGGCCCCGGCGACGGCGAACCTCCTCGCCAAGGCGGCCGCCGGCCTCGCCGACGACCTGCTGAGCACCACCCTCCTCACCGTGACCTGCCCGGTGCTGCTGGCTCCCGCGATGCACACCGAGATGTGGCTCAACCCCGCCACCCAGGCCAACGTCGCGACCCTGCGCGGCCGCGGCATCCACGTGCTCGACCCCGACTCCGGCCGCCTCACCGGCGCCGACACGGGCCCCGGACGCCTGCCCGAGCCCCCTGCGATCGTCGACGCCGCGCTGGCGCTGGTCGGGCGCGCGCCGGGCGGTGCGCCGGTGTCCGTCGATGCCACCGCGCACGCCGACGCCACCACGCACGCCGGCGCCGTCCCGCACGACGGCGCCGCACCGGCCGCCGCCACGCACGACGGCGCCGTACCGGACGCCGGCACGCACGACGGCGGGGCACCGGCCGCCGGCGACCTCGCCGGCCGCCTGGTCGTCGTCTCCGCGGGCGGCACCCGCGAGCCGCTCGATCCCGTGCGATTCCTCGGCAACCGCTCCAGCGGCCGGCAGGGGGTGGCGATCGCCGCCGCCGCCGCCCGGCGCGGGGCCCGGGTCGTCCTCGTGGCCGCCAACGTCGACAAGGCGCTGCTCCCGGACGCGCCGGCCATCGAGGTACGCGAGGTGGAGACCACCGCGCAGCTGCGCGACGCCGTCCGCGCCGCGGCCACCCGCGCCGACGTCGTCGTCATGGCCGCCGCCGTCGCCGACTTCCGGCCGGCGACCAGCGCCGCCCACAAGATCAAGAAGACCGCCGCGGGCCCGGCCCCCATCGAGCTGGTGAAGAACCCCGACATCCTCGCCGAGCTCGCCGCCGAGCGGCTGCGGCCCGGCCAGGTCGTCGTCGGCTTCGCCGCCGAGACCGGTGACAGCGAGGGCGACGTGCTCGAGCACGGCCGTGCCAAGGCCCGCCGCAAGGGCGCCGACCTGCTCGCCGTCAACGAGGTCGGCTCCGCCGTGGGCTTCGGCGACGTGCCCAACTCCGTCACCGTGCTCGACGCCGCCGGCGAGGTCCTCGCCAGCGCGGAGGGCAGCAAGGCGGTGGTCGCCGACGCCCTGCTGGACGCCGTCGCGGACCGGCTGCGTATGGCGACTACGATCGACCGGTGACTTCTGCACAGCGCCAGTTCACCTCGGAGTCGGTGACCGAGGGGCATCCGGACAAGGTCTGCGACCGCATCTCGGACAGCATCCTCGACGCGATCCTCGAACAGGACCCCACCGCCCGGGTGGCGGTGGAGACGATGGTGACCACCGGCCTGGTGCACGTGGTGGGCGAGGTGACCACCGACGCGTACGTGGAGATCCCGCAGATCGTGCGCGACGAGGTCACCCGGATCGGGTACACCTCCTCCAACATCGGCTTCGACGGGCGCTCGTGCGGGGTGTCGATCTCCATCGGCCAGCAGTCGCCGGACATCTCGGCCGGGGTGAGCAAGTCCGTCGAGGGCCGGGAGGACTCCGCCGCCTACGACGCGCTGGACATCCAGGGCGCGGGGGACCAGGGCCTGATGTTCGGCTACGCCTGCGACGACACCCCGCAGCTGATGCCGCTGCCGATCTACCTGGCGCACCGGCTGGCCGAGCGGCTGGCGAAGGTGCGCAAGGAGGGCATCGTCGCCGGGTTGCGCCCGGACGGGAAGACCCAGGTGACCATCGGCTACGACGGCGACCGGCCGGTGAGCCTGGACACCGTGGTGGTCTCCACCCAGCACGACGGGTGGGTGCGCCAGGACCTGCTGCACGGGCAGGTCGCCCGCGAGGTGGTCGCCCCGGTGCTGGAGGAGGCCGGGGTGGACCTGCGCGCCGACGGGTTCGACCTGCTGGTCAACCCCACCGGCAAGTTCGAGGTCGGCGGGCCGATGGGTGACGCCGGGCTGACCGGGCGGAAGATCATCGTCGACACCTACGGCGGCATGGCCCGCCACGGCGGCGGGGCGTTCTCCGGCAAGGACCCCTCGAAGGTGGACCGCTCCGCCGCGTACGCGATGCGGTGGGTGGCCAAGAACGTCGTGGCCGCGGGGCTGGCGCGCCGCTGCGAGGTGCAGGTGGCCTACGCGATCGGCAAGGCGCACCCGGTGGGGCTGTACGTGGAGACCTTCGGCACCGAGACGGTGCCGGTGGAGCACATCCAGATGGCCATCCGCGAGGTGTTCGACCTGCGCCCGGCCGCGATCATCCGCGACCTGGACCTGCTGCGCCCGATCTTCCGGCACACCTCCGCCTACGGGCACTTCGGCCGCGAGCTGCCCGAGTTCACCTGGGAGCGCACCGACCGCGTCGCCGACCTGCGCGCCGTCGTCGGCTGACGCCCACCGGGCCAACGGCGGCACGGCGGCGGGTACCCGTCGCGCCGGTGCTGCACGCGGGTGCGTCGCGCCGGCTCTTCGCGCCGGTGTCCCGGCGCGTCCCCTCCCGCCGGTGTCCCGGTGCGCCGGGCCGCCGGCCGTCTACGCACGGCCTTGGCGCAGCGTGTCGGCGGCGCGTGATGAGATGAGGACATGACCCCGCCGAGCAGCTCCCGCCCCCAGCAGGGGGCGCTGCTCGATCTGCCCGCGGCCGCTCCGGTCGCCGTCGACGGCGCCGGTGTCACCGACCCGGTCGCGCGCGTCGTGGTGGACGTGCCCCTGCCGCACCTGGACCACACCTTCGACTACCTCGTGCCGCCGGCCATGGCGGCGACGGCGCTGCCGGGCACCCGCGTGCAGGTCCGCTTCGCCGGCCGGGACCGCTCCGCGTTCGTGGTCGAGCGGCGTGCGGACACGGACCACCACGCGACGCTGGCGCCGCTACGCCGCGCCGTCTCCGCCGTGCCCGTGCTCACGCCGACCGTGCTCGCGCTGTGCCGCGCGGTCGCGGACCGGTACGCCGGCACGCTCATGGACGTCGTGCGCCTCGCGGTGCCCCCGCGGCACGCCACCACGGAGAAGGCGGTCCTGGACAAGCACGGCGCCGGCGAGGCGCCGACGGTGCCCGCGCCGGAGGGATGGGCCTGGCGGGCCTACACCGGCGGCCCGGCCTTCCTGCGGCACCTGGCGGCGGGGGAGAGCCCGCGCGCGGTGTGGACCGCGCTGCCCGGTCATCACTCCGCCGCACCCGCGCCCGTCCCGGCGGCGGCCGACGGTCCCGCGCCCATCGCCGCCTGGCCGCTGGCCGTGGCGGAGGCCGCGCAGGCAGCCCGTGCCTCCGGCCGCGGGGTCCTTGTCGTCGTCCCCACCACCCGCCACGTCACCCAGGTCGTCGACGCTCTGGCGGCGGTGCTGCCGGACGAGCCGGTCGTGCGCCTGGTCGCCGACGACGGCCCCTCCAAGCGTTACCGCGCCTTCCTCCGCGCGCTGCTGGGCGACGCGCGCGTCGTCGTGGGCACTCGCGCGGCGGCGTTCGCCCCGGTCCAGGACCTCGGGCTGTGCGTGATCTTCGACGACGGCGACGACCGGCTCGCCGAGCCCCACGCGCCCTACCCCCACGCCCGCCAGGTGCTCGCGCTGCGGGCCGAGCAGGAGCGGGCGGCCCTGCTGGTCGGCGGGTTCGCCCGCACGGTCGAGGCGCAGCTGCTCGTCGACACGCGCTGGGCCCATCCCGTCCAGGCACCCCGCGAGGCGCTGCGGGCGGCGACCCCCCGCGTCGAGGCGCCCACGGAGGTTGACCTCGCGCGGGAGGGCGCCGCGGCCGCCGCCCGCATCCCGCACCCGGCCTGGCGCCTCGCCAAGAACGCCCTGGAATCCGGCCCAGTGCTGGTCCAGGTCGCCCGGGGCGGCTACGTCCCCGTCGTGGCCTGCGCGCGGTGCCGCGAACCAGCCCGCTGCCGCGCCTGCCACGGGCCGCTGCGCCTGGAGCGCGCCGGCGCCGCACCGACCTGCTCCTGGTGTGGGCGGCACGCGACCGACTGGGCGTGCCCCACCTGCGGGGCCACCGCGCTGCGCGCCGGCCGTGTCGGCTCCAACCGCACCGCCGAGGAGCTCGGCCGGGCCTTCCCGTCGGTGCCCGTCGTCGTCTCCGGCACCACCGCCAGCCACGGCGTCGTCGAGACCGTGGACGACCGACCGCGCCTGGTGGTCGCCACGCCGGGGGCGGAGCCGGTCGCCCAGGGCGGGTACGTCGCCGCACTCCTCCTCGACGGGGCGGTCAGCACCTCCCGGCCCGAGCTGTGGGCGTCCGCCGAGGCTTTGCGCCGCTGGCTCGGGGCCGCGGCGCTGGTGCGGGGCGCCTCCGACGGCGGGCGGGTCATGCTGCTCGGCCAGCCCGCGCCGGTCCCCGCCCAGGCGCTCGTGCGCTGGGACCCCGCCGGCTTCGCCGAGCGGGAGCTCGCCGAGCGGACCGAGCTGGCCTTCCCGCCCGCCGTGCGGATGGCCGCGGTGCAGGGGCCGCCGGCGGCCGTGCGGTCATTCCTCGGTCACCTCGAGCCGCTCGAGGGGCTGGAGGTCCTCGGCCCAGTGGAGGTCGTCCCCCGGCGCCCCGGCGACGCCGCACCGGAGGCCGACGAGCGTGCGGGCGGCCGCCGCAGCGGGGCACGGACCCGCGGCACGGCACGCGCCGTAGCGGCCACGCCGCCGGAGACGGAGGTGCGCGCCGTGCTGCGCGTCGAGCGGCGGCGCGGCACCGCGCTGTGCCGCGCCCTGGCCCATGCCGCCGCCGCCCGCAGCGCCCGGAAGGAGGCCGGGGCCGTCCGGGTGCAGGTCGACCCGCCCGACCTGTGGTGACCCTCGCCCGACGTCCCACCCTGTCCGTGGCACGTGGGCGATGATGACGCCGTGACTGACGTTGACGCCGCCCGGAACCCGCTCGACGCCCACCGCCCCGACGGCGACGCACCCACGACGGTGGTCTTCGACCTCGGGGGAGTCGTCGTCGGCTGGGATCCCTACATGGCCCTCGCCGACCGCCTCGATCGGTCTGCCTGGGCCGAGTTCGCGGAGGCCATCGACTTCCCCGGCGTCAACCTTGCGATGGACGGCGGCCTGAGCCACGCGGCGGCGCGCGAGCGCGTGGCCGCGAGCCACCCCGAGCACGCCGCGACCTTCGCCCGCTACTGCGAGAACTTCGCCGGCAGCCTGACCGGACCCGTGCCCGGCACCGCGGAGATCATCGACGAGCTCGCCGCCGCCCGCGTGCCGCTCCTGGGGCTGACCAACTGGTCGGCGGAGACGTTCGTGCACGCCCGCCCGGCCGCTCCGGCGATCGGCCGCCTGGACAGCGTCGTCGTCTCGGGTGAGGAGGGAGTGGTCAAGCCGGACCCAGCGATCTTCGAGATCCTCATCGCCCGGTACGCCCTCGACCCCGCCCGCACGGTCTTCATCGACGACTCACCGGCCAACGTGCGCGGCGCGGAGGCCGTCGGCATCGCCGCCCTGCGGTTCACCGGCGCCGACCGGCTCCGGGAGGACCTGCGCAGCCTCGGCCTGCCGCTCCGCCGCGTCGCGCGCGTGGGCAGCGGCCGCCCGTAGTCGCACTCGGGGCCAGGCTCAGCTGGTGGGCGCGACCCGCGCGGGTGGCTTCGTGCGCGGGCGGGTGGCCCCGTGCGCGGGCGGGTCCGGCGCCCCGGAGGCGGAGGGGCCGGTCGCCGTCCCGGCCGGACCAGAGCCGACGCATAGACTCGGTCACCATGCGTCTGCTGTTCGCCGGCACCCCCGAGGTGGCGCTGCCCTCCCTGCGTACCCTGCTCGCCTCCGACCACGAGGTCGTGGCGGTGCTCACGCGCCCCGACACCCGCAAGGGCCGGGGCCGGACCCTCGCCGCCAGCCCGGTCGCCGACCTCGCCCGGGCGGAGGGCATTCCCGTGCTGACGCCGCGGTCCCTGCGCGACGACGGCGTGGCCGAGCAGATCGCCGGCCTCGCCATCGACGCCGCCCCGATCGTCGCCTACGGCGGCCTCGTGCCCGCCGACCTGCTCGCCGTCCCCCGGCACGGGTGGGTCAACCTGCACTTCTCCCTGCTGCCGGCGTGGCGCGGCGCCGCGCCGGTCCAGCGCGCGCTGATCGCCGGCGACGAGGTCACCGGGGCCAGCGTCTTCCAGCTCGAGGCCGGCCTGGACACCGGCCCGGTCTACGGCACCCTCACCGAGACGGTGCGCCCGCGCGACACCGCGGGTGACCTGCTCGGCCGCCTCGCCGACTCCGGCGCGCAGCTGCTGCTCCAGGTGCTCGACGCCATCGCCGACGGCTCGGCCCGGCCCCAGGCACAGCCCGCCGACGGCGTCAGCCTCGCCCCCAAGCTCGAGGTGGAGGACGCCCACGTGCGCTGGGCGGACCCGGCGCTGGCGGTGGACCGGCTCGTCCGCGGCTGCACCCCCGCCCCGGGGGCGTGGACGACGACGCCGACGGGCGCCCGGCTCAAGCTCCGGCCGGTGACGTCGCGGCCGGAGGTGGTCGACCTGCAACCCGGCGAGATCCGGGCCGGCAAGCACGAGGTGCTCGTCGGGACCGGCTCCCACGCCGTCGCTCTCGGCGAGGTGGCCCCCGCGGGCAAGAGCTGGATGCCGGCCGAGGCCTGGGCGCGCGGCGCCCACCCGGCTCCCGGCGCGCGGCTGGGGCAGGCGGAATGAGCGAGCGTCGCCCCGACGGGGGACAGCGCCGCGACGGCGGCTCCGACCGTGGCGGGCAGCGCCGCGAGCGGAGCGCCGACGGCGGCGGCCAGCGTCGAGAGCCGGGCTCCGACGGCGGGCAGCGCCGCGATGGCACTGCCGGCGGGCGCCGGGACGCCCGGTCCGCCGGCGGCCCGCGCCAGCCGCGGCCGGCGACCGGCAGCACCGGCCGTGCTCCGCGCCGCCGCGGCCCGGACGCGGCTCGTCAGGCCGCCTTCGACGTCCTGCGCCAGGTCGCCGAGTCCGATGCCTACGCCAACCTGGTCCTGCCGGGGTTGCTGCGCGAGCGCGGCATCAGCGGGCGGGACGCCGCCTTCGCCACTGAGCTCGCCTACGGGACGCTGCGCCTGCGCGGCCGCTACGACGCCGTGCTCGCGCTGTGCACCAACGGCCGCCCGCTGGAGAGCCTCGACGCCCCGGTGCTCGACGTGCTCCGGCTCGGCGCCCACCAGATCCTCGGCATGCGGGTCCCGAGCCATGCCGCCGTCTCCGAGAGCGTCGCCCTCGCCCGGGCGGTGACGGGTCCCGGCCCGGCGGGCCTGGTCAACGCCGTGCTGCGTGCGGTGGCCCGGCGCCCCCTCGAGGAGTGGCTTGAGGCGATCGGCGACGCCGCCGACCCGCGCGGAGCGGACGCGGTTGCGCGGCTGGCCGCCACCGAGTCGCACCCGGCGTGGATCGCCCGGGCGCTGCGCCAGTCCTTGGTCGCCAACGGCCGCCCGGCCGACGAGCTCGGCGAGCTCCTCGCGGCCGACAACACCGCTCCGCACGTCACGCTCGTCGCCCGCCCGGGCCTCGTGAGCGTCGACGAGCTCGTCGCCGAGACGGAGCGGCACACCGGCACGGCGCCGCGTGCCGGGCGCTGGTCCCCGTGCGCGCTGGTCCTTCGCGGAGGGGACCCGGCCGACCTGCCCGCCGTGCGGGCGGCCGCCGCCGGCGCCCAGGACGAGGGGTCCCAGCTCGTCGCTCTGGCCCTGGCGGCCGCGCCCCTGGGCGCTGCCCCGGACGGCGAGGGTGCCCCGGCCGACGCGTCCTGGCTCGACCTCTGTGCCGGCCCGGGAGGCAAGGCGGCCCTCCTCGGCGCGCTCGCCCACGAGCGCGGTGCCCACCTGCTGGCCAACGAGGTGGCCCCGCACCGAGCCCGGCTGGTCCGCCGGTCGGTGGCGGCGGTGCCCCGTGGCACCGTCGAGGTACGCACCGGCGACGGCCGGGACCTCGGCACCGACCATCCGGGCCGGTTCGACCGCGTCATGGTGGACGCCCCGTGCACCGGGCTCGGGGCGCTGCGCCGTCGCCCGGAGTCCCGCTGGCGGCGCACCCCCGAGGATCTGGCCGGGCTCGGCAACCTGCAGCGCGACCTGCTCAGCTCCGCGCTCGACGCCACGCGCACCGGGGGAGTGGTCGCATACGTGACCTGCTCCCCCCACGTGGCCGAGACGCACGTCGTCGTGGAGGACGTGGTCCGCCGCCGCGACGACATCGAGGTCCTCGACGCCACGACAACGATGCAGTCGGTGACGGCCACGCCCCTGCCGGGGCTCGGCGACGGGCCCTACGTCCAGCTCTGGCCCCACCTGCACGGCACCGACGCGATGTTCCTCGCGCTGCTCCGCAAGACCCGCTGAGGCCCGAGGCTCCCAGCTGCCCCACGGTCCGAGTGCCCAGATGGCGCATCGGCATCGGCATCGGCCAAGGCATGGCGCACCCGGTGTCGACGGCGGCACTGCTCGGCGTACCCGCTGCCAACTTGCGCAGCCCCGTGACCGTCAGGTCACAGGGGCCGCACTTCGGTGATAGGGCGGTCGGCGTCGGTCGTGGGTCGGTCGACTCTGTGAAGGGGCGGATGTCAGAACGGTGGCGAGGCGCTCTGGTCCGGTGGGATCCCGATGTCCCACAGCCTCGGCGGGTCGCCGGAGGTTGGCACGGGCGGTGAGAGAGCTCGCCCGTCGAAGTTCGTGGTCGGCGACGGACCCGGCGGCGCCGCCGGTAACGTGCCGGACCTGAGCGGTCCGCCACCCGGCAGGTTGTCTCCCGTGCCACCCTCCGATGCGGTGGCCATTGCGGGCACGGGCTGCACTGTGGTGGTTGCTCCGGTGCCAGGCGTGCCGCGCCGGGTTTGATCGAGATCCGGTGGCCAGGAGGCGATGAGGGCGTCATGGCACGTGGTGCGAGCCGGCGGACTGTGGCGCCGCCTGCGAGGCGAAGGCGGACCACGTCCGCGCCACCGAAGGGGAAGGCGCGCCACGGCCGGGCGCCGTCGCGCGCCGGAGCAGGTGAACGACGTCCGGTTACCCTGGCCCGGTGAGCATCGTCATCTCGCCCAGCATCCTCAACTCCGACTTCTCCGACCTGCGTGGCGAGCTCGCCAAGATCGCCGGCGCGGACTACGCCCACGTGGACGTGATGGACAACCACTTCGTCCCGAACCTCACGATGGGGCTGCCGGTGGTGGAGGGCATCCTCAAGGTCACCCCGATCCCCGTCGACGCCCACCTCATGATCGAGGACCCGGACCGATGGGCGCCGGCCTACGCCGAGGCAGGGTGCGCTTCCGTCACGTTCCACGCCGAGGCCGCCACCGCTCCGGTCAAGCTCGCGCGCGAGCTGCGGGCCAAGGGGGCACGCGCCGGCATCGCGCTGCGGCCAGCGACCCCGATCGAGCCCTTCCTGGACCTGCTGCCCGAGTTCGACATGATCCTCGTGATGACCGTCGAGCCCGGCTTCGGCGGTCAGGCCTTCATCGACGGCACGCTCCCGAAGATCGCCCGCACCCGGGAGGCGATCTCGGCGGCGAACCTCGACGTGTGGGTCCAGGTCGACGGCGGGGTGTCCCGCGGGACGATCGAGCGCGCCGCGGAGGCGGGTGCCAACGTGTTCGTGGCCGGGTCGGCGGTGTACAAGGCCGAGGACGCCGACGCCGAGGTCGCCGCGCTGCGGCAGCTGGCGCAGGAGGCGCACAAGCACTGACCGCCCCGGCGGATCGCCGCGTCTGTGCCTCGCCCCGGCCCTGCCTCGCAGGGCCGGGGCGAGGGCATTCGTGACGACGTCGCGAGGGCACTGTTCACGGCGTCGCGAGGACGCCGCGACGGCATCGCGCAGGGCCCGTGCGGGTCCGTTTCTTGATCTGGCGATCAAGAGGTCACCATCGGTTCGTCAAAATGCGGCCCACATCACAGACCGTCGGGCTCACCCACGTCTTCCGGTCGATGCCCGCACCGGGAGATCCGCGCCAGGATGCCGCTCCCGTGGGGCGCCGCCCGTGGTGCACGACTCAGCAACGCTTCAGCACTGTCGCTGGCGCCTTTAGCAGTGCTGAACCCTGCCTTCACGTCGGCTGGTGCCGCCGTCGTGGACGGGATACCTTCAGCGGCGCCCTCACCCCCGACAGGATGGTTGCTGCAGTGTCTGACCAGGCGTTCCACCTCATCGCGGTGCTTGTCTACCTCGTAGGCATGCTGGCGATCGGCTGGTACTTCTTCGCCCGGACCAAGGATCTCTCGGACTACATGCTCGGCGGCCGAGGCCTGCCACCCTCGGTCGCCGCGCTGAGCGCGGGCGCCTCCGACATGTCCGGTTGGCTTCTCATGGGTCTCCCCGGCGCGATCTACGCCGCTGGCCTAGTCAAGGGCTGGATCGCCGTCGGCCTCACGGTGGGCGCATGGGTCAACTGGAAGATCGTCGCGCCGCGGCTGCGGAGCTACTCCCAGGTGTCGACCGACTCCATCACCATCCCGAGCTTCCTCGAGAGCCGCCTGCGCGACCGGACGCGCGCGATCCGCGTCGTCTCCGGCCTGATCATCCTGGTCTTCTTCACGTTCTACGTCTCCGCCGGCATGGTCTCCGGCGGGGTGTTCATGGCGAGCTCGTTCGGCGCCGACTACCGCGGCGGCATGATCCTCATTGCGGCCGTGACGATCCTGTACACCCTGTTCGGCGGGTTCCTGGCCGTCAGCTACACCGACTTCGTCCAGGGCGTGATGATGTTCCTGGCGCTCCTGGCCGTGCCAGTCGTTGGGCTCTTCGCCGCCGGCGGCCCGGGCGAGGTCGCCGCCACCGTCCGGGAGATCGACCCGGGCATGCTCTCCATGGTGGGGGAGGGCGTCACCGTCCTCACCGTCGTCTCCGCGCTGGCCTGGGGGCTGGGCTACTTCGGGCAGCCGCACATCATCGTGCGGTTCATGGCACTGCGCACCCCGCGGGAGGCCACGGCCGGACGCCGCATCGCCATGGGCTGGATGGCCCTGTCGGTCGGCGGCGCGATCGTCACGGCGCTCGTCGGCGCCGCGTACTTCCGCCAGCACCCCGAGCTCAGCCTCGCCGACCCCGAGACCGTCTTCCTCGTGCTCGGCCAGCTCCTGTTCCACCCGCTGATCGCCGGGTTCATCCTCGCCGCTGTGCTGGCCGCGATCATGAGCACCGTCTCCTCCCAGCTGCTCGTCACCGCGTCGGCGCTGGTGGAGGACCTGTACTCGATGATCACCCGGCGCACTGTGTCGGACCGTCAGCAGGTGCTGCTCGGCCGGGCCGGCGTGCTGCTCATCGCCGTCATCGCGGGCGCCATGGCCTGGACCCAGAACGACACCATCCTCGGCCTCGTGTCCTTTGCCTGGGCGGGCTTCGGCGCCGCCTTTGGCCCGACCATCCTGCTGGCGCTGTACTGGCGCCGCCTGACCACGGCCGGCGCGCTGGCCGGGATGATCGCGGGCGCGGTCACGGTTCCCGTCTGGGTCAACCTCCACGGTGGCATCTTCGACGTCTACGAAATCCTGCCTGGCTTCGCCCTCAACCTTCTCGTGGCCGTGGTCGTATCGCTCCGCACGCACCACCACGACGCCGAGATCGCCGCGGAGTTCGACGAGCACGTCGCCGCCGCGCGGGGTGAGGAGCCGGCCACCGTCACCGCCTGAGGCGGGCGGCCACCGTCAGGGCCCGTGGTGCCCGGCAGCGGCCGGGGCACCACGGGCCTCGGAGGTGCGTGGCCCTCGGCGGCTCAGCCGTGCGCGGGCCCGCCGATGGGCCGGTCCTCGCCGGCACGCAGGCCGCTCACGCCCAGGCCGATCGCAAGCCCGACAAGGATCGTCAGCGGCACCACCCAGCTGTCCGTGGCGCTGTGCGCCCACCCGATGACGATCGGGCCGAGCGCGGCGAGCGCGTACCCGGCGCCCTGCACCATCGCAGAGACGGACCGGCCGTAGTCGGCGTCCACCGGCCGCTCCGCCACGAGGGTGAGGCCGAGGCCGATGCCCGCGCCTTGCGCGATGCCGCCCACGAGGACCCACGGCAGCCACAGGTGGGGGAGGACCAGGACCCCGACGAGCAGCACCAGCCAGCCGATGGCGATGACGACGCCGACCCGGCGGGCGTCGGTGAACCAGCGGATCATGGCGGGCACCGCCAGCGTCCCGGCGAT
Organism: Georgenia thermotolerans; assembly: GCF_009193185.1. Lineage (GTDB taxonomy): Bacteria > Actinomycetota > Actinomycetes > Actinomycetales > Actinomycetaceae > Georgenia > Georgenia thermotolerans. The sequence continues at coordinate 8,939 of NZ_VUKF01000037.1, read as the reverse complement.
GCCGAGCAGGTGGAAGAGGGATACGGCGGTGCCCCCGGTGGCCGCGCTCGTCGACGCCGACTGCACCAGCAGCGGCGGCAGCCACGCGCTGACGCTGTAGAAGAGGGTCGCCTGCAGCCCGAAGAACGCGGCGAGCCACCAGGCGCTGGCCTGGGTCCACGCGGAGGGGCGGTGGGCCGACGACGACGCGGGCCCGGTCCCCGCGGCGGGCGCCGGCGGCGTGCCCCTTGGGACGGGGGGCTGGGCCCGGGCGCGGGTGCGCCGGCTGCGCATGTGCACCAGCCACACCACCAGCGCGACGGCGACGAGGACCGCCAGCGACGCCGTCGCCCCGCGCCAGCCGATCTGGGCGGCCATGGGGACCGCCACCGCGGCGGCGAGGGCCCCGCCGACGCCGTACGAGCTGGTCGAGGCGGCCATGATGCTCTTGACGTGCCGGCCGCCGTCCCGGCGGACGAGCACGGGGACCAGCACGTTGCCCACCGTGATCGCGGCACCCACGACCACCGTGCCGGTCAGCAGCGGGGCCAGCCCGTCCCACGGCCGCAGGGCGATCGCGGCCCCGAGCAGCAGGAGGGCCACCAGCAGCGTGCGCTCCAGGCCGAAGCGGCGCGCGAGCAGCGCCACGAACGGTGAGCCGACCGCGAAGCACACCAGAGGTAGCGACGTGATCAGCCCCGCCGTCGTCGCGGTCAGGCCCAGGTCGGCGCTGATCTCGTCGATGAGGGGCGGGATGCCGACGATCGGGCCGCGCAGGTTGAGCCCGATGAGCACGGTCGCGACGACGAGCAACCCGAGCCCGGCGGGGGCGGGAGCGGATGGCCCGGGCCCGGCGGGGGCGGGAGCGGATGGCCCGGGCCCGGCGGGGGCGGATGGCCCGGCCCCGGCGGGGGCGCCGGGTCCGGGCACGCCCTCGGGTGCCGTGCCGCGCCCGGCGGCGCCCGCCGCCTCGCCCCCTCCGCCGCCGGGCCGGGTCACCGCAGCGCCGACAGGTCGTCGGAGATGGCCGCGGCGGTGGCGAGCAGGTGCGGGAGCAGGTCGCTGACCAGCGCCGAGGCCGGTCCGCGCCGGGCCGCCGTCGACATGTTGCAGGCCGCCACCACGCGACCCGAGCGGTCCCGGATCGGGGCCGCGATCGAGCGCAGCCCCTCCTCGAGCTCCTCGTCCACCAGCGCCCAGCCCTGGGAGCGCACCCGGGCCAGCTCGGCGAGGAGGTCCTCGCGGTCGATGAGCGTGTAGCGCGTCAGCGGGCGCATCTCGCCGAGGTGGGCGTCCACCTCATCCTCGGGCAGCCCGGCGAGCAGCACCCGCCCCATCGAGGTCGCGTAGGCCGGCAGCCGGGCGCCGACGCCGAGGTCGACGCTCATGATCCGGTTGCTCGCCACCCGCGCGACGTACACCACCTCCGTGCCGTCGAGCACCGACACCGACACGGACTCCCCGACCTCGGCGGCCAGGCGCTGCAGGTGCATCCGGCACAGCTCCGGCAGGGAGATGGAGGACAGGTACGCATACCCCAGCTCCAGCACCCGCGGCCGCAGGCTGAACAGGCGCCCGTCGGCCTCGACGTAGCCGATCTCCACCAGCGTGTGCAGGAACCGCCGCGCGGCCGCCCGGGTGAGCCCGGTGCGCCGGGCCACGTCGCTCAGCGTCAGCTGGGCGTGCTCGGCGTCGAACGCCCGGATGACCGCCAGGCCCCGGTCGAGGGACTGGACGTACCCGGTCGAGCGCTCGGGCGTCTCGTCGGCCGCGTCGTCGGGGCTGGCCTGCAGGCGCCGGGCCGTCATGTTCATCGTCATCCCACGTAGTTCTCTGACAGTGCGGTCGCGTGCGCCCGCGAGGTGGCGACGCTGCGCAGCTGCGCGGTCTGGACCCGCCGGTCGAACGGGGTGTCGCCGTCGAACCGGTGCAGCATGGTCGTCATCCACCAGGAGAAGTACTCCGCCCGCCACACCGCCCGCAGGGCGTCGTCGGTGTACCGCCGCAGCGCCTCCTCGTTGCCGGTGCGGACCTGCTCGGTCAGCGCCCGGGCCAGGAGGTCGACGTCACGGATGGCCAGGTTCATGCCCTTGGCGCCGGTGGGGGGCACCGTGTGGGCGGCGTCGCCGGCCAGGAACAGCCGCCCGCGCTGCATCGGCTCGCCGACATAGCTGCGCAGCGGCGCGATGGACCGCTCGAAGATCTCCCCCTGGGTCGGCTCCCACGGCTCGCCGTCGAGGCTGAACCGCAGCGCGAGCTCCTCCCAGATCCGGTCGTCCGGCCAGTCCTCCAGCCGGTCGGTGGACGGCACCTGGAGGTACAGCCGGGTCACCGACTCCGAGCGCATCGAGTACAGCGCGAACCCGCGGGCGTGGTTGGCGTAGATGAGCTCGTGGATGCGCGGGGCGGCGTGGGCGAGGATGCCCAGCCACCCGAACGGGTAGACCTTCTCGAACGGGGTGACGGCCTCGCCCAGCGCCGGGCGCCCGGCCCCGTGGGCGCCGTCGCAGGCGACGACGAAGTCCGCGACGATCCGGTGCTCGACGCCGTCGACGGTGTAGGTCACCGACGGCTCGGCCGAGTCGATGTCGTGGATCGCCGCCGGCCCGCACGCGAACCGCACGTCCCCGCCGTCGGCCAGGCGCCGCTCGGCCAGGTCGTGGACCACCTCCTGCTGGCCGTAGACGGTGATGTGCCGCCCGGTCAGCTCCGTCATGGGGATCCGGTGGCCCACGCCGTCGAAGCGCAGCTCGATGCCCTCGTGCACCAGGCCCTCGCGGTCCATCCGCTCCCCGACGCCGGCCCGGCGCAGGATGTCGGCCGCGCCGTGCTCGATGACGCCGGCGCGCACCCGCGCCTGGACGTACTCCCGGTCGCGGGACTCGACGAGGATGGTGCCGATGCCCTCCTGGTGCAGCAGGTGGCTGAGCAGCAGCCCGGCGGGGCCGGCGCCGACGATTACCACCTGCGTCCGCTCGTCGATCATCAGAGCCCCGCGTTCACCCACGGGCCGTCGCCGGCGGTGGGGGGCAGGTCCCGGCCGCCCGTCACCGCCGGTGCCACGGCGTCCTCGGGCCGGTAGCCGCGCTTGGCCTTCTGGACAAGGTCGTAGACGTGGGCGCGCAGGCGGGCGAACTCGGGGTCGTTGCGGGTGGTGAGCTGGTCGCGGGTGTCGGGGAGGTTGACGGCGACGTCCTCGAGGATGACGGTCGGGCGCCCAGAGAGGACGAGGACGCGCTGGCCGAGGTAGATGGACTCGTCGATGTCGTGGGTGACGAACAGGACGGTGACCCCGAGGCGGTGCCACAGGGCCCGGACGAGGTCCTCGAGGTCGGCGCGGGTCTGGGCGTCGACGGCGGCGAAGGGCTCGTCCATGAGGAGGATGTGCGGCTCGTAGGCGACCGCGCGGGCGATGGCCACGCGCTGCTGCATGCCGCCGCTCAGCTGCCAGGGGTAGGACCTGGGCACGTCGGCCAGGCCGACGGCCTCCAGGGCGTTGTCGACCAGGCGGCGGCGCTCGGCCTTGCCGATGCCCTTCTCCTTCAGCGGCAGCTCGACGTTCTGCTCGACGGTGAGCCAGGGGAAGAGGGAGCGGGCGTACTCCTGGAAGACCACGGCCATGCCCTTGGGCGGGCCGGAGACCTTCTGCCCCTCCAGGGAGACGGTGCCCGAGGTGGGCGGGAGCAGGCCGGAGATGCAGCGCAGCAGGGTGGTCTTGCCGGCGCCGGAGGGGCCGACGATGCAGACCATCTCCCCGGCGCGGACCTGGAAGGTCAGGTCGCGGATGGCCTCGGTGGAGCCGGTGGCGGACTCGTAGACCTTCTTCAGGCCGGCGACGTCGAGCATGGTCGACCCGGGGGCGGGCCGGTTGGTGGGGGTGGCGGTGGACATCAGTTGCCTCCTCGCTGGGACTGGCGCAGGCCCGTGTACCAGGCCAGCACGGGGCGCTCGATGGCGCGGAAGATCAGGGACAGGATCACGCCGACGAGGCCGAGCAGGATGATGCCGGTCCACATCTCGGGGATCGCGAAGGACCGCTGGAACTGCACGATGGTGAAGCCGAGGCCGTTGGACGCGGCGAACATCTCGGAGATGACCATGAGGATGATCGCGATGGACAGCGCCTGGCGGGCGCCGGTGACGATCTGCGGGGAGGCCCCGCGCAGCACCAGGGTGCGCAGCTTGGTGGCCGGGCGCAGCCGGTAGACGGATGAGGTGTCGCGCAGGACGTCGTCGACGCCGCGGACCCCCTCGACGGTGTTGAGCAGGATCGGCCACACCGCCCCGGTGGCGATGACGAAGACCTTCATGGTGGTGAAGATGCCCAGGAACAGCATGATGATCGGGATCATCACCGGCGGCGGGATCGCCCGGAAGAACTCCAGCGCCGGCTCGGCGAAGGCCCGCAGCCGCGGGGACAGGCCGATCGCGGTGCCCACCCCGACACCCAGGACCAGGGCGATGAGGTAGCCGATGACCAGGCGGTACAGGGACGGGAGCACCTCGGCGGTGATCCGCCCCTCGAACCAGGTGGTCGGGAAGGTGGCCAGGATCTCCTGCAGCGGCGGGAAGAAGAAGCTCTCGGAGCCGGCCGAGGCCACCCACCAGATGGCGAGCAGGATGATCGGCAGGCCGACGGCCATGAGGAACCGGCGCAGCAGGGAGCCGCCGCGGCGGCGGCGCGGGGCGGTGGTGGCGGCCGGCGCGGTCGTGGTCGCGGGGGTGGCGGTCATGAGGCGGTCTCCCGACGGACGGAGGGGTGCCAGCGCAGGATGCGCCGCTCGACGAGGCGGGCGAAGAGGTTCACCGCGACCCCGAGCAGGCCGGTGACGATGACCAGGGCGTACATCGAGGCCACCGCGCCGGACTGCTGGGCCACGGCGAGCAGCTTGCCCAGGCCCGGGGTGCCGATGATCAGCTCGCCGGTGATGGTCAGGATCAGCGCCACGGTCGCGGCCAGGCGGAAGCCGGTGACGACGTAGGGCAGCGCGGTCGGCCAGGTCACCGTGCGCGCCTGGGTCAGGGTGCGGAACCGGTAGGAGCGGGCGGTGTCCCGGGCGACCGGGTCGACGTCCTGGACGCCGTAGAGCACCTGGACCAGCACCTGCCAGAACGAGGCGTAGACGACCAGCAGCAGCGTGGCCTGCATGCCGGTGCCGTAGAGCAGCACCGCCAGCGGGATCAGCGCCACCGACGGGATCGGGCGGAGGAACTCGATCGTCGAGGCGGTCGCTTCGCGCAGGAACGGCACCGACCCGATCACGATGCCCACCACCACCCCGGCGACCATGGCGATGGCCAGGCCGATGGCCCACGTGGTCAGGGTCTGGCGGAACGCGGTCCAAAACTCCGGGGTCTGCACCCGCTCGACCAGGGCGGAGAACATCTCCGAGAACGGGGGCAGGAACCGCGGGTCCACCACCCCCAGACGCGGCAGCAGCTCGATGAGCACCACCACCGTGACGATGCCCGCCAGGCCGAGCAGGGCCTTCCCGGCCCGGCGGCGCGGACGCCGCCGGGCGGGAGCCGCCGCCCGGGTTGCGGGACCAGCAGCGGTCACGGCACTCACGGGAGCAGCTCCGAGGTGTCGACCTTCTTGTCGATGACCTTGTACTTGAGGGCCAGGTCGGCCATCTGCTGGAGGCTGTCGGTGTTGTTCTCGCTGGAGAACTTCGGCATGGTCATCGCCTTCTGCACCTCGGGGTCGATCTCGGTGTAGCTGCTGAGGATCGCGCGGGCCTCGTCCGGGTGGGCCTCGGCGTAGTCGAGCGACTCCTTCATCGCGTCGCTGAACGCCTTGGTGGTCTCCGGCTCCTTCTGGGCGTACTGCTTGGTGGTGAAGTACGCCGCGATCTGCATGTTGGGGTCGACCTCGGCGAAGTTCGAGGTGACGACGTGCGCGCCCTGGTTCTTGGCGATGGTGAGGAAGGGCTCGAGCACCCAGGCGGCGTCGACCTGGCCGCTGGAGATGGCGGCGGGCATGTCCGGGAAGCCCATCTCGACGAACTTGATCGTCGAGGGGTCGCCGCCGGCCTTCTCGACGACCTCGCTGACCGTCACGGTGCCGATGTTGTTCAGCGTGTTGACGGCGACGGTCTTGCCGGCCAGGTCGGCCGGGGAGGTGATGCTGGCGTCCTTGGAGACGACGGCGCCGATGTCGGCCTTGGTGTCGCCGGTGGAGAAGTTGCCCGGCGCCACGATCTCCAGTGGCAGCCCCTGGCTCGCCGCGACGATGAGGGAGGTGACGTTGGAGAAGCCGAACTGGTAGTCCCCGCTGACGACGGCGGGCACCACGGCCGCGCCGCCCTGGGCCACCTCGAGGGTGACGTCCAGGCCGTGCTGCTCGAAGATGCCCTTGTCCTTGCCGAGCCAGATCGCGGCCGTGTCGACGATGGGCAGCACCCCGACCTTGACGGGCGTCATCTCGCCCGCGGCGCTGCTGCCGCTCGCGCCGGCGGAGGGGCTGGCGCCGTCGCCGGAGCCGCCGCCGCAGGCGGCGGTGAGCATGAGCGCGCCGGCCACGGCCAGCGTGAGGGGGAGGCGTCGGGTTCTCATGTGTTCGTCCTTCTGTCAGAGGGGAGGGGGAGGCGGGGACGACGGCGGGGCCGCCGTCACGCGAGGGCCGCTCTCGGGCGCGCCCCGCGAGGCGCCGTGCCCGGTGCGCGTGCGGACGGCGTCCGCGTTCGCTGGTGCTGCTCGTCGCTGGGCGGTTCTGCGTGGTGCGGTGTCGGGCTGGTCTACGGTGTCGGGCGTGTGCGTCTCGTCGGTGAAGCGGGCACGTCACGGGCCGGGGGTGCTGACCCGTCGATCGGGGGCCTGCGTCGACGGTGCTGCAGGACCCGGCCGATCGTCGTCGATCCGGTGTTCTCATGTGGAACTGTGGTTCGCATGCAGAACCTAAGAGGGACCTAGGTCACACGTCAAGCACGGCGTGGTCCGTTATGGAACTGTTGCCGCACCGCCCGTGCGGCGACCCGTCGGACCACCCGTGCGCTGACCAGTCCGACCGCCCGTGCGCTCTCCGGTCGCACGGTGCGCGCCCGGACCCGGCTCCCGCGGCCCCGGGCGGTGTCGTTGACGCCCCGGACGGCGCGGGGTTACGGTCCGAGCGGCGCGGGGGAGGCCGACGGCGAGACCCTCCCACGCCCACCGCGGCGCGGACCGGGAGCCGCCGCCCAGGTCCGCCGCGGCGCGGGACGGGAGGGCGCGATGGACGGACTCCAGGACCTCCGCCTGCCGGGGGCGATCACCCGCGGCGGCGTGGCGGTGCCGACGTACCCGCTCCCGCGCGGCGTGCACCCGCCGCTGGACAGCCCCGAGTACCGCTCGACGGCGCTGCGCCACCCCACGCAGCCGCTGGTGCTGCTGCCGCAGCGGCTCACCGAGCTCACCGCACCGGTGTTCGCCGGCGTGACGGTGCACGCCGGCGAGAACGACCTCACCCGCGCGCACGGCGGCCCGGGCGAGCCGCTCGGCCAGCGCATCATCGTCCACGGCCGGGTGCTCGAGGAGGACGGCCGCCCGGTGCCGGGGACCCTGATCGAGATCTGGCAGGCGAACGCCGCCGGGCGCTACGCGCACGCGTGGGACACCTGGCCCGCCCCGCTGGACCCGAACTTCCGGGGCCTCGGCCGCACCCTGACCGACGCGGACGGCCGCTACCGGTTCCTCACCGTCAAGCCCGGCGCCTACCCCTGGAAGAACCACCCCAACGCGTGGCGCCCGGCCCACATCCACTTCTCGCTGCTCGGCCGGGCGTTCACCCAGCGCCTCGTCACGCAGATGTACTTCCCGGACGACCCGCTGTTCTTCCAGGACCCCATCTACAACGCCGTGCGCGACGAGACGGCCCGCCGGCGGATGGTCTCCCGGTTCGACTACCAGGCCACCGAGGAGTACTGGGCGTTGGCGTTCGAGTTCGACATCGTCCTGCGCGGCCCGCGGGCCAGCGTCTTCGAGGAGGCCGACCATGCGTGAGCGCCTCGGCCTGACGCCCTCCCAGACCGTCGGCCCGTACCTCAAGATCGGCCTGGACTGGGGGTATTGGGGCCGCCTGGTGGTCCCCGAGGGCACCCCCGGGGCGTTCTGGATCACCGGGCGCGTCCTCGACGGCGACGGCGAGCCGATCGCCGACGCCATGGTCGAGACCTGGCAGGCGGACCCGGACGGCCGGTTCGACCACCCCGACGACCCTCGCGGGGCCCGGCCGAGCACGATCCCGGGCTTCACCGGCTTCGGCCGCTCCGACACCCGGGAGGAGGGCAACCGCTGGCGGATCCACACCGTCCGGCCGGGCCCGCTGCCCGCCGGCGAGCTCGACGACCCCGCCGGCCCCCGCGAGGCGCCGCACCTCGACGTCAGCGTCTTCGCCCGCGGCATGCTCGACCGCACCGTCACCCGCATCTACTTCCCCGACGAGCCCCTCAACGCCACCGACGCGGTGCTCGCGACGGTCGACCCGGCCCGCCGCCACACGCTCCTCGCCCAGCGCGACGGCACCGGCTACCGCTTCGACATCCGCGTCCAGGGCGAGCGCGAGACGGTCTTCTTCCAGCTCTGACGGCCGGCCGGGGCGGGGCACGCGCCCGGCGGGGTACTATGCCCGCGTAGCAAGCACGTGCTCCGGGGTCGGTGTAAGTCCGAACCGGCGGTGACAGTCCGCGAGCCGCGCACCCTCGGGTGCCGGTTGACCTGGTGGAACTCCAGGACCGACGGTGAAAGTCCGGATGGGAGGAAGCACGCGGCGCGCACCTGGGTGCGTGCCGAGGCTCGGCGACGGCTCCGCCGTCGACCGGCCCGTCGTCCCCGGTCCACGTGAACCGGACCAGGAGGACGCAGATGAGCACGCAGGCCCCCGGCGTGGCGCCCACGGCGCACCGCGCCCCGAGCGCGACGGCCCCGGCCGCCGACGCCGGTCTGCCAACCGCGCCGCCGCCCGCGCGCGCCCACCCCCGCCGCCG
>NZ_VUKF01000036.1 GCF_009193185.1 Georgenia thermotolerans | reverse complement strand
CGCCCGCGCGGCCCGACGCCCGCGCGGCCCGACGCCCGCGAGGCCCGGCGGCCGCGCGGCCCGGCGCGCCCCTACGCCGGCGGGATGTTGTGGTTGAGGTGAAAGAGGTTGCCCGGGTCGTACCGGCGCTTGAGCGCGGTCAGGCGCTCGAGCTTGTCCGGGCCCCACACCGTCGCGGCCTGCGCGCGGCGCTCGACCGCCTGCACCCGGTGCTCTCCCGGGGGCCCCGCGGCCTCGGCGCCCAGGAAGTTCGTGTAGGTCCCGCCGGTCGCGAACGGCTCCATGTCTGCGGCCAGGCCCCGGACGAAGGCCACGCGGGCGTCGTCGTCGGCGGCGTCCTGCCAGTAGCCGTAGACGTTGAGCCAGAACCGGGCGCGGCGGGTGGGGAAGGCGGTGGCGTCCTCGGGCACGCGGCCGTAGGCACCGCCCATGTGGTGGATGTCGAAGGCGGTGCCGCGCCAGCGCTGCTCGGCGGCCCGGAGGACGAGGGTCTCCACGACCTCGTCGTCCATCCGGTCGAAGGAGGTGTTCTTCCAGTAGGCGCGCGAGCCGCGCGGGAACAGCTCGTCCGCGGCCGACTGCCAGGCGGTCCACGCCGTCGGCTCGACGACCTCGGCGTCCGGCGTGACCGCCGCGCGCAGCGGTTCCAGCACCCGGGCGCCCTCCGCGCGATCCGCGCCCGCCCAGGCGAAGCCGACGAGCATCAGCGGGACGGAGCCGAGCTCCCAGGCGGGCGGCGGCACGAGGAAGGTCACGATGGACTGCATGAGGTCGGGCAGGTCGCGGGTCCACTCCTCCCAGGCCAGCAGCGCGTCGAGCCAGCGGTCCTCGCCGTAGACGAGGTTTCCGGCGAAGAGCTCGTGCGGCAGCGGGTGGGCCAGGAACGTGAAGGAGGAGACGACGCCGAAGTTGCCGCCCCCGCCGCGGATGCCCCAGAACAGCTCGGGGTTCTCCTCGGCGCTGGCGTGCAGCGTCCCGCCGCCGGCCGTGACGACGTCGGCGGCCAGGAGGTTGTCGATGCTCAGCCCGTGGGCGCGGGTCAGCCAGCCGATGCCGCCGCCGAGCGTGAGCCCGGCGACGCCGGTCATCGAGACCACGCCGAGGGGCACGGCGAGGTCGTGGACGGAGGTGGCGGCGTCGACGTCGGCGATCGTGGCGCCGGGCTCGGCGTGGACCGTGCGGGACGCGGGGTCGACGCTGACGAAGTTGAGGCTGCCCAGGTCCAGGACGATGCCGTCGTCGACCGTGCCGTTGCCGGCGACGCCGTGCCCGCCGCCGCGCACGGCCAGCGGCAGGCCGGCCTCCTTGGCGAACTCGACGACGGCGCCGATGTCGCCCGCGGTGGCGGCGCGGACCACGGCGACCGGGCGCCGGTCGACCATGCCGTTCCAGACCCGGCGGGCCTGCTCGTAGTCCGGGTCGCCGGGCAGGTACACCGCGCCGCCCACGCGCCGGGTCAGGGCCTCGAGCATCGGCCCGGATGCTGACGTGCTCACGGCGACCACCGCCCCTGGGTCCGCCCGCGGGTGCCGTCGGCCCCGCGTCGCGGCCACCGATCGGTCCGTCTCCCTCGCCGGCTACCGCGCGACGACCGCCTGGCTGCTGTCGGGCCGATTCTTCCCCGGGGGCCGGAGGGGGACAAGTGTTGCGCGGCGAAGCGGGCGCGCGCCGTGGACGCCCGGCGCGGACCGCGCCGCGGGTGCGGGATGATGAGGGCCGTGAACCTGCCGCTGACCAGCCGTACCGAGCTGCCCACCGCCGAGCGGATCGTCGTGAAGGTGGGGTCGTCCTCGCTCACGGCCCCGGACGGGCGCCTGGACCTGTCCGCCGTCCACCACCTCGTGCAGGTGCTGGCCGACCGGCGCGCCGCCGGGCAGCAGGTCGTCCTCGTCTCCTCCGGGGCCATCGCGGCGGGCATCATGCCGCTCGGTCTGCCGGGCAAGCCCAAGGACCTGGCGACGGCGCAGGCCACCGCCAGCGTCGGGCAGGGCCTGCTGGTGGCGCGCTACACCGAGGCGTTCGCCTACCACGGCCGCCGGGTGGGGCAGGTGCTGCTCACCGCCGAGGACCTCATCCGCCGCACCAACTACGCCAACGCCCAGCGGGCGCTCGAGCGGCTGCTCACCCTCGGCGTCGTGCCGATCGTCAACGAGAACGACACGGTGGCCACCGACGAGATCCGCTTCGGCGACAACGACCGGCTCGCCGCGCTCGTCTCCCACCTGGTCCGCGCCGACGCGCTCGTGCTGCTCACCGACGTCGACGGCCTCTACGACGGGCCGCCCTCCCGGCCCGGCACCCGCCTGATCCGGGAGGTGCGCGCCGGCGCCGACCTCGCCGGGGTGGAGGTGACCGGGCGCGGCAGCGACATCGGCACCGGCGGCATGATCACCAAGCTCGACGCCGCCTCCATCGCCACCGGCGCGGGCATCCCGGTGGTGCTCACCTCCGCCGCCAACATCGCGCCCGCGCTCGCGGGGGAGGAGGTGGGCACCTGGTTCGCGGCCACCGGGCGCCGCAAGTCCGCCCGCCGGCTCTGGCTGGCGCACGCGGCGCAGGTGCGCGGCCGGCTGCACCTCGACGCCGGCGCGGCGCGCGCCGTGACCGACGGCAAGCGGTCCCTGCTGGCCGCGGGCGTCGTCGGCGTCGACGGCGACTTCGAGGCCGGCGACGTCGTGGAGCTGGTGGGCCCCGACGGCGTCGTCGCGCGCGGGCTGACCGCCTACGGCGCCGCCGAGATCCCGCACATCATGGGCAAGTCCAGCCATCAGTTCGTCGACGACTTCGACCAGCACCCGCGCGCCGTCGTCCACCGCGACGACCTGGCGCAGGTGCGGCCGCGCCGGCGGCGCTGACGGCGACAGGCGCCGGCCCTGACCAGGCGTTCGACCACCTCGCGAGACGCGCGGTCCGGATTGTTGACACCTGAACTACGCCTCGCCTAGGTTCGATCACGAGGTTCAGAGCACCAGTGCGCACCACGTGCGCTAAGCCCCGGCTTGCTGGTCGGCAACCCCCCACGTGCTGGGGGTGCCCCGGGTGATGACCTGGCCCCACGGTCCGCGTGGGGCAACGCACGGCACCTCCAGGTGCATGAGCACGAAGGAACCAGAACGACGATGAACACGCACCCGAGCCCCAGGCAGATCGCTCTCTCGCCTCGCCGCTCCATGTGCATGTCCATGTGCTGTCGTTCGCGAATGTCCGCCTGACGACGTTCCCCGCGATGCCCCGGCGCTGAGTTGCGCCGACGCATCACCCCTGCCCCAGAGCCCCCTCGCCGGGTGCGTGACACACCGCGGCCTGGGACCGGCCGGGCGGGTCTCCTTCCTGCTTTCCGCGCCTCGCGCGACGACACCTCTGGATGTGCACCCATGTCTGTCTCCCTGCTGCCTACCCGCAACGCCCGACCGTCTGCCGCCACGGCCACCATCGGCCTCGACCTCACCGGTCTCGGCGTGAGCGGCGCGACCGACGGCTTCTCCGCCGACCTGCCCGTCGAGAAGGCCGACCTGGCCCGCCTGGCCTCCTACACGCGCTCCGCCCACCGCGGCGGCGTCTCCTTCGTCTCCCTCGGCGAGCAGTTCCGCCTGCGCAGCGACCGCGTCGTGCGGCGTGACTCCTGGCTCGACCCGGTGGTCGCCGCCCGCCGCATCAGCCCCCACGCGGCCGCGGGCCTCGTGCCCAGCGTCCCGGTGCGCGGCGCCGACCTGTCCCTCGTCGCCGGCGAGCTCGCGCAGATCAGCGCGACCGGCGGGGCCTGGGCGGGTCTGCAGGTCTCCGACCACAACGGCGACACCGACGCGCTGGCGCGCACCCTCTCGGGTGTGACCGGCACGCTCCCGCGTCGGGCGGGCGCCCCGAAGGCCGCGCGCCCCCGCGTCTGCGTGCCGGTGAGCACCGAGTCCGAGGTGGAGGTCGCCGGGTCCTTCGCCGACGTCGTGCGCATCCGCGAGCAGGACCTCGAGTGGGCGCGCGAGCTGCGCTACGCCGTCCGCGCCGCCGCCCGGGCCGCGGGCCGCGAGAACGTGCGCGTGCTCGTCGACCTGCACGCGGTGATCTCCGCCGACCGCGCCAGCGCCGAGGCGCGGGCCGAGCTCGTCGCCGACATCGACGGCGAGGACGCGCCGTGGCGGGACGCGCTCAGCGCGGTGGGCACCCCGGGCGACGTCGCCGACCTCATCCAGACCTGGGTGCAGGCCGGGGCGGCCGACGGGTTCGTCGTCCTGCCCGGGTCGCTGCCCGCCGACGTCGTGGGCCTGCTGCGCGGGGTGCTGCCCGAGCTGCGCGCCCGCGGCCTCGTCGCGGAGGAGACCGTGGCGAACGCGCCGACGGCGCAGCGTCCCGCCGCGCGGCCGGCCGCTGATGGCCAGGGCGCCGGGGTCGGCGCCGCTCGGCGGCGGACGACCACCGGCGCGCGCCCGGGCGGCCAGCTCGCGGCCGTGCCCGTCGCCTGAGCACACCACGACGCGCGCGTCCGTCCCCTCCGGCAGGGGAGGAGACGGACGCGCGACCCGTGGCGTGGCCGGACGCACGGCCTCGGCAGGGAGGGACCGACGCGCGGCCCTGGCCGGGCGCTGTTGCCCCGAGCCCGTGGCGGGAACCCGGTGACGAGGGGGTGTCTCAGGCGGCGACGCCGGTCTCGCCGATGACGCTGCCGTCGGTGCGCACGAAGCGCCAGCGGTCGAGGAAACGGTGGATCGCGATGCGGTGCAGGTGCACGTAGTCGTGGTGGTACCAGCAGAGCAGCACGCCCTTGCCGACGTCGGTGGGCCCGTCGTGCGCGTACCAGTACAGGCTGTGGTGGATCTCGCCCTCGTACGGCGGGGCGTCACAGCCGGGGTACTGACATCGCCGGTCCCGGGCGATGATGGCCCGCGCCTGGGCGGCGGTGTAGAGCCGCTCCTCCCGCCCGAGGTCGAGAACCTCGGAGTCGGGGCCGAAGACCACGCGGTGGAGCTGGCTCTGGCAGGCCAGCCGGGCCAGCTCGGCGTGCGGGATCGGCGTGCCGTCCTCGAGCGTGGCCGGCTCGGCGCCGGCGAGAACCTCGGGGTCCAGCGCGGCGGGGATGACGTCGAGCGGCTGCGTCTCCAAGGAGCCGCCGCCGAAGGGGGCCCCCGGGTCGCTCGGCGCCTCGTCGCAGTCGGCGGGCCTCGAGGCGACGACCATGCGCAGCAGGGTGTCGATGGGCACGTGGACCGCCAGGTGCGGACGGATCCGGGCCCCGGGCTTGAGTGTGCCGCCGTCCAGGGCGAGGCGAACGAGGGAGCCCAGGGCCCCGGCGCGGCGCTGTGCGACGGTGCGGGTATCGTCCGCGGCCGGCACGCCCACGCGCGCGTCGAGGGCCGTCACCAGTGCCATCCCGTCGATCTTCGACAGCCACCCCGCCAGGTGGTAGCCGCCGGTGGTCTCCGCGATGGTGAGCTCGGCGCGGTCGCCGTCGTCCTTCCACGCCCGGTCCGCGGCGTCGGGATCGGTCCTGACCGCCCAGTGCCTCACGATCTGGGTGAAGTCCCCGGCGTCGAGCTCCTTGGCGCGCGCCACGAGGAACTCCTCGCCCATCTCGTCGTCGCCGAGCTGGTCCCGGCGGAGGGGGCTGTTCGTCGTGTGCCGGATCAGGGCGGCGACGTGGTCCGGCCCGATCTCACCGCCCGCCAGCGCCTTCGCCGTGGCCGGGAGCCGATCGCGCAGCACGCGGGCCTGGCGCACCTGCCGCCGGGCGGTGCTGGTGTGCCGGCCGCTGACGTTGCGGTACCAGGCGGCGAACGATCGCGCGCCGGTGGTGGCCCAGAGCCCGTCGGCCTCGGCCGCCGCGAGGGCCTTGGCGTTCAGCCCCTCGAGCTGGCGCTGCAGCGTCTCGATGCGACCGACGGTATCGAGCAGTGCCTGGGACGGCAGGCCTTGGAGGTCGACGGCGTGCAGGTCGCCCAGGAGGGTGCCGACGTCGTCGAGCATTGCGGCCACGCTGGGGGAGGACGCAGGACCCGACACGGTGCCCACACCTCCCGTCGCCATCGACGTGCTCGAAACTATGTTCGACGATGATCCCCAACGTATCGGGCGGCGGTGACGCCGGCCAGCAGGTCGGCCACAGGTGTGGACAACGGGGGTCAGGGTTCCTCGCGGCGCAGCACGATGATGAGGACCCGCAGCACGAGCACCACGGACACGAGGAACAGGGTGGTGCCGAGCACCGTGTAGAGGCTCGCGTCCGCCGTCACCATCGGGCCGCCCTTGATGGTGAACAGGACGACGGACATCATTCCCGCCGTCGCGGCCAGCACCGTCAGGAGCGTGCGATGGACGAGGTTGGTGACGATGCGCCGGTCGCGGGCGTCGGCGAACAGGCGCACGTTGGCGCTCAGGCGCCCGTGCTCGACGGCGTCGGCGATGCGGTCCACCCGGTGCGGCAGGCGCCGGAGGATGGGCAGCAGCGCACCGAGCTCCTGCTCCATCGTCTCCTTGAGCTGGGTCGGGCCGAGCATCGCCGTCATCCGCTTGCGGCCCATCGCCTTGGCTTCGGTGACCAGGTCGTAGCCGGGGTCGATGGCGCGCAGCGTGCCCTCGAGCGTGGCCATGGCGCGGAACACGGCCGCGACCTCGGGCGGCACCCCCAGGCGGAAGTCGTTGATGAGGCCGAACAGCGAGGTGAACGCGGCGGCGCCGTCGACGCCGCCGCCGGCCGTGAACCGGAGGATGAGCACGCCCAGGGCCTGCTCGAGGCCGCGCTCGTCCACGTCCTCGGGCCGCTCGACGAGCTCGAGGAGCGCGTCGGTCGCCGCCATCGAGTCACCGGTGCCGATGGCGGCGAGGAACTGGCCCATCGCCCGGCGGGTCTTCGCGCCCAGCCGGCCCACGGAGCCGAGGTCGAGCATGCCCAGGCTGCCGTCCGCGCCGACGAGGACGTTGCCCGGGTGGAGATCGACGTGGAAGATCCCGGTCTGCAGCAGCTGGTCGACGACGGTCTGGAGCAGGGTGTCGGCGATGCGCCGGCGCTCCTGCTCATCGAACCGGGCGAGCACCTGCTGAGCCGCGCCGAGGGGGACGCCGTCGAGCCGCTCCATGACCAGCACCTGGCTCCCGCTGAGCGGGGCGACAGGGATGGGCACGCGGATGTGCCCGCCGTTGCCGTCGGCCAGCCCGGCGGCGACGCCGAGCATGTTGTCCCGTTCGATGCGGAAGTCGAGCTCCTCGCGCAGGGCGGCCGCGAAGCCGGCGGCAAGCTCGCGCACGCCGAGCGCCGGGCCCCAGTCGGTGCGGGCGTCGAGCGTGGCCGCCAGCCGGCACACGATGTCGAGGTCGCGGTCGACGTCGTGGGCGATCTCGGGCCGCTGCACCTTGACGACGACGCGCTCGCCGGTGCGCAGCCGCGCGGCGTGGACCTGCGCGATGGAGGCCGAGGCGAGGGGCGTGGGGTCGACGTCGGCGAAGAGCTCCTCCGGGTCCCGCCCGGTCTCGCGCCGGATCTGGTCGCGGACCTGCTCCCACGGGATCGGGGCGGCGCCGTCCTGCAGCTGCGCGAGCTCGGCGATGAACTCGGCGGGCAGCAGGTCGTGGCGGGTGGAGAGCTGCTGGCCGAGCTTGACGAAGGTGACCCCGCCGTCCTCCAGCGCCCGGCGCAGCGCCCGGGCCAGCTCCCGACGTTCGGCGCCCGTGCCGAGCGCCAGGTGGCGCCGCCCGCGCAGGAACCGTGCCAGGCCGTGACGGGTGGCGATCTGCAGGATCTCGACGTAGCGCCCCGAGCGGCTGAGCCGGGCGCGCCAGCTGCGCCACAGGTCCAGCGGGCCGGGGACCGAGCCGTCCGGGACCAGCACCTCGGCGATCACCAGCAGCACCATGGCCACGACGAACGCGAACACCGTGAGCAGGGCGAGGTAGAGCAGGACCTCCGTCGTGGCGGCGCCGGAGGGGTCGCTGGCGGCCACCGGCTCGTCGACCAGGGAGTCGAGCAGGGGCCTGGCGATAAGGAGCGCCACGACGGCCGCGACCGCGGAACGCAGGAACGACACCCGCACCCCGAGCAAGCGGCGCACGATCGCGACGAGCACGACGACGCCGACGACGTAGCTGACCGCGGCGAGGATCCAGAGGACGAAGCCCATGGTCGCAGTGTGGCAGCGAGCCCGCCCGCCGTCGTCCGGAAATCGGGGACGGGGCCGCCGGCGCCGGGCGACGCCGGCCCCGGACGACGCCGCCTCGGACGACGCCCAACGGGACGACGCCGCCCGGGACGCCCCCGGACGTCGGGGCCCGGGGTGGACCCCTACCGGCGGGCGCACAAGGGAGAGCGCCACGTCTGCGCGGGCGGGTCGCGAGGCCCGGGGTGCCGCTCCCCGAGGCCCGTGTCAGCCTGGGAGGCATGGTGCGATTCGGGTACACGCTCATGACCGAGCAGAGCGGGCCGAAGGAGCTCGTCAGCTACGCCGTCGGCGCCGAGCGCGCCGGCTTCGACTTCGAGGTCTCCTCCGACCACTACTTCCCCTGGCTCGACGAGATGGGACACTCGCCCTACGCCTGGACGGTGCTCGGGGCGGTCGCGCAGGCCACCGAGCGCGTCGAGCTCATGACCTACGTGACGTGCCCGACCATGCGCTACCACCCCGCCGTCGTCGCCCAGAAGGCGGCCACCCTGGCGGTGCTCTCCGACGAGCGGTTCGTCCTCGGCCTGGGCGCGGGGGAGAACCTCAACGAGCACGTGGTCGGCGAGCGCTGGCCGGCGGTGGGGGAGCGCCACGACATGCTCGAGGAGGCGCTCGTCATCATTCGCCACCTGCTCGACGGCGACCACCTCACCTTTGACGGCGACCACTTCCGGGTGGACTCGGCGCAGCTGTGGGACCTGCCCGAGAGCCCGGTGGAGATCGGCGTCGCCGTGTCCGGGGAGCAGTCGGTGCACCGGTTCTCCGACATGGCCGACCACCTCATCAGCACCGAGCCGAAGGCGGAGCCGCTGAAGCTGTGGCGTCAGCTGCGCGCCGACGCCGACCTCCCCGCGTCCCGGGCGCTCGGCCAGATCCCCATCTGCTGGGACCGCGACGCCGACGCCGCGGTCGAGCGCGCGCACCGGACGTTCCGGTGGTTCGGCGGCGGGTGGGGCGTCAACGCGGACCTGCCCACCACCCGGTCCTTCAAGGACGCTACGCAGTTCGTCCGGCCGGAGGACGTGGCCGCCTCCATCCCGTGCGGGCCCGACCTGGACGCGGTGGTGGAGGCGGTCTCCGCGTTCTGGGAGGCCGGGTTCACCGACATCGCCCTGGTCCAGATCGGTGACGAGGGCCAGCAGGCGTTCCTCGACGAGGCCGCCGGGCCGCTGCTCGAGAAGCTGCGGGCGGCCGCGCCGGCCGACGAGGGCTGAACGCCGCCTCCAAACGGCCAGCTGCCGCTCAGGCGGTCTTCTTGGCCGGCGCCTTCTTGGTGCGGGTCGTCGTCTTCTTCGCGGCGGGCTTCTCCTCCGCCCCCTCCCCGCTCGCCCGCGTCGCGGTGCTTCGCCGCGTCGGCGCCTTCCGGGCGGGTGCCTTCTCGGCGGTCTGGCGTGCCGACGTCTTCTCGGCGGTCTTCCGCGCCGGGGCCTTCTCGGCCGCCGTCGCCTTCTCCTCGGCGCTCTTCCGGGCGGGCCGCCTCGTCCCGGTGCTCTTGCGCGCGGGCTTCTCCTCGTCAGCCTCGTCGGCCTCGTCCGCCGGCGCCTCTGCGGGGGCCTCGTCGTCGGTGCCCGTGCGCCGGCCTCCCGACTTGCGGCTGCGCGAGGCCTCCACGGAGCGGCGCAGGGCCTCCATGAGGTCGAGCACCTCGCCGCCCTCCTCCTCGCCGGTCTCGCCGAAGGTCTTCTCCGTGTCGACCGCCTCGCCCTGCTCGAGCTTGGCCTGGACGAGCTGGCGCAGCTCGACCTGGTACTCGTCCTCGAACTCGTCGGGGTTGAAGTCGGACTCGAAGCTGGAGACCAGGGCGGCCGCCATCTCCATCTCCTTCGAGCTGAGCTTGACGCTCTGCTCGAGCTCGGGGAAGTCCGCCTGGCGGACCTCGTCCTCCCACAGCAGCGACTGCAGCACGAGGACGTCCCCGCGCACCCGCAGCGCTCCCAGGCGGGTCTTCTCCCGCAGGGTGAAGTTCACGATCGCCGTGCGGTCGGTCTCCTCGAGGGTGCGGCGCAGCAGCACGTACGACTTCGTCGACTTCGAGTCCGGCGCCAGGTAGTACGGCTTCTGGAACATGATCGGGTCGAGCTGGTCCGAGGGGACGAACTCCAGCACGCTGATCTCGCGGGACTTCTCCACCGGCAGCGCGTCGAAGTCCTCCGCGGTGAGGATCACGGTGCGGTCGCCGTCGTCGAAGGCCTTGGCGATGTCCCCGTAGTCGATGACCTTGCCGCACACCTCGCAACGGCGCTGGTAGCGGATGCGGCCACCGTCGGCGTTGTGCACCTGGTGCAGCTCGACGTCGTGGCTCTCCGTGGCGCTGAAGAGCTTGATGGGCACGTTGACCAGGCCGAAGCTGATCGACCCCTTCCAGATCGCGCGCATCGTACGCTCCTCTCGACGCCGGTACCTCGTCCCAGTCAACCCGGCGGGCCCCGGCGGTGCCACCGGAATCGGGACGATTTGCGCGAAAGGTCGCGGTTTTGGGCGTGCGGCTGGCGTCCCGGCCTCGTGGAGACCCGGTGGACCGGGCGGGGGGACGCCACGTGGCCGACGGCGGCAGCTCGGCGCCGGGGCATCGCGGGGACGTCGTCAGGCGGCGGTCGGCACAGTGGCGTCACTTTCGTCCGGCTATGCCTGACGGAAGTGACGCCACAAGCAGGATCGAGGCCGGAAGCGTCGCGGCGGGGCCGCAACGCGCGTCGTGCGTGGCGCGCGTCGTGAGCGGCGCGCGTCGTGAGCGGCGCGCCTCGGGCACCGGCCGGCACAGCCAGACCGGCCCCGGCGCCGCACGGGCGCCGGGGCCGGCCAGGGCAGAACGCAGCGGTGTCAGGCGCGGACCTGGCGCCGCGAGGAGATCACCCCGGTGTTGAAGCCCGCCAGGTGCAGGCCACCGTGGAAGCGGGCGTGCTCGATCTTCACGCAGCGGTCCATGACCACCTCCAGGCCCGCCGCCTCGGCGCCGCGGGCGACATCCTCGTGCCAGGACCCCAGCTGCAGCCACAGGGTCTTGGCCCCGACGGCGACGGTCTCCTCCAGCACCTGCGGCAGGTCGTCGTGGCGGCGGAAGACGTCGACGAGGTCGGGCGCCTCGGGCAGGTCCGCCAGCGAGGGGTAGACGGGCCGGCCCAGGATCTCCTTGGCCACCGGGTTGACGAAGTACACCCGGTACGGGGTGGAGGAGAGCAGGTAGGTCGCCACGAAGTACGAGGCGCGGGAGGGCTTGTCCGACGCCCCGACGATGGCGATCGAGCGGGTGCGGCGCAGGATGGCGAGCCGTTCGGGGGCGGAGGGCCCCACCCAGGTGCGCTCGGCGGTGGCGGTCATGCGCGGGCTCCTTCGATGGTGCAGGCGGCGCCCGCCTGGATGGATGCGACGCCGGCCGGGACGGAGGCGCCGGCCGGGACGGTGGCATCAGCGGCCGGGCCGGCCGGGATCCCGGCGTCGCCGGGAGCGTCGGGGGCGCCCGCGGCGTCCCACTCGGCGACGACGTCGGCCGGCGCGCCGTCGCGGGTGCGCCCGGTGGCCCGGGTCAGGGCCTGGTCGAGGTCCCACAGGATGTCCTCGAGGTCCTCCAGGCCGACGGAGAGCCGGATGAGGTCCCCACGCACCCCCGCGGCGTCGAGCTGCTCGGTGCTCAGCTGCCGGTGCGTCGTCGAGCCTGGGTGCAGCACGAGGGTCTTGGCATCGCCGACGTTGGCCAGGTGGCTGGCCAGCTGCAGCGACTCGATGAACCGCTCGCCCACCGCCCGCGCGTCCTGCCCGTCGGGCGCGGCCACGCCGAAGGCGAAGACGGATCCGACGCCCAGCGGGAGGTACCTGCGCGCCCGCTCGTGGTGCGGGTGCGAGGGCAGGCCGGCGTAGTTGACGTAGGCGACCCGGGGGTCGGCGTCGAGCCAGGCCGCCACCTGCGCCGCGTTGGCCAGGTGGGCGTCCATGCGCTGGGGGAGGGTCTCGATGCCCTGCAGCAGCTGGAACGCCGCCTGCGGGGACAGCGAGGGCCCGATGTCGCGCAGCTGCTCCGAGCGCAGCTTGGTGAGGAAGCCGTACTCGCCGAAGTTCCCCCACCAGGAGATGTTGCCGTAGGAGGGGACCGGCTCGGTCATCGTCGGGAAGTTGCCGTTGCCCCAGTCGAACCGGCCGGACTCGACGACGACGCCGCCCAGGGTGGTGCCGTGCCCGCCGAGGAACTTCGTGGCCGAGTGGATGACGATGTCCGCGCCGTGCTCGAACGGCCGGATGAGGTACGGCGTGGACAGCGTGGCGTCGACGACCAGCGGGACGCCGGCGCCGTGCGCGACGGCGGCCAGCCCCTCCAGGTCGGCGACCTCCCCGGACGGGTTGGCCACGATCTCGGTGTAGATCGCCTTGGTCTCCGGGCGCAGCGCGGCGGCGAAGTCGGCCGGGTCGGTGCCGGGCACGAACGTCGTCTCCACCCCGAAGCGGCGCAGCGTCACGTCGAGCTGGGTGACCGTGCCGCCGTAGAGCTGGGCGGAGGCGACGATGTGGTCGCCGGCCTGGACCAGCGCGGCGAAGGTAATGAACTCCGCGGCCATGCCCGACGACGTCGCCACCGCCCCGATGCCGCCCTCCAGCGAGGCCACCCGCTCCTCGAGCGCGGCGACGGTGGGGTTGGAGATGCGCGAGTAGATGTTGCCGTACTTCTGCAGCGCGAAGAGGTTGGCGGCGTCGTCGGCGTTGTTGAACACGAACGACGTCGACTGGTAGATGGGCACCGCCCGCGCGCCGTGCTCGGCGTCGGGCGTGCCGCCGGCGTGCAGGGCGCGGGTGCGGAACCCGAACTGGCGCTCACTCATCGGGCGCTGACCTCCGTCAGGATCGAGGTGGGAGTCGCGGGCGCGGCACCCGCGGGGGTTGCGGGCGCGGTGCCCGCCGGGGTGGTGGTCACGGCCGCTGCGGCGCGGTCGAGGTCGACGGCGGGCAGCAGGTCGGTGTCGAGCTCGGTGCCGTGCTGGCGGGCCAGGTCGGCCTCGAGCTCGCGGACGATCGGCAGGACGTCGCGGCCGAACGCGACGATCTCCTCCTGGAAGTGCAGGTAGCAGGTGAGGAAGAGGTTCACCCCGATCGCCTTGTAGGCGACGATCCGCTCGGCGATCTGCTCGGGGGTGCCGATGAGCTGGGTGCGGAAGCCGTCGTTGTACTGCACGAGGTCCTCGAAGGTGGAGTCCTCCCACATGCCCTTGCCGTCCTGGGTGGCCTGCCCGGCCTCCTTGACGGCCGAGGCGAAGCCCTCGACGGCGGGCCGGTGCGCCTTGGCGACGATCTCGCGCAGGGTCTCGCGGGCCTCGCGCTCGCTGTCGCGGGCGATGACGAACCCGTTGAGGCCGAAGCGCGGGTGGCGGCCGGCCTCGGCGGCCGCCCGGGTGACGCCGGCGATGTTCTCCTTGAACCCCTCGAGGTCGCGGCCGTTGGAGAAGTACCAGTCGGCGGTGCGGCCGGCGGCGCGCTGGGCGGCGGTGGAGTTGCCGCCGAAGAAGATCTCCGGGTGGGGTCGGCCCGGCACGGCCACCGGCGGCGGGTTGAGCGTGAAGTCGGTGATGTCGTAGTACTTCCCGGACTGGGAGTAGCCCTGCTCGGTCCACAGCCCGCGCAGCACCCGGATGAACTCCTCGGTGCGCACGTACCGCTCGTCGTGCTCGAGCCACGGCAGGCCGAAGCCCGTGAACTCGTCCTTGAGCCAGCCGGAGACGATGTTCACCGCGGTGCGGCCGTGGGAGAGCTGGTCGGCGGTGATGATGAACTTCGCCAGCACCCCGGGGTGCCACATCCCGGGGTGGACGGCGGCGATGACCTTCAGCCGCTGGGTGGCCAGCAGCAGGGCCAGGGAGAAGCTCGTCGCCTCGTGCTGCTTGTCCGCGCCGTAGCTGGCCGCGTAGCGGGTCTGGGTCAGGGCGTACTCGAAGCCGCTGTCCTCGGCGATGCGGGCGAGGGTGGCGTTGTAGTCGTAGTCCCAGCTGGTGCGCTGCTCGATGGTGGAGACGACCAGGCCGCCCGAGACGTTGGGGACCCAGTACGCGAACTTCAGCGGGGTCGCGTAGTCGATGGTGGTCATGAGTTGTCCTTCCAGCTGGCCACCGCGTCGGCGATGGCAGGGATGGCGGGCGCGTTCTGCAGGGAGGTGGTGTCGCCCAGCTCGGTGCCCTCGAAGAGCTGGGTGAGGAGGCGCCGCATGATCTTCCCGGAGCGGGTCTTGGGCAGGTCCGGGACGACCGCGACGTGCGCGGGCTTGGCGATGGGGCCGATCTCGTGGCTGACGTGGGCCCGCAGCACGGGCGTGACGTCGGCGAGGGGCACGCCGTCGTGCAGGACGACGAACGCGGTGATGGCGTGCCCGGTGCGCGCGTCCGCCGTCGGGGCCACGCCCGCCTCGACGACCCACGGGTGGGCCACGAGCGCAGACTCGATCTCGATGGTGGACAGGCGGTGGCCGGAGACGTTGATGACGTCGTCGACCCGGCCAAGGATCCAGATGTCGCCGTCGGCGTCGACCTTCGCGCCGTCGCCGGCGAGGAACCAGCCCTGCTCGGCGAAGGCGCGCCAGTAGGAGTCGAGGTAGCGCTGGGGGTCGCCCCACACGGTGCGGGCCATCGACGGGCCGATCTTGTCGACGACGGCGAGGCCGTGCTCGCCGGGGGCGAGGTCGGCGCCGTCCTCGGCGACCACCCGCACGCTGACCCCGGGCACCGGCCGGGTGGCGCAGCCGGGCTTGGCGGTGGCGCCGTCGTCGAACTGGGCATCGCCGGGGCGCGGCGACAGGATCGTCGCGCCCGTCTCGGACTGCCACCACGTGTCCACCACCGGGGCGGTGCCGCGGCCGACCTGGGCGCGCAGCCACCGCCACGCCTCGGGGTTGATCGCCTCGCCGACGGACCCGAGGAGCCGGACGGAGGACAGGTCGTAGGTGGCCGGGACGCCGTCGGGGAAGGCGGCCATGAGCGAGCGCACCAGCGTGGGGGCGGTGTAGTAGGTGGTCACCCCGTAGCGCTCGATGATCTCGAAGTGCCGGCCCGGGTGCGGGGTGGTCGGCGTGCCCTCGTAGATGACCTCGGAGACGCCGTTGGCCAGCGGCCCGTAGATCTCGTACGTGTGGGCGGTGACCCAGGCCAGGTCGGCGGTGCACCAGTGGACGGTGCTCTCGACCTTGGCCGGGTCGTTGACGGCGGCGAGCTCGTCGGGGCGGGCCACGCCGTCCTCGCCGGTCGTCTCGGGCAGCAGGTCGAAGAGCAGGGCGTGGGTGTAGGCCGCCTGGACCAGGTAGCCGCCCATCGTGTGCACCAGGCCCTTGGGCCGCCCGGTGGTGCCGGAGGTGTAGATGATGAACAGCGGCGTCTCGGCGTCGAAGGCCCGGGGGACGTGGACGTCGCTCTGGCCGGCGAGCAGGTCGTGCCACCAGATGTCCCGGCCGGGGGTCCACGGGACGTCGGTCTCGCCGGTGCGGCGCACGACCAGCACGTGCTCGATGGCGTTCTCGCCGGAGACCGCCTCGTCGGCGGCGGCCTTGACCGGCACGGCGGCCCCGCGGCGGAACTGCCCGTCGGTGGTGACGAGCACCTTGGCGCCGGTGTCCTCGACCCGGAAGCGCAGCGCCTCGGCGGAGAAGCCGCCGAAGACGAGGGAGTGCACGGCGCCGATGCGGGCGCAGGCGAGGGTGATGATCACCGTCTCGGGGATGACCGGCAGGTAGAGGACCACCCGGTCGCCGGCCTCCACGCCCAGGCTGAGCAGGGCGTTGGCGGCGCGGGAGACCTCCCGCTGGAGCTCGGCGTAGGTGTAGGTGCGCCGGTCGCCCGGCTCGCCCTCGACGTACAGGGCGATGTGGTCCCCGCGGCCGGCCTCGACGTGGCGGTCGACGCAGTTGTAGGCGACGTTGAGGGTGCCGCCCTCGAACCAGCCGATCTCCGGCACGCTCCAGCGGACGGTGCCGTCGGGCTCGGTGCCGACGGCGGCGGGCGGCTGCCAGCGGTGGGTGGTGTGCCACGGGGTGGCCCAGTCCAGGCGGCCGGCCTGGCGGGCCCAGAAGTCGATGCGGGCCTCGTCGGAGACGAGGGCGGGGTTCGGGGCGGGTGCGCTGATGGTGGTGGTCATGGTCAGGCCCACTTCGTGATCGCCCAGCGCTCGAAGACGCCGAGGACGGCGTCGGAGAGCTTGCCGAGCACGGCCAGCAGCACGATCGCGAGGAGCAGGCGGTCGGTGCGGCCGTTGTTCTGGGAGTCGGTGAGGAGGAAGCCCAGGCCCATCGACGCGGCGATGAGCTCGGCGGCCACGAGGAAGAGCCAGCCCTGGGCCAGGGCCAGGCGCAGGCCCGAGATGATCGCGGGCAGGACGGCGGGCAGCTGCACCGTGGTGAGCAGGGACAGCCCGCGCAGGCCGAAGGCGCGGCCGGCCTCGACGAGGTGGCGGTCGACGTGGCGCAGGGCCCCGGAGACGGTGGTGAACACCGGGAAGAAGGCGCCGATGGCCACGAGGGTGACCTTGGAGTCCTCGCCGATGCCGACCCAGATGAGCAGCAGCGGCACCCACGCCAGCGACGGCACGGCACGGAAGGCGCCGACGGTCGGGCCGAGGAGCACCTCGGCCCGGCGGGACAGGCCCAGCAGGGCCCCGAGGGCCAGGCCGAGGGAGCCGCCGACGGCGAAGCCGAGCAGCACCCGCTGGGTGGAGATCTGCACGTGGGTCCACAGCTCGCCGCGGGCGAGCAGGTCCGCGCCGGCCTCGAGGACCCGCAGCGGGGCGGGCAGCTCGACCGCGCTGAACACCCCGGCGGTGGACAGCACGTGCCAGGCGGCGACGAGCACCGCGGGCAGGACGAGCCCGGCCAGCGCGCCGAGGCCGCGGCCCGGACGGCGCGCGGCGTCCGGGGCGGCGGGGGAGCCGGGCTCGGCCCCGGTGCCCGGGCCGGTGCCCGGGCCGGTGCCCGGGCCGGTGCCCGGGCCGGTGCCCGGGCCGGCGACCGCCGAGGCGCCGGTGGCGAAGGTCCCGATCCCGGTGCCGGCGACGACCGTCTCGCGCCCCGCCCCGCTCACTGCTCCTCCAGCGCGCCCGCGACGCGGGCCGGGTCGGCCTGCTCGGCCAGGTCGGGGTGGACGATCGTCTCGAGGGCGTCGTCGACCTGCTGCTGGTTCGCCACGTCGCCGTTGGCGACGAAGAACGGGCCGATGCCGCGCAGGACGTCCAGCTGCTTCTGGCCCGGGACGTTGTCGATGTCGAGGTGGGTGCGCTCGAGCACGGCCGTGGCGACCTCGGGGTCGATGTCGGCCTCGGTGGCGAGGATCTGCGCCGTCTCCTCCGGGTGCTCCAGCGCCCACTGGCGGGCGTGCTCGTAGACGTCGACGACGGTCTGGGCCACCTCGGGCTGGTTCGTCAGGAAGTCCTCGGTGGCGTTGAGGAAGCCGTAGGTGTTGAAGTCGATGTTGCGGTAGAACAGCACGTCCCCGCCGCGCTCGGCGTCGGCCATGATCGGGTCGAGGCCGGCCCAGGCGTCGACGTCGCCGTTGTCCAGGGCGCGGCGGCCGTCGGCGTGCTGGAGGTTCTGGACGGTGACGTCGCCCGGGGCGACGCCGGCCTCGTCGAGGGCCTGGAGGAGCACGAAGTAGGGGTCGGTGCCCTTGGTGGCCGCGACCGACCTGCCGGCGAGGTCGGCGACGCTGGCGACGCCGGAGTCCGGCCGGGTGACCAGCGCGGACCACTCCGGCTGGGAGTACAGGTCGATGACCTGGATGGGGCTGCCGTTGGACCGGGCGAGCAGCGCCGCGGAGCCGGCGGTGGAGCCGACGTCGACAGCGCCGGCGCGCAGGGACTCGTTGGCCTTGTTCGACCCGGCCGAGAAGACCCAGGTGACCTTGACGTCCTCGCCGAGGGCCTGCTCCAGCCAGCCCTTGTCCTTGATGACCAGCGACAGCGGGTTGTAGGTGGCGTAGTCGATCTCGAGGGTCTGGGCCTTGGTCGTGGTCCCGGATGCCTTGGCGTCCTCCCCGGCGGAGCAGCCCGCCATCATGGCGCCGGCGGCGGCGAGGGCGGCGACGGCGGACACGGTGCGGGTGCGGGACACGGGTGGACCTTTCTGGTGGGAGAGGGCCGCGCGGTGGCACCGCGCGGCGGTCGACGGCGCCGGTGCGGCGCCGTCGGCGGATCAGTGGTGGTGGGTCAGTGGTGGGCGCGCTCGACGCCGAGGGCGGCGAGAAGGTCGCCGCGCAGCGCGGCGAGTGCCGCCGAGGACCGGTCGCGCGGCCGGGCGCCGGGGACGGTGACCACGGAGCGGACGCCGGCCGGCCCCGCGGCGTCGTCCCGGCCGAGGACGAGGACGCCGTCGGCGAGCTGGAGCGCCTCGTCGACGTCGTGGGTGACGAGCAGGACCGTGGTCGGCTCGGCGGCGTGGACGTCGAGCAGCAGGTCCTGCATCTTCAGGCGGGTGAGGGCGTCGAGGGCACCGAACGGCTCGTCGAGGAGCAGGACACCGGGGGTGCGGGCCAGGGCGCGGGCCAGCGAGGCGCGCTGCGCCATGCCGCCGGAGACCTCCCGCGGCCGGTGGCCGGCGTGGCCGGCGAGGCCGACGAGCTCGAGGAGGCGGTCGACGACGGCGGCGCCGGCCCGCCGGCCGGTGCCGCGGGGCAGGCCGAGGGCGACGTTGTCGCGCAGGGTGCGCCACGGCAGCAGCCGGGGCTCCTGGAAGGCGACGGCGCAGCGGGCGTCGATCCCGTTCACGGGCGTGCCGTCGACGCTCACGGCGCCGCCGCTCGCCGTCTCCAGCCCCGCGGCGATGCGCAGCAGCGTGGACTTGCCGCAGCCGCTGGGGCCCAGGATGGCGACGACCTCGCCGGGGGCGACGGCGAAGGAGACGTCGGTGAGCACGGTGCGGGCGACGCCGCCGCTGCGGAAGGTCTTCTCGGTGCGCTCGAACCGGACCTCCAGGGCGCGCATCGTGGAGGTGCGCTCCTCGGCCGCGGGGGGCGTGAGCACGCTGGCGGTCATGGTCACCTCCGGACGCCGGGCACGGCGCCGGGCGCGACGTGCATCGGTGGGGATCATGTCG
This sequence comes from Georgenia thermotolerans, assembly GCF_009193185.1. GTDB lineage: Bacteria > Actinomycetota > Actinomycetes > Actinomycetales > Actinomycetaceae > Georgenia > Georgenia thermotolerans. Next base: position 30,407 of record NZ_VUKF01000036.1, on the reverse strand, counting down.
TCGCCGGTCAGGGCGGTGCCGCGCGCGGGACGGAGAATCTCGCCATGTGGCACGGCGGGGGTGCGGCGGCGTCCCGATTCTCAGCCGGCGGGCACAGCGGCGGGCCGGTCGGAGGGTGCGGTCGTGCGCCGGCGGCGGGGCGGGCGGGGAGTCAGGAGGGCGCGGCGGCGAGCCAGCCGGCCAGCTCCGCAGGGCGGGACAGGTAGGCGCAGTGGCCACCCGGCACCTCGGCGGCCGTGAGACCGAGGCGCTCGCGAACCATCGCCCGCAGGAAGGCGGCGGGGAAGAACCGGTCGTCGCGGAAGAGCACGTACGACGTCGCCACGTCGGGCCAGGCGGCCAGCGGCCAGGGGTCGGACATCACGGCCATGGTCTGGTCCCGGGTGCGGCGCAGGGCCTCGGCCGCCAGCTGCGGATCGACGTCGTGGAAGAAGGTCTCCATCAGCCACGCGTCGGGCTCAGGCTCGCCGTCGTCAGCCGGGGCGCCGGGTTCGGGTTCGACATCGTCAGCGCAGGTGCCGGGCTCGCCATCCGTGGCCCGCGGGCCGTCCGGCCCGCCGGCATCGTCCGCCGTGCCCGCCGTCGCGGCCCGCGTCGCCGCCTGGTACCCGGAGGCCTCCCACCACTCGCTCCCGGTCTCACCCGGCCGGGGCACCATGGCGGCGGCCAGCACGAGGTGCTGGGCGCCCAGCCGGGCGGCGACCAGGGGCGCGGTGAAGCCGCCGAGCGAGTGACCGACCACCACGAGCCGGTCGCGCGCCACCCCCGCTTCCTCCACGGCGTCCACGACGGTGTCCGTGTAGGCGGCGAGCCCGGCGTCGTCGTCCTCGCACGGCAGGTCCGGCGCGATGACGTGGTGCCCACGGGTCTGCAGCTCGGCGGCCACCCGGTGCCACTCCCAGCCGCTGCCGCCGGCCCCGTGGACGATGGCGTAGGTGGTCACGGGCGCTGGGGGAGCTGTCCCGCGACGATGCGGTCGACGAAGTCGGTCACCACCGGCGCCACCGCCGCCGGGACGAGCGCGTGGTGGTCGCCCTCGACCGTGCGGTGCTCGGCGCCGAGGGCCTCGGCGGCACGCCGGGCCGACTCGGCCAGCTCGGGCCACGTGCCCCGCCCGGCGAGGACGAGGACGGGCACCGTCAGGCCGGCCGCGAGGTCGGCCGGGTCCTCGTGCTCCGACGTCACCGCCGTGTCGTAGGCGAGCGACCGGGCCATCGCCGTCATGCGACCCCAGCCCGGCGACTGCCGGAACTGCGCCACCATCTCCGCGGGGAGCCCCACGGCGCCGGTCTGGAACAGCGCGACCGCCTCGTCCCCGCGGCCCTCCGTGGCGAGGTCCCACAGCCGCTGGGGCAGGTCGGCAGGGAGCCCCCGGGCGCCGGGGTGGGGGAGGAACGGCGGCTCGAACATCACGACGGCCGCCACGGGCAGGCCGGCCGCGGCGGCCACGGCCCCGAGGATGGCGCCCGAGGAGTGCCCGAGCAGGACCACCGGGCCGCCGACGGCCGCGATGACCGCCCGCAGGTCCGCCAGCTCGCGGGCCACCGCGCCGTCGAGGGCGTCGGCGTTGTCCCCGCTGCCGCCGCGACCGCGCCGGTCGTAGCCGACGGTCAGGCCGCTGGGCGCGAGCGCCTCGGCGAGGGCCACGAGGTCCGTGCGGTCGGCGAGGGCCGGGGTGAGCAGAACGACCGGCGGCCGGCCGGGCACCGGGTCGCCATGGCGTTCGAGGACGAGCGGGGTGCCGTCGTCGGCGGTGACACGTTCCACGGCTCTGGTCCGTTTCGCTCGGCAGCGGGTGGCGAGGTGCCGTCCTGGCTCGGACGACGGGGACGTCGTGCGACCGGCTCGTCGACTCGGCGGTGAGGGCCGGCAGCATCACCACGCTAGCCGCTGACGAGGCGTGAGGGCCGCGATCTCCCGGCGGGAATCAGTCCGTCGCCGGGGCGGCCTCCTTGCCCGCGCGGGCCGCTCCGCAGGAGCGCAGCCGGTTCTCGGGGTCCAGCTTCGGCACGATCTTGTCGAAGATCGCCTTGAGCTGGCGCGTCTGGGCCGGGGAGAGGTCCTCGAAGATGAGCGAGCGCACGAGGTCGACGTGCCCGGGCGCGGTGGCGACCACCTTCTGCCAGCCCTCGTCGGTGAGCACCGCCATGGTGCTGCGCCGGTCGCCCGGGACGGGCTCGCGCTTGACCCAGCCGCGCTGCTCGAGGCGGTCCACGAGGTGGGACAGGCGTGACATGCTCAGGCTGGCCATGTGCGCCAGCTCGCTCATCCGGATGGCCCGCCCGGGCGCCTCGGAGAGCGCGGACATCGCGGCGTACCCGGCGTGCGTGAGCTCGGCGTCGCGCTGCAGCTGGGCGTCCAGGGCGCCGGGGAGCAGCAGGATCGCCGCCATGAGCGACCGCCAGGCAGACTCCTGCTCCGCCGTCAGCCACTGGGTCGTCTCGTCCATGGCCGGCAGTCTACCGCCCGGAAAATTGACGATTCAAACAAAAGAGTGGTGGACGGGCGCAAGTCGACGGGTGCCGGCAGGCCTCGTCGGCCGGCGCCGACGAGCCTCGCGGGCCGGCGCCGACGGGCCTCTCGAGCCGACGCCGACGGGCCTCGCGGGCCGGAAGGGTGCGCGCCGGCGCAAGTGGTTGACGCTTCAAGTTCATGGGTCTACCGTCTTAGTTGTCGGTTCAAGCAATCGGTGAGGGCCGGCGGGCGCGTACGGCCGCCGGGCTTCTCGGCGCCGGCTGCACCATCCGCACCTTCCGACAGGAGAGACCCATGGGCCTGTTCGACCGCTTCCGCCGCGGGAAGACCCCCGCGGCGCCCGCTCCCGAGGCCACCCCGGCCTCGGAGACCACCCCGACGCCGACCCCGGCGCCGTCGTCCAGCACCTCAAGGAGCAGCAAGATGACCGCCATCACCATCATCGGCGCGGGCAACATGGCCCGCGGCATCGCCACCCGCGCCCTCGCCGCCGGGCACGACGTCCAGGTCCTCGCCCGCGACGAGGCCAAGGCCGCCGCCCTCGCCGGCGAGCTCGGTGGCGCCACCTCCGGCGCCCAGACCGCCCCGATCACCGGCGAGATCGTCGTCCTCGCCCTGCCCTACGACGCGAACCTCGCCGTCGCCGGGGAGCGCCGCGACGACCTCGCCGGCAAGGTCGTCGTCGACATCTCCAACCCCGTCGACTTCGCCACCTTCGACCGCCTCGTCACCCCGGACGACTCCTCGGCCGCCCAGGAGATCCAGAAGGCCATCCCGGCCTCCAAGGTCGTCAAGGGCTTCAACATCGTCTTCGCCGGCACCCTCGTCGCCGGTCAGGTCGCCGGCGAGAAGCTCGACGTCGCCCTGGCCGCCGACGACGCCGAGGCCAAGGACGCCGTCGCCGCCCTGGTGGAGTCCGCCGGGATGCGCGCCATCGACGCCGGCCCGCTCAAGCGCGCCCACCAGCTCGAGGGCGTCGGGTTCCTGCACATGGCCGTCCAGGGCCAGCTCGGCAACACCTGGAGCACCGCCGTCAAGATCATCGGCGCCTGACGCCACCTCCGGCCGCGTCTGACGCCACTTCCGGACGGAGCCTGACGCCACCTCCGGACGGCGGCGCCACCGGCCCGCGCCGCGCACCATCGCGCGGCGCGGGCCGGTGCCGTCCTCCGGGGGATGCCGGAGCGCCCGCGCGGACGCATCATGGCTCCCGAGGCGACGCGACGGGGCGGCGCCGGGAGGAGGGGCGGCGATGAAGATCAGCATCATCGGCACGGGGAACATGGGCCGGGCGATCGCCACCAGGGCGGCGGCCGGCCACCACGAGATCCAGATCGTCGACCGCGACCGCGGGCACGCCGAGGCCCTCGCGCAGGAGCTCGGCGGCAACGCCACGGCGGCCCAGCTGGGCGAGACGCTCACCGGCGACGTCGTCGTCCTCGCGCTGTACTACCAACCGGTGATGAGCGTGATCAAGGACTACGGGCCCGAGCTGGAGGACAAGGTCGTCGTCGACATCACCAACCCGGTCGACACCGAGACCTTCGACGGCCTCGTCACCCCGCCGACCTCCTCGGCCGCCGAGGAGATCCAGAAGAAGCTGCCCGGCTCGCGGGTGGTCAAGGCCTTCAACACCACCCTCGCCGGGCCGCTGACGGCGGGGGAGGTGGACGGCCACCTCCTCGACGTCTTCGTCGCCGCCGACGACGAGGACGCCAAGGCCGCCGTGACCGACCTCGTCGAGTCGGCGGGGCTGCGGGCCCTCGACGCCGGGCCGCTGCGCCGCGCCCACGAGCTCGAGGCGCTCGGCTTCCTCCAGATGACGATGCAGGCCGGGCTGGGCAACACCTGGAGCACGGCCATCAAGGTGCTCGGCACGTCGTAGGGGGCGGCCATGTCCTTCGTCTCGCGCGGCTTCACCGGCCGCCGGCGCGCCGGCCCGCCCGGCCGCCTCCCGCCGGGGCAGTACGACGTCGGCGAGGGCTTCCCGGTGCTCTCCGCCGGGCCGACGCCCCACACCCCGCTGGAGGAGTGGGACTTCACGCTCCGCGGCGAGGTGGACCACCTGCGCCGGTGGACCTGGGAGGAGTTCCGCGACCTCCCGCGCGCGGCCCCCACCGTCGACATCCACTGCGTGACGAGCTGGTCGAAGCTCGACACCCGCTGGGAGGGCGTGTCGGTGGACACCCTGCTCGACGGCGTCGACACCCCGGCCGAGTTCGCCGTCGCCTTCTGCGACGGCGGCTACACCACCAACCTGCCGCTGGCGGACCTGCGCGGCGGGCGGGCGTGGGTGGTCGACACCTTCGACGGCGCGCCCCTGGACCCCCAGCACGGCGGCCCGGCCCGGCTGCTCGTGCCCCACCTGTACTTCTGGAAGTCGGCGAAGTGGGTGCGCGGGCTGACCCTCACCCTGCGCGACGCGCCGGGGTTCTGGGAGACGTTCGGCTACCACAACCGCGGGGACCCATGGCGCGAGCAGCGGTACGCCGGCGACTGACCTGGCAGCGGGCCGAGGTGAGCGGCACCCGGCGCGAGAGCGCCCGGGCCTGGCGCCTCGGCCTCGCGCCGCCCGACTGGCCCGGGCACGTGCCCGGCCAGCACCTCGACGTGCGGCTGACGGCGGAGGACGGCTACACCGCCCAGCGCAGCTACTCCATCGCCTCCGCCCCGCGGGCCGGGCACGTCGAGCTCGTCGTCGAGCGCCTCGACGACGGCGAGGTCTCGCCCTACCTCACCGACGTCCTGGTCCCCGGCGACCTGGTCGAGCTGCGCGGCCCGATCGGCGGGTACTTCGTCTGGCCCGACGACGCCGCCGCCGTCCAGCTCGTCGCGGGCGGCTCGGGTGTCGTGCCCTTCCTCAGCATGCTCGCCGCCCGCCGGCAGCGGGGCGCCGGCGGGGAGGTCCGGCTGCTCTACTCCGCCCGCACGCTGGAGGACGTCATCGGCCGCGAGGAGCTGGCCGAGCCCGGCGCCGGCGCGCAGGTGGTCCTCACCCTGACCCGCGGCGCCCCGGCGGGCTGGGCCGGGCCCACCGGCCGGGTGGACCGGGCGATGCTGGCCGCGCACGCGCTGCCCGCGGCGGCCCGCCCCCGGGTGCTGGTGTGCGGGCCGACCGGGTTCGTCGAGGCGGTGGCCCGCGAGCTGCTCGCGCTGGGCCACGAGCCCGCGCAGGTGCGGACCGAGCGGTTCGGAGCGACCGGAGGACAGTGATGGACGAGGACCCCCAGGAGCGCCGCCTCGACGGCAACGCGGCGGCCGGCCCGCTGGCCGAGCTGTTCACGGTGGACCTGGCCGCGGCCGTGGCCACCTGCGCCGGGTGCGGCTCGGCGGCGCCGCTGGCCGCGCACCTGCTCTACGCCGACGCCCCGGCGCTGGTGGTGCGCTGCCCGAGCTGCAGCGGCGTGGTGCTGCGCTTCGGCTCCGCCGACGGGCGGCTGCGCCTCGACCTCACCGGGGCGCGGCTGATCACCGTCGACCTCACCGACGCGTGACGGTGCGCCGTGGGGGCCACGGCGCGTCCGCCGCCGGCCCGCTCACGGGCCGCCACTCCTCCGGCGGGTCCTCCCCGACGCGGCCGTCGACGGCCTCGCGGATGAGGTCGGCGTGCCCGGTGTGCCGTCCGTACTCCTCGAGGAGGTCGCACAGGAGCCGGCGCAGGCTGGCGTGGTGGCCGGCGCCGTCGGCCACGTGCACGAGCTGGTCCGGCCCGCCCTCGGCCAGGGCCGCGGCGAGGCGGTCGTGCGACCGGTCGACCGCCTCGTCCCAGAAGGCGTAGAGCCGCTCGGGCGGGTCGTCGGCGGCGGAGGTGAACGGCCAGTCGTCGTCGCCGTCCCAGAGCGTCGCCCACGGCTCGCCCAGGCGCTCCCCGCGCAGCTTGGCGGTGAAGAGGTTGTCCTCCACGACCGCGAGGTGCTTGAGCAGGCCGCCGAGGGTGAGCGCGGACGCCCCGACGCGAGCCTGGAGCCCGGCCGCGTCGAGGCCGTCCGCCTTCCACCGGAACGTCATGCGCAGCCGGTCCAGGGCGCCGAGCAGGTGCTCGACCTCGGTGCCGGCGAGCGGCGGTTCCCACGGCGGGGGAGCGGCGTCCATGACGGGACGGTAGCCCCCGCACGCTCCGCCCCGTCGCGAGTTGACGACCGAGGCGGCGTCGGGCAGGTGGCGGGCGGCGCGGGTCACCGCTCACCGAGCGCCTCCCGCGCCTCGTCGGTTACCGCTCGCCCAGCGCCGCCAGCGCCTCGCGGCGCCGCTCCTGCTCGACCGGGTCGGGCACCGGCACCGACGCCAGAAGCCGTTGGGTGTAGGGGTGCTGCGGGGCGCCGAGCACCTGCGTGCCCGTGCCCTCCTCGACCAGCTTCCCCCGGTACAGCACGGCGATCCGGTCCGCGAGCATGCCAACGACGGCGAGGTCGTGGCTGATGAACAGCGTGGCGAAGCCCAGCCGCTCCTGGAGCTCGGTGAAGACCTCGAGCACCCGGGCCTGGACGGAGACGTCGAGGGCGGAGGTGGGCTCGTCGGCGATGAGCAGCTCGGGGTCGAGGGCGAGCGCCCGCGCCAGGCTGGCGCGCTGGCGCTGCCCGCCGGAGAGCTCGTGCGGGTAGCGCCCGGCGTAGGCGACCGGCAGGTGCACCGCGTCGAGCAGCTCGCGCACCCGCGGCCGGGCGGCGGCGACGTCGCGGGCCCGGCCGTGCACGACCAGCGGCTCGGCGATCGCCTCCTCGAGCGTGAGCAGCGGGTTGAAGCTCGTGGCCGGGTCCTGGAAGACGAAGCCGATGCGCGCGCGCAGCGGCCGGAACCGGCGCTCGCGGAAGCCGACCATCTCGTGGTCGAGCACCCGCAGCGACCCGCCGGTGGCCCGGGTGAGCCCGGCGATGGCCCGCCCGATCGTGGTCTTGCCGGAGCCGGACTCGCCGACCAGGCCGAGCACCTCGCCCGGCGCGATCGTCAGGCTCACCCGGTCCACGGCCCGGAAGCCGCTCTGCCCGAGGCGGCCGGGGTAGACGATCTCGAGGTCGCGCGCCTCGACGACCGGTCCGGCGCTCCCCGCCGCGGCGCCGTCGTCCTGACGGTGCCGCGGCGCGGCGGCCGGAGCGTCCGTCCGGTCGCGGGCGCCGGTGTCGTCACCCGCACCGAGCCGGGGGACGGCCGCGAGCAGGCTGCGGGTGTACTCGTGGCGCGGGGCGGCGAACAGCTCGCGCACGCCGGCGACCTCGACCAGCTCGCCCTGGTACATCACCGCCACGCGGTCGGCGAGGTCGGCCACGACGCCCATGTTGTGGGTGATGAGCACGATGGCGGTGCCGAACTCGGTGCGCACCCGGCGCAGCAGGTCGAGGATCTCGGCCTGGACCGTGACGTCGAGGGCGGTGGTGGGCTCGTCGGCGACGATGACCTTCGGCCCCAGCACGAGCGCCATGGCGATGACCAGGCGCTGCTTCTGCCCGCCGGAGAACTGGTGGGGGTAGTGGTCCACGCGGCGCTCGGGGTCGGGGATGCCGACCTTGCCGAGGATCTCGATCGCCTTGGCGCGGGCCTCCTTCCTGGAGAACTCCCCGTGCGCCCGCAGCCCCTCGGCGATCTGCCAACCCACCGTGAAGACGGGGTTGAGCGCCGTCGACGGTTCCTGGAACACCATCGCCACGTCGCGGCCGCGCACGCCGCGCAGCGCGTCGCCGGTGAGGCTGACGACGTCCTGCCCGGCGAGCACGACGGCGCCGGAGACGGTCGCGCTGTCCGGCAGCAGCTTGAGGATGGTCTTGGCGGTCACCGTCTTGCCCGAGCCGGACTCCCCGACGATGGCCAGCACCTCGCCCGGCTCGACGCTCAGCGACACCCCGCGCACGGCGGGCACCGGGGCGGCGTCGGTGGCGAAGGTGACCTCGAGGTTGGTGATGTCGACGACGGCGCTCACGCCTGGTCTCCGTTCTGCGCGGTGGGGGCGGTGCCGCCCGGGTTCGCGGTGGGTGCTGCGGCGGGCGAGGCGGGGACGGCGTCCGCGGCGGTGTCCGGCGAGGCCGGCGTGGGCGCCGGGGCGCCGGCGACACGGCGCGGGGCGCGCCGGCGGATCCGCAGGCGCGGGTCGGACAGGTCGTTGAGGCTCTCGCCCACCAGCGTCACCCCGAGGACGAGGAGCACGATGGCGGCGCCGGGGAAGATGCCCGTCCACCAGATGCCGCTGGCGACGTCGGCCAGCGCGCGGTTGAGGTCGTAGCCCCACTCGGCCGCCGCCGTCGGGTTGATGCCGAAGCCGAGGAAGCCCAGGCCCGCCAGGGTGAGGATCGCCTCGGAGGCGTTGAGCGTGACGATGAGCGGCAGGGACCGGGTGGCGTTGCGCAGCACGTGACGGCCGAGGATGCGCGGGGTCGAGGTGCCGATGACCCGGGCGGACTCCACGAACGGCTCGGCCTTGAGGCGGACGGTCTCGGCGCGCACCACCCGGAAGTACTGCGGCACGAACACCACGGTGATCGACAGCGCCGCGGCCGTGATGCCGCTGAGGAAGCCGGACTGCCCGCCGCTGATGATGATCGAGATGACGATCGCCAGCAGCAGGGAGGGCATGGCGTAGATCGCGTCGGCGACGGTGACCAGGACCCGGTCCACCCAGCCGCCGAGGTAGCCGGAGAGCAGGCCCAGCGCCACGCCGAGGAAGATCGAGGCGGCGACGGCGAGGACCACGGTCAGCAGCGCCGTCTGCGAGCCCCACACCACCCGGGAGAAGACGTCGTAGCCGCCGACGGTGGTGCCCCAGACGTGCTCGCCCGACGGCGCGGCCTGACGGGCGAAGTTCCCGTCCGGGCCGCTGAGCTGGTTGTAGGAGTACGGGGTGACGAGCGGGGCGAGCACGGCGAGCAGGACGAACCCGACGCACAGCACCAGCCCGGCGACGAGCATGCCGCGCTGCAGGCCGACGCTGCGGCGCAGGTGCCAGATCACCGGCAGCTTCTTCCAGCGGGCCTCGCCGGAGGCGCCGGGCAGGACGACGTCGGCGGCGGCCGGGTGGTCGACCGCGGGCCGCTCGGCGGCCTCGGAGCGGAGCTGGCTCATCAGTACCTCACCCTCGGGTCGATCAGCGCGGCGATGACGTCCACGATGAAGTTGGTGACGGCGACGATCACGGCGATGAGGGCGACGATGCCCTGGACCGCGACGTAGTCCCGGGCGCCGAGGTACTGGGCGAGCTGGAAGCCGAGCCCGCGCCACTCGAACGTGGTCTCGGTCAGGATCGCCCCGCCCATCATGAGCGCGATCTGCATGCCCATGACGGTGATGATCGGGATGAGCGCCGGCTTGTAGGCGTGCCGGCGCACCAGGCGGGTCTCGCGCACGCCCCGTGAGCGGGCGGCGTCGACGTAGTCCATGCCGAGGGTGCCGATGACGTTGGTGCGCACCAGGCGCAGGAACACCCCGGCCGTGAGCAGGCCGAGCGCCACCGCGGGCAGCACCGCGTGCGCCAGGACGTCGCTGATGAGGTCCCACCGGCCGGTGCGCAGGGCGTCGATGGTGTTGATGCCGGTCGAGCCGGAGATGCGCCCGAGGATGAGCTGGACGTCGGTGCTGGCCCGCCCGCCCAGGGGGAACCAGCCCAGCCACACGGAGAAGACGAGCTTGAGGATCAGCCCGGCGAAGAAGACCGGCGTGGCGTAGCACAGGATCGCGAAGACGCGCAGGAAGGCGTCGGGGAAGCGGTCGCGCAGGTACGCGGCGAGCATGCCGAACGGGATGCCGACCACGAGGGCGACCACCAGCGAGTACAGGACCAGCTCCAGGGTCGCGGTGCCGTAGGTGACGAGGATCTCCCCGATGGCCCGGTTGTCGGTGATGGTGCGGCCGAAGTCGCCGGTGAACACCTGGCCGAGGTACTCGAGGTACTGCACGAGGATCGGCCGGTCGTACCCGGCCGCGTGCAGCCGCTCGGCGAGCTGCTCCTGGGTCAGGCGCCCGCCCACGGAGGCGGTGATCGGGTCCCCGACCACGCGCATGAGGAAGAAGACCAGGGTCACCAGGATGAGCACCGTGGGGATGATGAGCAGGAAGCGGACCAGGATGTACCGGCCCAGCCCCGAGCCCCCTCCGGTCTTGGCGGTCGCCGTGGTGCCCACGGTCCGCTCGTCGACGATCGTCACCGCGTGGGTGTCCTCTCGATAGGTCGGAGGCGGCGGGGCGGTGCCGTGCCGTTCCCGGCACCGCCCCCGCGCGCCGGTGGGTGGTCACGGCCGGGGCCGTGACCACCCACGGTCTGTGCAGGCCGGCCGCGAGGGCCGGCCCGGCGCGGCGCCCGCGGGCGCCGCGCCGTCGGTCAGCGGCCCAGGGCCGCGTAGCGGAACTTGAACGAGGCGTCGAGGGTGTCCTGGACGCCGGTGATGTCCGGGGCGGCCACGGCCACCTGGGCGCCCTGGAGGAAGGGCAGCGTGGACAGGTCCTGGGCGACCTTCTCCTGGATCTGCCCGATCAGCTCGGTGCGCTGGTCGGCGTCCGGGGTGGTGGCCTGCTGCAGGATCAGGTCGTTGACCTCGGCGTTGTCGTAGTGGTTCGCCAGGAAGTTCTCCTTGAGGAAGAACGGCGAGAGGTAGTTGTCGGCGTCGGAGTAGTCCGGGAACCAGCCGAGCTGGTAGGCCGGGTACAGGTCGTCGGTGCGCTCGGCGCTGTAGACGTCCCACAGCGTCGACTGCAGGGTGACGTCGAACAGGCCGTCGGCCTCCAGCTGCTTCTCGACCATGGCGTACTCCTCGTCCGAGGAGTTGCCGTAGTGGTCGGGGCTGTACTGCAGGCTCAGCTTGACCGGCGTGGCCACGCCGGCACCCTCCAGGGCCGCCTTGGCCTTGGCGGCGTCCGGGCCGCCGTTGCCGTCGCCGTAGAGCTCCTTGAGCGGCTCGACGGCGCCGGTCAGCCCCTCGGGCACGTAGGAGTACAGCGGGGTGTAGGCGCCGTTGTAGATCTCGTTCGACAGCGCCTCGCGGTCGAGCAGGTGCGCGACGGCCTGGCGCACGGCCAGCGCCTTGGCAGGGTCGGCCTCCGGCGTGGTGGCGCCGAAGGGCTGGGTGTTGAAGTTGAAGACGATGTAGCGGATCTCGCCGCCGGGGCCGTCGTAGACCTTGACCTTCTCGTCCTTGCGCAGGTCGGCCAGGTCCGTCGGGCTCAGGCTGCGGGTGGCGACGTCGACGTCGCCCTGCTGGACCGCGAGCTTGAGGGAGGTCTCGTCGGTGAAGTACTGGGCGGTGACCGAGGCCGTCTTGGGCGCGCCGAGCAGGCCCTGGTAGCCGTCGTAGGCGGCGTACTGGATGAGCTCGTTCTCGGTGTAGTCGGTGATCGTGTACGGGCCGGCGAACGCCTTGGCCTTGACGATGTCCGCCGACGGCGTCAGCTCGGTGGCGGAGAAGGTCTCCTCGTCCACGATCGGGCCCACCGGCGAGGAGAGGATCTGCGGGAAGATCTGGTCGTTCTCGCTCTTGAGGTGGAAGACGACGGTGAGGTCGTCCGTCGTCTCGGTGCTGTCGAGGTTGTACAGCAGCGAGGAGGGGCCGTTGGGGTCGGCGATGGCGAGCTGACGGTCGAAGCTGAACTTCACGTCCGAGGCCGTCAGGTCGTTGCCGTTGGCCCACTTCAGCCCGTCCTTGAGCTTGACGGTGTACTCGGTGGGCGAGGTGAACTCGGCGCTCTCGGCGATGTCGGGCTCGACGTCGGGGCTGCCGTAGGGGGAGTTGAGGAGGAACGGGTAGACCTGGTTCTGCACGGCGAAGGAGCCGTTGTCGTACGAACCGGCCGGGTCGAGGGAGGTGATGACGTCCGTGGTGCCGACCTTGATGCCGCCGGAGCCGCCGCCGGTGCCGTCACCGCCGGTGGTGTCGTCGGTCTCGGCGCAGGAGGCGAGCACCAGGGCGAGGGCGGCGGAGATGCCGACCACGCCCAGGGCACGGCGCCGGTGTCCAGCAAGTGCCATGTGAAGTTCCTTCGTCAGGCCCGCGCCACGGTCGGCGACGCGGGGGCCAGGGGCGCGCCACCGTGGCGTGCCTCTCATGTGGGGATACTTCCTACCACGCCGGTGTTTCACGAAATGACACCCGGCATCCCGGTGTCTGATCTGCAACCGTGTTGTGACCGAGCGGCGGCGGGAGGGTGAGCGGCCCCGCGTGACGGGCGCGGGCGGCCCCGCGTGGCGGGCGCGGGCGGCCCCGCGTGGCGGGCGCGGACGGCCCCGCGTGGCGGGCGCGAGGGCCCCGCGTGGCGGGCGCGAGGGCCCCCGCGTGACGGGCGAGCACCCGCCCGACGCGGGTGCGCCGGCCCCGCGCCCGCGCCACGATGAGGCATGCCCGCCAGCGAGAAGCCGGAGACCGTCCTGATCCAGGGCCGCCGCCTGCGGCTGACGAACCTGGGCAAGGTGCTCTACCCCGAGACCGGCACGACCAAGGCCGAGGTGCTCGCCTACCTCACCGAGATCGCCCCCGTCATGCTGCCCCACTGCGCCGGTCGCCCGGCCACCCGCAAGCGCTGGCCCAACGGCGTGGGCACCGCCGGGCAGCCCGGGGAGGTCTTCTTCATCAAGAACCTCGAGCCGAGCGCGCCGGAGTGGGTGGTGCGCGCCGACGTCGGGCACTCTTCCGGCGCCAAGAGCTACCCGCTGGTCGACGACGTCGCCACGCTGGTCTGGCTCGGCCAGGTGGCGGCCCTCGAGGTGCACGTGCCGCAGTGGACCTTCCGCAGCGACGGCGAGGCGCGCAACCCCGACCGGCTGGTCCTCGACCTCGACCCCGGCCCCGGCACGGGGCTGGCCGAGTGCGCCGAGGTCGCCCGCATCGCCCGCGAGCTGCTCCGCGGCATGGGCCTGGACCCGATGCCGGTGACCTCGGGGTCGAAGGGCATCCACCTGTACGCGGCGCTGGACGGGTCGAACACCTCCGACCAGGTCAACGCCTTCGCCCACGAGCTGGCCAAGGCCATCGAGGCCGACCACAAGGACCTCGTGGTCTCGGACATGAAGAAGGAGCTGCGCCGGGGCAAGGTGCTCGTCGACTGGTCGCAGAACAACGGCAACAAGACCACGATCGCGCCGTACTCCCTGCGCGGGCGCCCGCACCCGACCGTCGCGACGCCCCGGACCTGGGAGGAGCTGGAGGACCCGGACCTGCGCCACCTGGAGTACCCCGAGGTCCTCGAGCTGGTGCGCCGGCGCGGGGACCCCCTGGCGGCGCTGCTGGGCGCCTACGAGGAGCCCTACGCCGACCCCGGCCGGCGCGCCCCTGACGCGCCGCCCCTCGCCCCCTCGCCCCGCGAGACGTCAAGTAGTGCGCGAGACGTCACGAACGCCGTCGCCGCCCGGCGCCGGCTCGACCGGCTGGCCACCTACCGCGCCATGCGCGACCCCGCGAAGACCCCCGAGCCGGTGCCCGAGGAGGTCCTCGACGACTACTCCGAAGCCGCCCAGACCTTCGTCATCCAGGAGCACCACGCCAGCCGCCTGCACTGGGACTTCCGCCTGTCCCACCGCGGCGTGCTCGTGAGCTGGGCCCTGCCCAAGGGCGTGCCGACGGACGCGGGCCGGAACAACCTCGCCGTGCAGACCGAGGACCACCCGATGGAGTACGGCACGTTCGCCGGGACCATCCCGAAGGGGGAGTACGGCGGCGGGGAGGTGACCATCTGGGACTCGGGCACCTTCGAGCTGCGCAAGTGGCACGAGGGCCGGGAGGTCATCGTCGTCCTGCACGGCCAGGAGGGCGGCGGCCTGGAGACCCAGGGGCCCGGGCGCACCTGCCAGGTGGCGCTCATCCACACCGGCGGGCGCGGCGGCGTGGAGCCGAACCAGTGGCTCATCCATCTCATGGACCCCGCACGGGCCGGCGAGCGCCGGACGCGCCGCAAGGGCTCGTCCCGGCCCGCCGTCGCGGCCGGCACCTCCGCCGAGCCGGCACCGGCGCGTGCACCGAGCCCGCGCCGGTCGCGGGGCGATGACGAGTCGACGGCGACCGCCGGGGCGCGCGGCGACGCCGTGACGACGGCGACCGCCACGCCCGCGCGCCGGCCCGGCGACCCGCCGCCGTCGCCCATGCTGGCCACCCTGGGCACCGTCGACGACCTCTCGGACGAGCAGGAGTGGGCGCTGGAGATGAAGTGGGACGGCGTGCGCGCCGTCGTCGAGGTCGACGCCGGCACCGTGCGCCTGTTCAGCCGCAACGGCAACGACGTCACCCGCCAGTACCCCGAGCTCGGCGACGTCGCCGCCACCCTCGGCGCGCACAGCGCCGTCCTGGACGGCGAGATCGTCGCGCTCGACGCGCGCGGCCGCCCCAGCTTCGGTGTCCTGCAGAAGCGGTTCGGGCTGGGCGACGACCGGCAGGTCGCCCGGCTGGCCGCGGCCGCTCCCGTGCGGCTCATGCTCTTCGACGTCCTCGAGGTCGACCGCGCGTCGGTCGTGCGGCTGCCCTACGACGAGCGCCGCGCGCTGCTCCACGAGGTGGTCGAACCCGAACGGCACCGGCTCGTGGAGATCCCCGACGTCTTCGACGGCGACGTCGACGCCGCGATGGCGGCCAGCCGCGCCTGGGGCCTGGAGGGCGTCATGGCCAAGCGGCGCGACTCGCGCTACACCCCGGGCCGGCGCTCGCGGGCGTGGGTGAAGATCAAGCACACGCTCGCCCAGGAGGTCGTGGTGATCGGCTGGCGCCCCGGGCAGGGCTCGCGCGGCGGCGCCGTCGGCTCGCTCCTGCTGGCCGTGCCCGACGGGCCGGGCGGGCCGCTGCGCTACGTCGGGCGCGTGGGCACCGGCTTCACCCTCAAGGAGGCCCAGCAGTGGCAGCGCGAGCTCGCCGGCGACGAGCGGCCCGACCCGCCCGCGCCCGACGTCCCGCGCGCCGACGCCCGCGACGCCCGCTGGGTCACGCCCTCGCGCGTGGCGGAGGTGGAGCTGTCGGAGTGGACGGGGGACGGGCGGCTGCGGCACCCCCGCTGGCGCGGGTGGCGGCCGGACAAGGCGCCGGGGGGCGTCGTGCGCGAGGTCCCCGACTGAGCCTTGTGCCCGGGGCCGGACGGTGCCTCGCGCCCCGGGCCGGGCGGAGCCTCCCGGCCAGTGGCCGGACGGGGCCTCGCGCCCCGTGGCCGGACGGCGGCCGCGGCGGCCACGTGTGGTGGTCGTCACCTGAGATGGTGCCCCGATCCGGGGACGGGCCGCCGCGCGCCTGTCAGGCTGCTGTCACAGGTCATGAGACAAGGGGGAGGACCGTGATCAAGCAGTCTCGCGCGCCCAGGGGCGCCGGCCGGAAGCTGACGTTCGCGCTGCCCGCCGATCACCCGGCCGGGACGGTCTCCGTGGTCGGCAGCTTCAACGACTGGACCCCGGGGGTGCACGTCCTCCGCCGGCGCAGCAACGGCACGAAGAGCGTGACCGTGACGGTCCCGGAGGGGACGCCGGTGGTCTTCCGCTACCTCGGTGAGAACGGGCAGTGGTTCGACGACCCCGACGCCGACGCGCTCACCCACGAGGGCGGCCTGGTCCACGCGTAGCCGCAGGCCAGCGCAGCATCGAGGACGGGCTGCCCCGAGATTCGGGGGCACGCTCCGAAATTCGGGACCTCGGGGTGTTGGGCACCCCGTCGGGACCGGTACGCTGGTCGCGGCCGGTCTCGAGCCGGTCACGGAGCGGTGCCCGCGCGAGCGTGGTGCCGTGGGGCGCGCGCCAACCGGGGGAGGGTGTGCAGCTCGCGCAACGGAAGCGCGCCGCGGCCTGCAGCCGCGGGAGGCCACCGCCTCAGCGCGAGTGTGAACAGGCGCGGGCCGTCCGCTGGACGGCCCGCGCCTTGCTCGTCCCGGCCCCGGTCACCCACGGCGCCGCCGCGCGGTCCCGGCCGCCCGACGCCCACGCGGTGCGGCCCGCGGCCTCCCGCCGGATCATGAGCCGGTGCTGCAGACCGTCGTGGTCGTCGCGCTGCTGGTGGCGGTGCTGGGCTTCGCGGTGGCCCGCCCGCGCGGGCTGCCCGAGGCGGTCGCCGCCGTCCCGGCCGCCGTCGCCGTCGTGGCCCTCGGCGCCGTCACCCCGGCCGGGGCGTGGGCGGAGGTCCGGGCGCTGCTGCCGGTGGTGGCCTTCCTCGTCGCCGTCCTCGTCCTCGCGCACCTGTGCGACGCCGAGGGCCTGTTCGACGCGGCCGGCGCGGCGATGGCCCGCGTGGCGGGCGGGCGCCCGCAGCGCCTCCTCGTGGCGGTGTTCGTCACCGCCTCGCTCGTGACCGCGGTACTCAGCCTCGACGCGACCGTCGTGCTGCTCACCCCGGTCGTCTTCGCCACCGCGGCCGGCGCCGGGGTGCGGCCCAAGCCGTTCGTCTACGCGTGCACCCACCTGGCCAACTCGGCGTCGCTGTGGTTGCCGGTCTCCAACCTCACCAACCTCCTGGCGCTGCGCGCCAGCGGGCTGACCTTCGCGCGCTTCGCCGCGGTGATGGCGCTGCCCTGGCTCGCCGTGATCGCCGTCGAGTACGTGGTGCTGCGCCGCTTCTTCGCCGTGGACCTGGCGCTGCGGGCGCCGCGCGAGGCCCCGCGGGCGGCGCCGGTCTCCCGCGGCACGGTCGCGCTCGTGCTGGTCACCCTCGCCGCCTTCGTCCTCGCCGCGGTGCTGGGCGTCGAGCCGGCGTGGGCGGCCGCCGGCGGCGCCGCCGTGCTCGCGGTGCGCGCGCTGGCCCGCCGTCGCACGGGCCCCGCGGCACTGCTCGGGGCCGCCAACCTGCCCTTCGCCGTCTTCGTCCTGGCCCTCGGGGTCGTCGTCAGCGCCGTGGTCCGCGGCGGCCTGGGCGACGTCGTTGCTGCCGCGCTGCCCCACGGCACGGCGTTCCTGCCGCTGCTGGGCACCGCGGCGCTCGCGGCCGTGCTGGCCAACCTCCTCAACAACCTTCCCGCGGTGCTCCTGCTACTGCCGCTGGTGGCACCCGTCGGCGGGGCGGCGGCGGTGCTCGCGGTCCTCGTGGGGGTCAACGTGGGGCCGAACCTCACCTACGTCGGCTCGCTCGCGACGCTGCTGTGGCGCCGCGTGCTCCGCGCCCATGACGTCGAGCCCGGCCTGTGGGAGTTCAGCCGGCTCGGCCTGGTCAGCGTGCCGGCCGGGCTGGTGGCGGGCGTCGCCGCGCTGTCGCTCGCCCTGGCGCTCGCGGGAGGATGAGCCCGTGGACGTCGTGGTCTGGCTGACGGAGGCGACCTGGCCGGGATGCGTCGCGGGCGTGCGCCGGCTCGTCCCGGACGACGCGCGGCTGACCCTGCTGTACGTCGAGAGCGAGGACCTGCTCGGCGTGGCCGGCGGCGCCGCCGCCGGGCTGCTGGGCCGGGGACGCCGACCGCCGGGCCGCGGGGTGCCCGGGGCGCTGGACGACCTCGCGCGCCGCTCCGGGGACCAGCTCCTCGCCGAGGCGGCCGCGCTGCTGGGGCGGGAGGCGCGCCGTGACCTGCGCCGCGGTCGCGTCGAGCGCGTCGTGGTGGACGCCGTCGCCGGCGCCGACCTCCTCGTGCTCGCCCGCGACGACGGCGCCCGGCTGGGCCCGCGCAGCCTCGAGCCGCCCACCCGCTTCGTCGTCGACCACGCGCCGTGCGACGTGCTGCTCGTCGCGCCGGACGGGCCCGCCGCCCAGCCCTGACGGCCCGGGGGACGGGCCGCCGGCCCGGGACTTTCCGCCGGGCAGCTCCGGCCCCGGACGGCGGGACCGCCTGCCGTTGCCGGGGCCCGGTCACGGTGCTTCGCTGCCTGTATGAGCGCACCGGAGGAGGGCCAGGCCACCACGCACGACGAGGGCCGACCCGAGCCGCACCGCACCAACCTCGCCCAGCGGCTGAACTGGCTGCGCGCGGGGGTGCTCGGCGCCAACGACGGCATCGTCTCGACCGCCGCGGTGGTGGTGGGCGTGGCCGGGGCGTCGGCCTCGAGCACCGGCGCCATCGCCACGGCCGGCGCCGCGGCCGCCGTCGGCGGCGCCGTCTCCATGGCGCTGGGCGAGTACGTCTCGGTGAGCAGCCAGCGCGACACCGAGCACGCCCTCATCGAGAAGGAGCGGCGCGAGCTCGCCGAGGACCCCGAGGGCGAGCTGGACGAGCTCACGAGGCTGTACACCGCCCAGGGCATCTCGCCGGCCACCGCCCGGCAGGCCGCCGTCGAGCTGACCGAGCGCGACGCCCTGGCGGCCCACCTGCGCGCCGAGCTCGGCATCGACCGGGAGGACGTCGTCAGCCCCTGGCACGCCGCGGGCGCCTCGTTCATCTCCTTCAGCATCGGCGCGGTGCTGCCGCTGCTCGCGATCTTGCTGCCCGGGCCGAGCGTGCGGGTGCTCATCACCTTCGTCGTCACGCTCGTGGCGCTCGCACTGACCGGCTACATCGCGGCGTGGATCGGCGGCGCCGCGCGCGGCCGCGCCTCGCTGCGGGTGGTCATCGGCGGGGCCCTCGCGCTGGCCGCGACGTTCTTCGTGGGCCTGCTCTTCGGGACCACCGGCGTCGCCGGCTGACGCCGCGGCCGAGCCGGCGCGGGTGGCCGGGCCGATGCTCGCGGCCGGGCCGCAGCAGCCGCGGCACGGCGGCGGCCACGACGGCGACGAGGACGGCGACGGCGAGCGCGCCGCCGAGCGCCCAGGCGGCGAAGACGAACAGCGAGGTCACCTCTGCGGCTAGGCCCGCCACCGAGGTGACCGTCGCGCGGCGCGCGGCCGGGATCCGCTGCTGCAGCCGGGCGGCGAGGACCACCTGGGCGAGCTGACAGAGCCCGTAGAACGCGGCGACTGCGAGCACGCCCGCGGGCCGGGCGAGCAGCGCCGCCGCGGCCAGCAGGGCCGCGGCGGCGGCGACCAGGAGGGCGAGAGACCCCGCGCGCAGCCGGGCGGCCGCCCCGGCCAGGCCCGCCCCGGCGGCGCCGGCGAGGGGCACCGCGACCAGCGCGAGGGGCACGGCGGTCGTGGGCACGCCCCAGTCTTGGGCCAGCAGGCCGGCGTACTCCTCCACGGCGTCGAGGGAGGTCATCAGGGCGACGGCGAGGGCGCACCCGGCGGCGCCGGGCAGCGCCGCCGTCGCGCGCAGGTCGGCGAGCAGACCGCCGGCGACGGCCGCGGGGGCGCCGGGCTCCGCGGCGTCTTCGGAAGCGCCGGCGGCGACGGTGGGCGCGTCGTCGAGGAGCGGTGGACCGGGGCGTCGCTCGGGGAGGGCGGCCGCGAGGGCGGCGGCGGCCAGGCAGACGCCGACGCTCGCCCACCCCGCCAGGGCGTACCCGCCCCGCGCGAACAGCACGGTGGCCAGCGCGGCGGCGGGGAGCTGGGCGAGCAGCCCGGCGGAGGTGACGCGGCCGAGCAGGCGCGGGAAGTGCTCCGCGGCCCCGACGGCGGTGAGGGCGTCGAAGAGCAGGGCCTCCAGGGCGCCGGAGGTCAGCGCGCCCCCGATCGCCCACAGCGCGAAGCCCGTGGCGAAGCCGGGGAAGCCGGGGGCGAGGAGCCAGAGCGCGAACCCGGCCGCCTGCACCACGCCGGCGGCGGCGAGCGCCGCCCGGCGCGGGACACGGTCGGCGAGCATCCCGGTAGGGACCTCGGCGAGGAGGCCCACCGCGGACCAGAGGGCGAAGAGCGCGGAGATCTGCGCGTCGCTCAGGCCCGTGTCGGCGAAGAGCAGCGCGTAGAGCGGGTACAGCGGGACCGTCTCGGCGAGGAGGGCCCAGCCGGTGGTGAGCCGGGCGAGCCGTCGGGCCGGCGGGGGCGTCGAGGATCAATGTCGCATGGCGCCCAGGCTAGGGCGGGCGCGCCGCCGGGGCCACAGGTTTTCCGGGACGGGCCGGGCGCGGCCGGCGCCGTCCCCGGGGTGCTACCCCTGGCGCACGGCGCCGAGGCCGCTGACGCTGCTGGTGACCCGGGCGCCGCCGGTGTGGACGATCTCGCCGGCGCCGTCGACGGCGGCGGCGAGGGTGTCGGTGACGTGCACGCGCGCGTCCCCGGCGCCGCCGATCGTCACGTCCGCCGCGGCGCTGGTGAGGTCCTCGCCGGAGTACCCGCCGACGCCGTCGATCTCCACGTCCTGCCGCCCGGCCCTGCCGGCGAGGGTCACCGAGCCGGCCCCGTCGACGCGGACGGTGAGGTCGTCGACGTCGACGCCGTGGGCGGTGATGTCCCCGGCCCCGGCGAGCTCGACGTACAGGCGGTCCGTGGCGGCGAGGTCGGCGTCGACCGCGCCGGCGCCGTCGAGGCGGATCTCGTCCACCTCCGGCAGGACGAGGTCGTAGGTGATGCGCCCGGGGTTGCGCAGGAAGCGTCCCTCGAGGTCGAGCACCAGCGTGCCGTCGCGGACCTCGCTGGTGACGCGGTCGAGGACGCGGTCGCCGGCGGTGATGGTGAGGGAGGGCTCGGCGCCGGTGCTGATGTGGAGGTCGCCCACCGAGGCGAGCGTGACGGCGGAGACCTCCTGGATGTCCCGCCGCTCGGTGGTGGGCTCGCCCGCCGCCACGTCCAGTCCGGTGGCGCAGCCGGTCAGGGCGAAGGGCGGGGCGACGGCGAGCAGGAGCAGGGCGAGCTTCGGCAGGGTCATGGCGGGTCCAGTTCTTCGGTCCGGGGATCCGGCCGTTCTCCGGCCGGGCTGCGTCCAGCCTGGCAGCGGGGGATGTCCGCCGGATATGGGGGTTCGCCCGGGTCGGCCCCTGAGATCGGCGTGCGGGTCGTCAGGGGGCCGCCGGGGGAGGTCGCCCGGGCGCCGTCCGCCGGGCGCCGCCGCCTCCGGCCGTCATTTTGGTCGTCGCCCGGCGGCAACTGTGGGATCGTACGTGCCGTGCATCCCCCAGCCGCGGCACGGACGCCGCTCGCGGCGAGGACGCGTGCCCGGCGCCCGCTCGCGCGCGCCACGGGTGCCGGTCTCGCCGTCGTCCTGGCCCTGACCCTGACCGCCTGCTCCCCGGACCGGCCGGACCCCACCGACGCGGCCGCGGCGCTCGCCGCCGCCCTCGCCGAGGGGAACCTCGACCAGGCCCCGCTCGCCGACGGCGACCGCGAGCGGGCCGAGGCGGAGCTGACGGAGGCCCTCGCCGGCACCGGCGAGGTGGACCGCGCCGTGACCGCCACCGCGGGGGAGGTGCGCGAGGACGGCGAGACCCTCACCGCCCCGGTCACCCTCGAGTGGACCTGGGAGCTGGGGGAGGAGGACCTCACCTACCGCACCACCACCACGCTCACCCACGACGGCGAGGAGTGGACCGCGCCGTGGTCACGCGAGCTCGTCCACGCCGCGATCGGCGACGGGGTCCTGGCGGTCGAGACCGTCCCCGCCGAGCGCGGCCGGATCCTGGCCGGCGACGGCAGCCCGCTCGTGACGCCCCGGCCGGTGCTGCGCATCGGCGTGGACAAGGCCAACGTCGCGGCCGAGGCCGTCGCGGACGTCGCGACCGGCCTGGCCGAGACGCTCGGCTTCGACGACCCGCAGGCCTTCGCCGACCGGGCCGCGGCGGCGGGCCCGAAGGCCTTCGTCGAGGCGATCACCGTGCGCCAGGAGGACCCCGGCGACGTCGATCTCGACGCGGTGCGCCGGCTGCCCGGCGTGCTCCTCGTGCCCGGGGAGCTGCCGCTGGCGCCCACCCGCGAGTTCGCCCGGCCCATCCTCGGCACGGTGGGCCCGGCGACGGCGGAGATCGTCGAGGAGTCCGACGGCGCCGTCCGGCCCGGGGACCAGGCCGGCCTGTCCGGCCTGCAGCGCCAGTACGACGAGGTGCTGCGCGGCCGGCCCGGCACCACCATGCTCATCCGCCGCGGCGACGGCAGCGCCGCCGAGCTCCTCAGCGCCGCGCCCCGATCGGGCAAGGACGTCACCGTCACCCTCGACGCCCGGCTGCAGACCGCGGCCGAGGAGATCCTCGCCGGCGTCGAGCCGGCCAGCGCCATCGTGGCGCTGCGCCCCTCGACCGGCGAGGTGCTCGCCGCCGCCAGCGGTCCCGGCGGGCAGGGGTTGAGCACGGCCACCCTGGGCGCCTACGCGCCGGGCTCGACGTTCAAGGTCGCCACCGCGCTGGCGCTGCTGCGCGCGGGCCTGACCCCGGACAGCCCCGTGGAGTGCACGCCGACGGCGACGGCGGACGGCCGGGAGTTCTCCAACTACCCGGGCTTCCCCGCCGCCGAGCTCGGCCCGACGACGCTGCGCGGCGCCATCGCCAGCTCGTGCAACGCCGCCCTCATCGCCGAGCGCGACCGCGTCGACGCCCAGGACCTCACCGACGCCGCGGCGGCCCTCGGCCTCGGCGTGCCCGCCGCGCTCGGGGTGCCCTACCTCGCCGGCGAGGTGCCCGCGGACGCCAGCGGCACCGAGCACGCCGCCGCCATGATCGGCCAGGGCCGCATCCAGGCCTCCCCGCTGGCCATGGCCACCGTGGCGGCGTCGGTCGCCCGGGGCGAGCGGGTGGCCCCGGTGCTCGTGCGCGACGCGGGCGGCGAGCCGCCGAGCGAGCCCGACGCGGCCGACGCCGGCGGGCCGGACGCCGCCCCGCTGACCGCGGCGGAGGCCGAGGCGCTGCGCTCGCTCATGCGCGCCGTCGTCGAGGACGGCACGGGCAGCTTCCTCGCCGACGTGCCCGGCGAGCCGGTGCACGCCAAGAGCGGGACCGCCGAGTACGGCACCTCCGAGCCCCCGCGCGCCCACGCGTGGATGATCGCCTTCCAGGGCGACCTCGCCGTCGCCACGTTCGTCGAGGACGGCATCGCCGGCGCCCAGACCGCGGGCCCTTTGCTCGAGGAGTTCCTCCGCCGCGCCGCCTGACCCCCGCGAGGCGTCAACTTCGTCGTGAGGCGTCAACTTGGTCGTGAGGCGTCAACTTGGTCGCGAGGCGTCAACTCGGTCGCGAGGCGTCAACTTGGTCGCGAGGCGTCACGGTCGCGTGGCGCATCCGGCCAGGCTCGATCGGCGCCCCGGCCGTAGACCGGGGACGAGACGCACCCCGTTGTCGGTGGCGGGCGCTACGGTGCGCGACATGAAGTTCGGGCTCGTGGGCACCTTCGGCTCCGCCCGGCAGATGGTCGACCTCGCGGTGGAGGCCGAGCGCGCCGGCTGGGACGGCTTCTTCACCTGGGACGGCATCAGCGTCGGGGAGGTCGACACCTTCGACCCCTGGACGCTGCTCGGCGCGATCGCCGTCCGCACCTCCACCATCCGCCTCGGCGCGATGGTCTTCTCCCTCCCGCGGCGCCGGCCCTGGAAGGTCGCGCGCGAGGCCCTCACGGTGGACCACCTCAGCGGGGGCCGGCTCGTCATCCCCGTCGGCCTCGGCGCCACGGACGACGGCGGGTACAGCCGGGTCAGCGGCGACGACGTCGACCGCCGCACCCGCGCCGAGCGCCTCGACGACACCCTCGCCATTCTCGAGCGCGCGTGGACGGGCGAGCCGTTCAGCTACACCGGCGCCCAGTACCAGGTGCGCGATCTCGTCTTCCGGCCCCGGCCGGTCCAGCGGCCGCGCATCCCGGTGTGGGTGGTCGCCTCCTGGCCGGTGCCGCGGTCGATGCAGCGGGCCGTCCGCTGGGACGGCGTCCTGCCCTCCCGCCACGGCGACCCGTTCGAACCGTTCTCGGCTGCGGAGCTGCGCGAGGTCGTGGCCTGGACGACCGAGCAGCGCGCCGCGGCCGGACGGACCGGCTCCTTCGACGTCGTCGTCGAGGGGGTGCTGCCCGACGACCCCTCCGCCGCGGCGGAGCGCGTGGAGGAGCTCGCCGCGGCGGGGGTCACGTGGTGGATCGAGTCGCGGTGGGAGGGGGAGGCAGCCACGCCCGAGCGCCTGCTCGAGCGGGCCCGCCGGGGCCCGCCGCGGGCCTGACGGCGCCCGCCCACCCGCCACCGGCTGTGCGAGGCGCTCAGTGCTGGTGCGAGGTCTCGTGCTCGGCGATCTGCTTGCGCACGTCGTCCATGTCCAGGCCCTTGACGCCGTCGATGAGCTGCTCGAGGCTCTTCGCCGGCAGCGCCCCGGCCTGGGAGAAGACGAGGATGCCGTCGCGGAACGCCATGAGGGTCGGGATCGCGGTGATCTCGAGACCGGCGGCGAGGGCCTGCTCGGCCTCGGTGTCCACCTTGGCGAAGGTGATGTCGGGGTGCGCCTCGGAGGCCTGCTCGTAGATCGGCGCGAACATCTTGCACGGGCCGCACCAGTCGGCCCAGAAGTCGACGAGGGTGATGCCCTCCCCGCTGACCGCGCTCTCGAACTCCTGGGTGGTGAGGTTCTTGGTCGCCATGCTGTGTCTCCTTCACGGTTGCTTAGGGGCTACAACAACCCGCCTGCGCCAACATTCCCGGGCGCGGGGGCGGGCCGGTGGGCCGCGACGACCCGGGGAACCGCGGTCAGCGCAGGAGGACCAGCTTGCCCCGCACGTGCCGGCCCTCGCTGAGCTGCAGCGCGCGGCGCGCCTCGTCCAGCGGGAAGCGCTCGGCGATCTCCACCCGCACGCTGCCGTCGGCCACCAGGCGGAGCAGGCGCGCCAGGCGCTCGCGGTCGGCGTGGACGAAGACGTACACGCCGCCGAAGCGTTCCCGCACGGTCGGGTCGATCACCGAGGCGACCCGGCCGCCCTCGCGCAGCAGATGGTCGGTGGCGTCCAGCGCCTCGCCGCCGACGAGGTCGACGATGGCGTCGACGCCGTCGGGTGCGACGGCCCGGACGTTCTCGACGAGGCCCTCGCCGTACGCCACCGGGGTCGCGCCCAGGCCGGCGAGGTAGTCGTGGTTGTGCGGGCTGGCGGTGCCGAGGACGGTGGCGCCGCGCAGCCGGGCCAGCTGGACGGCGAAGGAGCCCACGCCGCCGGCCGCGGCGTGGACGAGCACGGTGTCGCCGGCCCGGACCTGCGCGGCGTCGAGCGTCATGTCCGCCGTCATCCCGGCCAGCGGCACGCAGGCGGCGACGTCGAAGGGCACCTCGTCGGGGATGTGCGCCCAGGACCGCTCGGGCACCGACACGATCTCGGCGAAGGTGCCGTCCTGGATGTGGTCCTTGCGGGCGTAGGCGGCCACCCGGTTCCCGGGGACGACGCCGCGCACGGCCGGTCCGGCGGCCACCACCGTGCCGGCGACGTCCCAGCCCGGGACCACGGGCAGGTGGTGGTAGAAGGCGCCGCGCAGGTTGCCGTGGAGGATCTGCCAGTCGACGGGGTTGATGCTGGCCGCCGCCATCTCCACGAGGAGCGTGTCGGGGCCGAGGGGTGGGGTGTCGAGCTCGGTGATCTCGACGGCGTCGGGGCCCTCGAAGGACCGGATCGCTGCTGCCTTCATGCTCCCGAGCCTCGGACGGCCGTGGACCGGCCGCAACCCGGTGGGGTTCTCGAGGCGGTGCGGGGCGCGCCCGCCCGGGCGTGCCGGGTCAGGGGGCGGGCGGCGTCACCACACCCGCTCGGCCGGGCGGATGTCCTCGAGGAAGTCGGCCAGCACGGCGTTGACGGCCTCGGGCGCGTCGAGCGTGGCGAGGTGGCCGGCGTCGGGGATGACGACCTGGCGGGTGAGCTCGCGCGGGGCCCAGCGGCGCATCGAGCTGACGACGGTGCCGGTGTGGTCCGCCTCGCCGCGGACCAGGCGCAGCGGCACCGGGGTGCGGTAGAAGCGCTTGCGCGTGCGGAAGCGCCAGGCGGCGGTCCACTCCTCCAGCAGCCGCTCGGGCTGCATGCGGGCGTAGGCCTGGGCCGCGTAGGTGCGCCCGGCGCGCGTGGTGGCCGAGCGCTGGGCGAGCACGCGGCGCAGGCGGCGCGGCGGCATCCGGCGCAGCAGCTGGCCCTTGACGGCGCCGGTGAGCCGCTCGGTCAGCGTCACCCGCCCGGCGTTGGACCCCGCGCCGATGACGACGAGCGCACGCACGTGGTTGGGGTAGCGCCGGGCGTACTCCTGCACGATGGTGCCGCCCAGGCCCTGCCCGATCAGGACGGGCCGGACCACGCTGAGCGTCTCGAGGAGCCGGGCGAGGTCCTCGGTGGACCGGTCGACGCCGGCGCCGCCGTCCCAGGGCACGGACTGGCCGGTGCCACGACGATCCCAGGTGATGACCCGGTGGCCGGCCTCGACGAGGAAGCGGACCTGGGGGTCGAAGACGGTGTGGTCGGTGCCGGCGCCGTGGGTGAGCACCACGGGCCCGCCCTCGCCGTGGTTCCAGTACCGCAGGCCGCAGCCGTTCACCTGGAGGGTCTCGCCGAGGTCGGACAGGGATGCCATAGCCGAAATCTAACGAACTTCCGGCGTTCGGCCTCGCCCAGCCCGCGCTACGGACGGCAACCGGCCAGATGAGGCGGGGGCGGGAACCGGACCGCGGGTGGGGGAGCGGACCCCGTCGCGCGCGGGGCGCCGTGGGCGCCGTTCCCGCCCGGGCCGACCCGCCCGTTCCCAGCACGTGAGCAGCGTCATACCGCTTGTCGGGCGGTCCCCGTACCCTGAGGCCATGAGCGACACCCTCGTCTCGCCCGCCCAGGAGCCGGGCGCGTCCGCCGTTGACGTGCGCACGGCCGTCCTCGACGTCGCCCGCGCCGCCAAGGAGGCCTCCCGGGCCCTGGCGACCGCCACCCGCGCCCAGAAGGACGCCGCGCTGCACGCCATGGCCGACGCCCTCGTCGCCGGCGCGGCCCGCATCGTCGAGGCCAACGCCGACGACCTCGAGCGCGGCCGCGCCGCGGGCATGAAGACCTCTTTGCTCGACCGGCTGGCGCTGGACGCGGCCCGCATCGGCGCCATCGCCGACGCGCTGCGCGAGCTGGCCGCCCTGCCGGACCCGGTGGGGGAGGTCGTGCGCGGCTCGACGCTGCCCAACGGCCTGCGCCTGCGCCAGGTACGGGTGCCCATGGGCGTCGTCGGGATGATCTACGAGGCGCGGCCCAACGTCACCGTCGACGCCGCCGGCCTGGCGCTGAAGTCCGGCAACGCCGTCATCCTCCGCGGCGGCTCGGCCGCGGCGAGCTCGAACGCGCTCATCGTGGAGATCCTCGGCGACGCGCTCGCCGCCCAGGGCCTGCCCCGCGAGCTGGTGCAGTCCATCGACGCCCACGGGCGGGCCGGCGCCGTCGAGCTCATGCGCGCCCGCGGGCTGGTGGACGTGCTCGTCCCGCGCGGGGGCGCCGACCTCATCCAGACGGTCGTGCGCGAGTCGCTGGTGCCGGTCATCGAGACCGGCGTGGGCAACTGCCACGTCTACGTCGACGCCGGCGCCGACGTCGCCCAGGCGCTGCCGATCGTGCTCAACTCCAAGACCCAGCGCACCGGCGTGTGCAACGCCGCCGAGACGCTCCTGGTCCACCGGGACGTCGCCGGGGAGTTCCTCCCCGCCGTCCTCGAGGCGCTGCGCGCGAAGGACGTGACGATCCACGGCGACGACGCCACCGCCGCCGCGGCCCCCGCGGGCGTGCGCTTCGAGCCGGCCACCGAGGCGGACTGGGAGACCGAGTACCTCTCGCTCGACCTGGCCGTCAAGGTCGTGGACTCCCTCGACGAGGCGCTCGCGCACATCCGGCGCTACTCCTCCGGGCACACCGAGGTCATCTGCACCCGCGACCTCGCCGCGGCCCGCCGGTTCACCACCGAGCTGGACGCCGCCGCGCTCATCGTCAACGCCTCCTCCCGCTTCACCGACGGCGGCCAGTTCGGGCTCGGGGCGGAGATCGGCATCTCCACCCAGAAGCTGCACGCCCGGGGCCCGATGGGGCTGGGCGAGCTGACGACGACCACCTGGATCGTCGAGGGCGACGGGCAGATCCGGGAGTAGCCGGATCGGGGCGCCTCGGCAAGGAAAGTTGACGCCTCGCTGAAATCGGACGGCGATTACGGTTTCGTGGAGGGGTCCCATGCGGGACCATCAGCCCATGGAACCGGCCGTCATCGGGGACGTCGACACCGACCTCGACCACCTGCACGCCGTCGTCGGCGATGTCCACCGCGCGATGACCACCGTGGTCCAGGGCAAGGACGAGGCGGTCCGCACCGCCCTGACCGTGCTCCTGGCCGGCGGGCACCTGCTCATCGAGGACGTGCCCGGCGTGGGCAAGACCCTGCTGGCGAAGACGCTCGCGCACACCATCGACTCCACCGTGCGGCGCATCCAGTTCACCCCGGACCTGCTGCCCTCCGACATCACCGGCGTGAGCGTGTTCAACCAGGACACCCACGCGTTCGAGTTCCGCCCCGGGGCGATCTTCGCCAATGTGGTCGTCGGCGACGAGATCAACCGCGCCTCCCCGAAGACCCAGTCGGCGCTGCTGGAGTCGATGGAGGAGCACCAGGTCACCGTCGACGGGCGCACCTACCCCCTGCCCGCCCCGTTCATCGTCATGGCCACCCAGAACCCCCTGGAGATGGAGGGCACCTACCCCCTGCCCGAGGCGCAGCGCGACCGCTTCATGGCGCGCATCTCCATGGGCTACCCCTCCCCGGCGGCCGAGCTCGCCATGCTCGACACCCACGGGGCCGGGTCCCCGCTGGAGGGGCTGGCGCCGGTCACCGACGCCGCCACCGTCGCCGGCCTCGTCCGCGTGGTCGAGCGGCTCCACGCCAGCCCGGCGGTGCGCCAGTACGTCGTCGACCTGGTCAGCGCCACCCGCGCCAGCCGGTACCTGCGCCTGGGCGCCAGCCCCCGTGCCGGTTTGCAGCTGCTGCGCGCCGCCCGTGCCCGCGCCGCCCTCCAGGGCCGCGACCATGTCCTGCCCGACGACGTCCAGGAGCTCCTCGTCCCCGTCCTCGCCCACCGGGTGCTGCTCGCCAGCGAGGCCGAGCTGAGCGGCATGGGCGCCCAGGACGTGCTCGGCGCCGTCCTGGCCGACGTCCCCGTCCCCAGCCGCCCGCGATGAGGCCGCCGCGGCTGACCACCCGCGGCCTGGCCTTCCTCGCCGCCGGGCTGGCGGCCGCGGTCGCCGCCGTCGTCCTCGGCTACCCCGACATCACCCGGATCGGGGTGCTCCTCGCGGCCCTGCCGGTGCTCGCGGTGCTGACCGGGTGGCGCCGCACCCCGCGGCTGGGCGTGCGCCGCGGCGTCGCCCCGGACCTGCTCTGGCCCGACGGCGAGGCCACCGTGACCCTCGAGGTGCGCAACGAGGGCCGGCGCCCGACCCTGCCGTTCCTCGCCGCCGAGCGGCTCGACCTCGTGCTGGGGGAGACGCCGCGCCTGGTGCTCCCGCGCCTGCGGGTCGGCGAGCGGCACGCCGTGACCTACCGGCTCCATCCGGCTCGGCGCGGCGTGTACGCCCTCGGGCCGCTCGCCCTGGAGCTGCGTGACCCCTTCGGCCTGACCCGGTCCGGGCTCGAGCCCGGTGAGCAGGCCGAGCTCGTGGTGCTGCCGCGCGTGCACGAGCTCGGCGGCGCGCGCCTGCCCCGCGAGGGCGACGCGGGCGACTGGCACGTCCCGCACAGCGTCGCCCCCCAGGGCGAGGACGACGTGAGCACCCGGCACTATCGCTACGGCGACGACCTGCGGCGCGTGCACTGGCCGGCCACCGCCCACCGCGGCCAGCTCATGGTGCGCCAGGAGGAGCGCCCGGCGCGCCGCCGGGCGACCCTGGTGCTGGACTCGCGCGCCCGGGCCCACTGGGGCACCGACGAGGACGGCTCGTTCGAGTGGGCGGTCAGCGCCCTTGCCTCCGCCGCGGTCCACCTCGGCCGGCAGGGCTGGTCGCTGTCCCTGGTGACCTCAGAGACCGTCCGCGAGGGCACCGCGGCGCGGGTGCTCGGCGCCGAGGCCGTGCTGCGCGAGCTGGCCCGCGCCCAGGTGGACTGGGGCGACCTGGACCCGGTGCTGCACGCCGCCCGGGAGCTGCCCGCCGGCGCGGTGGTCGCCGTCGCCACCGACCACGACGAGCCGGCGCTGCGGCGCCTGGTCCCGGCCCGCCCGTACGGCGCGGCCGGGGTGCTGCTCCTGGTGCGCGCCGAGACCTTCGCGCGCGGGGCGCTGGCCGCGCCGGCCGGCGCCGACGACGGGGACCGGGCCGAGCGCCTCGCCCGGCTCGCCCGCACGGCGGGCT
>NZ_VUKF01000035.1 GCF_009193185.1 Georgenia thermotolerans | reverse complement strand
CCGCGCGGCGCAGCCCGGCGCCGGGGCGCAGGGACCGGGCGCGCGCGGGGGTGCGCGGGGCGGCGTGGGTGGGGCGCCCGCCGCCGAGGCGGGCGCGGACGGGGGCGAGGGTGTCGTTGGTGACCCGGCCCGCCCACACCAGGTCCCACAGCGCCTCGAGCACCTCGGCCGGGCGGGCGCTCGCGGCGTGGCCGTCGGGGCCGAGCTCGTCCGGCGGCAGCAGGTCGCGGAAGAAGCGGCCCCCGCCGCCGGCGAGGGCGGCGAGCAGGTGGTGGTGCAGCTCGGTGAGGGTGGGGGCGGCCGGCGTCGGCGCCAGCTCGTCGACGGCGTCGGCGGGCAGGAGGGTGAGCAGGCCGTCGACGCCGGGCAGCGCCCCGCCGCCGACCCAGACCACCTCGCCCGAGCTCGTCAGCTCGTCGAGCAGGGTGGGGGAGTAGTCGCGCACCCGGGCGGGCAGCACGAGCGACTCGAGCGCGGAGGCGGGCACGAGGGCGCCGGCCAGCTGGTCGACCACGGTGAGGACGCCGTCGGCGCCGCGCAGGTCCGGCCGGGCGCCGACCGGGGCGACGTGCTGCCAGCGCGGCGTGAACACCCCGAGCGTCTGCGGCATGACCGGCTCGACCTCGCTGCGCAGCCGGGCCAGCGAGCGGCGGCGGATGCGGCGCATGACCTCGGCGTCGCAGTACTCCACCGGCGGGGCGGTGAGCACGCCCACGCCGTCCGGCGCGACGAGGGTGAGGACGCCGTCGCCGGCCGGGGCGCCGTCGCCGGCAGGCCTCCCGTCGGCCGCCGGCGCGCCGGCGCCCGTCGGTTCGCCGTCGCCCCGCGGCAGGCCGTCGGCCCCCGGGGCCGGGCTGAGCCGGCCCTCGATCAGGGCGCCGGTGCGCACGAGGTCGGCCAGCACCGGCTGCACCGCCCCGGGGGCGAGGCCGAGGCGGGCCGCGACGTCGCGGGCGGTGAACGGCCCGTGCGTGCGGGCGTGGCGGCGCACCAGGTCCCCGAGGGGGTCCGGCACCGGCTCGAGCACCGAGGCCGGGAGCCCGAGGGGGAGCGCGGTCCCGAGGGCGTCGCGGAGCCGGCCGGCGTCCTCGACCACCGCCCACTGGTCCACGCCGGCCACCCGCACCGCCATGACGCGGCGCTGTCCCTGCAGGTCGGCGAGCCAGGCGGGCACCTCCTCGGGCGCGACGGCGCGGGCGGCGAGGTCCGCCGTCGTCAGCGGGCCCAGCCGGCGCACGAGGTCCACCAGGCCCTCGGCGTCCTTGGCGCGCGCGGCCGCGGTCCGCAGCCCCACCTCGGCCGCCACCTGCGCCACCGCCTCGGGGTCGAGCAGGTCCGCGAGGTCCCCGAGGTCCGAGCCGACGAGCTCGGCGAGCAGCGTGGGGTCCAGGGTGAGGGCCGCGGCGCGCCGCTCGGCGAGGGGGGCGTCGTCGCCGTAGAGGAACTGCGCCATGTAGCCCATGAGCAGCGAGCGGGCGAAGGGCGAGGGCAGCTGGGTGGTCACCTCCACCACCCGCACGTCCCGGGCAGCGACGCGGCGCATGAGCTCGGTGAGCGCGGGGACGTCGAAGTCGTCCTGGAGGCATTCGCGCACCGCCTCGAGCACGACCGGGAAGTCCGGGTAGCGGGCGGCGACGGCGAGCAGCTGGGCGCTGCGCTGGCGCTGCTGCCACAGGGGCTGGCGCCGGTCCGGGCGCCGGCGGGGGAGCAGCAGGGAGCGGGCGGCCGCCTCGCGGAAGCGGGCCGCGAAGTGGGCCGAGCCGGTCAGCGCCCCCACGACCAGGCCGGAGACCTCCTCGGGGTCGAGGAGCAGCTGGGCGAGGTCGAGGGGGCCGGAGGCGGTGGTGTCGACGTCGGGCAGGCGCAGCACGATGCCGTCGTCGCTCGGCGCGGCGTTGACGTCCATGCCGGTGGCCTCGTGCAGCCGCCCGGCCAGCACCATGGCCCAGGGGGCGTGCACGCGGGCGCCGTAGGGGGAGTGGATGACCACCCGCCAGTCCCCGAGCTCGTCGCGGAAGCGCTCGACGAGGATGGTGCGGTCGTCCGGCAGCCGGCCGGTGGCCTCGCGCTGGGCGTCGAGGTAGGCGACGACGTTGTCGGTGGCCCAGGCGTCCAGGCCGGCGCGCGCGAGCCGCTCGGCCGCGGTGCCGTCCGCGAGGTGGCCGGCCAGCTCCCGGGTGGTGGCGCCCAGCGCCCGGCCGAGCTCGGCGGGCCGGCCGGGGGTGTCGCCCTTCCAGAACGGCAGGCGGCCGGCCTGCCCGGGGGCGGGGGAGACGAGCACCCGGTCGGGGGTGATGGCCTCGATGCGCCAGGTGCTGGTGCCGAGGGTGAACACGTCGCCCACCCGGGACTCGTAGACCATCTCCTCGTCGAGCTCGCCGACCCGCCGCCCGGTGCCGCGGGCGCCGGAGGTGACGTCGGCCGCCGTCCGGCCGCCCTCGGCGACCGGGCCGGTGGCCAGGTACACCCCGTACAGGCCGCGGTCAGGGATGGTGCCGCCGGAGGTGACGGCCAGGCGCAGCGCCCCCGGGCGCCCCCGCAGCACCCCGGCGGTGCGGTCCCACACGATGCGGGGGCGCAGCTCGGCGAAGTCCTCGCTGGGGTAGCGCCCGGCGAGCATGTCGAGCACGGCGGTGAGGGAGCGCTCGCCGAGGGTGGCGAAGGGGGCGGCGCGGTGCACGAGCGTGGCCACCTCCTCGACGGTGCGCTCGTCGAGGGCGAGCATCGCCACGATCTGCTGGGCGAGGACGTCCAGCGGGTTGGCCGGGACGTGGATCTCCTCGATGAGCCCGGCCCGGGCGCGGGCCGCCGAGACCGCCGCGGGCAGCAGCTCCCCGCGGTGAGTGGGCAGCACGACGCCGTGCGAGACGGCACCCACCTGGTGGCCGGCCCGGCCGATGCGCTGCAGCGCCGAGGCCACCGACGGCGGGGCGCCCACCTGGACGACGAGGTCCACCGCGCCCATGTCGATGCCGAGCTCGAGGCTGGAGGTCGACACGACGGCGCGCAGGCGCCCGGACTTCAGCTCGGTCTCGGTGCGCACCCGCTCCTCCCGGCTCATCGAGCCGTGGTGGGCCCGGGCGACCACCTGGGCGGTGGCCAGCGCGGTGCCCGACTGCCCGGGCGTGGCGGCGGCCCAGGCCGCCCCGGCGGCCCGCGCGGCGTCGCCCGCCCCGACCCCGTCGGCGCGGGCCTGCCACTCCTCGTTGAGGCGGGCGGTGAGCCGCTCGGCGGAGCGGCGGGAGTTCGTGAAGATGATCGTCGAGCGGTGGGCCGCGACCAGGTCCACCACCCGCTCGGTCAGGTGCGGCCAGACGGAGGGGTGGCGCTGCTCGGGCGGCGCGCCGGCCGCGGCGCCGGAGAGGTCCGGGCCCTCGTCCTCCAGACCGCCGTGGGCGGGGGTGCGCAGCGGGGTGGCGGAGGGGTCGGCGAGATCCTCGACAGGCACGACGACGTCGATGCGCAGCTCCTTGCTGCTGGCCGGCTCCACCACGCGGACCGTGCGGCCGCCCTCGGGCAGCGTGCGGTGCCCGGCGAGGAACGTGGCCACGGTGGGCACCGGGCGCACGGTCGCCGAGAGCCCGACCCGCTGGGCCGGCGCCGGCAGCAGGGCGTCGAGGCGCTCGAGGGACAACGCCAGGTGCGCGCCGCGCTTGGTGCCGGCCAGGGCGTGGATCTCGTCGACGATCACCGTGCGCACCCCGCGCAGCCCCTCGCGCGCCGCGGAGGTGAGCACGAGGTAGAGGGACTCGGGGGTGGTGATGAGGATGTCGGGCGGGTGGGTCGCCATCCGCCGCCGCTCGCCGGCCGGGGTGTCGCCGGTGCGCATGCCGACCCGGACGTCGTTGACCGCCTGCCCCAGCCGGGCCGCGGCGGCCGAGATGCCGACCAGCGGGGAGCGCAGGTTGCGCTCGACGTCGGCCGCCAGCGCCTTGAGCGGGGAGACGTACAGCACCCGGCAGCGCTCGGCGTCCTCGGGCACCTCACCGGTGAGCATCTGGTCGATCGCCCACAAGAACGCCGCGAGGGTCTTGCCCGACCCGGTGGGGGCGACGACGAGGGCGTGCTGCCCGGACGCGATGGCGTCCCAGGCGCCCTCCTGTGCCGGCGTCGGGGCCGCGAAGGCGCCGTCGAACCACGCGCGGGTGGGCTCGGAGAACGGCACGCACGTCATTGTGCCGCCCGGGGGTGACACCGCGCCCGCGCCGGGCCCCGGCGTGCGGCGGCCGCCCCCGGGCGTGGCAGGCTGGTGGGGTGAGGCACTCGGAGTTCTGGCAGGTGGTCGAGGAGACCTTCGGCGCGGGGTACGGCCGCTCTCTCGCCGAGGACCTCGTCCTGCCCGGCGTCGGGGGGCGCACCGCCGCGGCCGCGCTGTCCGCCGGGGTCGCCCCCAAGGCCGTGTGGGACGCGATGTGCGACGAGATGCAGCTCGACGACGCCGCGCGCTGGCGCTACCGCCGGGACCCGAAGGACCGCCCCGGCCGCTGAGAAACTCCCGCGTGTCGGAGCGTGGCTTCGAACAGCCGTTCGGCGTAATCTCGTGCCCAGGCGACGACGACCGGCGATCTCCACAGTCCCACGGGGGCCTCCGGCCGGATGTCAGTGGTCGGGCATAGCGTCGCCAGCAGGTAGCCGTCCGGAGAGGGCGGGCCCTGCCACAGACCAGCCCTGACCGCCCCCGGGCCGCCCGAGCGGCCCCCGCCGAGAGGTGAACCACCATGCCCGCTCCCGTCGCAGACCGCAGCAAGGCCCTGGAGGCCGCACTCAGCCAGATCGACCGCCAGTTCGGCAAGGGGTCGATCATGCGCCTGGGGGACGACACCCGCCCCAAGGTGGAGGTCATCCCCACCGGCTCGGTCGCCCTGGACGTCGCCCTCGGCGTCGGCGGCCTCCCGCGCGGCCGCATCATCGAGATCTACGGCCCGGAGTCCTCCGGCAAGACGACCGTCGCCCTGCACGCGGTGGCCAACGCCCAGAAGAAGGGCGGCATCGCGGCCTTCATCGACGCCGAGCACGCCCTGGACCCCGAGTACGCCCGGAAGCTGGGCGTGGACACCGACGCACTCCTCGTCTCCCAGCCGGACACCGGCGAGCAGGCGCTGGAGATCATGGACATGCTCATCCGGTCCGGGGCGCTGGACATCGTCGTCATCGACTCCGTCGCGGCCCTCGTGCCCAAGGCCGAGATCGAGGGCGAGATGGGCGACTCCCACGTCGGCCTGCAGGCCCGCCTGATGTCCCAGGCGCTGCGCAAGGTCACCGGCGCCCTGTCGGCGTCCGGCACCACGGCCATCTTCATCAACCAGCTGCGCGAGAAGATCGGCGTCTTCTTCGGCTCGCCGGAGACGACCACCGGCGGCAAGGCGCTGAAGTTCTACGCCTCGGTCCGTCTGGACATCCGCCGCATCGAGACCCTCAAGGAGGGCGGCGACGCGGTGGGCAACCGCACCCGGGTCAAGGTCGTCAAGAACAAGATGGCCCCGCCCTTCAAGCAGGCCGAGTTCGACATCCTCTACGGCGAGGGCATCTCCCGCCAGGGCGGCCTCATCGACCTCGGCGTGGAGAACGGCATCGTGCGCAAGTCCGGCGCCTGGTACACCTACGAGGGCGACCAGCTCGGCCAGGGCAAGGAGAAGGCCCGCCAGTTCCTCAAGGACAACCCCGAGCTGGCCGACGAGATCGAGAAGAAGATCCTCACCAAGCTCGGCATCGGCGTGGAGGTCCCGGCCGACGGCGCCCCCGCCGGTGAGGTCCCGGTCGAGTTCTGACCGTGGGACAGCCCGAGGCATCGCGCCGACGGCGGCCGGGACGTCGACGCGACGACCTCGAGCCGCCGTCGGCCGGCGCCGCGGCGGTGGACCGCGAGCCGGACGCCGAGGAGGTGGCCCGCACCATCGCGCTGCGCCAGCTGACCGCCGCGCCGCGCAGCCGCGCCCAGCTCGAGGCCGCGCTCGCCAAGCGGGACGTGCCCGAGGACGTCGCCGCCCGGGTGCTCGACCGGTTCACCGAGGTCGGGCTGGTCGACGACGCCGCGTACGCGGAGATGCTCGTGCGCACCCGGCACGCCGAGCGCGGGCTGGCGCGGCGGGCGCTGGCGGCCGAGCTGCACAAGAAGGGCATCGACCCCGAGGTGGCCGGCGCGGCGCTCGCCCAGGTGGACGACGCCGACGAGGAGGCCGCCGCCCGGCGCCTCGTCGAGAAGAAGGCCCGCAGCACCGCCGGCCTGGATCGGCAGGTCCGCCGGCGCCGGCTGGCCGCCATGCTCGGCCGCAAGGGGTTCGGTCCCGGCGTGGCCATGCGGGTCGTCGACGAGGTGCTGGCCGCGGAGGGGGAGGACCCGGGCGACGACGTCGCCGACTGGGCCCTGGAGTGACGCGCGGCCCGGACCGATCGGCGGCGCCCCGCGCCCGGGCCTGGACGGACCGGCGCCTCTCGCACCCGGGCCGTGACTACCGGGCGCGCCCCCTTGGCGGGGGTCACCCAGCAGGACGCCGCCTCGGCCGCCGGTGCACCGGCGGCCGAGGCGGCGTTGTGCGCCGGGCTACTCCGCGCCGGCCCCGGTGGGGACCCCGACCGCGGCCACCCCGCTGTCCTGCGCCACGGCCCCGGCGGTGCCGGTGGTGCGCACGCTGAGCCGGCGGGCCACCCGCTCGGCCACCCAGGTGAGGGTGTAGTTGACGACGATGAAGATCACGGCGGCGACGATGAGCGCCGGCACGTAGTTGGCGAAGGTGGAGCCGACCAGCCGCGCCGACCGGAGCAGCTCGCTGTAGGAGATGATGTAACCGAGCGCGGTGTCCTTGAGGATGACCACCAGCTGGCTGATCATCGACGGCAGCATCGCGATGAGCGCCTGGGGCAGCTCGACCAGGCGCAGGCTCTGCCCGGGCGTGAGGCCGATCGCCAGCCCCGCCTCGCGCTGGCCGCGCGGGAGGTTGTGCACCCCGGAGCGGACCAGCTCGGCCATGACCGAGCCGTTGTACAGCGTCAGCCCGACCACGACCCCGTAGAACGGCGCCTGCGGCGGCGCGACGACGCCCGAGCGTGAGAACAGGAAGTAGAAGAAGATCATCATGATCAGCACGGGCACGGCGCGGAAGAACTCCACGACGACGCCGCACACCGCGCGGACCACCCGCAGCTGAGAGAGCCGGCCGAGACCGAAGATCAGGCCGAAGATCCCCGAGGTGACGATCGAGAGCGCGGCGGCGCGCAGGGTGTTCCACAGCCCGATGAGGAGGTAGTCGGTCCACACCGAGGCGGTGAGGAACGGCTCCCACTTCTCGGGGGCGAACTGGCCCTTGCGGGCCAGCGCCCAGATCACCCAGACGAGGCCGGCGAGGACGACCAGGGCGCCGACGACGTTGAGGACGGCGATCCGGCGGCGCCCGCGCGGGCCGGGGGCGTCGAACAGGACGGTGCTCATCGGGCGACCCCCAGACGGCGGGACAGGTACGTGGTCAGCAGGCCGATCGGCAGGACGATGACGACCCAGCCGAGGGCGATGATGAGGAAGATCGCGACCATCAGGTCGGGGCGGAACTCGATCATCGTCGCCATCACCGACGCCGCCTGGACCACCCCGGCGGCCTGGGCCACCGTGGAGTTCTTCGCCAGCGCGATGAGGGTGTTGCCCAGCGGGGCGATGGCGCCGCGGATCGCCTGGGGCAGGATGATCATCCGCATCGACTGCCCGAAGGACAGCCCGATCGCGCGCGCCGCCTCCGCCTGACCCACCGGCACGGTGTTGACCCCCGAGCGCAGCGACTCGCACACGAACGCCGCCGTGTACACGGCCAGGCCGAGCACGGCCAGCCGGAAGCTGTTCGCGGCGATGAACCCGCCGGGGGCGTCCTTGCCCGCCAGCACCACGCCCAGCTGGCCCCACAGGCCCAGCGAGCACGCGAGGATGATCAGCGTCAGCGGCGTGTTGCGCACGAGGTTGACGTACGTCGCCCCGGCCCAGCGCAGGCTCGGGGCGGGGGAGACGCGCATCACCGCCAGGACGGTGCCGATGACGAACGCGAGGATCGCCGAGTAGAACGTCAGCCGGATGTTGACGAGGAAGGCACCGAGGATGTCGTAGCTGCGGAACAGCTCGGCCATGTCGGCGAGGTAGCCACCCACGTGGGCTCCTTCGGGGGCGTGCGGAGGGGACCGGGGCCGCGGGCCGCCGGCGGACGGGCGCGGTGCCCGGGGCCCTCAGGCCCCGGGCACCGTCGGGGTCAGGCGCAGGCCTGGACCTTCGGCGGGTTCTGCGAGGGGTTGGGGGTGAAGCTCTCGCCGACGTTCTTCTTGATGAGCTCCTCCCACGTGCCGTCGTCGATCATCGTGGTGATGGCGGTGTTGACGTCCTCGCACTTGTCGGAGCCCTTGGGCAGGCCCACGCCGTAGTTCTCCTCGGAGAACGGCTTGCCGACGAGCTTGAACTTGCCCTCGTACTGCGACTGCGCGGCGTAGCCGGCGAGGATGACGTCGTCCGTGGTCACCGCGTCGACGGTGCCGGCGCTGAGCAGCTCGACGCACTCGGAGTAGGTCTGGGCGGGGTACAGCTCGGTCTGCTGGGAGTGCTCGTCGCGGATGCGCTCGGCCGAGGTGGAGCCCTCCACCGAGCACAGCACCTTGCCGTTGAGGGAGTCGGGACCGGTGATGTCGGTGTTGTCGGCGGCGACGAGGAGGTCCTGGCCGGCGACGAAGTACGGCCCGGCGAAGGAGACGCGCTCCTTGCGGGCGTCGGTGATGGAGTAGGTCGCGAAGATCATGTCGACCGAACCGTTCTCCAGCAGCGTCTCGCGCTGGGAGGAGACGGACTCGACGAACTTGATCTTGTCCTCGGAGTAGCCCAGCTTGCCGGCCACGTACTTCGCGACGTCGACGTCGAAGCCGGTGAAGTCGTTGCCCTCCTTCAGGCCGAGGCCGGGCTGGTCGTACTTGATGCCGATGGTGATGCCGTCGCCGCCGGCGCCGCCCGAACCGGTCTCGGACCCGCCCGCGCTGGCGGAGCCGCCGGACTGGCCGGGCTCGCCGGCCGAGCAGGCGGCCAGGATCAGGGCGGTGGCCGCGGTCAGGGCGAGACCGGCTCTGCGCACGCTTCGCATGTGTTCTCCTTGCGATCGGTCCCCGGGGCGGGGAGTGGGGTGGTGCTGTCTGGGTCGAACGGAGGGGTCGGGAGACCGGCCGGCGCGGCCGGTCAGTGGCTGAGCAGCTTGGAGAGGAAGTCCTTGGCCCGCTCGGAGCGGGGGTTGGTGAAGAACTCCTCCGGGCTGGCTTCCTCGACGATCTGGCCGGCGTCCATGAAGATCACCCGGTCGGCGGCCTTGCGGGCGAAGCCCATCTCGTGGGTGACGACGATCATCGTCATCCCCTCGCGCGCCAGGGAGGTCATGACATCAAGGACCTCGGTGATCATCTCCGGGTCCAGGGCCGAGGTCGGCTCGTCGAAGAGCATGACCTTCGGCTGCATGGCCAGGGCCCGGGCGATGGCCACGCGCTGCTGCTGCCCGCCGGAGAGCTGGGCCGGGTGCTTGCCGGCCTGGTTCGCCACCCCGACGCGCTCGAGCAGGGACATCGCCCGCTGCTTCGCCTCGGCGGCCTTGATGCCCTTGGCCTTGACCGGGCCGAGGGTGACGTTCTCCAGGATCGTCTTGTGCGCGAAGAGGTTGAAGGACTGGAAGACCATGCCCACCTCGGCCCGCAGCCGGGCGAGGTCCTTGCCCTCGGCCGGCAGCTCGCGCCCGTCGATGGTGATCGTCCCGGCGTCGATCGGCTCCAGCCGGTTGATCGTGCGGCACAGGGTGGACTTCCCCGACCCCGACGGGCCGATGACGACGACCACCTCGCCGCGGCGGACGGTCAGGTTGATGTCCCGGAGCACGTGGAGGTCACCGAAGTGCTTGTTGACGCCGGTGAGCCGGACGAGCGGGGCGCCGAGCTCGCGCTCCTCGGTGCCGGCGGCCAGGGCCAGGTCCCCGGGCGCGGCGGACGTCTGCTGAGGGTCGGTCATGCGCGTCAACCTAACTGCCGAATGTTTCGTGATCTGTGTCACCGGTGTAACAGTGTGGACACAATAGCCGGGACTTGGCGTCCAGTTGACCCAGAGGCGGACGGAGAGGGTGACGACCGGGTCCGGCGGGCGGCGGGGCCGCCGTCGTGCCACGTGTCCCTGTGCTCCGGGCCAAGAGCTCCTATCGGGGGCGCCGGTAGAACGGCAGCTCGACCACCTCGAAGGGCTGCCGGGTGCCGCGCACGTCGACGTCGACGGCGCTGCCCACGCCGGCGTGGGCGGCGTCCACGTACGCCAGCGCCACCGGGTAGCCCAGGGTGGGGCTCGGCGCGCCGGAGGTGACCTCCCCGACCACGTCCTCGCCGACGACGACCGGCTGCTGCGCCCGCGCGGCCCGCCGACCGGCGCCGCGCAGGCCGACGAGCCGGCGTCCCTCGCCCGCCTCGTGCGCCGCCCGCGCCGCCTCGAGGGCGGCCCGGCCGACGAAGTCCTCCTTGTCCAGGGCGACGACGCCGCCGAGCCCGGCGCCGTAGGGGGTCGTGGCGCGGGTGAGCTCGTGTCCGTACAGCGGCATCCCCGCCTCCAGCCGCAACGAGTCGCGGGCCGCCAGCCCCGCCGGGACCAGCCCGTGCCCCTCCCCGGCCGCCAGCAGCGCGGCCCACAGGGCCGGGGCGGCCGCGGTGGGGACGAAGACCTCGAAGCCGTCCTCGCCGGTGTAGCCGGTGCGCGCCACGAGCGCCGCGGACCCGCCGACCGTCGCCGGGGCGGCCGCGTAGTAGCGCAGGGCGGTGACGGCCTCGCGCTGCTCCTCGGGCACCAGGGAGGTCATGATCGCGGCGGCGGCCGGTCCCTGCACCGCCAGCAGCGCGGTCTCGGCGGACTCGTCGGTCACCGCGGCGTCGAAGCCGGCCGCCCGCTCGGTCAGCGCGGCGACGGCGGTGGCCGTGTTGGCGGCGTTGGGCACGACGAGGAAGCGGTCCTCGGCCAGGCGGTAGGTGATGAGGTCGTCGAGGATGCCGCCGTCCTCGGCGCACAGCAGGGAGTACCGCGCCCGGCCGACGGCGACGCGCGAGAGCCGGCCCACCAGGGCGTGGTCGAGCGCGGCACCGGCCTGGGGCCCCTCGACGCGGACCTCGCCCATGTGGCTGAGGTCGAACAGGCCGGCGGCGGTGCGCACCGCGCGGTGCTCGGCCAGGTCGGAGGAGTAGCGCACCGGCATGCGCCACCCGCCGAAGTCGGTGAACGTCGCACCGAGGCGGGCGTGCTCCTCGGCCAGCACGGTGGACCGGATCGTCGACGCCTCGCTCATCGCACTCCCTCGTTCGCGGCGGTGGCCCCCCAACCTAGCGGACCGGCCGCGGCCCGCCCGGCAGCGGCGACCTACACTTCTGCCACGATGACTGCTGCTCCACCGGCCTCCGCCGCCCCCGCCCGCACCGCCGGCACCCCGCGCACCTACCTCGTGCGCACCCTGGGCTGCCAGATGAACGTCCACGACTCCGAGCGCCTCGCCGGGCTGCTCGAGGAGCGCGGCTACGTGCCGGTCGAGTCCGTCCCCGAGGCGGCCGCGCGGGCCACCGAGGCCGGCGACGGCGGCGCGGACGTGGTGATCCTCAACACCTGCTCGGTGCGCGAGAACGCCGCCACCCGCCTGTTCGGCAACCTCGGCCAGCTCGCCTCGGTCAAGCGCGAGCGGCCGGGCATGCAGATCGCCGTCGGCGGGTGCCTGGCCCAGCAGATGCGCGCCGGCATCGTGGCGAAGGCGCCGTGGGTCGACGTCGTCCTGGGCACGCACAACCTCGACGTGCTGCCCGCGCTGCTCGAGCGCGCGCGGCACAACGCCGAGGCGCAGGTGGAGATCGAGGAGTCGCTCAAGGTCTTCCCCTCCACGCTGCCCACGCGGCGGGAGTCCGCCTACGCCGCGTTCGTGTCGGTGTCCGTGGGCTGCAACAACACCTGCACGTTCTGCATCGTGCCGCACCTGCGCGGCAAGGAGCGCGACCGGCGGCCCGGCGACGTGCTCGCCGAGGTGCAGGCCGTCGTCGCCCAGGGCGCCATCGAGGTGACCCTGCTCGGGCAGAACGTCAACAGCTACGGGGTCGGCTTCGGCGACCGCGGCGCGTTCGCGAAGCTGCTGCGCGCCTGCGGGCAGATCGAGGGCCTCGAGCGGGTGCGGTTCACCTCCCCGCACCCGGCCGCCTTCACCGACGACGTCATCGACGCCATGGCCGAGACGCCCAACGTCATGCCGAGCCTGCACATGCCGCTGCAGTCCGGCTCCGACGCGGTGCTGCGGGCCATGCGCCGCTCCTACCGGCAGGCGAAGTTCCTCGGCATCATCGACCGGGTGCGCGCGGCCATCCCCGACGCCGCGATCACCACCGACATCATCGTCGGCTTCCCCGGCGAGACCGAGGAGGACTTCCAGGCCACCCTCGACGTCGTCGAGGCGAGCCGGTTCTCGTCCGCGTTCACCTTCCAGTACTCCCGGCGCCCGGGCACCCCGGCGGCGGACCGCGAGGACCAGGTGCCCGCCGAGGTGGTCACCGAGCGCTACCAGCGCCTGGTGGCCCTCCAGCAGCGCATCTCCACCGAGGAGAACGAGCGTCAGGTCGGGCGCACCGTCGACGTCCTCGTCGCCGAGGGCGAGGGCCGCAAGGACGGCGCCACGCACCGCATCACCGGCCGTGCCGCCGACAACCGGCTCGTCCACGTCGCGCTGCCCGCGGACCTGCCCGACGCCGGGCGGCCCCGGCCCGGGGACATGGTCACCGTCGAGGTCACCCACGGCGCCCCGCACCACCTCGTGGCGGACTCGGCGCTGACCGGCGGGGTCTACCGGCTGCGGCGCACCCGCGCCGGCGACGCCTGGGAGCGGCGCGCCGGGCTGGTCGAGGAGCCGCACGAGCACGCCGCGGCGGCTGCCGGGCCGGTGACCCTCGGCATGCCCACGCTGCGCCGCTGACCCCGCGCCGCCGGGCCCGGCAGGCGCGGCGACGCCGGCTCCGGCGCCGTCGGGCCCCTCGCGGCCGTCACACCGGCAGGGTGTA
Organism: Georgenia thermotolerans; assembly: GCF_009193185.1. Taxonomy (GTDB): domain Bacteria; phylum Actinomycetota; class Actinomycetes; order Actinomycetales; family Actinomycetaceae; genus Georgenia; species Georgenia thermotolerans. Next base: position 37,281 of record NZ_VUKF01000035.1, on the reverse strand, counting down.
GCGGCGCTCGCGGCCGTAGGCGGCGAACCCGACGGATCGCAGGATCGGGCCGGAGGAGGCCACCCGGGCCTTGACCAGGGCGAGCCGGATCCCGCGCCAGTGCGCCTGGGCGAGCCGCTCGCCCAGGACGGCCCGGTACCCGCCCCGCCCCTGCCAGTCGCGCCGGGTCCCGGCGCCCCACAGGCGCACCACCGGTCCGGCGAGGGTGCACCCGGCCGCCGTGGTCGGCTCGGTCCCGACGTAGCCGACCACGCGCAGCTCGCCCCGGGCCCGCTCGGCGGCCACCTGGGCCAGCGCCGCCGCGACCTGCCCGGGCGGGGGCTCGGGGGTGCCCCACACCGCCGCGGCGACGCGGTGCCAGTCGAGCAGGGTGCGCGGCTCGGTCACCGTCGTGGCGGTCACGTCCGGCGGGACGGCGAGGTCGGGCACGCCGTCGGACAGGTCGCAGGCCAGCACCTCCACCTCGTCGGTCACGGTCCCGCCGCGCTGCCGCAGGGCCGCGGCGAGGTCGGGCGCGTCGTCGGGCACCCACCAGCACAGCACCGTCAGGTCCAGCGCCCGCACCCGGGCGAGGACCTCCGTCACGAGCTCCGCGGCCGGGCGCCCGGAGGTGGTCCGGAGCACCTGGGCGGGGCAGTCGGGGAAGGTGGGGGAGACGACGAGGCGGTAGTCGGCCGTGGAGCGGTCGGTGGCGTCCGGCGGCACCCACACCCACTCGGCGGCGGCCGCGCGGACCTGCTCGGGCGTCCACGTCGTCATCGCTGTCCCCGCTCCGGCCTCACGCCTCGGGCGAGGGCTCCTCGATCGGCGGCATCGACCGGCCCAGCGCCTGGAAGAACTGCACGCCGGCGGACAGGCCGCCCTCGATGATGTCGAGCAGCTGGCGGTCGGTCGCGCCGGCGCCGACGTCCGCCATGATCTCGGTGCGCACCCCCACCCCGTCAGGGGTCGGGGCGGTGAAGACCGTGGGCCAGATCTTGTCGCGGTTCCAGTCGTTGGCTGCCTGGGCGACGGCGCCGCGCAGCTCCTCGGGCACGAGCCGGCCCCACAGGCCGCGCACGCTGAGAAAGTCCTGCTCCTCCCCGGCCAGGCGGATGTGGAACTGGTAGCCGTCCCACACCCCGGTCAGGGAGCCGTCCGGCTCCGTGCGCACGTGGTAGCCGCGGTCGGTGACGATCTCGAGCAGCCGGGCGGCGCTCACCGGCGAGGTGCGCACCGGCGCCGGGCCGGGGGAGCGGCGCCCGGCGTCGCGCGCCGGCCGGGCGTCCTGCTCGTCGGCGGCCCGCTGGGCGGCGTCGGCGGCCCGGCGCCCGGCCTCCGCCGGCTTCTCGCCGCCGCGGCGCCACCAGGCCCACCGGCTCACGACAGCCCGCCCGGCGGGGTCTCGGCCGGGTCGGGGTAGTGCAGCTCCAGGTCGCGCATCATCCGCATGCCCTGCCCCACGCCGCGCTGGACGAGCCGGGCGAGCTGGTTGTCGCTCACGCCCGCCCCCAGCGGTGTGGAGACCTCGGCGACCACGCTCAGCCGGCCGTCGTCGAGCACCCGCACGTAGCACTTGGGCCCGACGTACTCCCGGTTCCAGCCGTCGACCAGCGCGAGCACCTCGCCCAGCCGCTCCAGGGCGAGGCGGCGGTGCCAGGACCCCCGGACCTGGAGCACCGACTCGTCCGGGCCGAGGAGGTAGATGTGGAAGACGGCCTGCGCCCACATCGCGCCGAGGTCGCCGTTGCGGTCCTGGAAGAGGGGGTAGTCGAGCTCCTCGAGGACGGCGGCCACGCGCGCCTGCGTCAGGGGGAGGACGACGTCGCGGGCCGCGGCCGCGCCGGTGGCTGCGCCCGGGCCGCCCGCCGGTCGCCCCGAGTCGTCGAAACCGGGCCTGGCCATGCTCACGAGCGTACGCGCGCAGCCCCCCGTGCGCCCCGCCGGTAGGTTGGACGATCGTGCACGACTTCACGACCCCGCCGGCGGGCGCCGCCCCCGCCGCCCGCCCCGGGGCCGGGCCCGGCGCGCCGGCGCCCGGGGACGGCCCGGTCGTGGCCGTGGTGGGCATGACGGCCACGGGCAAGTCCGCCCTCGCCCTCGACCTGGCCGAGGCACTCGGCGGGCCGGGCGCGGCCGAGGTCGTCAACGCCGACGCGATGCAGCTCTACCGCGGCATGGACATCGGCACCGCCAAGCTGCCGGTGGCCGAGCGGCGCGGCATCGCCCACCACCAGCTCGACGTCCTCGACGTGCGCGAGGAGGCCACCGTCGCCGCCTACCAGCGGGCGGCGCGCGCCGACGTCGCCGCGATCCGCCGGCGCGGACGGGTGCCGCTGCTGGTGGGCGGCTCGGGCCTGTACGTGCGCGCCGTGCTCGACCACCTCGACTTCCCCGGCACCGACCCCGGCGTGCGCGCCGAGCTGGAGGCGCGCGCCGAGCGGCTGGGCACCCGCCCCCTGCACGACGAGCTCGCCCGGGTCGACCCCGAGGCCGCCGCCCGCATCGACCCGCGCAACACGCGCCGGGTGGTCCGCGCGCTCGAGGTCATCGCCCTGACCGGGGAGAAGTTCTCCGCGCGCCTGCCCGAGCACGTCTACGCCGTGCCCGCCGTCCAGCTCGCCATCGCCGTCCCGCGGCCCGAGCTCGACGCGCGCATCGCGGCGCGGGCCGAGCAGATGATGCGCGAGGGGCTCGTCGAGGAGACCGAGGCGCTGCTCGCCCAGGGGCTCGCCGAGGGCGTCACCGCTCGCCGCGCCGTCGGCTACGCCCAGGCCGCCGACGTCGTCGCCGGGCGCCTGAGCCGGGAGGAGGCCACCGCCGCCATCGTCGTGGCCACCCGCCAGCTCGCCCGCCGGCAGGAGAAGTGGTTCCGGCGCGACCCGCGCATCACCTGGCTGCCGGTGGCGGACGCCACCGACCTGCGCGACCAGGCGCTGCGTACCCTGGGCCTATGACCACCACCTTCGGGGCCCTGGCCGGGCGCGCCCTGACCACGGGGCACGGCACCGAGAACGACTTCGTCCTCGTGCCCGACCCCGACGGGGTCCTCACCCTCACCGCGGCCGAGGTCGCCGCCGTGTGCGACCGGCACGCCGGCCTGGGCGCCGACGGCCTCATCCGCGTCGTGCGGTCCGCCGCGGTGCCCGAGGGGCGGGCGGTGCTGGCCGAGGACCCGGCCGCGGAGTGGTTCATGGACTACCGCAACGCCGACGGGTCGCTGGCCGAGATGTGCGGCAACGGCGTGCGCGTGTTCGTGCACTACCTGCGCGAGCGCGGCCTCGTCGCCCTCGGCGCCGGCGAGACCGTGGTCGTCGGCACCCGCGGCGGCCCCCGCCGGGTCACCTTCGACGGCGACCTGTACACCGTGGAGATGGGCCGCTGGGCCATGCCCGGCGGCCAGGCGGCCGTCAGCGCCGGCTACGACGTCGTCGTCGCCGTGCCGGGGCTGGAGGGGCCGCGCGGCGGGCTGCGGGTGACCGTGCCGAACCCGCACACCGTCGTCGCGCTGCCCGAGGAGGCCGAGCTGGCCGCCGCGGTGCTCACCGCCCGGCCCACCTACGACCCGGTCCCGCCCGAGGGCACCAACCTCGAGCTCGTCGTCCCGCTCGGCGAGAGCGGCGGCGACGGCGAGGCGGTCGGCCGCATCCGCATGCGCGTGCTCGAGCGCGGGGTGGGGGAGACCCGCTCCTGCGGCACCGGCACCTGCGCCGCCGCGCTCGCGGTACGGGCGTGGGCCGGCGACGGCGCCCCCGACACCTGGCAGGTGCTCGTCCCCGGCGGGCAGGTCACCGTGCGCGTGCTCGGCGACACCGTGACCCTGACCGGCCCGGCGGTGCTCACCGCCGACGTCACCCTGCTCGGCTGAGCCGCGCCGCCGGACCCACCCCAGAGGAACGTCGATGCCCAAGAAGAAGCCGAAGCCCCGCAAGACGCCCTCGCAGCGGCGCCGCCACCAGGGCCCGCCGCCCCGGCACGTCCCGGCCGCGGCCGTGCCCGCGCTGCTCGCCGAGCTGGAGGAGTGGGCCCGCGAGCTCGACCTCCTCATCGAGGACAGCACCTGGCTCGTCGAGCGCGCGATCGACCTCAAGCGCGAGCAGCTCGGCTCGCCCGACCCCACCGCGTGGACGGAGCCGGAGATCCGCGCGGTGCTCACCGAGCTGTTCCCCCGGGCCGTCGCGGCCACCGGCGACGACGCCCGGCTCCTCGTCCCGGCCATGACGCTGTTCTTCAGCTTCCTGCTCTCCACCGGCCGCTTCCGCTCCCCGCTGACCGACGCGAGGCTGACGGCGCTGATGGAGGAGCTGGCGGGGCAGGTGCCGCAGGCCTTCGAGGGCGGGGCGGAGGGCGAGGAGCGCGAGCCCTTCGCCGACATCTGGCCGCCCGCGCTCGGCCCCGCGCCGGACCTGGACGCCCTGTCCGAGGGGCCGTTCGAGGCCGCCGACGTCGCGGCCTGGTTCGAGGGCTCGGTGCTGCTCCCCAGGGCGCGCGCGTTCGTGGCCTGGGTCGGGGCCGGCCGGCCCGTGACGAGCACCGGGGCGCTGCGCCCCGCCGACACCGCCGAGGTGCTGCACGTGCTGGGGTTCCCGGAGGCCGTGGCGCCGCGCTCGATGTGGCAGGACCGCGAGCTGGTGCTGCTCTGGGTCGCCCTCGTCCGGCTCGGCTATCTCCACGTGGGCGCGAGCCGCGTGACACCCGGCGAGGAGGCCCTGCCGGCGCCGGACGCCTCCCCGGAGGCCGTCGCCGGCGCCGCGGCCGCCCTGCACGCCGCGGTGCTGCACGCCTTCCTCGAGGCGAACCCGGGCGAGCCCACCTACGCCCTCGAGCCGGACCTCACCCTCGGCGCGCTCCTGCGCGCCGCCGAGCCCGGCGGGCTGACGGTCACCGAGCCCGGCGAGGACGTGCTCGTGGGCGACGAGGGCCTGACGATCTCGCTGCTCCGCACGGACCTGGACCTGCTGGCGCGCGTGGGCGTGCTGGAGCAGGAGGGGGACACCTTCCGCTTCCCCGAGCCGCTGCACCCGGTCCTGCCCGCCGCCCTGCACATGCTGGGCGGCGACTGAGCCGCGGCGTCCCGCAGGCGCCCCGCGGCCGTCCTCGGCCGAGCCGCGGCGGCCCTCAGGCCGGTCCTCAGGCCGGTCCCGGCCGGACGGTCAGCACGCGGAACCCCTTCGAGCTGGCGGTGCGCCTGACGTCGGCGCCCAGCTCCTCGGCCAGCCACCGGTGCAGCGAGTCCGCCCCGAGGTTCTTCTGCACCACCAGGTGCGCCCTGCCGGTCGGCGCGAGCAGGCCCAGCCAGGCGGTGAGGAGCTCGTGCAGCGCCGCCTTGCCGACCCGGATGGGCGGGTTCGACCAGATCTCGTCGATGCGCGTGCCCTGCGCCCGGAAGGCGGCCAGCGCCGCGGCGGCGTCCAGCGCGGTGACGTTGCCCAGCCCCAGGGCCGCCGCGTTGCGGGCCGTGAGGTCCACCGCCCGGTGGTTGACGTCGACGCCGAACACCCGCGCCCCCGGCGAGGCCAGCGCCATCGCCAGCGTGATCGGGCCCCAGCCGCACCCGACGTCGACCAGCGTGCCGGTCTCCGGGGGGTCGTCGACGGCGTCGAGCAGCACCCGGGTGCCCAGGTCCAGGCGGTCGCCGGAGAAGACCCCCGGCGCGGCCTGCACGGCGACGTCCCGGCCGCGCAGGCGCACCCGCAGCGGGCGGAGCTCGGCGGGGGAGGCGGGCTCGGCGGAGAAGTAGTGGTCGGGCGTGCTCACGCCGCCAACCTACCGGCGCGGGCGGGACGCCCCGCAGCGGGGAGGGCCGGGCCGGCCCACCACCGGGGAGGGCCGGCGGCACCCGTCGCCGGCGGGATGATCCGTGGCGCGCCCGACGTTGGGGATAAACGATGGCCCACCCCCGCACCGCGTGGGATCCTGTGAGGAGCCCACGGAAGGACAAGATGACCCCCACCTCACCCACCCCCGACGAGCAGCAGGACGGCGCCGGCGCCCAGCGGGCCGCCGAGGACGTCGTCGCCCGCATCCTGGCCCGTGCGGGGACGTCCCTGAGGTCCACCGCGGGCACGGCCCTGGAGTCCGGCGACGGCGGCGGGCCGGCGGACGCCGGGTACGACGGGGACCAGTTCGAGCGGGAGGAGCGCGCGGCGCTGCGCCGTGTCGGCGGGCTGTCCACCGAGCTCGAGGACGTCACCGAGGTCGAGTACCGGCAGCTGCGCCTCGAGCGCGTCGTGCTCGTCGGCCTGTGGTCCACCGGGACGGCCGAGATGGCCGAGGTCTCGCTGCGCGAGCTGGCCGCCCTCGCCGAGACGGCCGGCTCGGTCGTGCTCGACGGGCTGCTCCAGCGCCGCACCACCCCCGACCCCGGCACCTACCTCGGCTCGGGCAAGGCCGCCGAGCTGGCGGAGATGGTGCAGGCGGCGGGCGCCGACACGGTCATCGCGGACGGCGAGCTCACCCCCTCCCAGCGCCGCGGCCTGGAGGACATCGTCAAGGTCAAGGTCATCGACCGCACCGCGCTGATCCTCGACATCTTCGCCCAGCACGCGAAGTCCCGGGAGGGCAAGGCGCAGGTCGAGCTGGCCCAGCTCGAGTACCTGCTCCCGCGCCTGCGCGGCTGGGGCGAGTCGATGTCCCGGCAGGCCGGCGGCCGGGTGGCCGGCGGCGCGGGGATCGGCTCGCGCGGCCCCGGTGAGACGAAGATCGAGCTGGACCGGCGCCGCATCCGCACCCGCATGGCCCGGCTGCGCCGGCAGATCAGGGAGATGGCCCCCTCCCGCCAGACCAAGCGCGGCTCGCGGCGCCACAACCAGGTCCCGTCGGTGGCCATCGCCGGGTACACGAACGCCGGCAAGTCCTCCCTGCTCAACCGCCTCACCGGCGCCGGGGTCCTGGTGGAGAACGCGCTGTTCGCCACCCTCGACCCCACCGTGCGCCGGGCCCGGACCCCGGACGGGCGCGAGTACACGCTCACCGACACGGTGGGCTTCGTCCGCTCCCTGCCCACCGAGCTCGTCGAGGCCTTCCGCTCCACGCTCGAGGAGGTCGCCGACGCCGACCTGATCCTCCACGTCGTCGACGCCGCCCACCCCGACCCCGAGGGGCAGGTGCGCACCGTGCACGCGGTCATCGCCGACATCCCCGGCGCCGCCGACGTGCCCGAGCTCATCGTGCTCAACAAGGCCGACCTGGCCGCCCCCGAGGACCTCGCCGCGCTGCGCACCCGGTACCCGGGCGCGGTGGCGGTGTCCGCGCGCACCGGCCGCGGCGTCGACGAGCTCGCCCGGCGCATCGCCGAGCTGCTGCCGCGCCCGGCCGAGCTGGTCGACGTCGTCGTCCCCTACGACCGCGGCGACCTGGTCTCGCGGGCGCACACCGACGGCGAGATCCTCGCCGAGGAGTACGTCGAGGGCGGCACGCGGCTGCACGCCCGGGTCGCCCCGGACCTGGCGGCCGACGTGCGCTCGGTGGGCACCCCGTGGACCGGGACGCCCGCCGCCCGGTCCGCGTCCTGATGGCCGACGTCGACGGGCTGCTGGCCGACGCGGTCGCGGCCGTCGGCGGGGCCGCGCGGCCCGGCCAGCAGCGGATGGCCGCCGCCGTCGCCGAGACCCTGCGGGACGGCTCGCACCTGCTCGTCCAGGCCGGCACGGGCACCGGCAAGTCGCTCGCGTACCTCGTGCCGGTCCTGGCCCACGCCGTCGAGGCGGGCCAGCGCGCCGTCGTCTCCACGGCCACCCTCGCCCTCCAGCGGCAGGTCCTCGTCCACGACGCCCCGCGCGTGGCCGCCGTCGTCGCCGAGCGCACCGGGCTGCGCCCCGACGTCGCCCTGCTCAAGGGCTGGCACAACTACCTGTGCAAGCACAAGGTGGCCGGCGGCTTCCCGGCCGAGGACGAGCCGGGCCTGTTCTCCGTCTCCGCCGCCACCGGCGTGGACCCGGCCGCCCCGGCGCCGGCCGGCGCCGCCCAGGCGGGGCCGGAGCGCGGCTCGCTGGCCGAGCAGGTGCTCCGGCTGCGCGAGTGGGCCGAGGAGACCACCACGGGCGACCGCGACGACCTCGTGCCGGGCGTGAGCGAGCGGGCCTGGCGGCAGGTCTCCGTCACCAAGATGGAGTGCCTGGGCCAGCGCTGCCCCATGATCGCGGAGTGCTTCCCCGAGGCCGCGCGGCAGGCCGCCCGCGAGGCCGACGTCGTGGTCACCAACCACGCCATGCTGGGCATCGCCGCCGCCGGGTCGCCCAACGTCCTGCCCGAACACGACGTCCTCGTCGTCGACGAGGCGCACGAGCTCGCCGACCGGGTCACCGCCCAGTCGACCCTGGAGCTCAGCGCCGGGATCGTCGAGCGCACCGCGCGGCTCGCGCGCCGGCACGCCGGCGTCAACGACGAGACGCTGGAGAAGGCCGTGGCCCTGCTGCGCCAGCGGCTCGAGGTCGTCCCCGACGGCCGGCTGCCGGAGGGGCTGCCCGCCGGCGTGCGCGACGCCGTCGTCCTCGTCGAGGCCGGCTCGCGCGCCGCCATCACCGCGATGCGCCCGGAGAGCGGCGCGAACGCCCAGGAGGACGCCGGCGGGCGGGCGATGGCCCGCTCCGCGATGGTCGTGCTCCACGAGGTCGCCGAGCGCCTCCTCGGCGACGGCGTGGCGCAGCGCCGCGACGTGCTGTGGTGCGAGCGCCCCCGGGTGGGCAGCGAGCAGCCCCGGCTGCGCCTCGCCCCGCTCGACGTCGCCGGCCCGCTCAAGGACCACCTGCTGGCCGGCCGCGCCGTCGTGCTGACCTCGGCCACCCTCGCCCTCGGCGGCACCTTCGACCCCATGGCGCGCAGCCTCGGGCTCACCCTCGACGAGGACCGGTCCTGGCGGGGGCTGGACGTCGGCTCCCCGTTCGACTACCCGCGCCAGGGCATCCTCTACATCGCGCGGCACCTGCCCGCCCCGGGGCGCGACGGCACCAGCGGGCAGGCGCTCGACGAGCTGGTCGAGCTCGTCCGCGCCGCCGGCGGCGCCACGCTCGGGCTGTTCTCCTCCCGCCGCGCGGCCGAGGCGGCCGCCGAGCGGCTGCGCGCCGACCTGGACACGCCCGTGCTGTGCCAGGGCGAGGACCAGCTGCCCACCCTGGTGCGCCGCTTCGCCGAGGACGAGGCCACCTCGCTCATGGGCACCTTGTCGCTGTGGCAGGGCGTGGACGTGCCGGGGCCGACCTGCCGCCTGGTGGTCATCGACCGCATCCCCTTCCCCCGCCCGGACGACCCGGTGCGCTCGGCCCGCTCGGAGGTGGTGGCCGCCGCCGGCGGCAACGGCTTCATGTCCGTCGCGGCCACCCACGCCGCCCTGCTGCTCGCCCAGGGCGCCGGGCGCCTCGTGCGCTCCACCGGCGACCGCGGCGTCGTCGCCGTCCTGGACCCGCGCCTGGCCACCGCCCGGTACGGCACCTTCCTCACCCGGTCCATGCCGCCGTTGTGGCGCACCTACGACGGCGAGGTCACTCGCGGGGCGCTGCGCCGCCTGGCGGCCACCACCCCCGCTCCCGCCGGGGCCTGAGCGGGCGCGTCGTCCACAGCCGGCCTGACGCGGCTGCCGGGGCCGTCGCGGCGGCTCGCCGGGCCGCCGGTGGCGCCGTCCTCGTAGGGTGGGGCCAGAACTGTCCGCCAACCACCCCGGGGGGATCCATGACCGAGGCCGACGAGGTCGGGCGCGACGAGCTCGCGGGCGACAGCCGGGGCGAGCGCCGGTCGAGCAAGGTCGCCATCGTCGGCGCCGGCGCCGTCGGCTCGACGCTCGCCTACGCCTGTCTGCTGCGCGGCGCGGCCCGGGAGGTCGTCCTGTTCGACCGCAACCGGGACAAGGTCGAGGCGCAGGCGATGGACATCGCCCACGGCATCCAGTTCACCCCCATGGGCTCGGTGCGCGGCTCCGACGACGTCGCCATCTGCGCCGGCGCCGACGTCGTCGTCATCACCGCCGGCGCCCGGCAGAAGCCGGGCCAGTCCCGCCTCGACCTCGCCGGGGCGACGATCGACATCATGCGCACCCTGGTGCCCCAGCTGGTCGAGGTGGCCCCGCACGCCGTCTACGTCATGGTGGCCAACCCGGTGGACGTGGTCACCTACGCCGGCCTGAAGATCTCCGGGCTGCCCCAGCACCAGTTCTTCGGCTCCGGCACGGTGCTCGACACCTCCCGGCTGCGCTACCTCGTCGCCCGGGCCTGCGGCGTCGCGGTCCAGAGCGTGCACGCGTACATGGCCGGCGAGCACGGAGACTCCGAGCTGCCGCTGTGGAGCTCGGCGATGATCGGCGCGGTGCCGCTGCTGCAGTGGGGCCCCACCCGCGACGGGCGGATGCTCGACGAGGAGATGCGCGCCGCGATCGCCACCGAGGTGGTGCAGTCGGCCTACAAGATCATCGCCGGCAAGGGCGCGACGAACTACGCCGTCGGGCTGGCGGTGGTGCGCATCATCGAGGCCGTCATGCGCAACGAGCACCGCGTCCTGTCGGTCTCCTCGCTGCTCGAGGACTACCTGGAGATCTCCGACGTGTGCATGTCGGTGCCGACCGTCGTCGGGCACGACGGCGTGGGCCGTCGCCTCGTGCCGGTGGTCACCGAGCGGGAGCGGCACGGGCTGGTGCAGAGCGCCGAGGCGATCCGCGCCGTGGCCCGCCAGTTCGGCTTCTGACTCCTCAGAGGCTGCGCAGCACCGTCACCACGCGCCCGAGCACCTGGGCCGCGTCGCCCGGGATGGGGGAGAAGGCGGGGTTCTGCGGCAGCAGCCAGACGTGGCCGTCGCGGCGCTGGAAGGTCTTGACGGTGGCCTCGCCGTCGATCATCGCCGCGACGATCTCGCCGTTCTCGGCCACCGGCTGACGGCGGACCACCACCCAGTCCCCGTCGCAGATGGCGGCGTCGATCATCGACTCGCCCACCACCCGGAGCAGGAACAGCTCGCCGTCGCCGACGAGCTGGCGCGGCAGGGGGAAGACGTCCTCCACCGCCTGCTCGGCCAGGATCGGGCCGCCCGCGGCGATGCGGCCGACCACCGGCACCAGGGTCGCCGGGCCGGTGCGCAGCCCCTCGGCGTCGAACGCCGCCACGGGGCCGGTCACGCTCGAGGCCCGGGCGCCGACCTGGTCGATGAGCTCGATGGCCCGCGGCCGGTTGGGGTCGCGGCGCACGTAGCCCTTGCGCTCGAGCACGCCGAGCTGGTGCTTGACCGACGACGGGCTGGTCAGCCCGACCGCCTCGCCGATCTCGCGCATGCTCGGCGGGTAGCCGCGCTCGGCCACGGCCGACCGGATGGTGGCCAGGATCAGCCGCTGGCGCTCGGTGAGTCCGCCGTCGCCGGCGGACTGCCTCTGCATCGGTTCCTCGACGGTGCTCACGACGGCGATCCTTCCCGCACCGCGGCGGCGGTGTCGGCCGGCGGCGGATCGTTGTGGAAATCCGCCGATGTCAGTGGTCGGTGATGGGCTCTCGACGTCAGCGTAGAAGCCCCGGGGCACGATCTCAAACAATTGTTCGAGGTGTGTCTCGACAAGACGCCCGGGTGCCCCTACTCTGTCGCACAGACGTTCGACGAACATCCGTTCGAGGAGGAGTGGTCATGAGTGCACTGGTCGCGCAGCCCGCGTGGCGGCCCGCCCCCGCCCGCCCGGCCCGTCCGGCCCGGCCGACCCCCCGCGCATCCGTCGCCCGCGCCCACCTGCAGGTGGTCGGCCCCGGCTTCGTCCCCGTCCCCGCGCCCACGGCGGCGCGCCCGGCGCCGGCCGCCCCGCTGCGCCTGACCGCGCTCGGGCGCCGCGTGGTGGCCACGCTCGCGCTGGTGGCCGCCGCCGCGGTGGCGGTCGGGCTCGGCAGCGCGGCCGGCTCGGCGGTCGCGGCGCCGGCCGCCGAGGACGTGGCCACCGTGACGGTCGCGGCGGGGGACACCTTGTGGGCGGTGGCGAGCGAGGTGGCGCGTCCGGGCGAGGACGTCCGCGACGTCGTCGCCACGATCGCCGCCCTCAACGACCTCGGCGAGCACCAGCTCCGCGCCGGCCAGCAGCTGCTCGTCCCGGCCCGCTGACCGCCGGCGGCGCGCGGACCGCGGCCCCGGCCCCCGGCGGGGTGGGATGATGAGACCGGCGACGCGAGATCGCGCCGCCGGTGCGGCCGGACCGGCCGCGCCGGGACCGCGGCCGCGAGCCGCGGGTGCAGGGAGGAGCTGCGAGGTGCACTGCCCATACTGTCGTCACGCCGACTCACGCGTGATCGACTCCCGGACGGCGGAGGACGGCGCGTCCATCCGGCGTCGGCGCCAGTGCCCCAGCTGCGGGCGGCGGTTCACCACGCTGGAGACCTCCAGCCTCACGGTGGTCAAGCGCTCCGGGGCGAGCGAGCCGTTCAGCCGCGACAAGGTGGTCGCCGGCGTGCGCAAGGCGTGCCAGGGCCGGCCCGTGTCCGACGACGACCTCGCCCTGCTGGCCCAGCAGGTCGAGGAGGCGGTGCGCGCGAGCGGCGCCGCCCAGATCGACGCGCACGAGATCGGCCTGGCCATCCTCGGCCCGCTGCGCCAGCTCGACGAGGTCGCCTACCTCCGCTTCGCCAGCGTCTACTCCTCCTTCAGCTCCCTCGAGGACTTCGAGGCGGCCATCGCCACCCTGCGGGCCGAGCACACCGCCGCCCGCGCGGCGGGTGAGGACGCCGAGCCCGGCGCTGCGTCGAGCGCGACGACGGCGCCGGCCGGGACCGCATCGCCAACCGGCGCCGAAACCGGCACCGGCTCCGCTAGCCTGGGCGCAGCCGAGGAGCCCGCGCAGGCTCCGGCCCACTGACGCCGTCGGTGGTGGCGGAGGGGAAGCCGCCACCGCCGACGGTTCCGCGGAGAGGCGACCGGCCGCCGCGGAGGCGCCGCCGGCGCTCGGTCGAGCAGGGCGCTCAGTCGAGCAGCTGGTCGCGCACCTTCCGGCGCAGCACCTTGCCGAGCTGGGAGCGGGGCAGCTCCTCGAGCACCGCGATGCGCCGCGGCATGGCGTAGTGCGAGAGCCGCTCGTGGGTCCAGCGGCGCACGGCCTCGAGGTCCACCCGGGCGCCCGGCTCGAGCACGAGCGCGGCGACCACCGATTCCCCGCGGGCGCCGTCGGGCAGGCCGACGACGGCCACGTCGCTCACCCCGGGCATCGAGCGCACCGCGTCCTCGACCTGGGAGGGGTAGACGTTGAACCCGCCGGAGATGATCAGCTCCTTGCGCCGGTCGGCCAGGACGACGAAGCCGTCGTCGAGGCGGACGATGTCCCCGGTGCGCAGCCACCCGCCGTCGAGGACCACCTCGGCGGTGTCCTCGGGCCGGCCGTAGTAGCCGGCGAAGACCTGCGGGCCGCGCACCAGCAGCTCGCCCACCTCCCCGGGCGCGACCTCCGCGGCCGGGTTCTCCGGGTCCACGATGCGGATCTCGGTGGAGGGGAACGGCAGCCCGAGCGCGCCGGGCCGCCGGCCGGGGCCGAAGGGGTTGCCGAGGATGACCGGGGAGCACTCGGTCATGCCGTAGCCCTCGACGATGAGCCCGCCGGTGACCGCCTCCCACCGGCGCGCCACCTCCGGGTCCAGCGCCATGGCGCCGGAGATGGCGAAGCGCACCGAGGACAGGTCCGCCCCGCGCTCCTCGGCGGCGGCGGCCATCCGGTCGAACATCGGCGGCACGCCCGGGAAGAAGCTGGCCGGGCGGCGCCGCATGGCGGCGAGGACCATGTCGACGTCGAACTTGGGCAGCACCACCTGGGTGGCACCGATCCGCACGGCGAACGTCAGGGACAGGGTCAGGCCGAAGGCGTGGAAGAAGGGCAGCACCGCGTAGAACGTCTCCGCGCCGTCCCGCAGCCCCTGCACCCAGGCCCGGCCCTGGGCCACGTTGGCCAGCAGGTTCCGGTGGGTGAGGGCCACGGCCTTCGGCGTGCCGGTGGTGCCGCCGGTGTGCAGGAGCACGGCGAGGTCGGACCCGGCGGGGCGCGGATACGCGGCCGGCAGCGGGGCGGCCCGGCGCACGTCCGCCTCCCAGCTGCGCACCCCGGCCGGCACCGGGCCGCGCAGCGCGTCGCGCTGGGCCCGGGCGGCGGCGAGGGGCAGGCGCAGCAGCAGGCGGGAGCGGCGCGGCAGCGCGGCGGTGAGGTCGACGGCCCAGACGGTGCGGCCGCGACGGTCACCGCCCGGGGCGACCCGGTCGAGCGCCTTCTCCCACGCCACCACCACGGTGGCGCCGTGGGCGTCCAGCTGCTCCTGGATCTCGGCGGGCGGGGCGAGCGGGTTGTGCTCGGCGACGACCGCGCCGAGCCGCAGCACCGCGTAGAAGGCCACGACGTGCTGGGGGCAGTTGGGCAGCACGAGGGCCACCCGGTCCCCGGCCCGCACCCCCGCGGCGGCGAGCATCCCCGCCGCCCGGGCCACCTGCGCGTCGAGCTCGGCGTACGTCGTGGCGGCGCCGAGGAAGTCCAGCGCCACCCGGGCCCCGAAGCGGTCGGCGGCCTCCCCGAGGAGACGGTCCACCCCGTGCTCGGGCACGACGATCTCGGCCGGGACGCCGGGGGCGTAGTGGGGGCGGGCCGGGGACCCGGGAGCGGTGGTCATGATCAGAGGTCCGAGGACCGCGCAGCCCAGATGTTGATGCCGGTGTCCACGGCGTGCTCGTCGATGCGGGCCAGCTCGTCCTCCGTGAAGTCCAGGCGGTCCAGCGCCGCGACGTTGTCCTCCAGCTGGGCCACGCTCGAGGCGCCGACCAGCGCCGTCGTGACACGCGGGTCGCGCAGCACCCAGGCGATCGCCATCTGCGCCAGGCTCTGCCCGCGCGCGGCGGCGATGTCGTTCAGGGCGCGCACGTGCCCCAGGGCGGCGTCGCTGAGGAACTCCTGGCGCAGGGAGCCACCGCGGGCGGCGCGGGAGTCCTCCGGCACGCCGTCGAGGTACTTGTCGGTGAGCATGCCCTGCGCGAGCGGGGAGAAGACCACCGCCCCGGTGCCCTTCTCGCCCAGGACGTCGAGCAGGCTCGGCTCACCCTCCTCGACCCACCGGTTGAGCATCGAGTACGAGGGCTGGTGGACGAGCAGGTGGAGCCCGATCTCGTCGGCCACCTCGAACGCCTCCAGGGTGCGCTGGGCGGAGTAGGAGGAGATGCCCGCGTACAGCGCCCGCCCGGAGTCCACGGCGGTCTTCAGCGCGCCGAGGGTCTCCCGCAGCGGCGTGGTGTCGTCGAAGCGGTGGGAGTAGAAGATGTCGACGTAGTCCAGGCCCATGCGTTCGAGCGACTGGTCGAGCGAGGCCAGCAGGTACTTGCGCGAGCCGCCGTTGCCGTAGGGCCCGGGCCACATGTCGTAGCCGGCCTTGGTGGAGATGACCAGCTCGTCGCGCAGCCCGGCCAGGTCCTCGGCGAGCATGCGCCCGAAGGACTTCTCCGCCGACCCCGGCGGCGGGCCGTAGTTGTTGGCCAGGTCGATGTGGGTGATGCCCAGGTCGACGGCGCGCAGGACGATGTCGCGCTGGGTCTCGTAGGCGTTGGCCTCGCCGAAGTTCTGCCACAGCCCCAGGGCGATGGCGGGCAGGTCGAGACCGCTGCGGCCGCAGCGTCGGTAGGTCATGGCGTCGTAGCGCTCGGGTGCGGGGGTGAACATGGTCCGACCGTACTGCCGCTCAGTCCTCGGGGTTGGGACGGACCATCACCCGCAGGCGCAGGGTGTCCTCCATCTGGCGCACCGCCTCGACGGCCTCACGCGGCAGCTCGGAGCCGATGTCGGTGACCACGTAACCGATCTCACCCAGCGTGCCGAGGATCTGGCCGTCGATGTTGGCCCCGTACTCGGCGAAGGTCTGGTTGACGAGCGCCAGCACGCCGGGGGTGTTGCGGTGGACGAACGCGATGCGGTACCGGGCCGCGTCCGACGGCGGCAGCGAGAGCCGCGGCAGGTTCACCGACAGGTCGGTCGCGCCCGACCTGAGGTACTTGGTGAGCTTGCCCGAGACGAACTGCCCGATGTTCTCCTGGGCCTCCTGGGTCGAGCCGCCCACGTGGGGGGTGAGGATCACGTTGGGCAGGCCGCGCAGCTCGGAGTCGAACGGGTCGCCGGTGCGCTTGGGCTCGGTGGGGAAGACGTCGACGGCGGCCCCCGCCAGGGAGCCGTCGAGGATCTTCTCGCGCAGCACCGCGTAGTCGACCAGGAAGCCGCGGGAGAGATTGAGGAAGATCGCGCCGTGCTTCATCTGCTCGAACTGCTCGCGGCCGAACATCCCGGCGTTGCCGGCGCGCCCGTCGACGTGCAGCGTGACGATGTCGGCGACGTTGAGCAGCTCGGTGAGCGAGCTCATCCGGCGGGCGTTGCCCAGCGCGAGCTTCTCGGCGACGTCGTAGAACACCACCCGCAGGCCCAGGGCCTCGGCCACGACGGAGAGCTGGGTGCCGATGTTGCCGTAGCCGACGATGCCCAGGGTCCGCCCGCGCACCTCGTGCGAGCCCGCGGCCGACTTGTCCCAGACGCCGTCGTGCAGCGCCTTGTCCCGCACCGTGAGGCGCCGGGTCAGCGCGATGATCTCGCCGAGGGCGAGCTCGACGACGGAGCGGGTGTTGGAGAACGGGGCGTTGAAGACGGCGACCCCGCGGCGCGCGGCCGCGCGCAGGTCGATCTGGTTCGTCCCGATGCAGAACGCGCCGATGGTGAGCAGCTGCGGGTGGGCGGCGAGGACCCGCTCGGTCACGTGGGTGGTGGAGCGGATGCCCAGGATGTCGACGCCGTCGAGGGCCTTGATGAGCTCGTCCTCGTCCATGGCGCCGGGGTGCCGGACGACCTCGACGCCGGCGGCGGCGAGGACGGGGTCGGCGTTGGTGTGCGGATTTTCGAGGAGGAGTGCGCGTGCCACCGGCCCATCGTCCGCCCGTCTCGCGATGCGGAGCAACCGTGTCCGCCAGGTGGTCAGGCCGCCGGGAAGCCCGCCGGCAGGTCCTCCCGGTGCACCACGTGCAGGCGGCGGGTCGGCCGGGTCATCGCCACGTACAGGTCGCCGGGCCCGCCGGCGAGCACCTCGGCCGGCTCGACGAGCACGACGGTGTCGAACTCCAGCCCCTTGGCCTCGAGCGTGTCGAGGACGGCGACCCGCGCGTCGAGCGGGTCGGCCCCCGCGGGGGCCAGGTCGCGGCGCAGCTCCTCGTCGCCGGCCAGGGCGGCGCGCACCTCGGCCCGGCGCCCGGCGCCGGTGAGCACCGCGACGCGGCCGGCGCCGACGCCGTCGGAGCCGTCGAGCCGCTCGAGCTCGGCCCGCACGACGTCGACCACGCGCCCGCGCAGGTCCGCCGCCCGGGTCACGGCCAGCGCGTCGGGCAGGTCGCGGGCGGCGCGCACCGGGTAGGCGGGGGCCGCCCCCTGCGCGGCCAGCACCGCGGTCGCGGTGTCCATGACGGTGGCCGGGGTGCGGTAGCTGATGGTGAGCACGGCCTCGCGCACGTGCTCCCCGGCGGCGCGGCCGAGCACCTGCTCCCAGGAGGCGGCGGGGCGGTGCCCGCTGCGCTGGGCGAGGTCGCCGACGACGGTCATCGACCGGGCGGGGCAGCGGCGCAGCAGCGCCCGCCACGCCATGGGGGAGAGCTCCTGGGCCTCGTCGACGACGATGTGCCCGTAGGTCCACGTCCGGTCGGCGGCGGCGCGCTCGGCGGTGGTGAGCCGGGGCCCGGTGGCCGCGAAGCGCTCCGCGAGCATCTCCGCGGTGACCAGCCCCATGCCGAGGCCCTGGGAGGCGATCGCCTCCTGGGCGAACCGCAGCTCCTCGGCGGCCTGGATCTTGGCCTCGGCGTCGGCGCGGCGGGCCTCGGCCTGCTCGTGGTGGCCGAGCAGCTCGGCGAGCTCGTCGAGCAGGGGCACGTCGGCCACCGTCCACGGCGAGCCCTTCGGGCGGTGCAGCAGGGCCCGGTCCGCCGCCGACATGCCCGGCGCGTACCGCGCCAGCAGGTCCGGGCGGGCGTACAGCCGCTCGAGCAGGCCGTGCGGCGTCGTCGGCATCCAGCACAGGTTCAGCGCCACCCGCACGTCCCGGGCGCCGCGCACGTCCTCGGTCAGGTAGGCGCGCTCGGCGGCGTCCTCGATGCCCTTCTCGCCGGCGTACTCGCGCACGAGGTGGTCGAGCATCGCCAGGACGAAGGTGTCGCGCGCCTGGTTGTGCGGGTGACCGCTGCGGCGGGCGCGGGCCATGGCGGCGCGGACCTGCTCGGGCTGCAGGTGCAGCGTGCTGCCCTCGACGTCGAGCTCCTGGACCCGCTCGGGCACCCGCTGCAGGCCGCGCACGGCGCGGGCGAGCACCTGTGCCATGGCGGCGCGGCCCTTGACCGCGGCGACGTCCTCGGCGTCCTCCGCCGTGGCGGTGGTGCCGGGCAGCAGGTCGGCCATCGTGGTGGACACCACGTCGGTCTCGCCCAGGGAGGGCAGCACCTGCTCGACGTAGCGCAGGAACACCCGGGAGGGCCCCACGAGCAGCACGCCCGAGCGCTCCAGGCGCTCGCGGTGGGCGTAGAGCAGGTAGGCCGCGCGGTGCAGCGCCACCGCGGTCTTGCCCGTGCCCGGCCCGCCCTGGACCACGAGGACGCCGTCGAGCGGGGAGCGGATGACGGCGTCCTGCTCGGCCTGGATGGTGGCGACGATGTCGTGCATGCGGCCCTCGCGGGCGGCCGACATCGCGGCGAAGAGCGCCCCCTCGCCGGTCAGGCCGCTGGCGACCGCCTCGTCGAGGTGCTCGTGGTCGAGCAGCTCGTCCTCGACGCCGACGACGGTGCGGGCCCGGGTCATGAGGTGGCGGCGGCGCACGACGTCGCCGGGGTGGGCGGCGGTGGCCTGGTAGAAGGGCTGGGCGCTGGGCGCGCGCCAGTCCACCAGGAGCTGGTTGTGCTCGGCGTCGGACAGCCCGATGCGGCCGACGTAGCGCGGCTCCTCCCCGCGGCTGTCCAGCCGGCCGAAGACGAGCCGGTTCTCCACCTGGTCGAGCCGGGCGACGGTGTCGGCGTAGTGGGCCGCGAACGCGTCCCGCTCGGAGCGGTTCTGGGGGGACCCGCTCGGGCCCTCCAGGCGCACCTCGGCCAGGCGGGCGCCGTAGGCCGCCCGCAGCGCGTCGAGCCGGTCGTAGACCTTGTCGACGTAGGCCTGCTCCTCGGCGACGGCGGCCTGCGTCGTCGTGGCGACGTTGGCGCCGTCCTCGGGCGTGGTGGCCGGTCCTGGCACGCGGGCTCCTTCTCGTCCTTCAGCCCCGGTACAGGGGTCGTGCCGACGGCACGGCCATCCATTATCCGCCACCGGGCGGCCACGCGCAGGCACCTTCCGCGCGAGATTCGGAGGGCGTCGACGGGCCGGGCGCGCCCCGGCCGCGGACGGCCCGCGACGCCGCGGCGCCGGCGCGCGGCGCGGAATGTTGCGCCGTCGGGCGGTGTTGGGCTCTATATACGTTGACCGTCCAGTGAGAGGAGTCCCACCCATGCGCGATCCGCAGGACCTCTACGCCGTGAGCGAGAGCGCGTTCGGCGCCGCTCCGGTGCCGGTGCTCGTGCACGCGCTGCGCGGCTCGCTCGACGCCGGCCACGCGGGGTCCTTGGTCGCCCGCCACCTGCTCGACTCGCTGCCCGCCGAGCGGGTCGCCACCTTCGACCCCGACGAGCTGGTCGACTACCGCTCCCGGCGCCCCCCGATGGTCTTCGAGGACTGGCGCTACACCGAGTACGACGAGCCGGTCATCGCGCTCGACCTCCTGCGCGACGACGAGGGCACGCCGCTGCTGCTGCTCCACGGCCCCGAGCCGGACCTGCGGTGGGAGGCCTTCACCGAGGCGGTCCTCGACCTCGTCGAGCGGCTCGGGGTCCAGCGCACCATCGGCGTGCACGGCATCCCCATGGCCGTGCCGCACACCCGCCCCGTCACCGTCACGGCGCACGCCACCCGCGACGGGCTCGTGGACCGGCCGCGCCAGATCATGGGCACCGTCCAGGTCCCCGGGAACGTCGCCGGCCTGCTCGAGCTGCGCCTGGGCCGCGCCGGCCACGACGCGATCGGCTTCTCCGCGAACGTGCCGCACTACCTCGCCCAGGCGGAGTACCCGCAGGCCGCCGCCGAGCTGGTGCGCCAGATCGCCGGGAACACCGGGCTGGCCCTGCCGGTGGGCGAGCTGGAGGCGGCCGCGGCGGAGACGCTGCAGCAGATCGACTCCCAGGTGTCCACCTCCCCGGAGGTCGGTGCCGTGGTCCACGCCCTGGAGCAGCAGTACGACGCCTACATGGAGGCGGCCGCCAAGCCCAGCCCGACGACGCTGATCGCCGACCGGGAGCTGCCCACCGCCGATCAGATCGCCGCCGAGCTCGAGGCCTTCCTCGCCGAGCAGACCGGCGCGGCCGGCCGGCAGGGCGACGAGGGCGGCGACGACCGCACCGGCGGTGAGGACCGCACCGGCGACGGCGGGACCGGCCGGCCGGAGGAGCGGCCCGGCGACGCCGAGCCCGGCCCGCAGGCCTGATCCCGATCCAGGCCCAGGACTGATCTGTCGGGCGATGCCCCGGGGCGCGGGCCCCGGGGCATCGCCGTGCCCAGGCGGGCCCGGGCGCCCGGTGTGAGCGCGGTCGGGGCAGGGCGCCCCGGTGAGCAGGCTCACCGGGGCGCCTGGCGCTTCCGCCTGGGCTTTTTCCGCTGGCCTGCGACAATGGCAGTCGTGTCCCCCTTCCGCGATCCGGCCCCGGCCCGGCTCGCGTTCGCAGTGTGGGGTGCCGGGCTGGCGGCCTACGTCGTCGCCGTCACCGGGCGCACGTCCCTCGGCGTGGCCGGCCTGCAGGCGGTCGACCGGTTCGAGATCTCCGCCGCGACCCTGTCGCTGTTCTCCGTCGTCCAGCTCGCCGTCTACGCCGCCGCGCAGATCCCCGTGGGCCTCCTGCTCGACCGGATCGGCAGCCGCCGCCTCATCGCCACCGGCGCGATGGTGCTCGCCGCCGGCCAGCTCATGCTCGCCGTCGTCGACACCCTCCCCATGGCCCTGGCCGCCCGCGTCCTCGTCGGCGTCGGGGACGCCACCGCCTTCGTCTCGGTCCTGCGGCTGGTGCCGGCATGGTTCCCGTCCCGGCGCGTGCCCGTGCTCACCCAGATGACCGGCATCGTCGGGTCCA
The DNA here is from genome assembly GCF_009193185.1 of Georgenia thermotolerans. Classification (GTDB taxonomy): domain Bacteria; phylum Actinomycetota; class Actinomycetes; order Actinomycetales; family Actinomycetaceae; genus Georgenia; species Georgenia thermotolerans. The sequence continues at coordinate 16,173 of NZ_VUKF01000035.1, read as the reverse complement.
CCGGCCAGATCATCTCCGCGGTGCCGTTCATGGCCGTGCTGCTGCGGTTCGGCTGGACGCCGGCCTTCGTCTCCCTCGCAGCGCTCGGGGTGTTCATGGGCATCGTCGCCGCCATCGTGGTGCGCGACCGCCCGCGCCTCCCGGCACCGGCGCCGGCGCGCGAGTCCGTCCAGCCCGTCGGCACCGGCGCCGAGGTGCCGCCCGCGGCCGTCCCGGCGCGGCGTGAGAAGGTCTCCCTGCGAGCGGTCATGGGGGAGCCGGGCACCTGGCTGGGGTTCTTCACCCACTTCGTCTCCCTGTTTCCCACCAACACCTTCGTGCTGCTGTGGGGCGTCCCGTTCCTCACCGCCGGCCAGGGCCGCAGCGCCCAGGAGGCCAGCGTGTTCCTCACCGTCAGCGCGCTCGCGGGCGTGGTGATGGGGCCGGTCGCCGGGGAGCTGCAGGCCCGCCACCCGCTGCGCCGCTCCTGGCTCGTGCTCGGCGCCGCCGCCTTCGCCATCGGCGCGTGGACCATGGTGCTCGTGCCGACGACGCCGCGGCCGACGTGGCAGCTCGTCGTGCTCGTGCTCGCCCTGACGTCCACGGCCACGGCCTCCAACGTCGGGTTCGACTTCGCGCGCACCTTCGTCCCGCCGGCGCGGCTGGGCACCGCCACCGGCGTCGTCAACGTCGGCGGCTTCGTCGCCTCGCTGATCTCCATCTATCTCGTCGGCCTCGTCCTCGACCTCGTCCGGCCCGACGGGCACTACGTCCTCGACGACTTCCGCGCCGCGTTCGCCGCCCAGGGCGTCGTGTGGGTCATCGGGCTCACCGGCCTGCTCACCGCCCGGCACGCCACCCGGCGGCGCATGGCCGAGGGTGGGGTCGTCGTCCCGCCGGTGCGGGAGGTCATCGCCCGCATGCGCAACCACCACCGCGAGGGCTGAACCGGCCGCCGCGGTGTCCGGAAGGCAAACCCGCGTACCGAATGCTGGATCGGCGCGTGTGACTCATGCCATGCTGTGCCCGTTGCATCTGCGTTTCCCTGACGAGCGACCCGGGAACGGCCTGGTGCCGGGCCCAGGAGAGGTGGCCGCCGCGCGGCGGGTCCTCTTCGAGCAAGGAAGTGGGACGGCATTGCGGCGACCGAGGGCCGGCACGGGGCCGGCCCACAACACGTCCCGGAAGGACACAGCACGATGGCACAGGGAACCGTGAAGTGGTTCAACGCTGAGAAGGGCTACGGCTTCATCGAGCAGGACGGGGGCAACGCCCCCGACGTGTTCGTCCACTACTCAGCGATCCAGGCCGACGGTTACCGCTCGCTCGAGGACGCCCAGCGCGTGGAGTTCGAGATCACCCAGGGCCCCAAGGGCCCCCAGGCGGAGAACGTCCGCGCCATCTGACCCCCGCCCGGCCCTAGGCCGCGGGGGAGGGCCCGTGCCATGGCGGCACGGGCCCTCGGCGTGACCCGCCGCGGTGGCGGCAGGCGTGACGCGACCCGCCGCGGTGGCGGCAGGCGTGACGCCTGATCTGCCGCACGCGGGCTACGACGGCGCCCGGTCCTCGCCGGCGTCCGGCGTCCCGGTGGGTGCGGACGTCCCCGGGGCCGCGGGGGGCCCGGTGGACGTGGGCGGGTCCCGCTCCGGTCGGGCGGTGCCGCGCAGCGCCGTCAGCTCCTCGCCGTGGACGAGCCGGACGGGCAGCGGCAGGCGGCGCAGCCCCCGCTCGATCGCGTCCACCGGCAGCGGGGCGTCCGAGGCCGCCAGCACGAGGTTGCCGTAGCGACGCCCGCGCAGGATCGCGGGGTCGGCCACCAGCGCGACGTCGGCGAAGACCTCCCGCAGCGCGGCAATCTCGGCCTTGGCCCGCGGCAGCGGCGGGTGGTCGGTGAGGTTGACGAGGTAGAGCCCGCCCGGGGCGAGCACCCGGTGCACCTCCCGGGCCGCCTCCAGGGTGCGCACGTGCGCCGGCACGAGGCCGGCCGCGAAGACGTCGCGCACCACCACCTCCCAGGCGCCGTCGCGCAGGCCCGCCGTGACGGCGCGGGCGTCACCGGTGCGGATGCGCAGCCGCGGCGCGCGCGGCAGGTCGAACCACTCGCGCACCAGCCGCGCCAGCACCTCGTCGAGCTCGACGGCGAGCTGGGTCGACCCGGGCCGGTGCGCCTCCAGCGCCCGGGGCAGCGCGCACCCGGCCGCGCCCAGGTGCAGGGCGCGCACGGGCCCGGCCGGCCGGGCGGCGTCGAGGACGACGACCATCTGCTGCATGTACTCGAACTCGAGGTGGGCGGGGTCGTCGAGGTCGAGGAAGGAGCTCTCGGTGCCGTCGAGCAGCAGCGTCACCTGGTGCGGGGCCCCCGGCTCGCGGCGCAGGCTCGCCGTGCCGAGGGAGGTGGGGACGGGCTCGGTGGGGAGCGGTTCGGCGCCGCGGCGGGACGGGCGCCCACGGCGGGGTGTCACCCCGCCACGTTAGCCTGGGGCCGGCGCCGAGACGGGGAGGAGACATGAGCCGAGCCCCACGCAGCGCTGCCGCCCGCCGGTCGTGGGGCGAGGACGACAGCGGCTGCACGATCCTCCACGTCGACATGGACGCCTTCTTCGCCTCGGTCGAGCTGCTCGACCGCCCCGAGCTGCGCGGCCGGCCGGTGATCGTGGGCGGGCAGCACCGCGGCGTCGTCAGCGCCGCGAGCTACGAGGCCCGCGCCTTCGGCGTGCACTCGGCGATGCCGGTCAGCCGGGCCCGGCTGCTGTGCCCGCAGGGGGTCTTCCTCCCCGGCCGCCACGGCCGCTACGCCGAGGTCTCCCGCGAGGTCATGGCGGTGCTGGGGGAGGTGACCCCGGTGATGGAGCAGGTCAGCATCGACGAGGCGTTCCTCGACGTCGCCGGGGCGGTGCGGCGGATGGGGTCCCCGCTGACCATCGCCCGGTGGGTCCGGCGCGAGGTCCGCGCCCGCACCGGCGTGCCGGCGTCGGTGGGCGTCGCCGGCACCAAGCACGTGGCCAAGCTCGCCTCGGCCCACGCCAAGCCGGACGGCCTGCTGCTCGTCCCGCTCGCGGCGACGGTGCCCTTCCTGCACTCCCTGCCGGCCGGGGCGCTGTGGGGGGTGGGGGAGAAGACCCGCGCCGTGCTCGAGCGGCACGGCCTCGACACGGTGGCCGACGTCGCCGCCACCCCGCTGCCGGCGCTGCACCGCATGCTCGGGGTGGCCGCCGGACAGCGGCTGCACGAGCTCGCCTGGGGCATCGACCCCCGGCGCGTGGCCCCCGGCCGGGTGGAGAAGTCGGTCGGCACCGAGACCACCTTCGCCGAGGACGTGACCGACCGGGCGGTGCTCGAGCGGGTCCTGCTCGACCAGGCGCACCAGTGCGGCGCCCGGCTGCGGGCCGACGGCATGCTCACGGCCACCGTGTCCATCAAGGTCCGCATGGCCGACTTCACCACGCTGACGCGGTCGCGGACGCTGCCCGCCCCGACCGACCTGGCGCATGACATCGTCACGGCCGCGCGCGAGCTCCTCGCGGGTGTGACGATCGCGGCCGACGGCGTCCGCCTCCTCGGGGTGCGGGCCGAGCGGCTCGTCGGCGCCGGCGCCGGGGTGCAGGCGACGCTCGACGAGGATCCCCACCGCGCCAAGGCCGAGCGCGCGATGGACGGCGTGCGGGCGAGGTTCGGATCCGCGGTGCTGCGACCCGCGTCACTGATCGACACCACACGAGGTTCGGCTTTCCCGGGCGCCTCCCGGGACCTATCCTGATGTCGAAGCGTCACCTCATCGGCGACGGGTTGGCGGGATGACTGGAGGTCCGATGCCTCTCTCGGAGTACGAGCAGCGCATGCTCCAGCAGATGGAGCAGCAGCTGCGTTCTGACGACCCCCGGCTCGCCAACACACTGGCGGACAAGCCGCGTCCGGACGTGCGCCGGCTCAGCCTGGGAGTCCTGCTCTTCCTGCTCGGGCTCGGCGGGCTGGTGGGCGGCGTGGCCACCGGCTACGTCTGGCTCGGGGTGCTCGGGTTCCTGGCCATGCTGGCGGGCGTGATGCTCGCGATCAGCGGGCCGCGAGGCACGGCGAAGGCGCGTGGCCGCGGCAAGCGCACCGGGGGACCGGCCACCTCCAGCTCCTCCTTCGGCGGCTTCATGCAGCGCCAGGAGGACCGCTGGGACCGGCGCAACGAGGAGCGCGGCCGCTAGACCGGCGCGCACCCTTGGTGCGCGCGTCCTGATCACCAGCAGCCCACGGCCCATGCCGTGGGCTGTCGGCATTCCTGGCACGGCCCGGCATCGGTGGCGCCGATCGCTCGCCGGTCCCTCCACCGTCCTCCACCGGGTGGGCGTCGCGGCCCGCGCGGGGCCCTCCACCGTCCTCCACGCGGCGGGCGTCACGGGCTGAGCGGGGCCCTCCACCGTCCTCCACCCGGCAGGCGTCCAGGCCCCGACGAGCCCCTCCACCGTCCTCCCCGCGCCGCAACGGCGTGTCGACGGGCCCCCTCCACGCCTCGCCCACCCCTCACCGGGTCGAGGACCACGCCCTCCTCCACTTCGCTCCACGCGCCCGGGCTCCTGCCCGCCCGCGCCCCAATACCCCCTCATAAAACGGCGCTAATTCGCCGAAAACCGCGTCTCCATGGGTTCAGCGGACCCCTGCCGTGGTTTACCTGGGCGCCCGCTCGGCGCCGCCGGACCGGTGCGCCCCACTCCGCTCCAACCGCACCGACCTGCGGGTTTACCGGGTTGTGACGGACAAGCGCGCCCCATTTCGCATTGCTGGGGGAGGGAAGTGGAGTAATGTGGGGCGCACGGGGGGGAACCGGTTTGGCGCAAGGGAGGAGGTGCCAGTGTGTTCCTGGGGACGTATGAGCCACGTCTTGACGACAAGGGGCGACTCATCCTCCCCGCCAAGTTCCGCGAGCAGCTCGCCCCCGGCCTCGTCCTCACCCGCGGCCAGGAGCGCTGCCTGTACGCCTTCCCGGCCGCCGAGTTCGAGAACATGCACGACCGACTGCGCCAGGCGCCCGTCACCAGCAAGCAGGCACGGGACTACCTGCGCGTCTTCCTCTCCGGCGCCAGCGACGAGGTGCCGGACAAGCAGGGACGCGTCACCATCCCGGCCAACCTGCGCCAGTACGCCGGCCTCGACCGCGACCTCGCCGTCATCGGCGCCGGGGCCCGCATCGAGATCTGGGACGCGATCGCCTGGCAGACCTACCTGGCCGAGCAGGAGGAGGCCTTCGCCGAGACCGCCGAGGAGGTGGTCCCCGGCCTCTTCTGAACCGCTCCCGCCGGCTCCCCGACCCATCACCGACCACCGCACCACCGACCGACCCCCGCACGACGAGGTCTCTCACCGCGACTCTGACGCACTTCCCCGGCGCCAGAGCAGGCGGAGGGAGTCCTGGCCGGGCGGCGGCCGGCCCGCCCCGTTTATCGCCCCCCGCGGACCAGGAGAGAAGACCCCATGAGCCAGGCAGATGCGGCGTCGCGGCACGTGCCCGTGCTCGCCGAGCGCTGCCTCGAGCTCCTCGCCCCCGCCCTGCAGGCCCCCGGCGCCGTCCTGATCGACGCCACCCTCGGGATGGGCGGGCACACGGAGGCCGCGCTGCGGCGCTTTCCCGCGCTGCACGTAGTCGGCATCGACCGCGACCCCCAGGCCATCGCGCTGGCCTCCGCCCGCCTGGCCCCCTTCGCCGACCGGTTCACCGCGGTGCACACCACCTACGACCACATCGACGGCGTCGCCGCCGAGCACGGCGACGCTGCCGGCCGCGTGCAGGGCGTCCTCATGGACCTCGGCGTCTCCTCGCTCCAGCTCGACGAGACCGAGCGCGGCTTCGCCTACGCCCACGACGCCCCGCTCGACATGCGGATGGACCAGAGCGCCGGCGTCTCCGCCGCCCAGCTGCTGGCCGAGGCCAGCGAGGCCGAGCTGCGCCGGATCCTCAAGGTCTACGGCGAGGAGAAGTTCGCCGGCCGCATCGCCGCCGCGATCGTGCGCCGCCGCGAGACCGCCCCGCTGACCCGCACCGGCGAGCTCGTCGACATCGTCCGCGAGAACATCCCCGCCGCCGCCCGCCGCACCGGGGGCAACCCGGCCAAGCGCACCTTCCAGGCGCTGCGCATCGCCGTCAACGGCGAGCTCGAGGTCCTCGAGCGGGCGCTGCCCCGGGCGGTGGAGGCCCTGGCCGTGGGCGGCCGGATCGTCGTCGAGTCCTACCACTCCCTCGAGGACCGCGCGGTCAAGACCGTGCTGGCCCGTGGGGCGCGGTCGTCGGCGCCGCCGGACCTGCCCGTCGAGCCCGAGACGCACAAGCCCTACCTGCGCCTGCTCACCCGCGGCGCCGAGGAGGCCGACGCCGAGGAGCAGGCCCGCAACCCGCGCGCCAAGTCCGTCCGGCTGCGCGCCGCCGAGCGCCTGCGCCCGACCCCCGAGCACCTGCTGACCCGCCCGACCGACCGGCCCACCAGCCGAAGGAGCCCCGCATGAGCGCCGCGCCCGCCCGCGCCCCGAGAACCACCACCGCGTCGGCGCCGCGCCCGGCACCGGCGTGGCGCCCCCGCCTCGCCGTCGTCGCCAGCCCGCGGCCGGCCCGCTCCCTCGTGCCCTACCTGCTGCTGTGCACCGCCATCCTGACCGCGTCGCTGCTGGTGGCGCTGCTGCTCAACACCCACATGGCGGCGACGGCGTACGAGATCCACGACCAGCAGGTGGCGCTGACCAAGCTCGACGAGGCCGAGGCGTCCCTGCGCGCCCAGGTGGAGGAGACCGGCTCGCCGGCCACGCTGCAGCGCCGGGCCACCGAGCTGGGCATGGTGCCCGCCGAGCACCTCCGCTTCATCCGCCTCGCCGACGGCGCGCTGCTCGGAGGCGGGGAGGCGGGGTGAGCCGGGGGAGCACCCCGCCGCCCGCCGTCGGGAACCGCCGGGTGCGCCGGCAGGCGGCCCTGATCCTGCTGCTCACCGTCATGATGGTCTTCGGCGGCCGGCTCGTGTACGTCCAGGCCGTGCAGGGCCCGGACCTCGCCGAGCAGGCCAAGGCCGACCGCACCCGCACCTCTCTCATCCGCGCCCCGCGCGGCGACATCCTCGACAGCGACGGGGAGGTGCTCGCCACTTCCGTCGAGCGCTTCAACGTGGGCGTCAACCAGCGGCTGGTGCGCAACTACGAGCGCAAGAACCCCGACACCGGGGAGGTGGAGGGCACCGGCGCGGCGGCGGCGGCCGAGGTGCTCGCGCCCCTGCTCGGCCGGGACAAGGCCGAGCTCGGTGCCCAGCTCGTGGGCGACTCCACCTTCGTCTACATCGCCAAGGGCCTGACCCCCGAGCAGTGGCGGGCCATCGACGCCCTGCGGGTGCCCGGCATCGAGCCGGAGGAGACGACGGCGCGCATCTACCCCAACGGGGCCACGGCGGGGAACCTCATCGGCTACGTCGGGCGCGAGGGGCACGGCCTGGCCGGGCTCGAGCAGAGCTTCAACGAGGCGCTGACCGGCAAGGACGGCAAGCTCACCGTCGAGATCGGCGCCACCGGGCAGGTCATCCCCACCGGGCAGCGCGAGGAGGTCCCCGCCGTCGCCGGCCACACCGTGCACACCAGCATCGAGCGGGACCTGCAGTACGTCGCCCAGCAGAAGATCGACGAGGCCGTGGCCAAGTGGGGCGCCCAGTGGGGCGCCGTCGTCGTCGAGGAGGTGGGCACCGGCCGGGTGCTCGCCATCGCCGACTCCGGCACGGTCGACCCGAACAGCTACCAGAAGTGGGACGCCGCCGACCGTGGCTCGCGCGCCGTCTCGGCGCCCTACGAGCCCGGCTCGACCGGCAAGCTGCCCACCTTCGCCGCCGCCCTGGAGGAGGGCGTGGTCGACACCGACACCCCCTTCACCGTGCCGGACCGGCTCACCATGCCCAACGGGCAGACCTTCACCGACAACGACAACCACGCCACCGAGCGGCTGACCACCACCGGCGTGCTTGCCTCCTCGTCGAACACCGGCACCGTGCAGATCGGCGACAAGATCGCCGACGAGGTGCGCTACGGGTACCTGCGCGGGTTCGGCTTCGGCCAGCGCACCGGCATCGAGCTGCCCGGGGAGACCCCCGGCCAGCTCCGCCCACCGGACAGCTGGGACTCCCGGACCCGCTACACCACGATGTTCGGCCAGGGCATGAGCGTGAGCCTGCTGCAGAACACCTCGATGGTGGCCACCATCGGCAACGGCGGGGTGCGGATGGACCCCCACATCGTCGACGGGCTGACCGACGGCGACGGCACGTTCACCCCCACCGAGGTCGGCGAGGGCACCCGCGTGGTCAGCGAGGCCACCGCGGACAAGGTCGTCGCGATGATGGAGAGCGTCACCGCCGACGGCGGCACGGGCGTGCTGGGCCGGGTCGAGGGGTACCGGGTGGCCGCCAAGACCGGCACCGCCCAGATCGCCGACGGCCAGGGGGGCCTGAGCTCCCGGCTGGGCTCCTACGTCGGGCTGGCCCCGGCCGAGGACCCCAAGCTCGCCGTCGGCGTGGTGATCTACAAGCCGCCGGGCATGTCCTACGGCGGCGTCACCGCCGCCCCGGTCTTCCGCGACGTCATGGGTTTCGGGCTGCGCCAGATGGGCGTGCCGCCGTCGACGACGCCCGCGCCCGACCTCCCACGCGAGGCCGGGTAGGGGTGAGCAGCGCCACGTCGGATGGCCGGGTCGTCGCGGGCGGCAACAATGGAGCGGTGACAGCACTCCCCGACAACGACCTTCTGCGCCCTGCCGCCCCCTCCCCGCAGCGCCTCGGCGACCTCGCCGCGACCCTCGACCTCGCCCCCGCGCCGGCGACCGCCGACGGCTGGGCCGCGGCCGAGGTCCGCGGCGTGGTGGCCGACAACCGCCGGGTGCGCGGCGGCGAGCTGTTCGCCGCGATCGGCGGCGCCCACGTGCACGGCGCCCGCTTCGCCCCGGCCGCCGTCGCCGCCGGCGCCGCCGCGGTCCTCACCGACCCCGCCGGCGCCGGGCTGCTCCCCGCGGACCTGGGCGTGCCCGTGCTCGTGACCCCCGACGTCCCGGCCGTCCTCGGCCGCCTGGCCGCCGCCCTCTACGGCGAGCCCGGCCGCGCGCTCGGCACCTTCGCCGTGACCGGCACCAACGGCAAGACCACCGTGGCGTTCATGGTCGACCACGCCCTGCGCGCCCTGGGCCGCACCACCGGGCTGGTGGGCACCGTCGAGGTGCGGGTGGCCGGCCGGGCGGTGCCCGCGACCCTGACCACCCCCCAGCCCGACGAGCTGCAGGCCCTGCTCGCGGCGATGGTCGAGGCCGGCGCCGACGACCTCGTCATGGAGGTCTCCTCCCACGCCCTGGCCCTGGGCCGCGTCGACCCGCTGGTCTACGACGTCGCCGGCTTCACCAACCTCACCCAGGACCACCTGGACTTCCACGGCACCCTGGAGGGGTACTTCCAGGCCAAGGCGTCCCTGTTCACCCCGCGCCGCTCCCGTCGCGGGGTGGTCCTCGTGGACGACGACTGGGGTCGCCGCCTGGTCGAGCAGGCCCGGGCCGACGGCGCCGCCGCGGTCGCACTCGCCGTCGCCGCGCCCGCGGAGGTCCCGGCCGACTGGCGGGTCGGGGACGTGCGCGCCGACGCCACCGGCACCGCCTTCACCCTCACCCACCGCGACGGGCGCACCCTGCGCACCGCCACCGCCCTGCCCGGCGGCTTCAACCTCGCCAACGCCGCGCTCGCCGCGGCCATGGTGCTCGAGAGCGGCGTGGACGTCGCCGCCCTGCAGGCCGCGCTCGACGCCGCCGGCGGGCTCAGCCCGGTGGTGCCCGGCCGGATGGAGCAGCTGAGCGAGCGCCCCCGGGTGATCGTCGACTTCGCGCACAACACCGACGCCCTGGCCCAGGCCCTCGCCGCGCTGCGGCCCGCCACCGCCGGCCGGCTCGTCGTGCTCTTCGGCGCGGCGGGGGAGCGGGACCGCTCCAAGCGCCCGGACATGGGCCGCGTGGCCGCCGAGGCCGCGGACGTCGTCGTCGTCACCGACGACGACCCCCACGACGAGCCGCCCGCCCAGATCCGCGCCGAGGTGCTCGCCGGGGCGCGGGCTGTGAGCGGGGCCACCGTGGACGAGATTCCCTCCCGGGCCGAGGCGATCCGTACGGTAGTGCTGGGGGCAGGCGACGACGACACGGTCCTCGTGGCCGGTCGTGGCCACGAGACGGTCCAGGAGATCGCCGGCATCCCCTACCACCTGGACGACCGCGACGAGGTGCGCGCCGCGCTGGCCTCGCGCACCGGAGGACCCACCGCATGATCACCATGACCCTCGCCGAGGTGGCCGCCGTCACCGGCGGCCACCTCGCTGCCGAGGCCGCTGACGTCGTCGTCGACGGCGACGTCGTCACCGACTCCCGCGCCGCCGGGCCCGGCACCCTCTTCGCCGCGTTCGCCGGCGAGCACGTCGACGGGCACGACTACGTCGCCGCGGCCCTGGCTGCCGGCGCCGCCGGGGCGCTCGTGTCCGACACCCGGGCGCTCGGCCACGTCGACCCCGCCCGGCTCGTCGTCGTCGACGACGTCGCCGCCGCCCTGGGCGCGCTCGCCCGGCACGTGCTCGCCGCGCTGCGCGCCCGCCGCGGCCCCGACGACCCGCTGCGGGTCGTCGCGGTGACCGGGTCGGTGGGCAAGACCACCACCAAGGACCTCCTCGCCCGCCTCCTCGAGCCGCTGGGCGAGCGCATCGCCCCGCCCGGGTCGTTCAACAACGAGATCGGGCTGCCGCTGACCGTGCTGCGCGCGAGCGAGACCACCCGCACCCTGGTGCTGGAGATGGGCGCCGACCACGTCGGCAACATCGCCTACCTCACCTCCGTCGCCCCGCCCGACGTCGCCGTCGTCCTCGTCGTCGGCCGCGCGCACCTGGGGGAGTTCGGCGGGATCGACAACGTCGCCCGCGCGAAGTCCGAGCTCGTCACCGGCCTGCTGCCCACCGGCACCGCCGTGCTCAACGCCGACGACGCCCGGGTGGCGGCCATGGCCCCGCTCGCCCCGGGCCGGGTGGTCACCTTCGGGCGCAGCGCCGGGGACGTGCGCGCCGAGGACGTCACCCTCGACGACGCCGGCCGCGCCGCCTTCACCCTCGCCGCCGGCGACGAGCGCGCGGCCGTGCGCCTGGCGCTGGTGGGGGAGCACCACGTGACCAACGCCCTGGCCGCCGCGACCGTCGCGCTCGAGCTCGGCCTGGCCCTGCCCGACGTCGCCGCCGCCCTGGCGGGCGCCGGCGCGGCCAGCCCGCACCGGATGGACGTGCGCATGCGCCCCGACGGGGTGCGCATCGTCGACGACTCCTACAACGCCAACCCCGACTCCATGCGCGCCGGGCTGCGCGCCCTCGTCGCCCTGGCCGGCCCGCCCGACGGGGCCGCCCGCCGGGTGGCCGTGCTCGGGGAGATGCTCGAGCTGGGGGAGGACTCCGCCGCCGAGCACGCCGCCCTGGGCGCCGACGCCGCCCGGCTGGGCGTGGACCTGCTCCTCGCCGTCGGCGCCGGCACCGCCCCGCTGGCCGACGGCGCCCGCGGCGCCGGCGCGCGCACCGAGGTCCTCGAGGTCCCCGACGTCGACGCCGCCCGCGAGCGGCTCGAGGCCCTGCTGCGGCCCGGGGACACCGTGCTGCTCAAGGGCTCCAACGGCTCGGGCATCTGGCGCCTGGCCGACGACCTGCTGACGGTGGCCACGGCCGACGGGGTGATGCCGGCATGATGGCCGTCCTCATCTCGGGCGCCGTCGCGCTCGTGCTCTCGCTGCTGGGCACCCCGCTGTTCGTCCGGCTGCTCGTGAGGAAGAACTACGGGCAGTTCATCCGCGAGGACGGCCCGACGGCGCACTTCACCAAGCGCGGCACGCCCACCATGGGCGGGGTCGTCATCATCGCCGCGACGGTGCTCGGCTACGCCATCGCCAACCTCGCCACCGGCCGGATGCCCAACGCCTCGGGGCTGCTGCTGCTCTACCTCATGGTCGGGCTGGGGGTCATCGGCTTCCTGGACGACTACATCAAGATCTCCAAGGAGCGCTCCCTCGGGCTCAACCCCAAGGGCAAGATCATCGGCCAGGCCCTCATCGGCATCTCCTGGGCGGTGCTGGCGCTGCAGTTCCCCAACGAGAACAACCGCACCCCGGCCTCGACGCACGTGTCCTTCATCCGCGACACCGGCATCGACCTGGCCTGGGCCGGGATGGGGCTGGGCCTGGTGCTGTTCGTGCTGTGGGCCAACTTCCTCATCACCGCCTGGTCCAACGCCGTCAACCTCACCGACGGCCTGGACGGGCTGGCCACCGGCACCTCGATGCTCGTCTTCGGCGCCTACACGGCGATCACCATCTGGCAGGCCAACCAGTCCTGCCAGTTCCTCGCCGCCCCGGGGCCGGAGTGCTACGAGGTGCGCGACCCGCGCGACCTGGCCATCGTCACCGCCGCGATCGTCGGCGCCTGCTTCGGCTTCCTGTGGTGGAACACCTCCCCGGCGCAGATCTTCATGGGCGACACCGGCTCCCTCGCCCTGGGCGGGGCGCTGGCGGGCCTGTCGATCCTCACCCGCACCGAGGTCCTCGCCGCGATCATCGGCGGGCTGTTCGTCGTCATCGTCATGAGCGACGTCATCCAGATCGGCTTCTTCAAGGCCACCGGCAAGCGGGTGTTCCGCATGGCCCCGCTGCACCACCACTTCGAGCTCAAGGGGTGGGGCGAGGTGACGATCGTCGTGCGGTTCTGGATCATCGCGGCCCTGTTCGTCATGGCGGGCGTGGGCCTCTTCTACGCGGAGTGGGTGGCGGCGACGGCATGAGCGAGCAGCGCACGGATCTCGACGGCGCCCGGGTCGCCGTCGTCGGCCTGGGCACCTCCGGGCGCGCGGCCCTGGAGGCCCTGGGCGGCACCGGCGCCCGGCTGGCCGGCTACGACGCGGCCCCCGCCGCCCTGGACGCCGCCCGCGACAGCGGCGAGGTGCCCGACCGCGCCGCGCTGCGCGCCGCCCCCGACCCCACCGAGCTGGCCGACGCCGTGCTGGCCGCCCGCCCGGACGTCGTCGTGGTCTCGCCCGGCATCCCGGCCGTCTCGCCGCTGCTGACCCGCGCGGCGGCGGCCGGGGTGCCCGTGTGGAGCGAGGTCGAGCTCGCCTGGCGGCTGCAGGCCCCGCGCCCCGACGGCACCCGCGCCCCCTGGCTGACCCTGACCGGCACCAACGGCAAGACCACCACGGTGGGCATGCTCGCCTCGATCCTCACCGCCGCCGGCGAGCGCGCCGTCGAGGTGGGCAACGTCGGCACGCCCATCGTGCGCGTGGCCACCCGCCGCGGCGAGGAGGCCCCGGACGTGCTGGCCGTGGAGCTGTCGAGCTTCCAGCTGCACTCCACCCACACCGTCTCGCCCGAGGCCAGCGCCTGCCTCAACGTCGCGCCGGACCACATCGACTGGCACGGCTCCTACGAGGCCTACCGGGCGGACAAGGCCCGCGTCTACGAGCGCACCCGGGTGGCGTGCGTGTACAACGAGGCCGATCCGCAGACCCGGCACATGGTCGAGGAGGCCGACGTCGTCGAGGGCGCCCGCGCCGTCGGCTTCACCCTCGGCACGCCCGCGGTGGGGCAGGTCGGGGTGGTCGAGGACCTGCTGGTCGACCGGGCCTTCGTCCCCGAGCGCCACCGCGGCGGCGCCGGCGAGCTGGCCACCCTCGACGACCTCGCCCACCTCGCCCCCGCCGGGGCCGGGGTGCCGCGCCACGTGGTCGCCAACGCCCTGGCCGCCGCCGCGCTGGCCCGCGCCCACGGCGTGCACCCGGCGCACGTGCGCCAGGGGCTGCGCGACTTCCCCGCCGGGGCGCACCGCATCGAGCGCGTCGCAGAGGTCGACGGCGTGGCCTACGTCGACGACTCCAAGGCCACCAACGCCCACGCCGCCGCCGCCTCGCTGCGCGCGGTGGCGCCCGGGACGTGCGTGTGGGTCGCCGGCGGGCTGGCCAAGGGCGCCCGCTTCGACGCCCTCGTGGCCGAGCAGCGCGAGCACCTGCGCGCCGTCGTCCTCATCGGCAAGGACCGCGAGCCGCTGCGCTCGGCGCTGGCGCGACACGCGGCCGACGTCCCCGTGATCGAGGTCGACGCCGACGATGATCGGGTGATGCCGACGGCCGTCGCCGAGGCGGCCCGGCTCGCCCAACCCGGCGACACCGTGCTGCTGGCCCCGGCGTGCGCGTCGATGGACCAGTTCCGCAGCTACGCCGAGCGGGGCGAGGCGTTCGCCCGCGCGGCACGAGAGCTGAGGAGCCGGGAATGACCACGCTGGAGGGCAGCCGGCGCCCCGCGCCGGCCCGGGGCCTGGCCCGACCCGCCGCCCGCGCGGCCCGCACCGCCGCGCGCGCCGTGCGCGGCGACGCCGGCACCCGCGGCGCGACCGCCGCCCGGGAGGTCACGGCGCTGAGCTACTACCTCGTCGGCGGCGCCACGCTGCTGCTGCTGGCCATCGGCGTGGTCATGGTGCTCTCGGCGTCGACCATCGAGTCCATCCGCGCCAACGACGGCAACCCCTACGCCGACTTCCTCGGCCAGGTGAAGTTCGTCGTCGTCGGGCTGCCGCTGGGCCTGGCCGCCTCCCGGGTGCCGGTGGAGTGGTACCGCCGCCTCGCCTGGCCGGCGCTGCTCGGGGCCCTGGCCATGCAGCTGCTCATCTTCACGCCCCTGGCCCGCGGGCAGGGCGGCAACGTCAACTGGATCTACATCCCCGGCGTGGGCCAGACCGTCCAGCCCTCGGAGTTCCTCAAGCTCGCCCTGGCCCTGTGGCTCGGCCTCGTCCTGGCCCGCAAGGGCCGGCTGCTCGCCGACTGGCGCCACGTGCTCGTCCCCGCCGGGATCGGCTGCCTGCTCGCCCTCGGCCTGGTCCTGGCCGGGCACGACATGGGCACCGTGCTGGTGATGCTCGCCCTGGCCGGCGGCGCGTTCTTCGTCGCGGGCCTGCCGATGCGCTGGTTCGGGGTGGCCGGCGTGGCCGGCGCGGGCGCCGCCGCGTTCTTCGTGGCGATCTCCCCCAGCCGCGTCACCCGCATCATGAGCTTCCTCGGGGCCGGCGACGCCGACCCCACCGGCGTGGGCTTCCAGACCCGCCACGGGCTGTGGGGCCTGGGCACCGGCGGGGTCTCCGGGGTGGGGCTCGGCGCCTCCCGGGAGAAGTGGTCCTACCTGCCCGAGGCCCAGAACGACTTCATCTTCGCCGTGTTGGGCGAGGAGCTGGGCCTGCTCGGCACCCTGGTCGTCCTCGGCCTGTTCGCCGTGCTCGCCGTGGGCATGTTCCGCATCGTGCGCCGCCACAAGGACCCCTTCGCGCAGATCGCCACCGCCGCGATCGCCTGCTGGATCCTGGCCCAGGCGCTCATCAACATCGGCGTGGTCATCGGGCTGCTGCCGGTCATCGGGGTGCCGCTGCCGCTGGTCTCCGCCGGCGGCTCGGCGATGATCTCCACCCTCATGGCCGTCGGCGTGGTCCTCGCCTTCGCCCGCAGCGAGCCGGGCGCCGCCCGCGCGCTCGCCTCCCGGCGCGGCGTGGTGCGCCGCTCCCTGGCCGTGGTGGGAGGGCGTCGTCGTGGCTGAGCCGAACCTGCCCCAGGCGCCCGGGGCCGGCGCGCTGCGCGTGCTGCTCGCCGGCGGCGGCACGGCCGGGCACGTCAACCCGCTGCTGGCCACCGCCGCCGCGCTCGCCGCGCGGCCCGGCGGGGCGCAGGTCACCGCCCTGGGCACCGCCGCCGGGCTCGAGCACACCCTCGTCCCGGCCGCCGGGTACCCGCTGCGGATCGTCCCGCGCGTGCCGCTGCCGCGCCGGCCCTCCCTGGACCTGCTCCGCCTGCCGACCAACCTCGCCGCCGCCGTCCGCGCGGCGGGGGAGGCCATCGACGCCACCGGCGCGCAGGTGGTCGTCGGCTTCGGCGGCTACGTCGCCACCCCGGCCTACCTCGCCGCCCGCCGCCGCGGCGTGCCGGTGGTCGTCCACGAGCAGAACGCCCGCCCCGGCCTGGCCAACCGGCTCGGCGCCCGGTGGGCCGCCGCGGTGGCGCTGACCTTCCCCTCCACGCCGCTGCGCGCGGCGCGCGGGCGCACGGAGGTCACCGGCCTGCCGCTGCGCGCCCCGGTGGCCGCCCTGGTCGCCGACCGGCGCGCCGCCGCGACCGCT
>NZ_VUKF01000034.1 GCF_009193185.1 Georgenia thermotolerans | reverse complement strand
GGGCCGGACGCGGGCGCACCTCCAGCACGCTGGCGCCGACGGCCAGCCGCGCGCCGGCGGGCACGGTGCGCCAGCGGCGCCCCAGCCGGCGCGCCGGGCGAAGCCGGCCCGGCGGGCGCCACCGGGTCCCGTTGGCCGAGCCGGCGTCCCGGACCTGCACCCCGCCGCGGCGGGTGCGGGCCTGCAGGTGGCGACGGGACACGGAGGGATCCGTCAGGGTCCCGCCGCCGCGCCCGATGGTCGTCGCGTCCGGTCCCAGCGGCAGGCACCACCCGGTGTCCGGGCCCCCGACGACGGCGAGGTGCCACGCGGCGCGCAGCGTCGCCGTGGCGAGACCCTCCCGGCCCGCCGCGTCACCGTCGCCACCGCGGGCATCGCTGCGCACACCGGCCAGCGTGCCGGACCCGCGCCGGGCCGTGCCGCGGCCCTGTGGACACGCCGGACGCCCGGGCGTGGACGTGTCCGCAGCGCCGGGCGCCCGGGCGTGGGCCTACTCCGCCGCCAGCGCGGCCACCGGCGGGGTGCGGACGGCCGAGCGGGCCGGCAGCACCGAGGCGAGTAGCCCGGCCAGCGCCGCGACGGCGCCGACGCCGAGGAGGGAGAGCCACGGGACCGCCAGGACCACGTCGCCGGTGCCGCCGAGGATCACCGCGGTGCCGGCCCAGCCGTACACCAGCCCGAGCAGGGCGCCGAGCAGCGCCCCGACGCCGGCGATGAGCAACCCCTCGGTGGCCAGCACGCCGCGCAGCTGGCCGCGGGTCAGACCGGTGGCGCGCAGCAGGGCGTGCTCGCGGCGTCGCTCGATCACCGACAGCGACAAGGTGTTGGCCACGCCGATGAGCGCGATGACCACCGCCACGCCGAGCAGCCCGACGACGATCGCCAGGAGCGTGTCGATGATCTGCTCGTACTGCTGGCGCTCGGCGGCGGCGCCCACGACGTGCGGCACCGGGTCGGCCGCTGTCGTCGCGGCGGCCAGGGCGTCCTGGACCGCGACCACCGTGGCCGCCGCGTCGCCGCCGTCCAGCCGCGCCCACACGCCGTTGACCGGCGGGGCCAGCCCCGCGCGGGTCAGCGTCGGGGGCTCCACGACGGCCAGGTAGCCGCCGTCGGCGATCACCCGCGCGGTGAGCGGTTCGCCCGTGGCGGGGCCCCCGGCGCCGGCCAGGTCACCTGCGGCGGGCTCGGTCGCGGCCGGGTCGCCCGCGGCGGGCTCGGTCGCGGCCGGGTCGCCGGCGCCCGCAGGCGGCTCGGCGGACAGGGTGACCGGCTCCCCGTCGGCGACGTCGAGCTGGTCCGCGAGGTGCTCGCCGAGAAGGATCACGCCGTCCCCGAGCGCGGCGAAGGCCGCGGGGTCGCGCACGACGGTCGCGGCGTCGTCCGCCCCCATCGCGACGACGGAGGCGTCGGTGAGCATCGCTCCCGAGGCCAGCCACGCCCTGGCGATGTGCGCGGGGACCGCCTCGGCCACGCCGGACGTGGCCGCGACCGCCTCCAGCTGCACCGCGGAGAGGGTGACGTCGGGGCCCTCGCCGGCCACGACCGCCACGTCCACCGGGAACTGCGCGGTGAGCGCGGCGCCGAGGCTGGCCCGGGCCCCGGCCGCGCCGGTGCTCATCATGGTCACCAGGGCCACGCCGATGAGCAGCGCCGACGCCGTCGCCGAGGTCCGCCGGGGGTTGCGGGTCGCGTTGACGGTGGCGAGGCGCACGGTGGGCCGCCAGGGCCGGGGCGTCAGGGCCGCCAGGGCGTGGCCGAGGGCGCGCAGCGCCCGCGGGACGAGGAACACCGCGCCCACCATGACCCCGGCGAAGGAGAGGATGCCGCCGAGCACGCCGACGAGCAGCGCCGGCCCGATCGTCGACACCTCGTCGAGCCCGGGGAGGTGGGGCACCGCGACGCCGGCGCCGAGCAGGACCGCGCCCACCGTGGTCAGCGCCACGGCCGTCCACAGCCGCCCGCGCCCCCCGCGGCGCACCGTCGGCGCGGCGGCCGGGCGCAGCGCCGCCAGCGGCCGCACCCGGGTGGCCGAACGGGCCGGGGCGAGCGCCGCCAGCACCGTGACCACCGTGCCGGTCAGGAGCGGGACCGCGACGACGGCGGGGGTCACCGTGATCGTGGGGGCGACCTCCAGGCCGAGGTCGGCCCGCTGCAGCACCCACAGGGCCCCCTGCCCCAGCGCCAGCCCGGCCACGAGGCCGACCACGCTGGCCACCACGCCCAGGGCGAGTGCCTCGAGCAGCACGGAGCGGTGCACCTGGCCGGTCGTGGCGCCCACGCAGCGCAGCAGCGCGAGGAAGCGGGTGCGCTGGGCGACGAGGACCTGGAAGGTGTTGGCGATGACCAGGCCCGCGACGAACATCGCCACCGCGGCGAAGCCGAGCACGAGGTAGGTCAGGGTCTGCGTGTCGCCGGTGAGCATGCGGGTCTGCTCCTCGGCCTCCTGCTGGGCGGTGCGCACCACGGGGCCGAGCGCGGCGATCTCCTGCGCCACGGTCTCCGGGTCCGCGTCGGTGGCGACGAGCACCCGGTCGTAGCCCGCCGTGTCGTCGGGGGCCCGCCAGCGCTCGAGGTTCGCCCGGCTCACCACCGCCGCGGACCCGGAGGCGGCGATCGCGGGCGGGTCGGCGAGGACGGCGCTGAGGACGAGGTCGGCGCCGGCGGTGGTCCAGGTCCCGCCGCCCTCGGCGGCCGGGTCGGAGGTGAAGACGTCCCACTCCGCCCGCACCGTGTCGCCCACCGCCACGCCGAGCCGCTCGGCGCTGGCCGCGGTGACCGCGACCTCGGTGTCGGTGGTGGGCATGTGGCCCTCGACGACCGTGAACGGGTCGAGCCGCGCCGTCGACGCCGTCGCGGTGAGCAGCGCGGCGTCCTGCCGGCCCGCCGCCCGCAGCTGCCCGAAAAGCTCGGTGACGCCGTCGGCGGCGGCGACGCCGTCGAGCGCGGCGATCGACGCGACGGTCTCCGGGGTCAGCGGCCCGTCCGCCGGGCGCACCACCACGTCGGCGTCGCCCAAGGAGGCGGTCACCGTGCGGTAGGTCGTGTCGCGGATGAGGGCCCCCGCCAGCAGGGTGGCGGCGACGAACGCCGTGCCGACCACGATGGCGACGCCGGCGGCGGCGAGCCGGCCGGCCGACCGGCGCATCTGCGCCAGGGTCAGGCGGAGCATCAGGCCACCCCGTCCAGGGTGCGCAGGGCGTCGAGCCCGGTGAGGACCGCCTCGGGGGTGGGGTCGGAGATCTCCCCGGCGATGCGCCCGTCGGCGATGAGCACCACCCGGTCGGCGTAGGCGGCGGCGCCGGCGTCGTGGGTGACCATGACGACCGTCTGGCCGAGCTCACGGACGCTGGTGCGCAGCAGGGAGAGCACCTCCGTCCCGGCCCGGGAGTCCAGGTTGCCCGTCGGCTCGTCGGCGAAGACCACGTCGGGGCGGGTGATGAGGGCGCGGGCGATGGCCACGCGCTGCTGCTGGCCGCCGGAGAGCTCGGCGGGCCGGTGGCCCAGCCGCTCGCCCAGGCCCAGCGTGGTCACCAGCGTCTCCAGCCAGGTCCGGTCGGGCTCGGTGCCCGCCAGCTCGCAGGGCAGGGTGATGTTCTGCTCGGCCGTGTACATCGGCAGCAGGTTGAAGGACTGGAAGACGAAGCCGACGCGCTCGCGGCGCAGCAGCGTCAGGGCCCGGTCGTCCAGGGCGGTCAGCTCGGTCGCGCCGAGGAAGACCTGCCCGGCGCTGGCCTCGTCCAGCCCGGCGAGCAGGTGCATGAGGGTGGACTTGCCCGAGCCGGAGGGGCCCATGATCGCGGTGAACCGGCCGGCCGCGAAGGCGACGTCGACGCCGTCGAGGGCGTGGACGGCGACGTCACCGGTGCCGTAGGTCTTGCGCAGCCCGACGGCGCGCACGGCGGCGCGGCCCTCGGCGGGGGCGGGTGGGGTCGGGGTCGTCATGGGGAAGCTCCTGGGTGGTGCGGGACGGCGCGGCCGGGGCGCGCGCCGTCGCCGGAGACGTGCCGGCCCACCCGACGTTACGGACGCCGGGTGGTGGCGTCGTCGGCCCAGGGACGGCCCCGGGGTCATCCCGTGGGGGGACACCGCCGCACGGCGGGCCGGGGAGGGGCACCGGGGTGCGGCTCTCACCCGACCGGGATGAGTTTCCCGGCGAGGGGCGGGGCGCAGCATGTGAGGACCCGGCAGAGGGGATCGCCAGCATGAGGGTGCGACCGGCCGCGCTCAACCGGGCCATCGCCTGGCTGTTCATCGTCGGAGCGGCGTGCTTCGCGCTGGGGGCGATGCCGGCCTACGCCGGCGCCGTGGGCACGGCGGCCGACTCCGTGACCTTCTTCGTCGGCTCGATCTTCTTCACCTCCGCCTCGTTCGCCCAGCTGCTCCAGGCGCAGACGCCGGCGATGACCGACGTCGACCTCACCAGCGAGCACGTGGCGCGGCCGCTGCGGTTCCGGGCCTGGCGGCCGCACGACCCGGGCTGGCTCGGCGCTGTCACCCAGTTCCTGGGGACCCTCTACTTCAACGTCAGCACCTTCGCCTCCCTCGCGCACAACGCCACCGTCGCCGAGGAGGACCGGCGCGTCTGGCGCCCGGACTTCGTGGGGTCGACGCTCTTCCTCGTGGCGAGCGGCTTCGCCATCTACGCCGTCAGCGCCCGGTTCCTGGGCGCCCGACCCGCTCTCGCGCCGCGGGGCATCGCGTGGCTGAACATGATCGGGTCCGTCTTCTTCATGGCGTCGGCGATCGCGAGCTACGTGCTGCCCAGCACGGCCGAGGACCTCGGCCCGAAGGTCTCCGGCGTCGGGACCCTGCTGGGAGCGCTGTGCTTCCTGGCCGGCGCGAGCCTCATGTTCACCGCCTGGCGGTCCGCCGTGCAGTCGCGGCAGCGCGCTGATTTCGCCGGCCCGCGGACCGACCCCGGGTGACACGTCACGGGATGGGGCATCACGCCGCCTCGCCCTCAACCGAAGGAGATGTCCATGAGCGTCCTGCCCCGCGCCGCCGACGCGGCCCTGTTCGGCAACCGCTTCGCCATCGAGGAGGTGCCCACCAAGGAGTTTCCCGTCGACGGCATGACCGCCGTGGACGCCATGCGGCTCGTCTCCGAGGACCTGGCGCTGGAGGGCGACCCGGCGCGCAACCTCGCGACCTTCGTGACCACGTGGATGGAGCCGGAGGCGCAGCGCGTCATCGCCGAGAACCTGCACCGGAACTTCATCGACCACGCCGAGTACCCGCGGACGGCGGAGATCGAGCAGCGCTGCATCCGCATGCTCGCCGACCTGTTCCACGCGCCCGGGGACACGACCGGCGCGCGCACCCAGGGCTCGTCCGAGGCGATCATGCTCGGCGCGCTGTCGCTGAAGTGGCGGTGGCGGAAGGCCCGCGAGGCCGCCGGGGGCTCGACGTCGAGCCCGAACCTGGTGTTCGGCGGCGACGTCCACGTCGTGTGGGAGAAGTTCTGCCGCTACTTCGACGTCGAGCCGCGGATCGTGCCGCTGCGGCCGGGGAAATACACGATCGGTCCCGAGGACGTCGCCCCGCACGTCGACGAGAACACGATCGGCGTGGCGGCCGTCCTCGGCACGACCTTCACCGGGCACAAGGACGACATCGTGGGCATCAACGACCTGCTCGTGCGCCTCAAGGGCGAGCGCGGCCTCGACGTCCCCCTGCACGTCGACGCCGCGAGCGGTGGCTTCGTCTGGCCGTTCCTCTACCCCGACACCCCCTGGGACTTCCGCCTCGAGCAGGTGCACTCCATCAACGTCTCCGGTCACAAGTTCGGGCTCGTCTATCCCGGCATCGGGTGGCTGATCTTCCGCGACCGGGCCGCCCTGGCGCCCGAGCTCGTGTTCGAGGAGAACTACCTCGGCAAGACCGACGCGACGTTCACGCTGAACTTCTCCACGGGTTCGGCGATGGTCCTGGCCCAGTACTACAACTTCGTGCGCTACGGCCGGGCCGGCTACGCCTACATCATGCGCAACATGCAGACCAACGCGCGGGTCCTGGCGGAGAAGCTGCAGGCCATGGGCCGCTTCGAGCTCATCGGCGCCGACGAGGAGCAGCTGCCGCTGGTGGCGTTCCGGCTCACGGGGGACCAGCCCTACGACGAGTTCGACATCGCCTGGCAGCTCGCGGCCGAGCGGGGCTGGATGGTCCCGGCCTACACCCTCCCGCCGGACGCGCAGGACGTGACGATCATGCGGGCGCTGGTCAAGCAGACCCTGAGCCGTGAGCACGTCGACACCCTGGCGCGTGACCTCGAGGAGGCGTGCGCGACCCTGGCCAAGAAGGGCGGCGCCCACGAGTCCGAGCGCCGGAAGATCGTCACCGGCAGCGGCCACTGAGCGCCGGCCCGGACCCTACGAGCCGGGGGTGACCAGGCCGGTCTCGTAGGCGAGCACCACCGCCTGGACCCGGTCGCGCGCGCCGAGCTTGGCCAGCACCCGCCCCACGTGGGTCTTCACCGTCGCCTCCGCCACGTACAGCTCGCCGGCGATCTCGGTGTTGGACCGCCCCCGCGCCATGAGCACGAGCACCTCGCGCTCGCGGTCGGTCAGGGCGTCGAGCACCGCCGGCGGGGCCTTCTCCGTCTCCGGCAGCACCTGGGCGAGGTGGCCGATGAGGCGCTTCGTCGACGACGGCGCGATGACGGCGTCGCCGGCGTGGACGGTCCGGATGGCCGCGAGCATCTCCTCGGGCGGGGCGTCCTTGAGGAGGAACCCGCTCGCCCCCGCCTTGATGGCCTTGAGCACGTACTCGTCGACGTCGAAGGTGGTCAGGATGATCACCCGCGGGCCCTCGCCGTCGCCGCCGCCCGTGACCTCGGCGGTCGCCGCGAGCCCGTCCATGGTGGGCATGCGCACGTCCATGAGGACGACGTCGGCGCGGTGGCTGCCGAGCAGGCGCACCGCCTGGGCGCCGTCGCCGGCCTCGAGGACCACCTCCATGTCGGGCTGGGAGCCGATGACCATGGCGAAGCCCGCGCGCACGAGCTGCTGGTCGTCGACCAGCGCCACGCGGATGGCGGCCGGGTCGGTGGTCGGGGCGGTCATCGGGCTCCTTGGGTCGGGGGTGAGAGCGGCGCGGGGACGGCGCTCGCGGCGCCGAGCTCGGGCAGGGGCAGCTGGACGCGCACGCGGTAGCCGCCGCCGGGGCGCGGGCCGGCCTGGACCGTGCCGCCGAACAGCGCAGCGCGCTCGCGCATGCCGACCAGGCCCTGCCCCTTGCCGTCGCTCGGGGCGGCGGCGCCGCGGCCGTCGTCGTCGACCTGGAGCGTCAGCGCGCCGGGCAGCCACTGCAGCAGCACGGTGATGCGCGCCCCGGGGCCGGCGTGCTTGAGGGCGTTGGTCAGCGCCTCCTGGCAGACGCGGTAGATCGTCAGGCCGGCGCCGGGCGGCAGCGGGCGCGCCTCGCCCATCCGCACCAGGGACACGGCGACGCCGGAGGTGCGGATCTGCCCGACCAGGGCGTCGAGGTCGGCGTCCACCGGCTGGGGGAGCAGGGCGGTGCCCGCCTGGGCGTCGCCGTCGCGCAGCACGCCGAGGATGCGGCGGATGTCGGCGAGGGCGTCGCGGCCCATCTCGGCGATCGTCGTCAGCGCCCGCTCGGCGGCCACCGGGTCCGTGCGCGCGGCGTAGCGCCCGCCGTCGGCCTGGGCGATGACGACGGAGAGGGTGTGCGCGACGACGTCGTGCATCTCCCGCGCGATGCGCGCCCGCTCGGCGGCGGTGGCGAGCTGGGCCTGCTGGTCGCGTTCGATCTCCAGGCGGCGCGCGCGCTCGAGCAGGCTCTCCAGCCGCTCGATGCGCCCGCGGCGGAACTGGGCGTACCCCCAGGTCGCCAGGACCATCCCGGCCACGCCGAGGAGCGTGGCCAGGAAGTTCCAGAGGCTCGCGCCGCCGAACCAGGTGGCCGTGACGACCGCGAGCAGCAAGGCGCCGAGGAGCGCGCCGGCCAGGGCGGCCCGGCGGGCCCAGGGTGGGCCGTAGACGGTGACCGAGTACAGCGCGACCAGGACGAGGACGTCGGTGGGGACGATGACCATCTGGTCCGACGAGAAGGCCACGACGCCGAGCACCAGGTGCAGCAGCGCGCACAGGTAGACGGTCACCGCCGAGGCGACCGGGTGGGTGCGGCGCCACGCGAGCGCGGCCGGCATGGCGATCACCACGGCCGCCACGACGACGGCCGAGGGGCCCGCCGCGGCCTGCAGCGCCACGCCGGCGGACATCAGCCCGACCACGAGGACGAGGCCGAGGGCGATCAGGGAATCGACGGTGGCCCGGCGCAGCGCGGGGTCGCGCAGGCGTGCGCGCAGCCCTGTCCGTCCCATATGGCTCAGCCTACGAGCGTGACGGCACCGTCCGGATCCACCGGGAGGGGGACGGCGCGGGTGGGCGGGTCAGCCCGGAGGACGACGGCGGGCGGGTCAGCCCGGGGGACGACGGCGGGCGGGTCGGCCCGGAGGACGACGGCGGGCGGCTCAGGCGGCGAGCGGGGCGACGAGCTCGGGGGAGTTGTTGCGCACCGCACCGACGGCCGGCGACACCTCGTGCCAGGTGAGCGCGGGCGGGGCGGCGAGCGCGGCGAGCGCGCCCGGGGGCGTGGTGACGCTCTTGGCGAGCCAGCGCCCGACGGCCGCGCGGTCGAGCACGACCGGCACGCGGTCGTGCAGCTCGGTCATCCGGCCCTGCGCGGCGGCGGTGAGCACGGTGCAGCTGAGCAGCCAGGGCCCGCGGGTGCCGTCCGGCGCCGGGGCGCGCCACCAGGAGTACAGGCCGGCGAGGGCGAGCGGGGCGGAGTCGGCCGGGTGGATGTAGAACGGCGTCTTCTTCGTCTCGCCGGGCCCGGGCTTGCGCCACTCGTAGTACCCGTCGGCGACGACGACGCAGCGCCGGGTGCGCAGGGAGGCGGCGAACGCGGGCTTGGTCGCGACCGACTCGACGCGGGCGTTGAACATCCGCGCGCCGCTGGCCGGGTCGGTGGCCCACTCCGGCACCAGGCCCCAGCGGGCCACGTGCATCTCCCGGCGCACCCGCGGCGCCGGCTCGTCCAGCGCGACGGCGAGGTCGGCACCCGCGCCCTGACCTGCCGGCTCCCGACCGGTCGGCTGCTCGGCGGGCAGCACCCGCTCGACGATCACCCAGGCGCCGTCGGTGGGCGCGACGTTCCACGACGGCGCCAGCTCGGCGGCGTCGTCGTCCACGAGCGCGACGTCGAAGTAGTCCGCCAGGTCCTGGGCCTGGCGGAAGGAGGCGTACCGGCCGCACATGCCCCCAGGGTGCCACCGCCCGGTGACACGGCGGGGAAGGCGTGCCCGGCGGCGCGCCCGCCGCGGTGCCGGCGCGTGCCGGCGTGCGTGCCGTCCCGCGGCCGGCGGTGGCGCGGCCGGTGTGGGTGCCGTGGGCCATGATGTGACGGTGAGCGAGACCAGCACCCCGACCCCCGACGACGCCGGCCCCGTCACCGAAGCCGCCGCGGCGGTGCCGGCCGCGGCCGCCGCGGACGTGCGCCAGCGCTGGGCCGAGCTGGCCGAGCAGGTGGAGGCGGCCCAGTTCGCCTACTACGTGCGCGACGCCCCGACCCTCTCGGACGCCGAGTACGACCGGCTGTTCCGCGCGCTCGAGGAGCTCGAGGCGGCGCACCCGGACCTGCGCGTGCCGGAGTCGCCGACCCAGCGCGTCGGCGGCACCTTCTCCACCGAGTTCGCCACGGTGACCCATCACGAGCCGATGATGAGCCTGGACGACGTCTTCTCCCTCGAGGAGCTGCGGGACTGGGCCGCGCGCGTCGACGCCGCCGCCGGGCGCGGCGACGTGGAGATGACCTGCGAGCTGAAGATCGACGGGCTCGCCGTCAACCTCCTGTACGAGGACGGCCGGCTCGTGCGCGCCGCCACCCGCGGCGACGGCCGCACCGGCGAGGACGTCACGCTCAACGTGCGCACCATCGCCGCGGTGCCCCACCAGCTCGACGGCGACGGCCACCCGGCCAGCATCGAGATCCGCGGCGAGGTCTTCTTCCCGGTCGAGAAGTTCGAGGAGCTCAACGCCTCGCTGGTCGCGGCCGGCAAGGCGCCGTTCGCCAACCCGCGCAACTCCGCGGCGGGGTCGCTGCGCCAGAAGGACCCGCGGGTGACGGCGGCGCGGCCGCTGGACATGATCGCCCACGGCGTCGGGGCCGTGGACTGGGGCCGCGTCACGGCGCCGGAGACGCGCACGCAGTGGGGCCTGTACGAGCAGCTGCGCGAGTGGGGCGTGCCGGTCTCCACCCACACCCGCCTGGTGCGCTCGCGCGCGGAGGCCGAGGAGATGATCGCCTACTACGGCGAGCACCGGCACACCGTCGAGCACGAGATCGACGGCATCGTCATCAAGGTCAACGACTTCGCGCTGCAGCGGCAGATGGGTGCCACCTCGCGGGCGCCGCGCTGGGCGGCGGCGTACAAGTACCCGCCCGAGGAGGTCAACACCAAGCTGCTGGACATCCGCGTCCACGTCGGTCGGACCGGGCGGGTCACCCCCTACGGCGTCATGGAGCCGGTGCTCGTGGCCGGGTCCACGGTGGGGATGGCCACCCTGCACAACGCCAACGAGGTCAAGCGCAAGGGTGTCCTCATCGGCGACACGGTGGTGCTGCGCAAGGCCGGGGACGTCATCCCGGAGATCGTCGCCCCCGTGGTGGACCTGCGCGACGGGCACGAGCGGGAGTTCGTCATGCCCGAGCGGTGCCCCTCCTGCGGCACCCCGCTCGCCCCGGCCAAGGAGGGCGACGTCGACCTGCGCTGCCCCAACTCCCGCTCCTGCCCCGCCCAGCTCACCGAGCGCGTGGCCCACATCGCCTCCCGCGGCGCCCTGGACATCGAGGCGCTCGGCGGCGAGGCCGCGCTCGCCCTGACCGATCCCGAGGCCAACCGTGAGCTGGCCGCCGCCGCCCTGGCGGTCCAGGCCGGGCACGGCCCCGTGCCCACCCCCGAGCAGCTCGCCGCGGCCGAGGCCGAGCTCCCGCCGCGCCAGCGCCCCGTCCTCACCACCGAGGCCGGGCTGTTCGACCTGACCGCCGAGGACCTGCGCGACGTGCGGGTGTGGCGCGAGATCAAGAAGGACGGCGCGGGCACCGGCCGGTGGGAGCAGCGCCTGTTCTTCTGGACCACCCCCACCTTCAAGCGCGACGGCACGGTGTCGAGGCCGTCCAAGCCCACCGCCACGACCGAGCTGATGATCGCCGAGCTGGACAAGGCGAAGGCCCAGCCGCTGTGGCGGGTGCTCGTGGCGCTGTCCATCCGGCACGTCGGCCCGACCGCGGCCCGGGCCCTGGCCACCCACTACGGCTCGCTCGACGACATCCGCGCGGCCAGCCTCGAGGAGCTCAGCGCCGTCGACGGCGTCGGCCCGGTCATCGCGGCGGCGCTGCAGGCGTGGTTCGAGGAGGACTGGCACCGCGAGATCGTCGAGAGCTGGGCGGCCGCGGGCGTGCGGACGGCCGACGAGCGCGACGAGTCCATCGAGCGCACCCTCGAGGGCCTGACCGTCGTGGTCACCGGATCGCTGGAGAACTTCAGCCGCGACTCCGCCAAGGAGGCGATCATCGTCCGCGGCGGGAAGGCCGCCGGGTCGGTGTCGAAGAAGACCGACTTCGTCGTCGTCGGCGCCAACGCCGGCTCGAAGGAGGACAAGGCCCGCGAGCTCGGCCGGCCCATCCTCGACGAGGCGGGCTTCGTCGCGCTGCTCGAGGGCGGTCCGGCGGCCGTGGCCGACCGGGTGGAGGCCGGCGCCGCCACCTGACGCCGGGCGGCGTCAGGTCGGTGGCGTCAGGCCGGTGGCGTCAGGCGGGCGGCGCCGCCGCGTGGCGCCGGGTCTCCGGCACGGCCGCCGCCGGCGCCCCCTCGAGGTCCTGCAGCAGGCGGGCGGCGACGCTGACGGCGATGACGGCCGGGTCCTTCCCGCCGAGGCCCGGCAGCCCGATGGGGCACACGATGCGGTCGACCGCGGCGTCGGCGTGCCCCTCGCCGCGCAGCCGGTGGCGGAACCGGGTCCACTTCGCCCGCGAGCCGATGAGACCCACCTCGAGGTCGCCGCGGCGCAGCGCGGCGTCGCACAGGAGGAAGTCCTCGGCGTGGTCGTGGCTCATGATGAGCACGTGCGCGCCGGTGGGCAGGGTGCGCAGCACCGCCTCGGGGGCGGGCGCGGGATGGACGTGCACCCGGGCCCGGCCGCCGCGGACGTCGGCCAGCGCGTCGTCGGTGAGCCGAGCGGGCCGGCTGTCGACGAGGTGGAGGTCGAGCGGGAGCCGGGACAGGATCCGGGCGAGCTCGCGGCCGACGTGCCCGACCCCGAAGACGGCCACCGTGGGCCGCGCCCGCAGCGGCTCGAGCAGGACGGTCACCTCCCCGCCGCAGCACTGCTGCCCGTGCCGGTTGGCCACGTGCTCGTTCAGCGCCAGCAGCAGCGTCTCGGGCGCGTCGTCGCCGTCGCGGAGCATCGCCCGCGCCCGGTCGATCGCCGTGGCCTCGAGGTTGCCGCCGCCGATGCTGTCCCACGTGGCGTCGGCGGCGACCACCATCTTCGCGCCGGCCTCCCGCGGGGCGTGCCCGCGCACGGTGGTGACGGTCACGAGCACGCCGGAGCGGCCCTGCTCGCGCAGGTGCTCCAGGGCCGCGAGCCAGTCCACCTCAGCTCCTCGACAGCGCCGGCGGGGTGGGCTCCGCGGCGCCGGGGGTGCCGTCGCCAATGGCGCCGTCACCGGCTGCGGGCACGGGCGCGGCGCCGGCCCGCCGGTCGTCGCCGGTCGTCGCCCGCACGCCGTCCCCCTCGGTCGCCTGCCGGGCGGCCTGGACCGCCCAGAAGACTGCCTCGGGCGTGGCCGGGCTCGCCAGCTCCACCGACCGGCCGGCGGGGCCGAAGGCGGCCGCCGCCTCGCGCAGGGCCTCGCGGACGCAGAAGGCGAGCATGAGCGGCGGCTCACCGACCGCCTTCGACCCGTACACCACCCCGCGCTCGGTGGCCTCCTCGAAGAGGTGGACGCGGAACTCCTCGGGCATCTCCGAGAAGCTGGGCAGCTTGTAGGTGCTCGCCGCCTGGGTGAGCAGCCGGCCGCGGCCCGGACCGTCGGAGACGTCCCAGCGCAGCTCCTCCAGCGTCAGCCAGCCCGCGCCCTGGACGAACCCGCCCTCGATCTGCCCGACGTCGATGAGCGGGGAGAGGGAGTCGCCGACGTCGTGGACGATGTCGGTGCGCAGGAACCGGTAGGCGCCGGTGAACCCGTCCACCTCGACCTCGGTGGCGGCGGCGCCGTAGGCGAAGTACTTGAACGGCTCGCCCTGCATGCGCGCCCCGTCCCAGTGCAGCCCCTCGGTGCGGTAGTAGCCGGCGGCGAAGAGCTGCACGCGCTGGAAGTAGGCGTCGTGCACGACGTCGGCCCAGGCGAGGTCGCGGTCGTGGAAGCCGATGCCGGTGACCTTGCCGTCGGCGAAGCGCACGTCGTCGGGGTGGATGCCCAGGCGCCGGGCCGCGACCTCGGCGAGACGCTCTCGGATCTGCTCGCAGGCGTTCTTCACCGCCCCGCCGTTGAGGTCCGCGCCCGAGCTGGCCGCGGTGGCGGAGGTGTTGGGCACCTTGTCGGTGCGGGTAGGAGCGAGCCGGACGTACGCCAGCGGCACCCCCAGCGCGGTGGCGGCCACCTGACGCATCTTCGTGTGCAGGCCCTGGCCCATCTCGGTGCCGCCGTGGTTGATGAGGACCGAGCCGTCCTTGTACACGTGCACGAGGGCGCCGGCCTGGTTGAAGGCGGTGAGGTTGAAGGAGATGCCGAACTTCACCGGGGTCAGCGCCAGGGCCCGCTTGGTGTGCGGGTGGGCGGCGTTGAACGCGGCGATCTCGGCGCGGCGCCGCTCCACCTCGGCGCGCTCGGTGAGCTGGGCCCAGATGGCGTGCAGCCGCTCCGGGTGGCGCACCGGCTGGCCGTACGGGGTGGCCTGGCCGGCCTCGTAGAAGTTGCGCCGGCGCAGGTCGGACGGGTCGAGGCCGAGCAGCGGGGCGCACCGGCCGAGGATGTCCTCGATGACGTGCATGCCCTGCGGGCCGCCGAAGCCGCGGAACGCGGTCTGGGAGGTCTTGTTGGTCTTGGCGATGCGGCCGTGGACCTCGATGTGCGGGACGAAGTAGGCGTTGTCGACGTGGCACAGCGCCCGGGCGAGCACCGGCTCGGACAGGTCCAGGCTCCAGCCGCCGTCGCTGGTCAGCGTGGCGCGCAGGGCGACCAGGCGGCCCTCGCCGTCGAAGCCGGCCTCCCAGCTGGCGTGGAAGGGGTGCCGCTTGCCGGTCATCGTCATGTCCTGGGTGCGGGTCAGCCGCAGCCGGACGGGCCGCCCGGTCAGCGTCGCGCCGAGCGCGGCGACGGCGGCCAGGCCGTGCGGCTGCATCTCCTTGCCGCCGAACCCGCCGCCCATGCGCAGGCACTGGACGGTGACCTCGTGGCTGTGCAGGCCCAGGACGTGGGCGACGATCTCCTGGGTCTCGGAGGGGTGCTGCGTGCTGGACTGGACGAAGACCTGCCCGGCCTCGTCCACCTGGGCCAGCGCCGCGTGGGTCTCGAGGTAGAAGTGCTCCTGCCCGCCGATGGTGGTCTCGCCCGTGAACCGGTGGACGGCGGCGTCCAGCCCGGCCTCGACGTCGCCGCGGCTGACGGTGGGCTGGTTGCCCTGGAAGCTCTCGGCGGCGATGGCCTCGGCGAGCGTGAGCAGCGAGGGCAGCGGCTCGTAGTCGACCTCGACCGCCGCGGCGCCGCGCCGGGCGGCCTCGAGGGTCTCGCCGAGCACCCAGCACACGGCGTGGCCGTAGTACATGACCTCGTCGGGGAAGAGCGGCTCGTCGTGCTTGATGCCGGCGTCGTTGACGCCCGGGACGTCGGCGGCGGTGAGCACCCGGACGACGCCGGGCACCTCGAGGGCCGGCGCGGTGCGCAGGGCGGTGACGCGGGCGTGGGCGTGCGGGGCCTGCACCGGCCAGGCGTGCAGGACGTCGCGGGTGCGCTCGACGAGGTCGTCGGTGTACAGGGCGGTGCCGGTGACGTGCAGGTCCGCGCTCTCGTGGGCGACGGGCAGCCCCACGACGGGGCTCTCGGGGCGGTCGGCCAGGGACCTCATCGGGACACCTCCATGGCGGGCTGGGTCTGGTCGAGGAAGCGCAGCAGGGACTGCTCGAGCATGGCGGTGCGGTACCGCGCGCTGGCGCGGTGGTCGTCCAGCGGGGTGCCCTCGCCGGCGAGGACGGCGGCGGCCGCGGTGGCCGTGTCCGCGTCCCACGGGCGGCCGGTCAGCGCGGCCTCGGTGGCGTGGGCGCGGACGGGGGTGGCGGCCACGCCGCCCAGGCCGATCCGCACCGAGGCGACCGTCCCGCCGTCGAGCTCCATGGCGATGGCCACGGCGACGGAGGAGATGTCGTCGAAGCGGCGCTTGGCGATCTTGTAGAACGCCGCGTGCGGCGCCACCGGCAGCGGCAGGCGCACCGCGCGGATGATCTCCTGGGCGGTGCGGACCGTGCGGCGGTAGCCGGTGAAGTACTCCGCCAGCGGGACCTCCCGCTCGCCGTCGACCGAGGCCAGCACGAGGGCGGCGTCGAGGGCGAGCAGCACGGGCGCGGCGTCGCCGATGGGGGAGGCCGTGCCGAGGTTGCCGCCGAGGGTGGCGCTGTTGCGGATCAGCCGGGAGGCGAACTGCGGGAAGAGCTCGGCCAGCAGCGGCACCCGCCCGGCCAGGCGGTGCTCGATCTCGGAGAGGGTGAGGGCCGCGCCGATCTCCACCCGCTCCGCGGTCACGTCGAGGGTGCGCAGCTCCTCGAGCCGGTCGATCGCCAGGACGAGCGGCGGGCGGGCCTGGCCGATGTTGACCTCCACGCCGACATCGGTCGCGCCGGCGACCAGGCGCGCCTCCGGCCGCTCCGCCACCAGGGCGAGCAGCTCCGCGAGCGTGGCGGGCCGGACGAGCTCGGCCCCGTCCGCGGCGAGGTGGGTGGCGCAGGCGGCGGGCGCGGGGCGCTCCTGCCGCACGGCGAGGGGGTCGGCCGGCTCGGGGGCGCCCAGGGCGTACGCGGCGTCGCGGATGGGCCGGTAGCCGGTGCAGCGGCACAGGTTGCCGCTCAGCGCGTGCAGGTCGAAGCCGTTGGGCCCGGTGGTGTGGTCGACGGCGTGCTCCGGGCCGGTGACGGCGGTGCCCGCGGCGTCGTCGGCGTCGGCGGGGGAGCGGTCGGGCCGGTAGTACTCGGCGGCCATGGCGCAGACGAAGCCTGGGGTGCAGTACCCGCACTGGGACCCGCCGCGCTCCGCCATCTCCCGCTGGACGGGGTGCAGCGCGGCGTCGGTGCCGACGCCCGGCGCGGTGCCGAGCCCCTCGGCGGTGACGATCTCCTGGCCGTCGAAGGTCGCCGCGGCGGGCAGGCAGGCGTTCACCGCCGTCCACCGGGTGCGCCCCCCGCCGTCGGGGCGGGCGACGAGCACCGCGCACGCGCCGCACTCTCCCTCGGCGCACCCCTCCTTGGCGCCGGTCAGTCCCTCGCCGCGCAGCCAGTCGAGCAGCCGCGTGTGGGGCGAGACGGACGTGGCCGAGCGGGTCTCGCCGTTGACCGTGACTCGGATGCCGCTCATGGCACTCACTCCTCATCTACTGTCCTCGCCTCGCCACGGCGGCGCCATTGCGCGCGGGCGTGCGGGGGCATGGTTGGGAGCCGGCCCGAACCCCTGGTTATCCATGCCGAACAGCGGCTCGGTGTGACACGGACCATACATGCCGAGCGCCCTCCAGCTCCACAACTTCGGAAGAGGTTTTCCGCGTGCCGGAGTTCGGGCGCCCCTCGGCCGGTATCGGCGCGGTCCGTCGTGCGGGTGTCGGCGTGGTCTCCGCAGCCGGTGTCGGTGCGGCCCCCGGGGCGCCGCCCGGTTCCCCAGCGGCGTCCGGGACGCGGCGTCCGCCGCGCGATAATGACGCCGTGCCGCAGACCGCCTCGATCACCGTCTCCACCGTCCGCCCCGAGGAGCTCGACCGCGTCGGGGAGCTGTGCGTGGCCGCCTACCGCGCGGGCGGCATGGCCGAGGAGGACGACGGGTACGCCGTCGCCCTGCGCGACGTGGCCCGCCGGGCGGCCGAGGCCATCGTCCTGGTCGCCCGCGCCGGGCGGGAGGTGCTCGGCACCCTCACGCTCGCCGCGGCCGGCACGGCCTACGCCGACCTGGCCCGCGACGACGAGCTGGAGGTGCGGATGCTCGCCGTCGACCCCGCCGCCCAGCGCCGCGGCGTCGCCGAGGTCCTGCTGCGCGCCGCCCAGGAGTGGGCGGCGGAGCAGGGCTACCCGCGGCTGGTGCTGTCGGTGCTCTCGGTGGACGGCCCGGCCGTCCCGCACCGCCTCTACGAGCGCGTGGGGTACCGGCGCGACCCGGGCCGCGACTACGTCGGCTCCTGGGACCCCTCGGCGGTCATGTGGTTCTACGCGCTGGAGGTCTGAGCCGGGCCGCTACAGCAGCGGGCCGAGCCGGCGCAGGATCCGCTCGCCGAGCTTCGACAGCAGCCCGCGCGACTCCCACTCGCGCAGGGTGAGCTGGCGGGAGTTGGTGAGGTCGGTGGCGAAGATCTTCTCCATCTGCTCGGCCAGGTCGTCGTCGTAGATCTCGAGGTTGACCTCGAAGTTCCCCGTCATCGACATGCGGTCGATGTTGGTCGTGCCCACCGTGGTCCAGCGCCCGTCGACCGTCATCGTCTTGGCGTGCACCATCGCGTCCTGGAACAGCCACAGCTGCACCCCGGACTCGAGCAGCTGGGTGTAGTAGGCGCGGGCGGCCCAGTCGGCCAGGACGTGGTTGGAGACCTCCGGGATGAGCACCTTGACCTCGACCCCGCGGTGGGCGGCGCTGACGAGGCCGCGCAGGATGTCCCGGTCGGGGATGAAGTACCCCTGGGTGATGTAGATGTGGTGCTCGGCCCGGTCGATCGCCTCGAGGTAGAGCCCGCGCACGGGGAAGCTCAGCCGGTTCGGGGCGTTCTGCGCGGCGCGGATGCGCGCCTCCCACGCCCGCGCGCCGCGGTCGGGGATCTCGGGGTGGCGGCGCCTGCGGTGGTCGTTCCAGAAGTCGACGAAGGCGTTCTCCAGCTCCCAGGCGCTGGGGCCCTCCACCCGCACGTGGGTGTCGCGCCACTGCGTGGCGTACAGCGAGCCGATGTTGTACCCGCCGACGAAGCCCACCTCGCCGTCGACGACGAGGATCTTGCGGTGGTCGCGGCCGGTCTTGCGCACGTTGAGGGTGAGCAGGCCCGGGCGGAACAGAGGGAAGCGCAGCACGTGCAGCGTCGGCAGGTTCGGGAAGGACTTGAACCCCGGGGGCACCACCAGGTTCGCCCAGCTGTCGAAGACGACGTACACCTCCACGCCCCGGCGTGCGGCGGCCAGGAGCGCGTTCTTGAACTGCTTGCCGACCTCGTCGGACTTCCAGATGAAGGTCTCGAAGTAGACGGTGCGGCGGGCGCCGCGGATGGCCGCGAGCATGTCGGCGTAGAGGTCCGCGCCGAAGGTGTAGGTCGTCACCTTCGAGTGGGCCACCGGCAGCGTCGCCGGCTCGGTGCGCGGGAACTCTCCGGTGGGCGGCTGGCGCCGCTTGCGCACCCGGTCCACGAGCACGACGGCGGAGGCCGCCGCGGCCTGGACCGCGACCGTCCCCGTCACGTACCACCGCATGGCGCGCCAGACGTCGCGGCCCTGGATGCGCTGCGCCCGGAGGAGGGCGTACCCCAGGCGTGATCTGATCGGCATGGCGCCAACCTAACGGCTGCGGAGCCGCCGGACCCGGCAGCCCGATCCCGTGCCGCCGGGCGGGCGGGCCCGTGATACTGGCCGGGTGATCTCCCTCGAGCTCGCCCGCGCGTTGCGTGGCGCCGGGCTGCGGTGGCGCCCCGCACCCGGCGACCGGTTCACCATCGACCAGCCCGAGCTGGTCGGGGAGGTGTTCACGGTGGCCGAGATGAGCATCGAGACCCACCGCTTCCCGACCGGCACCGTGCTGGGGTTCAACGGCACCGTCGAGTGGGCGCTGGACGCGGTCACCCTCGACCAGACGGTCTGGCTGCCGCGCGAGGACCAGCTGCGCGAGCTGCTCGGCGGCACGTTCCGCTCGCTGCGCCGCGAGGACGACGCCTTCCTCGTGACCACCACGGTGCCCGGCCGGGGCGCCGCCGAGCACCGCGCGCCGGGCGCGGCGGACGCCTACGCCCGGGCGCTGCTCGAGCTCATCGGGCCCGCGACCGGCTGAGGGAGGGGCCGCCGGGCGCCCGGACCGGCCCGCCGCCGCGAGGCGCCGGGCGTTTAGACTCGTGCGCATGTCCACCATCTCTTCCGACGAGGTCGCGCGCGTCGCGGCGCTCGCCCGCATCGAGCTGAAGCCCGAGGAGGTCGAGCGCCTGGCCGGCGAGCTCGACGTCATCGCCTCCGCGGTGGCTCGGGTCAACGAGGTCGCCACGCCCGACGTGCCCGCCACCTCCCACCCCCTGCCGCTGACCAACGTCATGCGCCCGGACGAGGTGGTGGCCACGCTCGACGCCGACGAGGTGCTGGCCGCGGCCCCCGCCGCCATCGAGGGCCGCTTCGCCGTCCCGCAGATCCTCGGGGAGGACGCATGAGCGACCTGACCCGCCGCACCGCCGCTGAGCTCGCCGCGCTGCTCGCCGCCAAGGAGGTCTCCTCGGTCGAGGTGACGCAGGCCCACCTGGACCGCATGGCCGCCGTCGACGGCGACGTCCACGCCTTCCTCCACGTCAACACGGACGAGGCGCTAGCCGCCGCGGCCGCCGTCGACGCCCGCCGCGCCGCCGGCGAGGAGCTCGCCGAGCTGGCCGGCGTGCCGATCGCCGTCAAGGACATCATCGTCACCAAGGGCCAGGTCACCACCGCCGCCTCGAAGATCCTCGAGAACTGGGTCCCGCCCTACGACGCGACCCTCGTGACGAAGCTGCGGGCCGCCGGCATGCCGATCCTCGGCAAGACCAACCTCGACGAGTTCGCCATGGGGTCGAGCACGGAGCACTCCGCGTACGGCGCCACCCGCAACCCGTGGGACC
Source organism: Georgenia thermotolerans (assembly GCF_009193185.1). GTDB lineage: Bacteria > Actinomycetota > Actinomycetes > Actinomycetales > Actinomycetaceae > Georgenia > Georgenia thermotolerans. The sequence continues at coordinate 31,854 of NZ_VUKF01000034.1, read as the reverse complement.
TGGAGCGCATCCCGGGCGGGTCCGGCGGCGGCTCCGCGGCCGCCGTCGCCGCCTTCGAGGCGCCGCTGGCGATCGGCACCGACACCGGCGGCTCGATCCGTCAGCCAGCGGCCGTCACCGGCACGGTCGGCACCAAGCCGACCTACGGCGGCGTCTCGCGCTACGGGCTCATCGCGCTGGCCTCGTCGCTGGACCAGGCCGGCCCCGTCTCGCGCACCGTGCTGGACTCCGCGTTGCTGCACGAGGTCATCGGCGGGCACGACCCGCTGGACTCGACCTCGCTGCCGGACCCGGCCACCGGGTACGTCGCGGCCGCCCGGTCCCGCGACCTCAAGGGCGTGCGGGTGGGCATCGTCAAGGAGCTCGGCGGCGAGGGGTACCAGGAGGGTGTCCGGCGCAGCTTTGAGCAGTCCGTCGCGCTGCTGCAGCAGGCGGGCGCCGAGGTCGTCGAGGTCTCATGCCCCAGCTTCGAGTACGCGCTCGCGGCCTACTACCTGATCCTGCCGGCGGAGGCGTCCTCCAACCTCGCCAAGTTCGACGGCATGCGCTTCGGTCTGCGCGTGGAGCCGACGGACGGCCCCGTCACCGCCGAGCGCGTCATGGCCGCCACCCGCGGCGCCGGGTTCGGCGACGAGGTCAAGCGCCGCATCATCCTGGGCACGTACGCCCTCTCCGCCGGGTACTACGACGCCTACTACGGCTCGGCGCAGAAGGTCCGCACCCTCATCCAGCGCGACTTCGCCGCCGCCTTCGCCCGGGCCGACGTGCTCGTCTCGCCCACGGCGCCGACCACGGCGTTCAAGTTCGGCGAGAAGCTGGACGACCCCATGGCGATGTACCTCAACGACGTCGCGACCATCCCGGCGAACCTGGCCGGGATCCCCGGGCTCTCGCTGCCCTCGGGCCTGAGCGACGACGGCCTGCCGGTCGGCTTCCAGGTCCTCGCGCCCGCTCGCGAGGACGCCCGTCTGTACCGGGTGGGCGGCGTGCTCGAGCGCCTGCTCACCGAGAAGTGGGGCGGCCCGTTGCTGGCCCAGGCCCCCGAGCTGGAGGTGGCCTCCCGATGAGCACGCAGACCGTTGATCTCGTCGACTTCGACGACGCCGTCGCCCGGTACGACCCCGTCCTGGGCATCGAGGTCCACGTCGAGCTGGGCACGAAGTCCAAGATGTTCGACGGCGCCCCGCAGACCTTCGGCGCCGAGCCCAACACGGCCGTCACACCCGTCTCCCTCGGCCTGCCCGGCGCGCTGCCCGTGGTCAACGCCACCGCCGTCGAGTACGCCGTGAAGATCGGCCTGGCGCTGAACTGCTCCATCGCAGAGAGCTGCCGGTTCGCCCGGAAGAACTACTTCTACCCGGACGTGCCGAAGAACTTCCAGACCTCCCAGTACGACGAGCCGATCGCCCACGACGGCCACCTTGACGTCGAGCTCGAGGACGGCACGGTCTTCCGCGTGGAGATCGAGCGCGCCCACATGGAGGAGGACGCCGGGAAGAACACCCACGTCGGCGGCGCCGCGGGCCGCATCCAGGGCGCGGAGTACTCCCTGGTCGACTACAACCGGGCGGGCATCCCGCTGGTGGAGATCGTCACCCGCCCCATCGAGGGTGCCGGTGCCCGGGCGCCGGAGGTCGCCCGCGCCTACGTCAACACCCTGCGCGACATCTTCCGGGCCCTCGGCGTCTCCGAGGCCCGCATGGAGCGCGGCAACGTGCGCGCCGACGTCAACGTCTCCCTGCGCCCCACGCCGACCTCGCCGCTGGGCACCCGCACGGAGACGAAGAACGTCAACTCCTTCCGCTCGGTCGAGCGGGCGGTGCGCTACGAGATCTCCCGCCAGGCCGCCGTGCTCGACGCCGGCGAGCAGGTGGTCCAGGAGACCCGGCACTGGCACGAGGACGACGGCACCACCTCGCCCGGGCGCGTGAAGTCCGACGCGGAGGACTACCGCTACTTCCCCGAGCCGGACCTCGTCCCGCTCGCCCCGCCGCGCGAGTGGGTCGAGGAGCTGCGGGCGACCCTGCCCGAGCTGCCGGCCGTACGGCGCCGCCGCCTCCAGGCCGAGTGGGGCTACTCCGACGCGGAGATGCGCGACCTGGTCAACGCCGGCGCCGGGGACCTCGTCGAGGCCACCGTCGCCGCGGGCGCCAGCCCGGCCGCCGCCCGCAAGTGGTGGATGGGCGAGCTGGCCCGCACCGCCAAGGCCGACGGCGTGGCGCTGGAGGAGCTGGCGATCACGCCCCAGCAGGTCGCCGAGCTCGCCGGGCTCGTCGACGCCGGCCGGATTACCGACAAGCTGGCCCGGCAGGTGCTGGAGGGCGTGCTCGCGGGGGAGGGCTCCCCGGAGCAGGTCGTCGTCGCCCGCGGCCTCGAGGTGGTCTCCGACGACGGCGCGCTCGAGGCGGCCATCGACGAGGCGCTGGCCGCCAACCCCGACGTGGTGGAGAAGATCCGCGGCGGCAAGGTCCAGGCCGCCGGCGCCATCGTCGGCGCGGTCATGAAGGCCACCCGCGGCAAGGCCGACGCGGCCCGCGTGCGCGAGCTGCTCATGCAGCGCATCGGCTGACCCGCCCTCCGCGCCGAGACGCCAGCTTCTCGGCGCGGTGGCCCGGCAGACGGCCCCCTTCCCACCGGAGGGGGCCGTTCGGCGTCCCCGGCCCGGCCTGGACCGGCCTGGTCGGGGCCGGGGTGTGCGGGGGGTTACGATTCATGCCGCTCAACGTGATTCGTCCCACCTTTGAAAGGCCCGCTCCCATGGCCATGCCCAGTCCCAGCTACACCATCACGATGCGCGTGGAGGTCCCGGCCTCCCAGCGCGCCACGAGCATGCTCGTCGCGGCCGTGGCCGAGGCCGGCGGGGCGGTCATGGGCGTCGACATCGCCCACTCGACCACGACGAAGCTCGTCGTGGACGTCACGTGCGACACGGTCGACGCCGAGCACGGCGAGCGCATCGTCGAGGCCCTGAACGCCCTGGAGGGTGTGCGGGTGCTGAAGATGAGCGACTCGACGTTCCTGCTGCACCTGGGCGGGAAGATCGAGGTGAACGCGAAGGTGCCGCTGAAGACGCGGCGGGACCTGTCGCGGGCGTACACGCCGGGGGTGGCGCGGGTGTGCCTGGCGATCGCGGAGAAGCCGGAGGATGCGCGGCGGCTGACGATCAAGCGGAACACGGTGGCGGTGGTCACCGACGGCACGGCGGTGCTGGGGCTGGGGGACATCGGCCCGGCGGCGGCGTTGCCGGTGATGGAGGGCAAGGCGGCGTTGTTCAAGCAGTTCGCCAACGTCGATGCGTGGCCGGTGTGCCTGGACACCAAGGACACCGAGGAGATCATCTCCATCGTCAAGGCGCTGGCGCCGGTGTACGGGGGTGTGAACCTGGAGGACATCTCGGCGCCGCGGTGCTTCGAGATCGAGGCGCGGTTGCGTGAGGAGCTGGACATCCCGGTGTTCCACGACGATCAGCACGGCACGGCGATCGTGGTGCTGGCGGCGTTGCTGAACGCGCTGAAGGTGGTGGACAAGAAGATGGAGGACGTGCGCATCGTCGTCTCGGGCGTGGGGGCGGCGGGGTCGGCGATCATCAAGCTGCTCAAGGCCCAGGGCGCCCGCAACATCATCGGCTTCGACCGGCACGGCGCGCTGCACCGCGGGGTCGGCAACGGCGACCCGCACCGCAGCTGGATCATCGAGCACACCAACCCCGACCAGCTCACCGGCTCCCTCCGCGAGGGCCTGGTGGGGGCGGACGTGTTCATCGGGGTCTCCGCGGGCAACATCCTGACCGGGGCGGACGTGGCGAGGATGGCCGAGGGGGCGATCGTGTTCGCGCTGGCCAACCCCACCCCGGAGGTCGACCCGATCGAGGCGGGGCAGACGGCGGCGGTGGTGGCCACCGGGCGCAGCGACTACCCGAACCAGATCAACAACGTCCTGGCCTTCCCGGGGCTGTTCCGCGGGCTGCTGGACGCCGGGGCCTCGCACATCTCCGACGAGATGCTGCGCGTGGCCGCGGTCGCGATCGCCGAGGTGGTCAGCCCCGAGGAGCTCAACAGCGCCTTCGTCATCCCCGGCGTCTTCGACCACCGCGTCGCCGAGGCCGTCGCCGAGGCGGTGCGCGCGGAGGCCGAGAAGTACCTCGCCGAGCAGGCCGGCGCCGCCGAGGAGGCGGTCACGGCCTGACGCCGGCACCGGCGGCCACCGGCCGCACGCCGTCGACGGGGACGTGCGGACGGCGCACCACCGGCACCACAGAGGCCCTGGTCCGAGTGGACCAGGGCCTCTGTGGTCGTGACGGGCGGCGGGTGCGCCGCGCCCGTCGGTTCGCTCAGCGCAGCCAGGTGTTCTTGCCGATCACGCCGGCCCACCACTTGCCCACGCCCCAGGTGTCACCCGAGAGGGTCACCGCGGAGATGATGAGCAGCATCGCCTCGATCCAGTGGGAGTCGACGATCGGGTTGGTGCCGCCCAGCGCCAGGGGCAGCTCGGCGAGGTACATGAACAGCATGAGCAGCGTGCCGGTCACGGCCGCGATGCGCAGGCCGGCGCCGAGCATCATCGCGACGCCGATGCCGAGCAGGCCGAGCATGAAGAGCGCGTCGCCGAACGGGTTGACGAAGACCTGGAAGACGCTGTGGAACGGGCCCTCGATGCCCTTGATGAAGCCCTGGGCGGGAGTTCCGCCGTTGATCCAGGCCTTGTCGGCCGTGGTCATGAAGCCCAGGCCGAACAGCTTGTCGATGAAGGCCCAGAGGAAGACCCAGCCGATGATGATGCGGCCGGCGGCGAGCACCTTGCGCGCCGCAGGGGTGGTGACCAGCTCTTCCTGGTACCGGGGCGCCGGGCGAGGGGTGGTGCCGGCGGTGCGGTTCTCGAATGACGTGGCCATCATGCTCTCCTTGTGAGCAGTGGTGGAGCTACCTCGCTCCGCTCGAGCTCTGGTTGAGCTCCTTGGGCACCAGCATGGCCGCCCGCAATGTCCGGTTCCTGGGGCTAACGTCCCGACCGTCGAGCCTCTTTTCGGCGGGTTCGCGTCGGTTCGGGGCGGCGCTGGGGCGAAGGTCCCACGCGTGACGTCCGCGGAGCCCCGGCGCCTCCCGGGACCCTTGACGGGGGGCGCGGAGCCGGTTACGTTGACGCCGCTCCCTCGGAAGTTGTGTTCCACATCACGGAAGTCTCCGGCAGAGGTGTCGGGCGTGACGCGGGCCCTCCCGAGGCGGACCAGGCAGCGGGGGCATCGGCCTTCCTGCGGCGCGGCAGTCGCGCATCGATACGGCCACACGGCCGGTTGACGAGGAGGTCAACGGATGGCAAGAGGAACCACCACCACGGCGGCGCGCCCGGAGGACGAGCGGCTGCCCGTGGCCCGCTCCTTCGTGTACGGGCTCCAGCACGTGCTGACCATGTACGGCGGGATCATCGCCGTGCCGCTCATCGTCGGGACGGCGGCCGGCCTCCAGGGCCCCGACATCGCCGTCCTCATCGCCTCGGCGCTGTTCGTGGGCGGTGCCGCGACGATCCTGCAGAGCTGGGGCGTGCCGTTCTTCGGCTCCCAGCTGCCGCTCGTCCAGGGCGTCTCCTTCGCCGGGGTGGCGACCATGCTCGCCATCCTCTCGAGCGGCGGCGGGCTGCCGGCGGTCTTCGGCGCCGTGCTCGTCGCCGGCCTCATCGGCCTCGTGCTCGCCCCCTTCTTCGCCAAGGTCATCCGGTTCTTCCCGCCGGTGGTCACCGGCGTCGTCATCACCACCATCGGCCTGACGCTCATGCCGGTCGCGGCCAACTGGACCCTGGGCGGCAACCCGGAGGCCGAGGGGTACGGCAGCCCCGCGAACATCGGGCTGGCCGCCCTGACGTTCCTCGTCGTCCTCGTGCTGAGCAAGGTCGGCATCGCGGCCGTCTCGCGGCTGTCGATCCTCCTGGCCATCGTCATCGGCACCCTGGTGGCGGCGGCGCTCGGCATGGCCGACTTCTCCGGCGTCGGCGACGGCGCGGTGGTGGCCCTGCCCACGCCCTTCGCCTTCGGCATGCCGCACTTCGAGATCGCCGCGATCATCTCGATGACCATCGTCGTGCTCGTGACGATGACCGAGACGACCGCCGACATCCTCGCCGTCGGCGAGATCGTGCGCAGCAAGGTCGGCTCCCGCCGTATCGCCGACGGCCTGCGGGCGGACATGCTCTCCAGCGCCGTGGCGCCGGTGTTCAACTCCTTCACCCAGACGGCGTTCGCCCAGAACGTCGGCCTGGTCGCCATCACCGGGATCCGCAGCCGCTTCGTCGTCAGCGCCGGCGGCGTGATCATGGTCGTCCTCGGCCTGCTGCCGGTCCTCGGCCGGCTGGTGGCGGCGGTCCCCACGCCGGTGCTCGGCGGCGCCGGGATCGTCCTGTTCGGCACGGTGGCCGCCAGCGGGATCCGGACGCTGGCCAAGGTCGACTACGAGGGCAACATGAACCTCGTCATCGTCGCCAGCTCGCTCGCCTTCGGCATGATCCCGATCGTCGCCCCGAACTTCTACGACGGCTTCCCGGCGTGGTTCGTGACGATCTTCCACTCCGGCATCAGCTCCGCGGCGATCATGGCGGTCCTGCTCAACCTCGTGTTCAACGTGTTCCGCACCGGCAACGCCCCACAGTCCTCGGTCTTCGTCGCGCGCGGGACGCGCTACGTCAGCCCCGAGCTGCTCGAGGCGCTCGAGGACGGGGACCGCGTCGAGGGCGGCCGCCTCGTCGACGCCCAGGGCCGCGAGGTCCCGCTGGCGCCCGCCGGCGGGACGGGCCGGGTGGCCGCGCCCGAGCAGGTCTAACCCCGCCGGCGCGCCGGATCGCGCGGGCGTCGCCCCGGGTCTCGACCCGCGGGCGGCGCCCGTCGCCATGCCTGTGGCCGTGCCGCCGCCGTGCCCGCCGCTTGGGCGGCGGGCGCACCCGCGCCGGCCGCCGCGAATGTCGCCGAAGCGTCTTGACAGCCTCCGCGGCGCAGGGTCTACTTTTCTAGAACGGAAATCCACTTCCACAATATGGAACAGCGACGAAGGAGTCGAGAATGACGCTCACCGGCCTGGCGCGGCTCAACGAAGCCGACGCCCGGGAGGCCCGGGCGCTGCTGCTCGCCTGCGCCGCGGTGCCGCGCTGGGCGGAGCAGATCGTCCAGGGCCGACCCTACGCCGACGTCGAGACCGCCCTGACCGCCGCCCGCGCCGCCGCCCGCCCTTGGAGCGAGGAGGAGGTCGACGCCGCCCTGGCGCGCCACCCCCGCATCGGCGAGCGCCCGCAGGGCGCGGACGCCGACGCCGCGCACTCCCGCCGCGAGCAGGCCGCCGTCGACGGCGTCGACCCGGAGACCGCCCGCCGGCTGCGCGAGGGCAACGCCGCCTACGAGGAGCGGTTCGGCCACGTCTTCCTCATCCGCGCCGCCGGCCGCAGCGCCGCGGAGATCCTCGCCGCGCTCGAGGAGCGCCTCACCCACGACCCCGCGACCGAGCGGCGCATCGCCGCCGAGCAGCTGCGGGAGATCGCCGTCCTCCGCCTGCAGAAGGAGCTCGCATGACCTCGCACATCACCACCCACGTCCTCGACGCCGTCGCCGGGGTCCCGGCCGCCGGCGTGGGGCTGACGCTGTCCCGCCACGCCGGTGACGGGCTGGCGGAGGTGGCCACCGGCCGCACCGACGCCGACGGCCGCAACCGCGAGCTCGGCCCCGCCGTCCTCGAGCCGGGCACCTACCGCCTCGTCTTCGCCACCGGCGAGTACTTCGCGGCCGCCGGCCGCCCGACGTTCTACCCCGAGGTCACCATCGACTTCCGCGTGGAGGAGGGGCAGGGCCACTACCACGTCCCCATCCTGCTCAGCCCGTTCGCCTACTCCACCTATCGGGGCAGCTGACCGGCACCTCACACCCAGCCCACCGACCCCTGCACCGTCGCACGACCTATCGAAGGAGCTAGACAATGAGCGACACCATCGCCACCCCCGCCCACGCCGCCGCGGCGGGCCAGGACGGCACGATCGTCCTGGGCGACAACCAGTACGGCAAGGCCGAGGTCCGGGTCGTCAAGGTCGACCGGGACAAGCCCCGCCACTGCATCACCGACCTGTCGGTGACCTCCCAGCTGCGCGGGGACTTCACCGTCGCCCACACCCAGGGCGACAACTCCCCGGTGGTGGCCACGGACACGCAGAAGAACACGATCTTCGCGTTCGCCAAGGACGGCATCGGCTCCCCGGAGCTGTTCGCGATGCGCCTGGCCGAGCACTTCACCTCCTCCTTCGACTGGGTCACCGGCGGGCGCTGGGAGGTCAAGGAGTACACCTGGGAGCACATCCCGACCTCGCTGGCCAACAACGCCTCCGACGGCGAGCACAACCACGCCTTCGTCAAGGCCGGCACCGAGACCCGCACCGCCGTCGTCCAGCGCGACGGCGACGAGGTCTTCGTCGTCGCCGGGCTCGAGGACCTGTCGGTGCTGAAGTCCACCGGCTCGGAGTTCCACGGCTTCCCGCGCGACCGCTACACCACCCTGGTGGAGACGGACGACCGGATCCTCGCCACCTCCGTCACCGCCCGCTGGCGCTACACCACCACGGACATCGACTTCAACGCCGCCTACGACGACGTGCGCCGGGTGATGCTCGAGACCTTCGCGGACGTGCACTCCCTGGCGCTGCAGCAGACGCTGTACCAGATGGGCAAGCGGGTCCTGGAGACCCACCCGGAGATCGGCGAGATCAAGTTCTCCATGCCGAACCTGCACCACTTCCTCGTCGACTTCACGCCGTTCGGGCTGGAGAACCCGAACGAGGTCTTCTACGCCGCGGACCGGCCGTACGGGCTCATCGAGGCGGAGGTGAAGCGTTCCGACGTCACCCCCGAGCCGCGGGCCTGGGCGACCGTGACGGGCTTCTGCTGACCGGAGCCACCCCACCAAGGAGCACGACATGACCACCATCGCGGCTCCCGTCCTCGCGAAGGGCCACCGGCCCGAGGACGAGAAGTACTCCGTCGGGCGAACGTTCCTCTACGGCCTCCAGCACATCATGACGATGTACGGCGGCGTCATCGCGCCGCCGCTCATCATCGGCCAGGCGGCCGGGCTCCACGGGGCCCAGGTCGGCATCCTCGTCTCCGCCGCCCTCCTGGTCAGCGGCGCGGCCACGCTCCTGCAGACGGTCGGGATCCCCTTCTTCGGCTCCCAGCTGCCGCTCATCCAGGGCACCTCGTTCGCCTCGGTCTCGACGATGGTCGCCATCGTGACGAACAACGGCGGCCTGCCGGCCGTCTTCGGCTCGATCATCGTCGCCGGGGCGATCGGGCTGATCATCAGCCCGTTCTTCGCCCAGATCATCCGGTTCTTCCCGCCGGTGGTCACCGGCACCATCATCACGGTCATCGGCCTGTCGCTGCTGCCGGTGGCGGTGAACTGGATGATGGGCGGCGCCGCCCAGGCGCCCGGCTACGGCTCGGTGGCCAACATCGCCCTCGCGATCGTCACGCTGGTCGTCGTCCTGCTCCTCAGCCGGTTCCTGCAGGGCACGATCTCCCGGCTGTCGATCCTGCTGGGCATCGTGGCCGGGACGGTGCTCGCCGCGGCGCTGGGCATGGCGGACTTCTCCGCCGTGGGCAACGGCCCCGTCGCGGCGCTGCCCACGCCGTTCGCCTTCGGGACCCCGGTGTTCCAGGCCGGCGCGATCATCTCGATGACGATCGTCGTCGTCGTCATCATGACCGAGACGACCGCCGACATCATCGCCGTCGGCGAGATCGTCGGCACCAAGGTCGACCCCCGGCGGGTGGGCGACGGCGTGCGGGCGGACATGGCCGCGACCACCCTCGCGCCGCTGCTCAATTCCTTCCCCGCCTCGGCCTTCGCCCAGAACGTCGGGCTGGTGGCGATCACCGGCATCAAGTCCCGGTGGGCCGTGGCGGCCGGCGGGTCGGTGCTCTTCGTCCTGGGCCTGCTGCCGGTCCTGGGCCGCGTCGTCGCCGCCATCCCGCCGCCGGTCCTGGGTGGGGCGGGGATCGTCCTGTTCGGCTCGGTCGCCGCCTCGGGCATCCGCACCCTGTCGAAGGTCGAGTACGACAACACCCTCAACCTCGTGCTGGTCGCCGTCGCGGTCTCCTTCGGGATCATCCCGATCGTCGCCCCGACGTTCTACGACGGCTTCCCGCAGTGGGTGGGCATGGTCTTCCACTCGGGCATCTCGGCTGCCGCGGTCGTCGCCGTCGTGCTCAACCTGCTGTTCAACGAGCTGCGGTGGGGGCGGAGCAGGCAACCGTCGGTCTTCACCGCCGGCTCCTCCGCCCGCCTGGTCGTGGCCGAGGAGCAGGAGCGCCGGCGCGCGGACTACTTCGCCCGCCTCGACGAGCGGCTGCGGGCGGAGCAGGAGGCCCGCCGCAGCGCCGAGCGGCGCGCCCGCGTCCGCTCCGGGCACGGCCGGCGGTCGGGGTCTCTCGAGGCGCTCGACCTCCACGGCGACGGCGTGGCGGACGTCCTCCCGGTTCGCCCGGGCACCGTGCCCGCTGACGCCCCGGGGGCGCCGGCCACGGGGTCCGACCTCAGCCCCGCGGGCGCGACGGAGAACCGTCCCGGCCGGCGGGCGTCATGAGCCCGGCGGCGCGGGCGGCGGTCCCCGGTGCCCGCGCCGCCTCAGCGGGCGGTGATCAGCTCCTCGGAGATCTTGCCGGCGATCTCGTGCAGCAGCGGCAGGGCCTGCTCGCCGAACTCGAAGGACACCCGGGCCGCCGGCCCGGAGATGGACAGCGCCGACGGCGTCGGGGCGTGGGGGACGGGCACCGCGAAGCACCGCACGCCGATCTCCTGCTCGCCGTCGTCGACGGCGTACCCCTGGTCCCGCACCTTCGCCATCTCCTCCAGGAGCGCGTCGACGCTGGTGATGGACCGGTCGGTGGCCGCCGGCATGCCGGTGCGCCCGACGATCTCGCGCACGGTGGTGTCGGGCAGCTGGGCGAGCACCGCCTTGCCGACGCCCGTGCAGCTGCAGTAGACCCGCCGCCCGACCTCGGTGAACGTGCGCATCGAGTGCTGCGAGGATGCCTGGGCGACGTAGACGGCCATGTCGCGGTCGATCATCGCCAGGTTCGCGGACTCGCCGAGCTCGCGGACCAGGCGCTCGAGGTGGGGGCGGGCCCCGGCGCCGAGCTGGCGGCCGGCGCTCTCGCCCAGCCGGATGAGCCGGGGGCCCAGGGTGTAGCGGCGCGAGGGGAGCTGGCGGGCGTAGCCGCGCATGACCAGCGTCCGCATGAGGCGGTGGATCGTCGGCAGCGGCAGGCCCGAGCTGGTCGCCAGCTCGCTGAGCGCCGCGTCGCCGCCGAGGTCGGTCATGATCTCGAGCAGGTCGATCGCCCGGTCCACGGACTGCACGCCATCCGCCATGCTTCGCCTCCCTCGTGCCGGGTGCGCCCGGCGGGCCTGCACGCCGTTCGAGGCGCGCAGAAATATTCTTCCACATAACGAAAGTCGCTGTCAGCCGAAAGGACGGCCCGTCATGGCCATGCCCAGTCCCAGCTACACCATCACCCTCCGCGTGGAGGTGCCCGCCTCTCAGCGCGCCACGAGCATGCTCGTCGCGGCCGTGGCCGAGGCCGGCGCGGCGGTGACCGGGGTGGACATCGCCCACTCCGCCACCAGCCAGCTCGTCGTGGACGTCACGTGCGACACGGTCGACGCCGAGCACGGCGACCAGGTGGTCGCCGCCCTCAACGCCCTGGAGGGTGTGCGGGTGCTGAAGATGAGCGACTCGACGTTCCTGCTGCACCTGGGCGGGAAGATCGAGGTCAACGCCAAGGTGCCGCTGAAGACGCGGCGGGACCTGTCGCGGGCGTACACGCCGGGGGTGGCGCGGGTGTGCCTGGCGATCGCGGAGAAGCCGGAGGACGCGCGGCGGCTGACGATCAAGCGGAACACGGTGGCGGTGGTCACCGACGGCACGGCGGTGCTGGGGCTGGGGGACATCGGCCCGGCGGCGGCGTTGCCGGTGATGGAGGGCAAGGCGGCGTTGTTCAAGCAGTTCGCCAACGTCGATGCGTGGCCGGTGTGCCTGGACACCAAGGACACCGAGGAGATCATCTCCATCGTCAAGGCGCTGGCGCCGGTGTACGGGGGTGTGAACCTGGAGGACATCTCGGCGCCGCGGTGCTTCGAGATCGAGGCGCGGTTGCGTGAGGAGCTGGACATCCCGGTGTTCCACGACGATCAGCACGGCACGGCGATCGTGGTGCTGGCGGCGTTGCTGAACGCGCTGAAGGTGGTGGACAAGAAGATGGAGGACGTGCGCATCGTCGTCTCGGGCGTGGGGGCGGCGGGGTCGGCGATCATCAAGCTGCTCAAGGCCCAGGGCGCCCGCAACATCATCGGCTTCGACCGGCACGGCGCGCTGCACCGCGGGGTCGGCAACGGCGACCCGCACCGCAGCTGGATCATCGAGCACACCAACCCCGACCAGCTCACCGGCTCCCTCCGCGAGGGCCTGGTGGGGGCGGACGTGTTCATCGGGGTCTCCGCGGGCAACATCCTGACCGGGGCGGACGTGGCGAGGATGGCCGAGGGGGCGATCGTGTTCGCGCTGGCCAACCCCACCCCGGAGGTCGACCCGATCGAGGCGGGGCAGACGGCGGCGGTGGTGGCCACCGGGCGCAGCGACTACCCGAACCAGATCAACAACGTCCTGGCCTTCCCGGGGCTGTTCCGCGGGCTGCTGGACGCCGGGGCCTCGCACATCTCCGACGAGATGCTGCGCGTGGCCGCGGTCGCGATCGCGGAGGTGGTCAGCCCGGAGGAGCTCAACAGCGCCTTCGTCATCCCCGGCGTCTTCGACCACCGCGTCGCCGAGGCCGTCGCCGAGGCGGTGCGCCAGCAGGCCCAGCGCGACGGCGAGCGCCGTGCCGCCGACGCCGCGCCGCCCGCCGTCCGCGGTGAGGCCGGCGTCGTCGGAGCCGGGCGATGAGGGCCGGGCTGGACGAGGCCACGCGCCGCGCGGTCGAGGACGCCCTCGCTCCCGTCGACGCGCGCCTCGAGCGCGACTACCCCGGGGAGGACACCTCCCGCCAGCCGGTGCACACCGTCTACGTCCCCGCCGACCGCTACCGGGCCGGGCTGGCCCGGGAGTGGGGCGCGCAGGCTCGCGCCGCGGTCGAGGCTGTCGGCGGCATCGAGGCGGTCCTCGACGCCGCCGCCGTGCCGGCCCCGCTCCGGGCGGCCGTCGGCGAACGCGTGCTGGCCAAGCTCGACCGGGAGCCGATCGAGGACCTGCGCATCGACCTCGAGGACGGCTACGGCGACCACGGCGACGCCGAGGACGACGTCGCCGTGGCCGCCGCCCGGGCGCTGCGCGAGGAGCTGGTCACCGGGGTGGCCACCCCGTTCGCCGGCATCCGCTTCAAGAGCCTGGAGGCGGCGACCCGCGCCCGGGGCCTGCGCACCCTCGACCTCTTCCTCGCCGCGCTCCTCGACGGCGGCGACGTGCCCGACGGGCTGCAGCTGACCCTGCCCAAGGTCACCGCCGTCGAGCAGGTCGCCGCGATGGCCTCAGTGTGCGGCGCGCTCGAGCGCGCCCACGGCCTGCCGGCCGGCCGGCTGCGCTTCGAGGTGCAGGTCGAGACGCCCCAGGCCATCGTCGGCCCCGACGGCACCGCCGGGGTCGCCCGCATGATCCGGGCGGGGGAGGGGCGGGTCAGCGCGCTGCACTACGGCACGTACGACTACTCCGCCTCCCTCGGCATCGCCGCCGCCTATCAGAGCATGGAGCACCCGGCCGCCGACCACGCCAAGGCCGTCATGCAGGTCGCCGCGGCCGGCACCGGCGTGCGGCTGTCGGACGGGTCCACCAACGTCCTGCCCGTCGGCGCGCCGGAGCAGGTGCGCTCCGCCTGGGCACTGCACGCCCGCCTGGTGCGTCGCTCCCTCGAGCGCGGCTTCTACCAGGGCTGGGACCTCCACCCGGCCCAGCTGCCCACCCGCTTCGCCGCGACGTACGCCTTCTACCGTCAGGGCCTGGCGGAGGCGACCGGCCGGCTGCGGAACTACCTCGGCCGGGTCGAGGGTGCCGTCCTGGACGAGCCGGCCACGGCCCGGGCGCTGGCCTGGTTCCTCAGCCGGGGCCTGGACTGCGGGGCCGTGGACGACGCCGAGCTCGACGCGGCCGGCGTGGACCCCGCCGCGCTGGGCGACCTGCTGCGCCGTCCCGGGGCGGTGGTCTGAGTGCCCGTCCTGTTCGTCAACGGCGAGGGCATGCGCGGCGGGGCCGTGCACCACAACATCGCCGCGCACCCCTTCCTCGGCGAAGTGCGCACCGCCGCCCGCTACCGGCTGTACTCGGTGCGCGACGAGTTCCCCGGCATGGTCGAGGCCGACGCCGTCGGCGCCCCCGGCGCCCAGGTGCCCGGAGAGCTGTACGACGTGCCGCTGACGACGCTGCTGCGCTGGTTCCTGCCGGACGAGCCGGGCGAGCTCGAGCTCAGCGTGGTCGAGCTCGAGGACGGCTCGGCCGCGCTGGCCATGGCCCTGCGCCCGGCGGAGCGGGACCGCCACCGCGACATCACCGACCACGGCGGCTGGCGCGCCTACCGGGCGACGCGGCCGGACGCGGCCGTGACCCCGTAGGCGGCGCGGAGAGCGCCCCTCCGCACGCAGCGAAACCAGAGCCCGGCCGGGGGTTGACCCCGGCCGGGCTCTTCTCTAATCTTTCAGTACAAGGAAGTAAGATTCCGAATGGTGAAAGCGAGACGCCGATGTCCGTGCCGTACGCGGTGAACTGCTCCATCCTGCTGACCCACCTGCCGCTGCTCGAGCGGCCGGCCGCCGCCGCGGCCGCCGGCTTCGCGGGCGTGGAGTTCTGGTGGCCCTTCCCCTCCGCCACGCCTGACGCCGGCGAGGTGGACGCCTTCGTCGGCGCCCTGGAGGCCGCGGGCGTGCAGCTGACCGGGCTGAACTTCGCCGCCGGCGACATGCCGGCCGGCGACCGGGGCCTGGTGTCCTGGCCGGAGCGCTCCGAGGAGCTGCGCGCCAACCTCGACGTCGTCACCGCCATCGGGGAGCGCACCGGGTGCCGGGCCTTCAACGCCCTGTACGGCAACCGCGTCGACGGCGTCGACCCGGCCGCCCAGGACGAGCTCGGCGCGGAGAACCTCGCCCGCGCCGCGCGCGCCGTCGCCCGCATCGGCGGCACCGTCCTGCTCGAGCCGGTCTCCGGCACCCCGGCCTACCCGCTGAAGACCTCCGCCGACGTCGTGGCCGTGCTCGACCGCGTCGCGGCCGAGCACGGCGAGACGAACCTCGGCCTGCTGCTCGACGTCTACCACCTCGCCGTCAACGGCGCCGACGTCCCGGCCGAGATCGCCGCCTACCGCGAGCGCGTGGCCCACGTCCAGATCGCCGACGCGCCCGGGCGCGGCGCGCCGGGCAGCGGCGAGCTGCCCCTCCAGGCCTGGATCGACGACCTGCGCGGCGGCGGCTACGGCGGGCCCGTGGCGCTGGAGTACAAGACCGACGACGCCGACCCCTTCGCCTGGCTGCCGCTCGAGCAGCGCTCCGGCGTCCCCACCCGCTGACCGCACCCGGCTCGCGGGCCCGGGCACCGCGCGCCCCGCGCCCGCAACGCCGGACGCCGCGCGACCCGCGCCCGCCGCACCGCCCTACGGAAGGACTGACATGAGCACCATCGCGTTCATCGGCCTCGGGATCATGGGCAGCCCCATGGCCGTCCACCTGCAGAACGCCGGCCACCGCGTCATCGGCTACAACCGCAGCCCCGAGAAGACCCAGCCGCTGGTCGCCGCGGGCGGCAGCGCGGCCGGCTCGGTGGCCGAGGCCGTCGCCGAGGCCGACGTCGTCGCCACCATGGTCCCGGACTCCCCGGACGTCGTGGACGTCCTCGCCGGCGAGGACGGCGTCTTCGCGCACGCCCGGCCCGGCACGCTCGTCATCGACTTCTCGACCATCCGCCCCGACGTCACCACCGAGCTCGCCGGGCAGGCCACGGAGCGCGGCTTCCGCCTCCTGGACGCCCCCGTCTCGGGCGGGGAGGCCGGCGCGAAGAACGCCGCCCTGTCGATCATGGTCGGCGGCAGCGCGGAGGACTTCGAGGCCGCCACCCCCTACCTCGAGGCCGTGGGGAAGACCATCGTGCATGTGGGCCCCTCCGGCTCCGGCCAGACGGTCAAGGCGGCCAACCAGCTCATCGTGGCCGGCAACATCGGCCTGCTCGCCGAGGCGATCCTCTTCCTCGAGGCCTACGGCGTCGACACCGCCGCCGCGGTGCGGGTGCTCGGCGGCGGGCTGGCCGGCTCGGCGGTCCTGGACCAGAAGGCGCAGAAGATGCTCGACCGCTCCTTCGAGCCGGGCTTCCGCATCGACCTGCACCACAAGGATCTCGGCATCGTCACCTCGGCCGCCCGCGAGGCCGGTGTGACCATCCCGCTGGGCGCCACCGTCGCCCAGCTCATGGGCGCCGCCCGCGCGAACGGCGACGGTTCCCTGGACCACTCCGCGCTCTTCCGCACCCTCGCGCGGCTCTCCGGCCGCGCCTCCTGACCACCCTGGAGGCCACCATGCCCCGAATGCGCGCGGTCGACGCCGCGGTCGCCATCCTCGAGATGGAGGGCGCCACCCAGGCCTTCGGCCTGCCCGGCGCCGCCATCAACCCCCTCTACGACGCCATGCGCAAGCACGGCGGCATCCGTCACGTTCTCGCCCGCCACGTCGAGGGCGCCTCGCACATGGCCGACGGGTACACCCGGGCCGCGCCGGGCAACATCGGCGTCTGCATCGGCACCTCCGGGCCCGCCGGCACCGACATGATCACCGGCCTGTACGCCGCCCAGGCGGACTCCGTGCCGATCCTGTGCATCACCGGCCAGGCGCCGGTGGCCAAGCTCGACAAGGAGGACTTCCAGGCCGTCGACATCGCCGCCATCGCCGCGCCGGTGACGAAGATGGCGAAGACGGTCCTCGAGGCTGCCCAGGTCCCCGGCGTCTTCCAGAAGGCGTTCCAGCTCATGCGCTCGGGACGCCCCGGCCCGGTCCTCATCGACCTGCCGATCGACGTCCAGCTCACCGAGATCGAGTTCGACCCCGACACCTACGCCCCGCTGCCGGTGGTCAACCCCGCCGCCACCCGGGCGCAGGTGGAGAAGGCCCTCGACATGCTCGCCGCCGCCGAGCGGCCGCTGATCATCGCCGGCGGCGGGGTGGTGAACGCCGGCGCGGAGGACCTGCTCGTCACCCTCGTCGAGACCCTCCAGGTGCCGGTCGTGCCCACCCTCATGGGCTGGGGCGCCATCCCCGACGACCACCCGCTGACCGCCGGCATGGTGGGCATTCAGACATCCCAGCGCTACGGCAACGCCAGCTTCCTCGAGTCCGACGCCGTCCTCGGCGTGGGCAACCGGTGGGCCAACCGGCACACCGGCGGCCTGGAGACCTACCGGCGGGGCCGCACCTTCGTCCACGTCGACGTCGAGCCCACCCAGATCGGCCGCGTCTTCGCCCCCGACTACGGCATCGTCTCCGACGCCAGGGCCTTCCTCGCCCTGGCCGTCGAGGTCGCCCAGGAGCGCCGCGCGGCCGGACGCGTCCCCGACCGCCGGGAGTGGGTGGCCGCCTGCGCCGAGCGCAAGGGCAAGCTGCTCCGCAAGACCCACTTCACCGACGTGCCGATCAAGCCGCACCGGGTGTACGAGGAGATGAACCGTGCCTTCGGCCGGGACACCGTCTACGTCACGACCATCGGCCTGTCCCAGATCGCCGGCGCCCAGCTGCTCCACGTCTACCGGCCGCGGCACTGGATCAACGCCGGCCAGGCCGGCCCGCTGGGCTGGACCGGCCCGGCCGCGCTCGGCGTGGCCACCGCCCGGCCCGAGGCGGAGGTCGTCGCCCTCTCGGGCGACTACGACTTCCAGTTCATGCTCGAGGAGCTGGCCGTGGGCGCCCAGCACCACCTGCCCTACATCCACGTCGTGGTCAACAACGCCTACCTGGGCCTGATCCGCCAGTCCCAGCGCGCCTTCGACATGGACTACCAGGTCTCGCTCGCCTTCGAGAACATCAACTCGGCCGAGACCGAGGGGTACGGCGTCGACCACGTCAAGGTCGCCGAGGCCCTGGGCTGCAAGGCGCTGCGCGTCAAGGACCCCGAGGACCTCCCCGCCGCCTTCGGCAAGGCCCGCGCGCTGGCCGCCGAGCACCAGGTGCCCGTCGTCGTCGAGGTCATCCTCGAGCGCGTCACGAACATCGCCATGGGCGTCGAGCTCGACGGCGTCAACGAGTTCGAGGACCTCGCGCTCAGCCCGGAGGATTCCCCCACGGCCCTGGCGCTGCTGGACTGAGCGCATGATGGTCCTCCTCGCCCCCGACAAGTTCAAGGGGTCCCTGCCCGCCGCCGACGTCGCCGCCCACCTCGCCGCCGGCCTGCGCGCCGCCGCGCCCGCGGTCGAGGTGGACCAGCTGCCCGTGGCGGACGGCGGGGAGGGCACCGTGGCGGCGGCGCTGGCCGCCGGGTTCACCGAGGTCCGCCTCCGCGCCACCGGCCCGCTGGGCGCGCCGGTCGCCACCCGCTACGCCGTGCGGGGGACGACGGCGGTGGTGGAGATGGCCGCGGTGTCGGGGCTGGAGATGCTCACCCCCGACCCCGGCACCGCCCGGCGCGCCACCTCCCGCGGCGTGGGCGAGCTCGTCGCCCACGCCCTGGACGGCGGCGCCACCACGGTCGTGGTCGGCGTGGGCGGGTCGGCCAGCACCGACGGCGGGGCGGGCATGCTCGCCGCTCTGGGTGCCCGCCTGGTGGGGGAGGGCGGGGACCTGCCCGACGGCGGGGCCGCCCTGCGCGACCTCCTCGCCGTGGACCTCGCCGGCCTGCACCCGGGCCTGGCCGCCGCCCGCCTCGTGCTGGCCAGCGACGTCGACAACCCGCTGCTCGGCCCGCGCGGCGCCGCCGCGGTCTACGGCCCGCAGAAGGGCGCCGACCCGGCCACCGTGGCGCTGCTCGAGGACGGGCTGACGACCTGGGTGGCCGCCCTGGCCCACACGCCCGTCCCCGCCGCCCGCCCCGCGGCCGGCAGCGCCCCAGCGGCGGGCACCGCGGGCACCGGCACCGCGGGCACCGGCACCGCCACGGCCGCCGCGGCCCGCGAGCTCGCCGGCCGCCCCGGGGCCGGCGCCGCCGGGGGAGTGGGCTTCGCCTGCCTGCTCCTCGGCGCCCAGCGCCGCCCCGGGATCGACGTCGTCCTCGAGCTCGCCGGCTTCGCCCGCCGGGCCGCCGGCGCCGACCTGGTCGTCACCGGCGAGGGCAGCCTGGACGCGCAGTCCCTGCACGGCAAGGCCCCCGTCGGCGTCGCCGCCGCCGCGGCCGCGCTGGGCGTGGGCACCGTCGCGGTGTGCGGACGCACCACCCTCGCCCCCGAGCGGGCGCGCGCCGCCGGCCTGCTCGCCGTGCACGCCCTGACCGACCTCGAGCCCGACCCCGCCCGGTGCATCGCCGAGGCCGGCCCCCTCCTCGAGCAGCTCGCCCCCCGCATCGTCGCGGATCTCGCCCCGAGAGGACACCGATGACCAGTCCCGCCCCCGCCCACGCCACCGCCAAGCCCGGGCCGCGCCACGACCTCGTCCTGCGCGGCGAGCGCGTCCTCCTCCCCGACGGGTTCGCGCCCGCCGAGGTCGCCGTCGCCGACGGCGTCATCGCCCAGGTCGCCCCCCTCGGGGCGGGCCTTCCGGGCGCGCGCACCGTCGACCTGGACCCCGACGAGGTGCTCCTGCCCGGCCTGGTCGACTCCCACGTGCACGTCAACGAGCCCGGCCGCACCGACTGGGAGGGGTTCGCCTCGGCCACCCGCGCCGCCGCCGCGGGCGGGGTGACCACCATCGTCGACATGCCGCTCAACTCCGTCCCGCCGACCACCGACGTCGCCGCGCTCGAGGTCAAGCAGGAGCGGGCCCGCGCCGCCGCCTACGTCGACGTCGGCTTCTGGGGCGGCGCCGTCCCCGGCAACACCGGGCAGCTCCGGCCCCTGCACGAGGCCGGCGTGTTCGGCTTCAAGTGCTTCCTCATCGACTCCGGGGTGCCGGAGTTCGGCCACCTCGAGCCCGAGGAGCTCGAGCGCGACCTGCGCGAGCTCGCCGCCCTGGACGCCCTCATGATCGTCCACGCCGAGGACCCCCGGGTCGTCGCCGGCGCCCCCCATCCCCACGGACCCCGGTACGCCGACTTCCTCGCCTCCCGCCCCGCGGGGGCCGAGGCGGCGGCCATCGCCACCGTCATCGAGGCCGCCCGCCGCACCGGCGCCCGGGCGCACATCCTGCACCTCTCCGACGCCGGCGCCCTGCCGCTGATCGCCGCTGCCCGCGCCGAGGGCGTCCGGCTCACCGTCGAGACCTGCCCGCACTACCTCACCCTCGCCGCCGAGCAGGTCCCCGACGGCGCCACCGCCTTCAAGTGCTGCCCGCCCATCCGGGACGAGGGCAACCGCGACCGGCTGTGGCAGGGGCTGGCCGAGGGCACCATCGACATCGTCGTCACCGACCACTCGCCCTCCACCGTCGACCTCAAGGCCCTGGACACCGGCGACTTCGGCGAGGCCTGGGGCGGGGTCGCCTCCCTCCAGCTCGGCCTGGCCGCCGTGTGGTCCGAGGCCCGCCGGCGGGGCGTGCCCCTCGCCGACGTCGTGCGCTGGATGTCCACGGGACCGGCCGCGCTGGTCGGCCTGGAGCGCAAGGGCGCCATCGCCGTCGGGCGGCACGCCGACCTGGCGGTGTTCGCGCCCGAGGAGGAGTTCGTCGTCGACCCCACCCGCCTGCACCACAAGAACCCGATCACCCCCTACGCCGGCCGCCGCCTCAACGGCGTCGTCAGGAGCACCCTCCTGCGCGGCCGCGCGATCACCGACGTCCCGCACGGGACGCTGCTGCGACGAGGAGAGGCATGAGCACCCACGTAGACCCGGCCACCCCCACCACCGGCGCGACCGGCGCGCCCGCCGCCACCGCGGACGGCGCGACCGCGAGCACCGCCGCGGCCGGCGCCGCCTTCACCACCCTGACCGACCTGGCCTCCCGCGCCCTGGGCGCCTCGGTGGTCTCGGCCAGCGACGAGCTGTTCGCCCAGCGGGAGAACCTCATCACCGTCGGCGAGCCGGCCTTCGACCCCGCCGACTTCGGCCACAAGGGCAAGGTGTACGACGGCTGGGAGACCCGCCGCCGGCGCGAGCCCGGCCACGACTGGGCGATCGTGCGCCTGGGCGCGCCGGGGATCGTCCGCGGCGTGGTCGTCGACACCGCCTGGTTCCGGGGGAACTACCCGCCCTTCGTCTCCGTCGAGGCCGCCCACGTGCCCGACTACCCCTCGGCGGCCCAGCTGGCCGACGCCGAGTGGACGACCCTGGTGGCCAAGGCCGACTGCGCCGGGGACACGAAGAACTACTACACCGTCATCGACGAGCGCTGCTGGACGCACGTGCGCCTGTCCATCTACCCCGACGGCGGCGTCGCCCGGCTGCGGGTGCACGGCGAGGTCGTGGCCGACCCGCGCTTCCTGGACGGCACCGTCGACCTCGTCGCCGCCGAGAACGGCGGCCGGCTCGAGCGCACCTCCGACGCGTTCTACTCCTCGCCCGCCCACGTCATCCTGCCCGGGCGCGCCCGGAACATGGGGGAGGGCTGGGAGAACGCCCGCCGGCGCGGAGAGGGCAACGACTTCGCCGTCTTCGCGCTCGCCCTGCCCGGCACCGTGCGCCACGTCGAGGTCGACACCGGCTACTACGTGGGCAACGCGCCGGGCTGGGTGCGCCTGTCCGTGGCCGACGCCCGCACCGCCGACCTCGACGACCCCGCCGCGTGGACCGACATCGTCGCGCGCCGCCCGGTGGTGCCCGACACCCGTCACCGCCTCCTCGTCGAGCGGGCCGTGGAGGCCACCCACGTGCGTCTCGACGTCTACCCCGACGGCGGGCTGAGCCGGCTGCGGCTGTGGGGCGAGGCCAGCGCGTCCGGCCGCGCGCTCGCGGAGGAGCGGTGGCAGCGCGCGCTGCCGTGACGCCGTCGTCCCCGGATCCCCGTCGTGCCGTCCCCGGCGGCACGAGCCAGCGAAAGGAGAACCCCATGGCCGCCCTGACCCCCGGGCACCCGGCCCCGGACTTCACCCTGACCACCGCCGACGGCGGGTCGGTGTCCCTCGCCGACCTGCGCGCCGCCAGCCCGGCCGGCGTGATCGTGTACTTCTACCCCCAGGCGGGCACCCCCGGGTGCACGACGGAGGCCTGCGACTTCCGGGACAACCTGGCCTCCCTGCAGGGCGCCGGCTACGCCGTCGTCGGGGTCTCGCCCGACCCCGTGGAGGACCTCGCGTCCTTCGCCGCCGAGCAGCACCTCACCTACCCGCTCGGTTCCGACGCCGACCACGCCGTGGCCGACGCCTACGGCGCGTGGGGGCCGAAGACCCGGGACGGGCGCACGTTCGACGGCGTCCGCCGCTCCACGGTGGTCGTCGCGCCCGACGGCACCGTCCGCCTGGCCCGCTACGACGTCGAGGCGCGCGGGCACGTCGCGGAGCTGCGCGAGGCGCTCGTGGGCGCCTGACGCCACGACGCTCGCCTCGCCGAAGACCTCGTCCGGCCGTGCCGGGCGAGGTCCTCGGCGTGCTGGGGAGCCGGCGCGGGCTCCGCCGGGGCGGCAGGAGGGCCGAGGCAGGGGCGACGAGGTTCGGCGGACGGGCTGACAACGGCCCGGGCATGAGCGACCCTGAGATACCGGCAGAGGTTGGTGCCGGGGGCGCCGGCGGCCCCTCCGCGAGGCCCGCCGGAGCCCTCGTCAGGCGCCGTCGCGCGCCGTTGACCGTCGTGAAGCGCGTCACGTAGGGTTTTCGCATAGAAGATCTGCAATTCCGCATCACGAAATCGAGGGAGACTATCGTGCAGACTCCGGACGGGCTCAGCATCACCGGCGAGCTGGGCGAGCGCTACGAGGAGGTCCTCACCCCCCGCGCGCTCGACCTCATCGCCCGCCTCCACCGCGAGCTCAACGGCCGCCGCCTGGAGCTGCTGGAGGCCCGGCGGCGCCGGGTGGAGGACCTCGCCAACGGCGGCACCCTCGACTTCCTGCCCGAGACGGCGCACATCCGGGAGGACGACTCCTGGCAGGTCGCCCCGCCGGCGCCCGGCCTGGTGGACCGGCGCGTGGAGATCACCGGCCCCACCGACAAGAAGATGACCATCAACGCGCTGAACTCCGGCGCGAAGGCGTGGCTGGCCGACCACGAGGACGCCAACACCCCGCAGTGGACCTCGGTCGTGGGCGGGCAGCTGAACCTGCTCGACGCCATCAACCGCACCATCGACTTCACCGCCGAGAACGGCAAGACCTACGCGCTCAAGCCGGACGAGGAGCTGGCCACGATCATCGTGCGCCCCCGCGGCTGGCACCTGCCCGAGAAGCACATCCTCGTCGACGGCGAGGAGACCTCCGGCTCCCTGGTCGACTTCGCGCTCTACCTCGCCACCGCCGGGCTGCGCCAGATCGAGAAGGGCCTGGGCCCGTACTTCTACCTGCCCAAGATGGAGTCTCACCTCGAGGCGCGGCTGTGGAACGACGCGTTCGTCCTCGCCCAGGACTTCCTCGGCATCCCGCGCGGCACCATCCGGGCCACCGTGCTCATCGAGACCTACCCGGCCGCCTTCGAGATGGAGGAGATCCTCTACGAGCTGCGCGAGCACTCCTCGGGGCTGAACGCCGGGCGCTGGGACTACATGTTCTCCGTCATCAAGTCCTTCCGGACCCGCGGCAAGGACTTCCTCCTGCCCGACCGCAACTCCGTGACGATGACCGTGCCGTTCATGCGCGCCTACACCGAGCTGCTCGTGCGCACCTGCCACAAGCGCGGCGCGCACGCCATCGGCGGCATGGCCGCGTTCATCCCCAGCCGGGACGAGGCCGTCAACGAGGTGGCCTTCGCCAAGGTCCGCGACGACAAGACCCGCGAGGCCAACGACGGCTTCGACGGCTCCTGGGTGGCCCACCCCGGCATGGTCGAGGTGTGCAAGGAGGTCTTCACCTCCGTCCTCGGCGACCGGCCCAACCAGATCGAGAACAAGCGCGAGGACGTCCACGTCACGGCCGCCCAGCTCCTCGACGTCGCCTCCACCCCCGGCGAGGTCACCGAGGCCGGGCTGCGCAACAACGTCTCGGTCGGCATCCAGTACCTCAAGGCCTGGCTCGGCGGGCTCGGCGCGGTGGCGATCTTCAACCTCATGGAGGACGCCGCGACGGCGGAGATCTCCCGCTCGCAGGTCTGGCAGTGGCTGCACAACGATGTCACGCTTGCTGACACGGGCCACCGGGTCACGCGTGAGCTGGTCGAGCGCATCGCCGACGAGGAGATCGCCAAGCTGCCCGGCGATCCGGCCGACTACGAGGAGGCGCGCCAGACGTTCCTCGAGGTCGCCGTCGCCGACGACTACGCCGACTTCCTCACGCTCCCGGCGTACCAGCGCATGTCCTGACACGAACCGGGGCCCGGACCTCCGGGCCCCGGCCGCCGGCGTCGTCAACGAGGAGGTTGCCGTCGTGTCACCGCTCTCCCGCGTCACCGAGACCCTGCTCGCGGCCCTGGGGCCCGAGCAGGTGATCACCGACCGCCACCGCCTGCGCACGTACGAGTGCGACGGTCTCGCCCAGTACAAGGTGGTGCCCGGGCTCGTCGTGCTCGCCCGGGACGCCGACGACGTCGCCACGGCGGTGGCTGCGTGCGCCGCGGGGCAGGTGCCCTTCGTGGCGCGCGGCTCGGGCACCGGCCTGTCCGGCGGCGCCCTGCCCCGGGCCGAGGGCGTGCTCATCGTGATGTCGCAGATGCGCCAGATCCGCGAGATCGACGCCGCCAACCAGCGCGCGGTCGTGGACCCGGGCGTCATCAACCTCGCGCTCACCCGCGCCACGACGCCCGACGGCTACTACTTCGCCCCCGACCCCTCCAGCCAGTCCGTGTGCTCCATCGGCGGCAACGTCGCGGAGAACTCCGGCGGCGCGCACTGCCTGAAGTACGGCTTCACCACCAACCACGTCGTCGGCCTCGACGTCGTCACCCCGGCCGGGGAGCGGGTGGAGATCGGGGGCAAGGCGCCCGACCCGCCCGGCTACGACCTGCTCGGCGCCCTGGTCGGCTCCGAGGGCACGCTCGGGATCGTCACGGCCGTGACCGTGCGCCTGACCCGGCTGCCGCAGGAGGTCCAGACCGTGCTCGCCGGGTTCCGCTCCACCGACGACGCCGGGGCGGCGACCTCGGCGATCATCGCCGCCGGGGTCATCCCCGCCGCCATCGAGATGATGGACGCGCTGGCCATCGAGGCCGCCGAGAAGGCGGTGGCGTGCGGGTACCCCGCCGGCGCAGGCGCGGTGCTCGTCGTCGAGCTCGACGGCGCCGCGGCGGACGTCGCCGGGGAGCTCGCCGAGGTGCTGCGCCACTGCGAGGCCAACGGGGCGTTCGAGACGCGCATCGCGGCCGACGACGTCGAGCGGGCCCTGATCTGGAAGGGCCGCAAGTCCGCCTTCGCCGCCGTCGGGCGGATCAGCCCCGACTACCTCGTCCAGGACGGGGTCATCCCGCGCACCGCCCTGCCCCAGGTGCTGCGCCAGATCGCCGACCTCGCCGCCGAGCGGGACGTGCGGGTGGCCAACGTCTTCCACGCCGGGGACGGCAACCTCCACCCGCTGGTGCTCTTCGACGACGCCGAGGAGGGGGCGGCCGAGCGCGCCGAGGACGTCGCCGGCGGCATCCTCGAGCTGTGCATCGCCAACGGCGGCTCGATCACCGGCGAGCACGGCGTGGGCGCGGACAAGGCCCGGTACATGCCCAAGATGTTCACCGCCGCGGACCTCGAGACCATGCAGGCGGTCCGGTGCGCGTTCGACCCCGACAACATCTCCAACCCGGGCAAGGTCTTCCCCACGCCGCGGCTGTGCGGCGAGCGGCCCGGGCGGCGGCAGGGCGCCCACCCGCTGCAGGAGGCCGGACTGGCGGAGGTGT
Source organism: Georgenia thermotolerans (assembly GCF_009193185.1). Taxonomy (GTDB): domain Bacteria; phylum Actinomycetota; class Actinomycetes; order Actinomycetales; family Actinomycetaceae; genus Georgenia; species Georgenia thermotolerans. The sequence goes on along the minus strand of NZ_VUKF01000034.1, from coordinate 5,838 downwards.
TCTGATGTCGTCGGTCACCGCACCCGATCTGAGCGCGCTGGTCCGTAGCCTCGACGGTGCCGGCGAGGTCCGCGAGGCCGGCCCCGAGGACACGGTCGACGGCGTCCCCGCCGCCGTGGTGGCCCGCCCGACCACGGTCGAGGCGGTCTCGGCCCTGCTGCGCACCGCCACCGGGCAGGGGCTGGTCACCGTCGCCCGCGGCGCGGGCACCGCCCTGGGCTGGGGCTGCCCGCCCGAACGGGTCGACCTGCTGCTCGACACCCGCGGGCTCGACCGGCTCGTCGAGCACGAGTCCGGCGACCTCGTCGTCGTCGCCGAGGCCGGGCTGGCGCTGCGGGACCTGCAGGCCCACGTCGGCCGCGCCGAGCAGGAGCTGGTCGCCGACGTCCCGCGCCAGCGCCTGGAGGGCGGGTCGACGGTCGGCGGCGCCCTGGCCACCGGGGCCAGCGGGGTGCGCCGGCTCCAGCGCCTGGCGCTGCGCGACCTCGTCCTGGGCACCACCGTGGTGCTCGCCGACGGCACGGTCGCCTCCTCGGGCGGCAAGGTCGTCAAGAACGTCGCCGGGTACGACCTGGCCAAGCTCATGACCGGCGCCTACGGCACCCTCGGCGTGATCGTGCGCGCCGCGTTCCGGCTGCACCCGATGCGCCCGGCCCGGGCGTACGTGCTCTGGACCGGCCCGCTGGCGGAGGTGGCCGAGCGCGCCCGGGCGGTGGTCGCCTCCCAGCTGGCCCCGGCCGCGGTCGAGATCGACCGGCCCGCCGGCGCCGACGAGGCGACCCTCGCCGTCCTGCTCGAGGGCACCGACGACGCCGTCGCCGCCCGGGCCGCGGACGCCGCGACGCTGGTCGGCGGCACGGTGGGGGAGGAACCCGCCTGGTGGGCCCGCCTGCCCGACGGCGACGTCCTCGCCAAGGCCACCGCCACCCTGACGGGCGTGGCGGACCTGCTGGCCGCGGCGCGCGCGGCCGAGCAGGCGCACGGGGCCGGCGTGGCGCTGCGCGGCACGGCGGCCGGGGTGCTGCACGCCGGGATCACCGCGCCGGACGCGGCCGCCCTCGCCGGCGTCGTCGCCGGTCTGCGCGCCGCCGCCCCGAGCCCCCGGGAGGGCACCGTCACCGTGCTCTCCGCGCCCGCCGCGCTGCGGGAGGGGCTCGACGTGTGGGGCCCGGTGGGCGGGCTGGAGCTCATGCGGGCGGTCAAGCAGCGGCTGGATCCCGGACGCCACCTCGCGCCCGGGCGCTTCGTGGGAGGGATCTGATGCGCGGAGACATCGGGAACGGGTCGACCGGCGCACGCTCGGGGAACGGGGCGACCGGCGGGCGCTCCGCCGGGGACGGGCGCCCCGAGGGCACGAGGGGCACGCCGCGGGACGCGGCCACCACCGGCGCGGGCGACATGGGCGCCGTCGCCAGCCCGAAGGGCCAGATGGGTGAGGCGGCGCCCGCACAGGCGACCACCACCCTGCCCGACGTGCTCGGCATGGCCGCGTTCGACGACCACCACCCGCCCTCGCGTGACCTCATCGACGACTGCGTGCACTGCGGGTTCTGCCTGCCCGCCTGCCCGACGTACAACCTGTGGGGCGAGGAGATGGACTCCCCGCGCGGCCGCATCTACCTCATGAAGGAGGGGCTCGAGGGCGAGCCGATGAGCCCGTCCCTGGTGCAGCACATCGACCGGTGCCTGGGCTGCATGGCGTGCGTGACGGCGTGCCCCTCGGGCGTGCAGTACGACAAGCTCATCGAGGCCACCCGCCAGCAGGTCGAGCGGCGCGGGGCGCAGCACCGGTCGCTCGGCGACCGGGCCCTGCGCGAGGCCATCTTCGCCCTCTTCCCGCACCCGGAGCGGCTGCGGCTCATGCGCGGCCCGCTGGCGCTGTACCAGCGCAGCGGGCTCAGCCGGGCGGTGCGCCGCACGCGGGTCCTCGAGAAGATCTCCCCGAGCCTGGCCACGATGGCGGCCATCGCCCCGCCCATCGAGCGGCAGGTCCGCATTCCGCCGCTCTCGCCCGCCAAGGGCCCGCGGCGGATGACGGTCGGGCTGCTCCTGGGCTGCGTGCAGCGGGAGTTCTACCCCGGCGTCAACGCCGCCACCGTCCGCGTCCTCAACATGGAGGGCTGCGACGTCGTCACCCCGCCCGCGCAGGGCTGCTGCGGCGCGCTGTCGGTGCACGCCGGGCGGGAGGAGGAGGGGCTGCGGTACGCGCGGGCCCTGATCGACGCGTTCACCGAGGCGGGGGTGGAGCGCATCGTCGTCAACTCCGCCGGCTGTGGCTCGACGATGAAGGACTACGCCCACCTGCTCGCCGACGACCCCGAGTACGCCGACCGGGCCCGCGACTTCGCCGCCAGGGTGCGGGACATCGCCGAGGTCCTCGTCGAGCTGGGCCCCGTGGCCACGCGGCACCCGTTGCCGGTGACGGTCGCCTACCACGACGCCTGTCACCTCGCGCACGCCCAGGGGGTCCGGTCGCAACCGCGCCAGCTGCTGGGCGCCATCCCGGGCCTGACCATCAAGGAGATCGCCGAGGGGGACCTGTGCTGCGGCTCTGCGGGGATCTACAACCTCGTCAAGCCGGAGCCGGCGCGTGAGCTCGGCGACCGCAAGGCGGCCAACGTGGCGGCCACGGGGGCCCAGCTGCTGGTGACGTCCAACCCGGGCTGCCTGCTGCAGATCACCGACGCCCTCGGCCGGCGCGGCCTGCACATGTCGACGGCGCACATGGTCCGCGTCCTCGACGCCTCGCTGCTGGGCAAGAGCGTCGACACCCTGCTGCAGGAGGCGCCGCAGGCGACCCGCTCCGCCGCCCCGGTGGCTGCGGCGGCGGCAGCGGCGACCGCGGTGAGCCTGGCGAAGGGCACCTGCGCCTGTGGGCAGCCGGGCGGCTGCGGCGGCTGACGGGCACGCACCCGCCTGACGGGCACGCACCCGCCTGACGGGCGACCGGCACGTAGCCACAGGCGGACCACCGGCGCCCGCCCACCTGGCCCGCGGTGCACCCGCCGCCCACCTGGCCCGCGGTGCACCCGCCGCCCACCTGGCCCGCGGTGCACCCGCCGCCCACCTGGCCCGCGGTGGTGCACCCATCCGCCTGGCGCCCGCTGCGCGAGAGCGGCGCCGGTCGGGGGCCCCGTCCCGCGGGCAGGGCCCCGACCGTCACGTCAGATCTTCGCGAGCTCCAGCTCGGGGTTGACGGCGTCCCTCTTCGTGGTGATCTGCCAGGCCGTGACCGCCAGGGCGGCGAGCACGAGCACGAACACGATGGTTCCCACGTTCAGCCCGATCCCGAAGATCCACATGTACCCGATGGAGCCGGCCGCCAGGCAGTAGTAGGTCATCGGGATGACCGTCTTGCGGATGAGGTCGCCCTCCCGCCCGAGCAGACCCACGGTGGCCGCCGCAGCCACGACGTTGTGCACCGCCACCATGTTGCCCGCCGCGCCGCCGACAGCCTGGATGGCCACGACCGTCTCGGGGCTGGTGGCGCCGATGCCCTCACCGGTGGAGTACTGGAAGAGGGCGAACATCATGTTCGAGACCGTGTTGGAGCCGGCGACGAACGCCCCGAGCGCCCCGATGAACGGAGCCAGGACCGGCCAGCCCTCGCCGGTCACGTTGGCCGCGGCCTCGGCGAGGGTGATGGGCATGGAGTCGAGCCCGGCGGCGTTGTTGGCGCCGCCCGAGTTGATGAAGATCCGCACCAGCGGCAGCGCGCACAGCAGCGCGAACGCCGCACCCGCGAGCTGACCGCTCGCCACCTTCCACGAGGCGCCGATCTGCCGGCCGGTCATCCGGTGCAGGACGTAGGTGGCCAGGCACGCCAGGAGGAAGATCGCGCCGGGGGAGTAGAGCAGGTCCATGTTCTGGGAGATCTCGGACCCGAAGATGTTGTTGACCTTGATGACCGCCGGGCCCGTGAGGAACGTCTTGAGGGCGGGGACATTGCGCGTCAGGAGCAGCAGTGCCGCGACGATGACGTAGGGGCTCCAGGCGAGGGCGAGCGGCATCCTGGCCCCCGGCGCCATCTCGGCGTCGGGATTGACCGAACCGGACCAGCGGTGGCTCCAGCGTTCCCGTGGCGGAAAGTCCCAGACGTCCTTGGGCATGAGGAAGCCCCTGGAGGACGTGTACATGACGACGACGAGCCCGACGAAACCGCCGATCATCGACGGGAACTCGGGGCCGAGCAGGTAGGCAACCGCCAGGTAGGGAACGATCATCGCCAGGGCCGCGTACAGCGCGAACGGGGCAACGGCGAGCCCGGCACGGAAGCTGCGCCGTTCCCCGAAGAATCCGGTCATGAGGCACACGAGGAACAGCGGCACGAGGACGCCGACGAGGGCGTGGACGGTGGCCACCTGGGTCGCGGTGTGCGCGATGAAGCCGGCGCGGTCCAGGTCCAGCGCGTCCGCCCGGGCCTGAACGCTCGGGACGAAGCTCCCGTCCGTGCCCGAGAGGCCGGTGCCGACGCCGGTGATCATCGGCGTGCCGACGGCGCCGAAGCTCACGGGTGTGGACTGGATGATCAGGCCTGCCATGACCGCCGCCATGGCAGGGAAGCCGAGCGCCAGCAGCAGGGGCGCCACGACGGCCGCCGGCGTGCCGAACCCCGCCGCTCCCTCGATGAAGGAACCGAAGAGCCAGGCGACGATGACGACCTGGACGCGGCGGTCGGGGCTGATGGTGGTGAACCCCGCGCGGATCGACTGCAGCGCGCCGCTCTTGGTGATCGTCTCGAGAAGCAGGAGAGCGCCGAAGACGATCCACAACAGCCCGACGGCGATGAGCAGGCCTTGGACCACCGAGGCCGCGATCGTGTTCCAGCTCATCTGCCACACGGCGGTGGCGACGGCAACCACCACGGCCAGACCGACTGGCATGGCGTACTTGGCCGGCCAACGCAGCCAGAGAAGAAGTGCACCCACCACGAGGATGGGCAGCAGGGCGAAAAATGCGAGTACGGCGAGGTTGTCCATGGGCCCCCCTGGTGCCGGCGTCGTTGCCGGGTCGAACGGATTTTCACGTCACGGAATAATCAGTCCACGCCTATCGGGACAGCACCGTACTGGTATTCGGACATATGGGACAGGCCTTCTATCTGGCGACCCCCAATGTCTGGGAGGCGCCTGCCGGCGGGCGCCGACACACGAATCCCTTGACGGCGTCTCCCAGACGAACTCCTCCCGGACCCAGCCGGCGTCCCGGGACCAGCGCGAGCCGCTGGCTCTCCCCGAGAGCCGCTCCTCCGTCGTACGCCGCCGGTGCCCACGACGTTCTCTCGGGCGGTGCGGAGCCCGACCGCGGCTCGGCGAGGGTGCGGGCGATGCGTCCGCCGGGCGGTCCCGCCCTCACCGGCACCGCCGCCGTCGGTGCCCTGGGACGGCGCCAGGTGGGGTGTGGAGGTTGTGGCGCCTGGAGCTGGTCCGGGTCACCGCCGCGCCGGTGGGGGTGGCCGTGGTGTGGCGCAGGCCATGTGCCGGTGGTTTGACCGTCGGTTCGGGGTCTGCCTAATATTTCGGAGTCCCGCCAGGGAGGCACGGACACCGAGATGGTGGCCGGTCCCGCGGGAAGCCCCCGGATCTAGTGGTCATGGCGTTGCCGTGTCTGCTGGTGGGGTGGCCAGTTCGGAACCAGTGCGTGATGGTTCGCCACTCAGAGTGGCGGGTTGACAGGCCGGGCCGGGTTGGTTAAGATTGAGAGGTTGCCCCGGAGGGGTTGGGAACTGGGTTCCTGGCTGCTGATGGTGTGTGTCTGTTCTTTGAGAACTCAACAGTGTGCCAAGTTTTTGATGCCATATGGATTCGTGGGCGTCGTCGTGCCGGCCGGTCTGGTTTG